>JAFEEF010000015.1:394-55855 GCA_018241265.1 Pseudomonadota bacterium | reverse complement strand
GTCTCAAGATGAGTCTTGCCGGGGACTTGAGCCCCCTGAAGAGTCGTTCGAGACCAGGACGTTGATAGGCCGGATGTGGAAGCGCAGTAATGCGTTAAGCTAACCGGTACTAATTGCTCGTGAGGCTTGACCCTATAACTTTGACGGATCGTTGAAGATCGTCAGGTTGAGTATGTTGTGCCGCGCTCCAATAGGGAGCTGGTGGCCGCAATCAAGAATCTGATTCGCGTCGATGAGAATCGACGTGCGACTCTGCGAATTGGCTGCTCTCCCGGTATCGGGACAGCGGTGTCCGGTTAAGCCTGATGACCATAGCGAGGTGGTCCCACTCCTTCCCATCCCGAACAGGACAGTGAAACGCCTCAGCGCCGATGATAGTGCGGATTCCCGTGTGAAAGTAGGACATTGTCAGGCTACTATTGAAAAGGGCCCTCGTCGTATCGACGAGGGCCCTTTGCTTTTGGGCGTGGATTATTGGGCGCGGACTTTTGCTCCCTACCGCGACCTGCTCATTCCCTCATTCCAACAAAGCCGGCCCCTACTGCGCCGGATCCGGTTCGCGCACAAACTCCGAATCCTGTGACAACGCGCCGGACGCGACCAGTTCCGCGATCAACTCGGCGAGCCACGCGCGCAGGCCAAGGTCCGCGAAACAGCGCCCGTGCATCGTGACGAAATAGGGCGCCGCCGCCGCCCAGTCGGCGAGCGCGTCGTGCGACGTGGCTCTCACTTCCAGCAAGTGGAACTTGATCAGGACCTTCGCGGCGTGTCGCACGTGGCGCAAAGGGGCCGCTGCCAGACGATCCAGGCGTCGATAGGCACGTTCGAGTGCAGCCCGAAAATCGCTGAACGGTGCGCCATGGCCAGGGATCACCCACTGCACATCCAGCGATGCGATCCGGTCCAGCGTGGCGCGAACGTCGTCGAAGCCCGGCTCGCCGACCAACTCCGGAAAGACGACGCCGAAACCGTCCTCCCACAACGCATCCGCCGAAATCAGGACGCCGACGTCGGGCTGATACAGGACGACGGACTCGGGATCGTGGCCCGGTGCCGCATGCACGTCCCATGGAAGTCGGCCGAGGCGGACGGTGGACCCGGGAACGAGCACGCCCGTCCGTTGGAAGCGCTCGCAATGCTGGCCGGTGGCGTGATAGGTGAGAACCTCTTCGTCCCAGCGATCGACGTGGCCGGCCGCAGCAGCAGGTACGTCGATCGCGCAGCCGTGCACGCGCTGCAGCATGGCGTTGCCGCCGCAATGGTCCGAATGCAGATGCGTGTTGACGATCCGGTCGAGGCGGCGGCCCGCGGGCAGCGCGGCCTGCACGAGCGCAAGGGTCTGCTCGGCGTGGCTCGCATAGCCGGTATCGACGACGACGCACTCGTCGCTGCCGACCAGCACGATGTTGTTCGACGACAGCCAGCCGCGCTCGAGCACGCGCAGGCCCGCCCGGGCGAAAGCCGTGCCGGGATGCGCGATGCGCGTCATGGCAGCCGCCCCAGCGCCGCTTGCCACGCGGCGGGATCGTCGGGCGCCGCGGCGAACAAGGCTGCCGCGAGCGATCGTTCGCGTTGTTCGATGGTCGCCAGAAACTCGGTCGCGCTGTTCATCGCCCTGAATGCAGCTAGGCCCGATTCGAGAAACACCTGAAGCTCGCCCAGCCCCGCTGCGGCAGCCGGGGCACGCATCATGCGCAGGCTGTGGCGTATCAACGCATTCCTGACGAAGCGATCGAGCGAGCGGCCGACGACCAGCATCAGCTCGATCTGCTCGGCGCGTGCCTCCGGCTCGCCCGTGGCCTGCCATGCGCGAATGTAACTCGCGGCGTCGAGAGGTGCAGTCTCGGCCAGCGCAGCCGCCATGCGGGTATCGAGACGCTCGGACAGCGCGTGCAACTCCCCGAGGTGCGCGACGGTGTCGATCACCGGCTGCGGAAACAGCCTCACGAGCGTCGGCACGACCCGTGCGAATTGCGCGTCGCGGCGCTCGAAGTTCGCCGGGCCGTAGAGCTCGTCGAGGAAGAAGCGCGCTGCTGCCGCATAGCGTGGCGTCGCCAGCAGGTCTTCGTAGGTGCGGGCAAAGCGGCGCTGCTGGTAGTCTTTCAGTCCGTCGACCCGGGCCCGCAACGCCGGCCGCGCGGCGCGCTTCGCGCGCTCGCTCGCGACGGCGGCCAGTTGCGCCAGGATGTGCTCGGCCTGCGAGCTCATCGCCCGCCATGGCGCTGACGTGCTGCGCCGCGCCGGTCGACTAGCATGTCGCGATGATCGCCCGCTTGCAGCAAGCCATCACGTTGACGATGGCCGCATTGGTCGTCGGCTGGGCCGCCGTTTGCATCTTTGGCGGCCGCGGTACCTGGGCGTTCGGCGGCTTGGCGCTGCTCGCCGGCGGCTACGCGCTGGTCATCGGAGCCGAGTTCGTGTTGCTGGCGCAGGTCCATCGACGCGATGATCCCACGCCGCGCGCCGGCGCGGCACAACTGCTGCGCGCCTGGCTCGGCGAGGTGCGGACCGCGCCGCGCGTGTTCTGCTGGCGCCAACCGTTTTTCAGTTCGGCCGAGCCCGACCACGTCGATGGATCGGCGACGGGCCGGCGCGGCATCGTCTTCATCCACGGCTTCTTCTGCAACCGCGCGCTGTGGAACCCATGGATGGCACGGCTGCGCCGGCGTGGCGTGCCGTTCGTCGCCGTGAACCTCGAGCCGGTGCTCGGCCCGATCGACGCCTACCGCGACATCGTCGACGCCGCGGTACGCCGCATCGAGCACGCCACGGGCGTCGCGCCACTGCTGGTGGCGCACAGCATGGGCGGCCTGGCGGCACGCGATTGGTGGTCCGCGCAAACCGACCCGTACCGCGTGCATCGCATCGTGACGATCGGATCGCCGCACCACGGTACCTGGCTCGCCGGTGTTTCGCGGGCCCGCAATGGGCGTCAGATGCGTCTCGGCAGTGACTGGCTCGTGGCGCTCGCCCGGCGCGAGGCGGAACGCGCCCATCCGTACCGGCGCTACACCTGCTTCTACGGCAACTGCGACAACATCGTGTTCCCGCCGTCGGTCGCGACCCTGCCCGGTGCCGACAACCGCCTGCTGACGACGGTCGCCCATGTCCACATGGTCTATGCGCAGGCGGTGGCCGATGAAGTCGATCGCTGGCTCGCGGCACCGATCGACGTGCCGGCCGCCGAGATCAAGCCGCCGTCCGTATGAGTTCGCCGTCGCCGCCGATGTCGACCAACCGGTCGCCGCTCGCCAGCGCGCCGGCTTCGATCTCCGGCCGCCCGGCGACACGCCGGTAGGTCGGCCTGAAGTCCGGCGCCGTCGCATCGAACAGTTGCTCGAACGAATCGATCACGAAGTAGCTCGCCTGGTAGCTGTCGATCTTGTAGCGCGTGCGCATGATGCGCTCGAGGTCGAAGCCGACACGCCGCGGCGCCGCGCTCGTCACGCTGTGCCTCAGCTCGCCGGCCGACGACAGGATGCCCGCGCCATACGCCCGCAGGCCGTCGCCGGTGCGGATCAGGCCGAATTCGACCGTGTACCAGTAGAGCCGCGCAAGGTACTCGCAGGCCTCGAGGCGGCTGGCCTTGAGCCCTCCGGCGCCATACGCCTGCATGTAGTCGGCGAACACCGGATTGAAGAGCAGCGGCACGTGGCCGAACAGGTCGTGAAAGACATCGGGCTCGACCACGTAGTCGAACTCTTCGGGCTTGCGGATCCAGCCGGTCACCGGAAACTTGCGGCGAGACAGCAGCGAGAAGAACGCTTCTTCCGGTATCAGCCCCGGCACGGCGACGACCTCCCAGCCGGTCGCGCGCATCAGTCGCTCGCTCAGCGCGTCGAAGCGCGGGATCTGCGCCGGCGCGCCGAGCTGACCCACCGCGTCGATGAACTCGCCGCATGCCAGGCCCTCGAGCTGTGACGCCTGGCGCTCGTACAGCCGACGATAGAGATCGTGGTCCGCCGCGGTGTAGAGATGCCACGGCTGCTCGCAGGTGTAGTCGGCGCGCGCCTGTGCGTAGTCGCCGCGCGGTGCACGGTCGCCCTGGCCGTAGGTCACCGGCGCGACGCCCTGGTTCACGCCGCGCACGATCTGTTCGGCCGCCGCGCTGTCGTCGATCAATGCAGCCACTTGTCCACCGTCTTCTGGTATTCGCCGGTCGCCTTGGCGAGGTGCAGCCACTGGTCGACGAACGCCTTCATCGCGACGTCGCCACGCGGCAATGGATAGGCCATCTCGCCGTACTGCAGCGGCGCATCCGGGTTCACGGCACACAGGCCGGGATGGAGCTTCTGCTGCGTCAGCGCCTCGGCCGCCTCGGTGACGAACACGTCCGCCCGCTTGGCGGCGATCTCGTCGAAGATCGTCAGGTTGTCGGCATGGATCGTCAAGGTCGCGGTCTTGAAGTTCGCGCGCGCGAACTTCTCGTTGCTGCCACCCGGATTCGCGATCACGCGCACGCCGGCCTTGTCGATGTCGGCGATCGTCTGAAAGCGCTTCACGTCCTCGCAGCGCACCAGCGGCGTCTTGCCGTTCACCATGTAGGCGGTGCTGAAGAACACGCGCTTCTGCCGCTCGGTCGTGACCGAGATGCCGCCGATGCCGATGTCGCACTTGCCGGCCGCGAAGTCGGGCAGCAGATTGGCCCAGCTCGTCTTCACCAGCTCGAGCTTCGCGCCGATCGCGGTCGCGAGCGACTGCGCCAACTCGATGTCGATGCCTTCGTAGCTGCCGTCCGGCTTCAGGAAGCTGAACGGCTTGTAGTCGCCCGGCGTGCAGGCGCGCAGCACGCCGGACTTCATCACGCTGTCGAGGGTCGAATCGGCAGGTGCCCCTTCGGCGCGTGCCATGCCCACGCCGAACGCCGTCGCGAGTGCCGCGGCGACCGAGACCAGCTTGCGGATCGTCATCGTCCAGTTCTCCTCGTCGTCGCGGGGTCGTTCAGCGCGCGGTCGCGGTTTCGTCCTTCAGCACGCCGCGCCGCACCTGGTCGAGCTCGATGCTCTCGAACAGCGCGCGGAAGTTGCCTTCGCCGAAGCCCTGGTCGCCCTTGCGCTGGATGATCTCGAAGAAGATCGGCCCGATCACCGTCTGCGTGAAGATCTGCAGCAGCAGCTCGTTCGGCGCGCCGAGGTGCGTCGCACCGTCGATCAGGATGCGCAGGCGCTTCAGCTCCTCGAGGTTCTCGCCGTGGTTCGGCAGGCGCCGCTCGACGAGGTCGTAGTAGGTCGCGATCGTGTCCTGGAACGCGACGCCCTTGCGCTTCATGCCGTCGACCGTCGCATAGATGTCGTCGGTGCCGAGCGCGATGTGCTGGATGCCTTCGCCGTGATACAGGTCCAGGTACTCCGCGATCTGGCTCTTGTCGTCCGAGCTTTCGTTGATCGGGATGCGGATCTTGCCGCACGGGCTCGTCATCGCCTTGCTCTTCAGGCCGGTGAGCTTGCCTTCGATGTCGAAGTAGCGCACTTCCTTGAAGTTGAACAGCCGCTCGTAGAAGTCGGCCCATTCCTTCATGCGGCCGCGGTGCACGTTGTGCGTGAGGTGGTCGATGTAGGTCAGGCCGTTGCCTTCGACCTCCGCCTGCGCTCCGGCGATCGGCACGAAGTCGACGTCGTAGATGCTGATGTTGCCGATCGCGCCGGCCGTTGCGCCGTCCTTGCCGTGCCAGCGGTCGACGAAGTAGATCAGGCTGTCGCCGATGCCCTTGATGGCCGGGATGTTCAGCTCCATCGGGCCGGTGTGGTTGTCGAAGCCCCAGGCGCCGAGCTCGAGCGCGCGCTCGTAGGTCTGCTTCGCATCCTTCACGCGGAACGCCATCGCGCACACGCTCGGCCCGTGCAGGCGCGCGAAGCGCTGCGCGAACGAGTTCGGCTCGGCATTGATGATGAAGTTGACCTCGCCCTGCCGGTACAAGGTGACGTTCTTCGTGCGGTGCCTGGCGATCGCGACGAAGCCCATCTGCTCGAAGATGCGGCCGAGCAGCGCCGGATCCGGCGCCGCGTACTCGATGAACTCGAAGCCGTCGGTCCCCATCGGGTTGTCCCAGGGCGTGAACTGCATGGTCCGGATCTCCTGTCAGCGGGTTCGGCGGGCTGCCGCACCGGTCGCGAAACTGTAGGTTGATCCGCGCGCAGGTTTCGTGCAAGTTGCGCCGCCCGACCCCAAGCCGACGCGGGAAACATGCAGAATCCGGCGCATGCCCAGCGGATTCGAGCTCGACACGATCGATAGACGCATCCTTCGCGCGCTGATGGCCGATGGTCGCATGACCTACGACGTCCTCGCCGGGCAGGTCAGCCTGTCCGCATCGGCGACGCTCAGGCGCGTCAAGCGGCTGGAAGAGGCGGGCGTCATCGCGCGCTACGTCGCGCTGGTCGAGCCCGAGCGGGTCGGGCTCGGCCTGACCGCCTACCTGAACGTGCGCCTCGAGAAGCACGCCGACGTGCAGAAGCGCAGTCCGATGGAGCTGTTCCGGGCCGCGGTGCAGGCCTGGCCCGAGGTGGTCGAGTGCGCCGCGCTGACCGGCGAGATGGACTACCTGCTTCGCGTCGTCGTCGCCGACATGGCGCACTACTCGCGCTTCATCAACGGCACCCTGCTCGCCCACCCGAGCGTGCAGGACTGCAAGACCAGCTTCGTGCTCGACCGCGTGAAGAACACGACCGCCGTGCCGGTCTGACCGGCCCCGTTCACCGATCCGTGCCGCCGATCGCCCGGTAGACGGCGGCTCCCAGCAGTGCGCCGGCGATGGGTGCGATCCAGAAGACGGTGCGGCGGCACCGCCACAGCGCCGTCGACGCGATCACGGCCGGCGCACGGCGCCGGATGGCCATATCCCATCAAACCCTGATTGATTTATTTATTGATGGATCTACGCTGAAGAAACATCAATCGCGCCACCATGCCCTCCGTCACCATCGCCGACATCGCCCGCCAGGCCGGGGTCGGCACCGCCACGGTCGACCGGGTGCTGAACAGGCGCCCGGGCGTGAATGCCGAGACGGTACAGCGCGTGATGCAGGTCGTCGCCGACCTCGGCGCGCCGCCGATGCCGGGCCGGCCGCGGCGTGGCGCCAACGTGCGATTCGCGTTCGTGCTGCCGGCGGAATCGACGCCGTTCTTCGAACTCGTCGAGCGGCAGATCGCGCAAGCCGCGGGCGATTTCCGCCACCAGCACATCACCGAGGTGACGCATCGCATCGACGCGGGCGATCCGGCCGCGTTCGCTGCCGGGCTCGCCGAGGTCGGCGACTGCGAAGGCATCGCGCTGCTCGCGCCCGACCTGCCGCCCGTCAAGCTGGCGATCAACGAACTGGTACGTGCCGGCGTCCACGTCGTCACGCTGTTCTCCGACGTCGCCGGCTCGATGCGGGCCGCGTTCGTCGGTGCGGACAACCGCGCCGCCGGCCGCACCGCCGGCCTGCTGCTCGGCCGCATGGCCGCGGCCGGATCCGGTCGCGACACCCTGCTGCTGTCGTCGCAGGCCACGCGCCTGTCTGCCGAGATCGAGCGCCGCATCGGCTTCGCCCAGGTGCTGGAGGAGCGGTCATCGGGGTTGCGCCTGCAGCGCACGCCCGACCTGCCGTCCGACGACGACGGCGCACGCGCGGCGTTGCGCGGGTATCTCCGCGACGGCATCGATGCGGGCCGCGTCGCCGGCATCTACAACGTCGGCTCGGGCAGCCTCGGCGTCGCCGCGGCGCTGGGCGATGCCGGCCTCGCGGTTGGCGCGATCGCCCACGACTTCACCGACGCGCACCGCTCGTTGCTCGCGAGCGATGCGCTCTCCTACGTGCTGCACCAGGACATCCACTACTGCGTGCTGACCGCAGCGCGCGTCCTGCGAGCCTTGTGCGAAAACGTCCGCGGCGCCCTCAACGTGGTGCAGCCGCGCATCGAGATCCTGACCGCCGAAAACCTTCACTGAGCGGCAGTCGGATGTGTGTCACCACTCGAGACGCTAGAAGGAGACGACCGACATGGGCATGAACAGATTGCTGAAGATGCTTCCGCGCCTGGCGGCGATCACGCTCGCCGGTACCCTGGGCCTGGCCGGCGGCGCGGCGCATGCGCAGGGCAAGACGATCACGTTGTGCTGGGCCGCCTGGGATCCGGCCAACGCGCTCGTCGAGCTCTCGAAGGACTTCACCGCGAAGACCAAGATCAACATGAAGTTCGAGTTCGTGCCGTGGCCGAACTTCGCCGACCGCATGCTCAACGAGCTCAACTCCAAGGGCAAGCTGTGCGACGTGATCATCGGCGACAGCCAGTGGATCGGCGGCTCGGCCGAGAGCGGCCACTACGTGAAGCTCAACGACTTCTTCGCCAAGGAAGGCATCAAGATGTCGGACTTCATGCCGGCCACGGTGCTCGGCTATTCGGAGTGGCCGAAGGGCACGCCGAACTACTGGGCGCTGCCGGCGATGGGCGATGCGCTCGGCTGGACCTACCGCAAGGACTGGTTCGCGCGGCCCGAGCTGCGTGACGAGTTCAAGAAGAAGTACAACCGCGAGCTCGCGCCGCCGGCCACCTGGGACGAGTTCAAGCAGGTCGCCGAGTTCTTCACCCGCACGATCGACGGCAAGAAGGTCTACGGCACCTACCTCTTCACCGAGCGCGGCTCCGAAGGCATCACGATGGGCGTGAGCAACGTGCTCTATCCCTACGGCTTCAAGTACCAGGACCCGAAGAAGCCGTATGCGATGGACGGCTACGTCAACGGGGCCGACGCGATCAAGGGGCTGGAGTTCTACAAGGCGCTCTACAAGTGCTGCACGCCGCCGGGCCTCACCAACTCGTACATGGGCGAAGGCCTGGACGCGTTCAAGTCGGGTCAGGTCGCGATGATGATGAACTGGTTCGCCTTCTTCCCGGGCCTCTACAAGGACCCGAACGTCGGCGGCGACAAGATCGGCTTCTTCGTCAACCCGGCCGGCCCGAAGGGCAAGGGCTCGCAGCTCGGCGGGCAGGGCATCTCGGTGGTGTCGTACTCGCCGAACCGCGACGAGGCGCTCGCCTACATCAAGTGGTTCGCGTCGCCCGACGTGCAGAAGAAGTGGTGGGCGCTCGGCGGCTACTCGTGCCACAAGGCGGTGCTGCAGGATGCCGGCTTCAAGGCGAGCGCGCCGTTCGCCGGCGAGTTCCTGACCGCGATGGACCAGGTGGTCGACTTCTGGGCCGAGCCGAGCTATGCGCAACTGCTGCTGGCCGAGCAGAAGCGCGTGCATGACTACGTCGTCGCCGACAAGGGCACGGCGAAGGAAGCGCTCGACGGGCTGCTGGCGGACTGGAAGAAGGTGTTCAAGGAGGACGGGAAGCTGAAATAGTGGTGCAACCGGGCCGGTCTCGCCGCGAGGCCGGCCCATCGCATCGAACCATGAACTCGACCTCGACCCTCGCCGAACGCGCCGCCCGCGCGACGCCTGCGCCGCTGGCGCGCCGCGTGCGCGGCCTGTCGGACCGCGCGGTGGCCTGGCTTTTCATCGCGCCGACGATGCTGCTGCTGCTCGCGATCAACATCTTTCCGTTGATCTGGACGGTGCGGCTGTCGTTCACCAACTTCCGCGCGAACCGGCCGAATGCCGAGATCGTCAACGTCGGCATCGACAACTACGCCTCCATCCTCACCGACCCCGACGTCTGGGGACCGATGCAGGCGACGGCCCATTTCCTGTTCTGGACCATCACGCTGCAGACGCTGGTCGGCTTCTCGCTCGCCTACCTGATCGACCGCAAGTTCCGCGGCCACGGCTTCTGGACCACGGTGATCCTGATCCCGATGATGCTGTCGCCGGCGGTGGTCGGGAACTTCTGGGCCTTCATCTACCAGCCGCAGATCGGCCTCTTCAACTACGTCGTGTCGTTCTTCACCGGCATCCCGCCGTCGAGCTTCGAGATGCTCGGTTCGGTGAAGCTCGCGCCGTGGGCTATCGTGCTGGTCGACACCTGGATGTGGACGCCCTACGTGATGCTGATCTGCCTCGCCGGCCTGCGCAGCATCCCCGACTACATCTACGAAGCCGCCGAGGTCGACCGCGCGTCGGCGTGGCGCCAGTTCTGGAGCATCACGCTGCCGATGGTGCTGCCGTTCATCATGCTCGCGGTGCTGTTCCGCGGCATCGAGAACTTCAAGATGTTCGACCTCGTGAACCTCTTGACCAACGGCGGGCCGGGCTCGACGACCGAGGTCGTCTCGATCACGCTGAAGCGCGAGGCGTTCGAGAAGTGGCGCACCGGCTATTCGTCGGCGCTCGCGATCATCCTGTTCGTCGCGGTGTTCGGGCTCGCGAACATCTACGTGAAGGCGCTCAACGCGGTGAAGAGCAGATAGACATGGAACCCCTCGACCACGGAGTACCGCGGCCGATCCCCCGAGGGGATGCGGGCCGGCTCGGGAGCGGCCCAGCGCTCGGCCCGCTGAAAGGCATCAGCACCGCGCACTCGGTCGTCGAGCCGACGCCGCTCGCGAAGCGCATCGCGATGGCCGTCGTCGTGCTCTACGCGCTCGTCACGGTCGTGCCGCTGGCCTGGATCATCCTGACCAGCATCAAGAGTCCGCCCGACTCGATCAGCTATCCGCCCAAGGTCGTGTTCGAACCGACGATCGAAGGCTATTGCAACCTCTTCACGACGCGCTCGCGCCAGACCGAGGAGTACATCAAGAGCCTGCCGCCGGCCGACAACGCCTGCGAACGTGCGGCGCGGCGCAACAGCATGGTGGTCGTGAGCCGCTCCAACTACCTACCGCGCTTTGCCAACTCGCTGATCATCGCGTTCGGGTCGACGGCGCTGTCGGTCGGGCTCGGCGTGATGGCGGCCTATACGTTCAGCCGCTTCAAGGTGCCGGGCAAGGACGATCTGCTGTTCTTCATCCTGTCGACGCGCATGATGCCGCCGATCGCGGTCGCGATCCCGATCTACCTGATGTACCGCGAGCTCGGCCTGTCGGACACGCGGCTCGGCATGATCCTCCTGTACAGCGCGGTCAACGTGTCGCTCGCGGTCTGGCTGCTGAAGGGCTTCATCGACGAGATACCGCGCGAGTACGAGGAAGCCGCGATGGTCGACGGCTACACGCGGCTGCAGGCGTTCCGCAAGGTCGTGCTGCCGCAGGCCACGACCGGCATCGTCGCGACCGCGATCTTCTGCCTGATCTTCGCGTGGAACGAATACGCGTTCGCGGTGCTGCTCACGTCGGGCGAGGCGCAGACCGCGCCGCCGTTCATTCCGATCATCATCGGCGAGGGCGGCCAGGACTGGCCGGCGGTGGCCGCCGGGACGACCTTGTTCCTGCTGCCGATCCTCGTGTTCACGATTCTGCTGCGCAAGCACCTGCTGCGCGGGATCACGTTCGGCGCGGTGAGGAAGTAGCGATGGACGTCACCGAAGCGAAGCCGAACCGCTGGCCGCGCTGGCTGCGCCGCGGGCCGATGGAGATGACGGCCTGCATCGTCATCACGCTCGGCATCCTGATGATGCTGCAGCCGTTCGCGATGGCGCTCTACACCTGGAGCTTCGTCACGACCCTGGCCGGCACCGCGATGTTTGTGGTGGTATCCAAGTTTCCGAAATGAACGACGGCCCCCAAGTCGCTGCGCTCCTGCCTCCCGAGGGGGCGCAGGCCTCCCTTGGGACGGCCCGGCGGGAGGCCTAGCACCATGGCCGAGATCCGCGTCGAGCAACTCCACAAGGCCTTCGCCGACTTCACCGCGGTGCAGGAGTCGACCTTCACCGTGAAGGACGGCGACTTCTTCTGCCTGCTCGGACCCTCGGGCTGCGGCAAGACGACGACCTTGCGCATGATCGCCGGCCTCGAGCTGCCGACGTCGGGCCGGATCTTCCTCGGCGGCGAGGACGTCACCTTCAAGCGTGCCTCGGCGCGCGACATCGCGTTCGTGTTCCAGCTGTTCGCGCTCTATCCGCACATGAACGTGCGGCGCAACATCGCCTTCCCGCTGGTCTCGCAGGGCATGGCCAAGGCCGAGATCGAGCGGCGCGTGGCGGATGCCGCGCGCACCCTGCGCATCACCGAGCTGCTCGACCAGCCGGTCTCGGGCCTCTCGGCCGGCGATCGGCAGCGCGTCGCGCTCGGCCGCGCGATCGTGCGCCAGCCGCTCGCCTTCATGATGGACGAGCCGCTCGGCGCGCTCGACTCCGAGTTCCGCGAGCTGATGTGCGGCGAGCTGCGCGCGCTGCACGACCGGCTGCATGCGACGACCGTCTACGTGACCCACGACCAGCTCGAGGCGATGGCGATGGCCGACACGATCGCGGTGATGAACCAGGGCGTCATCGAGCAGCTCGGCGCGCCGCAGGAGGTCTACGAGCGCCCGGCCAGCGTGTTCGTCGCCGACTTCATCGGCTCGCCGGCGATGAACTTCCTGCCGTTCGATGCGGCGCTGCCGGCCGGCACGCGCAGCGTGCGGGTCGCCGGCATCGCGGTCGATGTGCCGACGCTGCAGGAAGACATCTCCGAGCGGGCGCTCTGGTGCGGCGTGCGACCCGAGCACGTGCGGCTCGACGACGGCTCGCGGCTGCGCGCCGAAGTGCTCGGCACCGAGTACCTCGGTACGAGCCGGATCGTGACGCTGTCGACGGCCGCGGGCACGACATTGCGCGCCAAGGTCGCGGTGCAGACGCCGGTGCGGCGCGGCGATCATGTCGGCCTGGCGTTCGATGCGCGTGCGATCAGCCTGTTCGACCGGGCTTCGGGCCGGGCGTTGCGCACCGAGCGCGAGGCGGTGCGCCTCGGAGCGCGCCATGGCTGAGCTGCGCATCGTCGGCGCGAGCAAGCGCTACGGGAGCGTGCAGGCGGTGCGCGACCTGACGATGGACGTCGCCAACGGCGAGTTCGTCGTGCTGCTCGGTCCGAGCGGCGCCGGCAAGACGACGACCTTGCGGCTCGTCGCCGGGCTGGAGCATCCCGATGCCGGCCGACTCGAGATCGCCGGCGTCGACGTGACGAACGCCGCCCCGGCCGAGCGCGACGTGACCTTCGTGTTCCAGCAGTACTCGCTCTATCCGCACCTGTCGGTCTACGACAACCTGGCGTTCCCGCTGCGCTCGCCGATGCGCCGCGTGCCGGAAGGCCAGATCCGCACCAAGGTCACCGGCGTGGCCGAGATGCTGCGCATCGCCGACAAGCTCGGCAATCCGGCGACGCGGCTGTCGGGCGGCCAGATGCAGCGCGTCGCGATCGGCCGCGCGCTGGTGCGCGAACCGGCGCTGACCCTGATGGACGAGCCGCTGTCGTCGCTCGACGCCAAGCTGCGCAACGACCTGCGCCTCGAGCTCAAGCGCATCCAGCAGGACCTCGGTGCGACGGTGCTCTACGTGACGCACGATCAGGTCGAGGCGATGACCCTGGCCAATCGCATCGGCGTGCTCGACCAGGGCCGCCTCGTGCAGGTCGGTACGCCGCAGCAGATCTACGAGAACCCGGCGACCAGCTATGTGGCCGCGCGCCTCGGTTCGCCGCGCATCAACCTGTTGCCGCGCGATGCGCTGCCCGCGTTGGCGGCGCCGCCGCGCACCGCGACGATCGGGCTGCGCGCCGAGCAGGTGCGCCTGCACCGCGGCGACGACGTGCGCCATCGCCCGGCGACCGTGCGCCGCACCGAGCGGCTGAGCGACCTGCATCTGGTGCATCTGGCGCTGACCGATGCGCCGCACGAACTCATCACCGCAGCGCCCGCCGACCTGCACTTCGAGCCCGGCGACACCGTGCAGGTCGAGCCGCTGAACCCGCTGTGGTTCGATGCGGCCGGCGAGCGCATTGCCGCCTGAGGCCGCAGAGCCCATCACGCCAGGGAGGAGCCGACACCATGTCCGACGTCGCCACGCTCGCGCGCCGTGCCACGCAGACGCTGATCGATCATGTCGACGAGCTCACCGCGCTCGACCAGGCGATCGGCGATGGCGATCACGGTCTCAACATGAAGCGCGGTGCGCTGGCGATCCAGGCGCGCATGGCCGAGCTCGAGGGCCAGTCGCTCAACGACGCGCTGCGCACGATGGGCATGGTCTGCATGTCGACGATCGGCGGATCGTCCGGCCCGGTGTTCGGTACGCTGCTGATCACGCTCGCGAAGGAGTTGCCGGCCGAGCCGCGGGCGGCCGATCTCGCGCCTGCGCTCGATGCGGCGATCGCCGCGCTGACGCGGCTCGGCAAGGCGGAGGTCGGCCAGAAGACGCTGCTCGACGTGCTCGATCCGGTGCGGCGACTGCTCGCCGCATCCTCCGGAACGCCCGATCTGGCCGCGCAGGTACGGGCGTGCGCCGTCGACGCGGCTGCCGCGACCGCGCAGATGGACGCGATCAAGGGCCGTGCGTCGTTCCTCGGCGAGCGTGCGCTCGGCCATGTCGATCCGGGTTCGCGTTCGATGGCATTGATCATCGGCGCGGTTTGCGACACCCTCTGAACAGCGCTGCGAGGACCTCACGATGAAGAAGCTCATCAACCACGTCGACCACGTGCTCACCGAGTCGCTCTCGGGCTTTGCGACCGCGCATGCCGACATCGTCGCGCTCGGTGCCGGCCATCAGTTCGTGCGCCGCGCTGCGATCAAGCGCGGCAAGGTCGCGCTGATCTCGGGCGGCGGCTCCGGCCACGAGCCGCTGCATGCCGGCTTCGTCGGCCACGGCATGCTCGATGCGGCCTGCCCGGGCCAGGTCTTCACGTCGCCGACGCCGGACCAGATGCTCGCCGCCGCCGAAGCGGTCGAGAGCGGCGCCGGCGTGCTCTTCATCGTGAAGAACTACTCCGGCGACATGATGAACTTCCAGATGGCCGCCGAGATGCTGGCGCGCGACAACGCGTCGGTGGTCGTCAACGACGACGTCGCGGTCGAGAACTCGACCTACACGACCGGCCGGCGCGGCGTGGCGGGCACCTTGATCGTCGAGAAGATCGTCGGCGCGGCGGCCGAGCGCGGCGACAACCTGGCCGCGCTGAAGGCGATCGGCGATGCCGTCAACAGCGCCACCGCATCGATGGGCGTCGCGCTCACGTCGTGCACCGTGCCGGCGGCAGGCACGCCGACGTTCCAGATCGGCGCCGACGAGATGGAGATGGGCGTCGGCATCCATGGCGAGCCGGGACGCCGCCGCGTCAAGCTCGCGAGCGCCGACGAGATCGCCGCCGAGATGACCGGTGCGATCCTGAAGGATCTGTCGCTGAAGTCCGGCCAGGAGGTGATCCTGCTCGTCAACGGCTTCGGCGGCACGCCGCTGCTCGAGCAGTACCTGATGGTCCATGCGGCGCACAAGGTGCTCGACGGTGCGGGCGTGAAGGTCGCGCGCCATCTCACCGGCTCCTACGTGACGTCGCTCGAGATGGCCGGTTGCTCGATCACCGTGACCGCGGCCGATGCCGCGACGCTCGCGTTGTGGGACGCGCCTGTGCACACCGCGGCGTTGCGCTGGGGCGCATAGGCCCGACGGTTCAGACCGAGCGCAGGAACTCGAGCGCGGCCGCCGGCGCGAGATTGAGGAGCGCGGCGATGTCGGCGACATCGTCCGGCAGCGCCGCGTTGTCCCAGCCATGCGCGGTATGGCGTGCCAGGCGCAGCGCCAGGGTCACGTTGCGCACCGCGGCGTGGTCGGCATGGCGATCGTCGCTGATGCGCACCAGCAGCTCGGGAAGCAGCCACGCCTTCATCAACGATTGCTGCAGGTCGAGCAGTTCGACGCCCAGCACCGTGCGCTGCGCCGCGCTCGAACGCAGCGTCGGATCGGCCTGCTGCATCGCGCGGATGCGCAGCGCGAGCGCCGGCGCATGGCACCAGAGCAGCATCTCGGCGAAGTCGTGCAGCAGCGCCGCCGTGTGGATCGCCGGCGC
Source organism: Pseudomonadota bacterium (assembly GCA_018241265.1). Classification (GTDB taxonomy): domain Bacteria; phylum Pseudomonadota; class Gammaproteobacteria; order Burkholderiales; family Burkholderiaceae_C; genus JAFEEF01. The sequence continues at coordinate 40,014 of JAFEEF010000015.1, read as the reverse complement.
ATCCGGGTCCATCCGATGGACCGCGATCGCGAGCGCGAAGCTGGCGCCTCGGTAGGCGCGGCGCAGCGTGGCGTCCAGGCCGGCGAGCGCGGCCGGCACGCCGGCGAGATGCTCCTCGACGGTCGGCTGCGGGCCGAAGGCGCGGAAGAACGGCGGGATGCCCATCATCACGAGGGCCGAGATCACCGTCTCGGCGTCGGTGACGACGCGTCGCGCCCGATGCGTGGACGCATAGGACAGGACCTTCAGCGTCATCAGCGGATCGCTGGCGATGATCTCGCCGATGCTGTTCGCATCGACGCGGTCTTCATTGGCGCGCAGCGCCTCGAGGGCCGCGGCCGTCTCGGCCAGCACCGGGATGTCGGTTGCGGCGAAGCGGGCGGTCCAGGCGGCCAGATCGGCCAGCGGAGTCTCCAGGCTGGGCGTCGGTGGGGATGCGCTCATCGGCGCCTCCGTCGGGAGCAATGGTCTCTCGGTTATCGGTCGGCCGATTGCCAACTTGAAGGCTCCAGCACGTGGCCCTCTTCAGGTCGCGCACGGCCGTCGAGCAGCGCCAGGTAGACCTCCTCGACCGCCTGGCGCCCGGTGCCGCGCACGACGCGCAGCCAGGGATCGCGCGGATCGGTCACCGGCACCATGAAGGCGCGCCAGGCGTCGGCCAGGCGCTGCTGCAGCGCCGCTGCGCCCCAATCGGCACGGCGCTTCGCCACTTGCGCCGGCGCGAAGAACAGCGTCGGCTTCGGGCCCGGCAGCCCCTGGCCGCTGCCGAGTTCGTCCCAGTGCGTGCCGCCGACCGCGCAGCTGTAGGTCAGCCGGTCGCCATAGCGCCGGTGCACCTCGCCGCGCAAGGCCGCATGGCCGCTCATGTCGACGTAGACCGACGGCACGTTCGCGTCGAGTTCGTCGAGGTCGTCGTAAGCCAGCACGCGGTCGTAGCAACCCAGGCGCTGCGTGTACGCGCGGTTCGCGGCCGACGTCAGCCCGACGACCGCGGGGCCGTCGCGGCGCTTCAGGCAGAACGCCGTGCCGTAGGCGGTCTTGCTCGATGCACTGGCGATCACGACCGCCCGCGCGCCGAAGTCGTCGTTGTCGGCGAGGAAGTCGTCGATCAGGAACGACGTGAAGAAGAGCGGCCGCAGCAGCGCCTGCTCGGCTTCCTGCGCCGGGTCGTAGCCCGGGTCGGCGCTGCAGCGCAGGTATTGGTTGTAGAGCGCATGCAGCTCGCGCCGGTGCGGTGCCGCGTCGACGAAGCCGGACTCGCCGACGCGCGCCGGCGTCAGATCGACCGCGTCGGCCATCGGCCAGTAGCCGTAGTAACGCTCGCCGGGCGCGATGCCGTCGCAGCGCGACTCGGCGACGTCGGCAAAGCCCCAGACCGGGATGCAGCCGGTCGCGTCATCGCCGGTCGGGAAGAAGCTCCAGTAGTTCATCGCGTCGCCGAACGCCGCGTAGGTGACGTTGTTGGCGGTCAGTGCGAAGCTCGCGATGCGCAGGCGCACGCTGCCGTCGGCGAGCGGCGCGGGCGCGATCTCCTGCCAGCGGTTGCGACGCAGGTTCTGGCGATCGACGACGAAGCGGTTCATGGCGCTGTCCTCGCGGTGCGGGAAGACGGATGGCGCAGTATGGCGTGTTGTTCCTCGGTGCACACTCGAGGATCCCTGCTCGCTCCTGCCGGCCGGTACGCCGCATCGCACGCCATGAAGACGATCGAGTTCCCGAATCGAGAGACCTGGCCCGCGCTCGGTCTCGGCACCTGGCATCTGGGCGAAGCGGCGAGCCGCCGTGCCGCGGAGGTGGCGGCGGTGAGAGTCGCGCTCGAGATCGGCTATCGGGTGTTCGATAGCGCCGAGATGTACGGCGAAGGCGGCGCCGAGGAAGTCCTCGGCGAGGCGCTGGCGGGGGCGGTGCGCGCCGGCGTGGTGACGCGCGACGAGGTGTTCGTCGTCAGCAAGGTCTATCCGCACAATGCCAGCCGCGGCGGCGTCGCTGCGGCCTGTCGGCGCAGCCTGCAGCGTCTCGGGCTCGACCGCATCGATCTGTACCTGCTGCACTGGCGCGGCGCGGTGCCGCTGGCCGACACGCTGGCCGGCTTCGTCGACCTGCAACGGACCGGGCACATCCGTCATTGGGGCGTCAGCAACCTCGATCTGTCCGACATGGAGGAACTGAGCCGACTTCCCGGAGGCGATGCCTGCGCGACCGACCAGGTCTACTACGCGCTCGCCGAACGCGGCCCCGAGTTCGATCTGCTGCCGTGGCTGCGCGGCCGGCGCATCCCGCTGATGGCCTACAGCCCGCTGGACCAGGGCGCACTTGCGGGTGACCGGACGCTCGCGGCGATCGGCGAGCGCCATCGCGCAAGCGCAGCGCAGGTCGCGCTGGCGTGGGTGCTCGCGCAGCCGGGCGTGATGGCGATACCGCAGTCCGCACGCGAACGGCATCTGCGCGACAACTACGCGGCCGCGTCGCTCGAGCTGACGCAGCGGGATCTGGACGAGATCGATCGTCACCATCCGTCGCCGAAACGGGCGACGCCGCTGGCGATGCGCTGAGGCCTGCAAAGAGTAAGCGCCGGTCCGGGCTCGGCCCGGACCGGCGCAGTCATCGCCGGGATTACAGCCGGCGCACGCCTTCCACATAGCCGACGAGTTCGCCGTCGAGGTAGAGCGCGCCTTCCGGAGCGCCCGCCTCGCTGTAGAACTCGAGCCGCGGATCGCGCGTGGGCGCGGCCGGCTTGGCCAGGCCATGTGCGAGCGCCGCGAGCGCACGGCTGGCTTTGGCGAGTGCGGCGGAGGCAAAGCGCAACAGCGCTTCGGCCGTCAGGTGCTGAGGCTCGGAAACCACCCAGCGCGTGTACTTCAAGCTTTGCATGATGTTTCTTCCTTGCATCGTCGCGGCAGCGCGGTCGGCGCTGCGCGCAGTTCACGGGGAATGCTTCAGGTGGTCGAGTTCGCGCCGCAGCGCCCGACCGGCTCGTTGGCGCAGCGACCCGGTGCCGGGCCGGTGCGTACCCGCATGCCTCAGCCGCGCAGCGGCCACCAGCGGATTGCGGGGTTTGGGCATGGATAGACGGATCATCTTCATGGCTGGACTCCTTGATGCGGTGGATCGAGTCGACTCGCATCGGCTCGGCTGGCGGCAGAAAGCAAACGGCCCGGGGCGTGGTGCGCAACCCGGGCCGTGTGCGACGCTGCTCGTCGCGGACGACGTGCTAGCGCGGCGGTGACCCGGGTGGCGCCGTGACGGCGCCCCATTGCAGCAATGAACTCAGCGATGAACCGACGATGCCGGCAGCCTCGGCACGGAGGCCGGCGGCGCAGGCATGGCAGCGGTCATCGAAGCAGGACATGGAAGCTTTCTGACGATGTGGATCGGAAGGCGTCATCGCTGAGGGATGGGCCCCGGCGACTTGGCACAATGATAAACGAAAGATTATCAAGCGCAAGGCCGATTGATCCCCAAAGTTGGGGACGTATCGCGCCTCAGCGCTTGCGCTTGATCGGTGCCACGGCCGCCTGCGTGCGTGTCCACAGGTCGTGTTCGGTTTCCAGACCGGCGGCCGGCTGCCTCGCGGATGGACGTGCGGGCGTGGCCTGCGGCGGGTTCAGCACCTCGCCCAGCAGGTCGAGCAGGCGCGCGCGGGCGCGTTCCGGATGGCGCCGGTAGTACGTGAGCACCAGGCCGACGATGAAACGCTCGTCGTCGTCGCGCGGCGCGCTGATGGCCGGTTCGTCCCGCGCGCGCTGCGGCGTCGGCGCCGGCGGTGCAGCGCCATGGAATTCATCCATCCAGCCTTCCGGCTTGCCGCACAGCGCCTCGAACTGGCGCGCCAGGCGGTCGCCGATGTGGCGCGCGCGGCTCTTGATCTGGCTCCAGTAACTCGCCTGGATCTGCAGCCGTTCGGCAAAGCGTCCCTCGAGGCCGCGCAGGGTCGCCGCATCGGCGCTCCTCACGTTGGCTTGCACGAACTCGTCGAACAGTGCGAGTGCGTTGGCCAGGCGCAGTTGGGCGATGGCCTGCGGAGGAGTCGGCATGGCCGAATGATAAATCTTCATGCATCACCGGGTCGGGCGCCCCTTGCGCCGGCGCTCGAGCGCGGCTCCAATCGGGAACGAGGCGAGCGAGGAGGTCACCATGAAGGCACGCGGGGCGAGCCGGCGGCTGGCCGCGGCATGGCTGCTGGCTGAATGCGTCGCGGCTGGTGCCGCCTGTCCGCCCGCGGGTTGGGACATCGACGCGCTGGAGCGGCTGCGCGCTGCCGACTTCCGCTTGCCGGATGCCGCGCGCCGCGCCGCATTGGCCGAAGGCCTGATCGGCTGCCTGTCCGACCGCCGCCCGGCGCTGCGCGACGCGGTCGCCTACCAGGCGTTGTCGACCTGGATGCGGGACGGCCAGCTGACGGCCGATCAATTGCGCTCGTTGCGCGAGCGCCTGCTCGAGCAGCTGGAGGCCGACGATCCCGATGGTTTCGGGCGGCCCTTTGCCGCGCTCGCGCTGGCGGAAGTCGCGCGCGTCGACCGGTTGACGCCCTACCTCGGCGTCGAGGAACGCGCCGATCTGCTGGTCGCGGCGAGTGCCTACCTGCGCTCGGTGCGCGACTACCGCGGCTTCGACGCGCAGCAAGGCTGGCGGGATGGGGTCGCGCACGGCGCCGAGCTGCTGCAGCAGCTCGCGCTCAACCCGGCGCTGACGCGAGAGCAGCTCGATGTCATCGTGCACGCCGTCGGATCGCAAGTGGCGCCGGCGGGCGAGCATTTCTTCATCTATGGCGAGCCGGACCGGCTGGCGCGCCCGATCCATTCGGTTGCCGAGCGCGGCTTGCATGACCGGGACTATTGGAGCCGCTGGCTGACCGAGCTGGCCGCGCCGACGCAGCGCGCGGGCGCGCACGCCCCCGAGACCCAGGCCCATCTCGCACGCCGCCACAACACCGCGGCCTTCGTGCAATCGCTGTATGTCGGCGTCCAGGAGAACGGCACGCTGACGGCCCGGGAACGCTTGCTGCCGGCGCTATCGGTCGCGTTGCGAGCGCTGCCCTGACGGCGGTGGACAATCGCCGATCGCTCACCAACGCCGCGACGGCATGACGACACTCGGAACCCCGCTCTCCCCCCGCGCAACGCGCGTCATGCTGCTCGGCAGCGGCGAGCTCGGCAAGGAAGTCCTGATCGCGCTGCAGCGTCTCGGCGTCGAGACGATCGCGGTCGACCGCTACGATCACGCCCCTGGCCAGCAGGTCGCGCACCATGCGCGCACCATCGCGATGAGCGATCCGGCGGCTCTGCGCGCGCTGATCGAAGCCGAGCGGCCGATGCTCGTCGTGCCCGAGATCGAGGCGATCGCCACGCCGTTGCTCGAAGCGCTCGAAGCCGAAGGCCGGGTCCGCGTGATCCCGACGGCGCGTGCGGCGCGTCTGACCATGGACCGCGAAGGCATCCGGCGCCTGGCTGCCGAGACGCTCGGCCTGCCGACCAGCCGCTATGCGTTCGTCGAGAGCCGGGCCGAGCTCGAAGCCGCGATCGACGGCGGCATCGGTTATCCCTGCATCGTCAAGCCGGTGATGAGCAGCTCGGGCAAGGGCCAGAGCCGCGTCGACGGCGCGGGCGAGGTGCAGCAGGCCTGGGACTACGCGATGGCGGGCGGGCGTGTCAGCCGTTCGCGCGTGATCGTCGAAAGCGTCATCGACTTCGACTACGAGATCACGCAGCTCACCGTGCGCGCCCTCGGCGCGCACGGTGAGGTCGAGACGCACTACTGCGAGCCGATCGGCCACCTGCAGGTGAGCGGCGACTATGTCGAGAGCTGGCAGCCCCACGCAATGCATCCGGCGGCGCTGGAGCGCGCGCGAGAGATCGCCAAGGCCGTCACCGACGATCTCGGCGGTCTCGGCCTGTACGGCGTCGAGTTGTTCGTGAAGGGCGAGCAGGTCTGGTTCAGCGAAGTCTCGCCGCGCCCGCACGACACCGGCCTCGTCACGCTGGTCACCCAGTGGCAGAGCGAGTTCGAGCTGCATGCGCGGGCGATCCTCGGGCTGCCGGTCGATACGGCGTTGCGCAGCCCGGGCGCGAGCGCCGTGATCTACGGCGGTATCGATGCCGCCGGCATCGTCTACGACGGCGTCGACGCCGCGCTGCGCGTGCCGCGCACCGAACTGCGTCTGTTCGGCAAGCCCGAGAGCTACGTGAAGCGGCGCATGGGCGTCGCGCTCGCCTACGATGCCGACGTCGAGCGGGCGCGCGTCAACGCGAAGGCCGCGGCGGCCTGCGTCAGGCCGCGGGCCGCATAGCGGCGTCGGCCGGCGCCCCGGACATCAGGCCCGTCGGCAGCGCGTCGACGTCGGGCACGGCGACCGCCGGCGCCGCGATCAGCCGCTCGATGCGCGGCCTGACCAGCGTCAGTGCGATGACGAGCGCCACGCCGAGGCAGCCCGCGTAGAGAAGCATGAAACCCGCAAAGCTCAGCGTCGGCCCGATCACGCGCGCGGTGCCGACGAAGCTGGCGTAGAGCCACGTGGCCGAGCTGACGGCCCCGAGGACCGAGGACACGGTGGCGGCCATCCGGGGGCGGCGGGTCGGCCGCGTCAACAGCGGGAATGCGATCGTGTGCAGCAGCAGCCCGTTGCAGGTCAGCAGGACCACGACGGCCAGCTTGGCGAGCAGCTTCGGGCGCGCGGCGACGGCGCCGGGGTCGAGTCCGTACTGCATCCAGATCAGCGCGGCGCCGGTCAGCCAGAGCACCCCGAGCAGCAGCAGGATGGGCCGCGCGACCGCGTGCGGCCACTCGGGATCGATGCGCTCGGCGGACAGCAGCGCCAGGTCGGCGCGCACGACGGCGACGAACGCGAAGGCGAACGCGATGATGTGGGCGAACAGCAGGAACTGATGCAGGCTCGTGGTCAGCATGGCGCATGGCGATCGCGCCGCAGGGCGACGGCGGATCGCTCTCTACTTGGAAGACGTTGGAAAGCTGTCAGCACCGGCGCGATGCCGACCCCGACAAATGTAGCAGCGTGTATCGGAATCGGCGTGGCGCGGCAGCGACGCGCAGCGTGCTCAATCCTCGTCCTTGACCTTGTATTGGCCCGTTAGCTGCTGCTGGACGTGCGGCGGCACCGCCTCGTAGTGGCTGAGCTCGAGCGTGTAGCGGCCGGCGCCGCCGGTCAGCCCGTTGAGGCGCGCCTGGTAGTTGTTCAGTTCGGACATCGGCACCAGCCCGCTGATCGTCGCGTCGCCGCTGTTGCCGGACTGCGTCCCGCTCACCTGGCCGCGCTTGCTGGACAGGTCGCCGGTCAGGTCGCCGAGACAGTGCTCGGGTGCGGTGATCTTGATGCTGACGATGGGCTCGAGCACGATGGGCTGCGCCTTCAGCATCGCGTCGACGAAGGCCTTGCGGCCCGCGGTCGCGAACGCGATGTCCTTCGAGTCGACCGAATGGGACTTGCCGTCGTAGACGATCACGCGCACGTCCTTCACCGGATAGCCGGCGATCACGCCGGTATCGAGCACCTGGCGGATGCCCTTCTCGACCGCCGGGATGAACTGTCCGGGAATCGTGCCGCCCTTGACCTGATCGACGAACTCGAAGCCGGTGCCGCGCGGCAGCGGCTCGATGCGCAGGTAGACCTCGCCGAACTGGCCGGCGCCGCCGCTCTGCTTCTTGTGTCGATGGTGGCCTTCGGCGTTGCCGAGGATGGTCTCGCGGTAGGCGATGCGCGGCGGCCGCGTCGAGACCTCGCACTTGTAAACCTCGGTCATGCGCTCGAGCAGCGTGCGCAGGTGCAGGTCGCCCAGGCCGTACACCACCGTCTCGTTGGTCACCGCGACGTGCTCGACCTTCAGGCACGGATCCTCGTCGACCAGCTTCTGCAGGATCTCCCACATGCGCTGCTCGTCGCCGCGCCGCTTCGGCTCGATCGCGAGGCCGTGCACCGGCACCGGAAACTCCAGGGGCTTCAGGTGCAGGTGGTCGTCCTCGGCGGCGTCGTGCAGCACGGCGTCGAAGTGCATCTCGTCGACCTTGGCGACCGCGCAGATGTCGCCCGGCAGGCCGCGCTGCACCTCGACGTGCTCCTTGCCCTGCAGCATGAACAGGTGGCCGACCTTGAACGGCTTGCGTCCGTCGCCGATGTAGAGCTGGCTGTCTTTCGTCACCGTGCCCTGGTGGATGCGGAAGATGCCCATCCGGCCGACGTACGGATCGACCGTCACCTTGAAGACATGCGCGATCACGTGCTTGGACGGATCCGGATCGGCATGCAGCTCGACCGCGCCGTCGCCTTCGCCCTTGTAGAACTGCGGCGGGTTGCCTTCGGTCGGGTTGGGCAGCAGCCGGTCGACCACGTCGAGCAGCTCGCCGATGCCGGCGCCGTTGCGCGCCGACACGAAGCAGATCGGGATCAGGTGGCCCTGGCGCAGCGCCTCTTCGAGCGGCGCATGCAGCTCGCGCGGATCGACGTCGCCTTCCTCGAGGTAGCGCTCGACGAAGCCGGGGTCGACCTCGACGACCTGCTCGACGAGCGCGCGGTGCGCCGCTGCGACGCTCGAGAAGTCGGCTTCGCCCTCGGTGTTGAAGAAGCAGTCGACGACCCGCGTGCCGCCGCCGGCCGGCAGGTTGAGCGGCAGGCATTCCTTGCCGAAGCGCTGCTGGATCTGCGCGACCAGCCCGGGCAGATCGACGCCCGGTGCGTCGATCTTGTTGACGATGACCATGCGGTCGAGCTGGCGCTTGGCGGCCCACTCCATCATGCGCTCGCTCATCATCTCGATGCCGGTCGTCGCGTTGACGACGATCGCCGCGGTCTCGACCGCTTCCAGCGCCGTCATCGACTGGCCGACGAAGTCGGCGTACCCCGGCGTGTCGATCAGGTGGATGTGCAGGTCGTGGTGGTTGAGGTGCACGACCGCGGCGTTCAGCGAATGCTGCGCGCGCCGCTCCATCGGGTCGAAGTCGCAGACGGTGGTGCCGCGCTCCAGGCTGCCCGGCGCGCCTATCATCCCCGCCTTGTGCAGCAGGGCCTCGGCCAGACTGGTTTTTCCGCCGCCTGTCTGGCCGACGAGCGCCAGGCTGCGGATCGCTTGGATGCCGGGATTCGGGGCAGGGCTGGACATGGTGTGCGCTCCTTCTGGGCGCACTGACCGCGCCGCGGGCGAGGGTGTGGGGCAGTCACCCTAACGGATCACGCCCGATCGGGCAATGGGCCGTGCCCGCGGGCATACCCGAGGTTCACTGGAACGCCACTTCGGCAAAGCTCCTCAGCTTGCGGCTGTGCAGCCGGTCGACGCCCGACTCGCGCAGCAGCTCGATCGCGCGGATGCCGATGCGCAGGTGCTGGTCGACGCGCTCGCGGTAGAACTGGTCGGCCATGCCGGGCAGCTTGATCTCGCCGTGCAGCGGCTTGTCGCTGACGCACAGCAAGGTGCCGTACGGCACGCGGAACCGAAAGCCGTTCGCGGCGATCGTCGCGCTTTCCATGTCGAGCGCGATCGCGCGGCTCTGGCTGAAGCGGCGCTCCGGCGTGCTCGCCGCATGGTGCGACGGCAGCAACTCCCAGTTGCGGTTGTCGGTCGACGCGACCGTGCCGGTGCGCATGATGCGCTTGAGCTCGTAGCCCTTCAGCTGCGTGATCTGCTCGACGGCCGATTCGAGCGCGACCTGCACCTCGGCGAGCGCCGGGATCGGCACCCACAGCGGCAGTTCCTCGTCGAGCACGTGGTCCTCGCGCACATAGCCGTGCGCCAGCACGTAGTCGCCGAGATGCTGCGTATTGCGGAGCCCGGCGCAGTGGCCGAGCATCACCCAGGCGTGCGGCCGCAGCACCGCGATGTGGTCGGTGATCGTCTTCGCGTTGGCCGGGCCGACCCCGATGTTGACCATCGTGATGCCGCTGCCGTCGGCGCGCACGAGGTGATACGCCGGCATCTGCGGCAGGCGCGGCGGCGGCGCGCCGTAGGCATCGCCCGGTTCGGGCAACAGGCCGGCGCGGCGCGTCACGACATTGCCGGGCTCGACGAACGCGATGTAGTCCTGCGCGCGCGCGCTGCTCTGCATCGTCTCGTGCCCCAGCCGCACGAACTCGTCGATGTAGAACTGATAGTTCGTGAACAGCACGAAGTTCTGGAAGTGCTCCGGCGCCGTTCCGGTGTAGTGGCGCAGTCGGTGCAGCGAGTAGTCGACGCGCGGCGCGGTGAAGAGCGCCAGCGGATGCGCGCTGCCGGGCGGCGTTTCGTGCGTGCCGTTGGCGATGCCGTCGTCCATCGCGTTCAGGTCGGGCAGGTCGAACAGGTCGCGCAGCAGTAGGCGTCGCTCGGCGGTCAGGTGGCCCTCGACGTGATCGTTCTCGGCGAACGAGAAGTGCACCGGTATGGGCTGCGCGCTGGTGCCGATCTCGAGCGAGACCTGGTGGTTCTTCAGCAGCAGGCGGAACTGCTCCAGGTAGTAGTTGCCGAACAGGTCGGGCCGCGTCAGCGTGGTCTCGTACGTGCCGGGTCCTGCGACGAAGCCGTAGCTCAGTCGCGTGTCGGCACGTGCGACGGTGTCGGTGTGCACGCGCACGAACGGATAGCAGGCACGCACGCGGCCGGCCGGCGCATTGCCGGCGACGAAGGCCTGCAGCGCATCGCGCAGGTGCTGGACGTTGGCGTCGTAGATGTCGCGCACTTGCGCGAGCGCGGCCCCCGGATCGGTGTGACGCGCCGGCGCGACGTAGTTGGGTGCGAAGGACATGGTCGTTTTTGTCGGGCTGCTGACGAAGGTTTCGGGACGCATTTTGTGACGGCGGTTGTCCTACAGATGTCGGCGCAGCCGACCGACCCGATGCGCACGAGGGCCGGACCTAAGCTTGGCTGCAGCTGGTTCTGCCGGCCCGTCCCTCAACCGACGCCCGATACGGGCAGATGAAACAGGAGCACATCATGGCCTTTTCGAAGACCCTCACGTCGACCATCGCCGCCACCGCCATCGTCGGCGCCATCGGTTTCGCGTACGCCCAGAACGATACGGCGACGCCGCCGTCGAACGACACGACGACGCAATCTCAGCCGTCGACGACCGACAACAGCTCGATGCAGAACCAGACGCCGTCGTCCTCGTCGGCCCAGCCGAGCACCGACAGCTCGTCGACGCCGTCGTCGACCGACATGTCGACCAACAACAACGAGCCTGCCCCGAAGGCCGACCGCAACTGAGGTCGCTACCGCTCCGGCGCCGCTTCGCGCGGCGGCCGGAGCCTTCATTCCTTGCCGCCGGACGACCACCATGTACCGTGACTTCGACAGCTTTCGCAAGGCGCAGCGTCCATCGGCGTCGTCCAGCCTGCGTCGCACGGTGGCGGACATCGCGCACGGCGTTCTGATCGGCGGCGCCATCCTCGCCGTCGGCTATACCGCCGTCAGCTACCAGCACCATCATGCGGCGACGGCGATGCATGCATCGCCGATCGACGCGGCCATGCGTCCGGCCGGGCTGATGCGTTTCGAGAACGTGCGCCCGCCCGTCGCGCAATTCGCGCAGTTCAACGGCACGGTGCCGTCGGCCAACGTCAAGCAGGTCGCGGACTGGGTCGCCGATTCGCGCGACAACCGCGCTCGGCCCTTCGCGATCCTCGACAAGGCGGACGCGCGCGTCTATGTTTTCGACTCCGGCGCGCACCTGATCGGCGCTTCGCCGGTGCTGCTCGGCAGGGCGATCGGCGACGACTCGGCGCCCGGCATCGGCCAGCGGCCGATGTCGCAGGTGCGCCCCGACGAGAAGACCACGCCGGCAGGTCGCTTCGAATCCCATCCCGGACGCAACTCGGGCGGCGAGGACGTCGTCTGGGTCGACTACGAGGACGCCGTCTCGATGCACCGGGTGCGCGTCGTCGATCCGAAGGAGCAGCGCCTGAAGCGCCTGACCTCGACCGATCCGGCGCAGCGCCGCATTTCCTATGGTTGCATCAACGTGCCGGTCGCGTTCTTCGACATGGTCGTGCAGCCGATGATGGCGCGCGGTGCCGGCGTCGTCTACGTGCTGCCTGAGACGCGAGCGCTGACGACGGCGTTCAATCTGTACGACGTCGGCGCGCGGCAAGCGGCTCGACAGTCCGACCCGCGCGTGCAAGTTGCCACGGCATTGGCGCCGCGGGTGTAACAGATGCCCCCGCCCCGCTTCGGATAATTACATCCCGGCACAGCTCTCACCGACAATCCCGCCTCGTTTGGCCTCGGTCATGACGATTGAGTTCGTCGCCTGGGGCTTGGCGCACGTTGCGCCATTCAAGCCCAGGCGAGGAGCGGGATGTCGAAGGGGTCGAAGGCGCGGTTCGCCGCGCGGTGGGTGGCTGTGTGTGCGCTTGCCGCGGCGTCTGCAGGGCAGGCATGGGCGGGTCCGGCGGCTCCTGCGGATTACACGCCCGCAGCGAGTGCCGATACGCGTCTCGCGAGCCGCTGGATCGGCGACTCGGCGGACAACGCCGGCCTCCCCTATGCGATCGTCGACAAGCGGGCCGCGGTGATCTCGGTCTACGACCGCAGCGGCCGGCGCATCGGCTCGTCGCGCGTGCTGCTCGGCCTCGGCGCCGGCGATACGTCGATCCCCGACATCGCGCAGCGCGACGTCACGCGCCTGAAGCCCGCCGAGCGCATCACGCCGGCCGGCCGTTTCGTGTCGCAGCCGGGGCACAACCAGCACGGCGAAGACATCGTCTGGGTCGACTACGGCGCAGCGATCGCGATCCACCGCCTGCGCCCGGCGCCGGCCCGGGAGCATCGCCCGGAGCGGCTCGCGTCGGAGGCGCCGTCCGACAAGCGCATCTCGGCCGGCTGCATCGTCGTGCCGGTCGCGTTCTACGAGCAGGTCGTGCGTCCAACCCTGGGCGGCGGCCGCGGCGTGGTCTATGTCCTGCCGGAGAGCCGGCCCGTGGCGTCGATGTTCGACGCTCTGCAAGCCCGCAACGCGGTGCCGGCGACGCACCTCGTACACTGCGCGCCGTTGCAGCGCCCGCGGCGGGCAGGAGGCAGCGCATGAAGGTGCTCGTGCTCGGCAGCGGCGTGATCGGCGTGGCGTCCGCCTACCAGTTGGCACTGGCGGGCCATGAAGTCACGGTCGTCGATCGCCAGGCGGAGGCGGGGCGTGAGACGAGCTACGGCAATGCCGGCGAGGTGTCGCCCGGCTATTCGGCGCCGTGGGCCGGACCGGGCGTGCCGGTGAAGGCGATCAAGTGGCTGCTGATGCACCATCGGCCGCTGGTGATCCGGCCGCACCTCGACATGGACTTCATCCGCTGGGGTCTGGCGATGCTGCGCAATTGCACCGCGGCACGCTACGAGGTGAACAAGAGCCGCATGGTGCGGCTGGCCGAATACAGCCGCGACTGCCTGAAGGAGCTGCGCGCCGAGACCGGCATCCAGTACGACGAGCGCACGCAAGGAACCTTGCAGCTCTTTCGCACCCAGGCGCAGCTCGACGGCACGGCGGCCGATATCGCGATCCTGCAGCGCTATGGCGTCGGTTACGAGGTGCTCGACCGTGCCGGCTGCATCCGCTACGAGCCGGCGCTCGCTTCGGTCGCCGACAAGTTCGTCGGCGGCCTGCGCCTGCCGGGCGACGAGACCGGCGACTGCTTCAAGTTCACCCAGCGCCTGGCGGCGCTCGCAGCGCAGCGCGGCGTGCAGTTCCGCTACGGCACGGCGATCGATCGCATCGTCGACTCGGGCGCCAGCATCGATGGCGTCCGGACGGCGGCCGGCCTGCTGAAGGCCGACGCCTATCTGGTCGCGCTCGGCAGCTACTCGCCGCTGCTGCTGCGCCCGCTCGGCATCCGCATTCCGGTCTATCCGGTCAAGGGCTATTCGATCACCGTGCCGATCACCGATGCGACCGGCGCGCCGGAGTCGACCGTGATGGACGAGACCCACAAGGTCGCGGTCACGCGCCTGGGCGACCGCATACGCGTCGGCGGAACCGCGGAGCTGGCGGGCTACACGCTGCAACTGCACGAGGCGCGCCGCCGCACGCTCGGGCATGTCGTCACGGACCTGTTCCCGCGCGGCGGCGACGTCGCGCGCGCCGAGTTCTGGTGCGGCCTCCGGCCGATGACGCCGGACGGCACGCCGGTCGTCGGCGGCACGCGCATCCGCAATCTGTTCCTCGCCACCGGCCATGGCACCTTGGGCTGGACCATGGCGGCAGGTACCGGACGCGTGATGGCCGACGTCATCTCGGGGCGCGCGCCGGCGATCGACCTCGACGGGCTGACCGTCGAGCGCTACCGCAACGCCTACGCCTGACGGGACCCGGGCCGCCGATCAGCGCAAGGTGTAGCCGCGGCCGTCCATGCAGGCCTGGACCGCGCGCTGGAACACGTTCCCGTCGTTCATCGCGTTCGGTTGCGTCGTCGCCCAGCGGTTGCAGGCGCGGTGGTCGGCCTCCTGCTGCGCGGCCGACTGGCCCTTGCGCGGATAGATCACCGGATCCGGCGCGGTCGCCGGTGCGGCCGGGACCGGCGTCGCGACGCGTGGCTGGTCGTAGACGACCGCCGGCGGCGGGTCCGCGTAGACGGGGTAGCCGTAGCTGTAGGCCGGATACGGATACCAGGTGCTCCCGGCCCAGTAGCCGCCCAGCCCGAGGCCGACGCCCAGGCCGATCGCGGCACCCCAGGCTGCGCCCGGCCACCAGCTGCCGTGGTACCAGTAGCCGCCGCGGTAACCACCGTGCCAGCCTCCGCCGTGCCAGCCGCCTCCATGCCAACCCCCGCCGTGCCAGGCGGTCGCAACGGGGCGGGCCTCGGCCGACGTGGTCACGCCGGCGGTCAGAGCGAATGCGGCGCAGGCGGCCGCGATGGTGGTGGAGACGATGCGATTCATGTTCATTCCTTCCGGCATCGCGGAGGTCGATGCGTGCCGCGGCCGGGTGGATGCGTCCGGACCGTGATTCGAGCATAAGCGCCCGCAAAGCCACTCGTACAGACCCGGCTTTGCTCGCTCGCCGCATGACGACGAACCCCCTGCCTGAGGGGCCGGACGGGGTCGGGAGACCCCTCGCGATTTAACGGTTTGCAAACGGTCGGGCGCGATCCTCGCAAGCAACCGTCCCCCGCGGCGGCTCCACACACCCTCTGGGAGATCCGTGATGCAAGCCCGTCGAACCTTCCATCGATCCGTGCTCGGTGCCGCCGCTCTGTGGGCGATGGCGCCCGCGGCATACGCCGCCGACTACACCTGGACCAGCGGCAGCTATCCGTCCGACACCGGCTTCCCGAGCCTGATCGGCGCCGGCGACACGCTGGCCATCCAGGCCGGCGGCTACAAATACCTGAACGGCGCACTGACCAACGCCGGCTCGATCGTCGCGAGCGACGACCTCTACTTCCAGAACGGCAACACGCTGAGCAACAGCGGCCTGTTCGATTGGACGACCGACTCGAGCTTCTACGACGGCGGCTACAACGGCGCCTTCGTCAACACCGGCACGCTGCGCAAGAGCGGCGGCACCGGCACGAGCTATGTGTCGATCAACGGCTTCTCGAACAGCGGCACGATCGACGTCCAGACCGGCACGATCAACTTCAACACCGGCGCGACCTTCAATGCGGGCAGCAGCTTCACCGGCGCGGGCAGCGCGGTGGTCTCGAGCGGCGCGAACTTCAACGGCGCCTTCACGTCGCAGAACCTCGTGCTGGCGGGCGGCAACTACGCCGGCAGCGGCGCGCAGGTCAACGGCAACGTGTCCTGGACCGGCGGATCGCTGACCGGCTCCTGGGCCATCGCGTCCGGCCAGACGCTCGCCACCAGCGCGGGCGGCTACAAGTACATCGACGGCGCGGTCGCCAACGCCGGCACGCTGAGCCTCGGCGACGACCTGTACTTCCAGAACGGCTACGTCGTCACCAACACCGGCACGATCAAGCTGGCGGGCGACTACGGCCTGTACGACGGCGGCTACAACGGCGGTGTCGCCAACAGCGGGACGCTCAGCAAGACGGCCGGCAGCGGCACGAGCTACGTGTCGATCAACAACTTCGTCAACTCCGGCAAGATCGACGCACAGACCGGGACGATCAACTTCAACACCGGTGCGAGCTTCCTCGACGGCACGTCGTTCACCGGCGCCGGCCAGGTCGTGATCTCGAACGGCGCCAGCTTCACCGGCACGTTCACCACCGCGGCCAACCTGTCGCTCGCGGGCGGCGCCTACACCGGCGCCGGCAGCGGCGCCGTGATCGACGGCGACACGCACTTCTCGGCGGGCTATCTGAACGGCAACTGGCAGCTCAACGGCACCCGGACGCTGACGCTCGATACCGGCGGCTACAAGTACGTCAACGGCACGGTCGTCAACCTCGGCAGCATCGTCGCCAACGACACGCTCTACTTCGCCAACGGCAACACGCTGACGAACAACGGCAGCTATGCCATGGCCGGGGACGTGGGCGTCGCCGACGGCGGCTACAACGGCAGCTTCATCAACAACGGCACGTTCGCGAAGACCGCCGGTGCCGGCACCAGCTATGTCTCGATCAACGGCTACAGCAACAACGGCGTGATCCGGGCCGACAGCGGCACGATCGAGTTCAGCACCGGCGGCGTGTTCAATGCCGGCAGCCAGTTCGCCGGCGGCGGCACGGTGCGCGTCACCGGCAACGCGACGTTCAACGGCGCCTACACGACCACCGGCAACCTCCAGCTGGCGGGCGCGACCTACACCGGCAACGGCGCGTTGATGAACGGCGACACCACTTGGACCGCCGGCTACCTCACCGGCGACTGGCAGGTCGCGAGCGGTCGCACGCTGCAGATAGCGACCGGCGGCTACAAGTACGTCGACGGCGGCGTCACGAACAATGGCACCGTACATGCCGTCGACGACCTCTATTTCGTGAACGGCAACACGCTGACGAACAACGGCGTCTACACGCTCGACGGCGACGTCGGCCTCTACGACGGCGGCTACAACGGCAACTTCGTCAACAACGGCCGCCTCAGCAAGAGCAGCGGCGGCAACACCAGCTACGTCGGCATCAACGGCTTCCAGAACCACGGCATCGTCGACGCCCAGACCGGCACGATCAACTTCTACACCGGCGGGCTGTTCGACGACGGCTCGCAGTTCACCGGTGCCGGCCAGGTGGTCGTCAGCAATGGCGCGACCTTCCGCGGCAGCTTCTCGA
Organism: Pseudomonadota bacterium; assembly: GCA_018241265.1. Lineage (GTDB taxonomy): Bacteria > Pseudomonadota > Gammaproteobacteria > Burkholderiales > Burkholderiaceae_C > JAFEEF01. The sequence goes on along the minus strand of JAFEEF010000015.1, from coordinate 22,871 downwards.
CCGCCGGCAACCTGTCGCTGACCGGCGGCACGTTCCAGGGCGGGGACGGCACGGCCGGGTCGAAGGCGACGCTCGCCGGCGGCAGCGCGAGCTGGACCAGCGGTTCCCTGATCGGTACCTGGCAGGTCGGGAGCGGCACCACGCTGAACCTCGCGGCCGGCGGCTACAAGTACGTCAACGGCAGCGTGACCAACGACGGCCACGTCGTCGCCACCGACCACGCCTACCTGCAGAACGGCAACACCCTCACGAACAACGGCACCTACGAGGCGCAGGGCGACGTCGGCCTGTACGACGGCGGCTACAACGGCCACTTCGTCAACGCCGGCACGTTCGTGAAGAGCGCCGGCGGCGGTACCACCGACGTTTCCGCCATCGACTTCCAGAACACCGGCACGGTGAACGTCGCGACCGGCACGATCAAGCTGCCGAACGGCTTCGCGAATGCCGGCGTGCTGACCGGTGTCGGCGCCTTCCAGACCGACACGCTGACCAACAACGGCCACGTCGCGCCGGGCAACGGCGCCGGCATGCTGACCTTGAACGGCAACTTCCTGCAGACGGCGCTCGGCACGCTTGATACGCAACTCGCATCGACCCTGTCGTTCGACACGCTCGTCGTCAACGGCACCGCGTCGCTCGACGGCACGCTCGCGCTGTCGTGCATCGGCGGCTGCGCGATCCACACCGGCGACAGCTTCGTGATCCTCGACGCCACCGGCGATCTCAGCGGCACCTTCGCGAACGTCACGACGCAGGGCTTCGGCAACGGCTTCCAGTACAGCGTGGTGTACGACCGGGGCGACGACCTGGTGCGCCTCGACATCGTCAACGCCGGCGTGATGCCGGTGCCCGAGCCGGGCAGCTGGGCGCTGATGGCCGCCGGCCTCGGCGTCTTCGGCCTCCTGGCGCGGCGCCGGCGCGACGTGCGCGCGTAGGAGCCTGCGGCCCGGGGGTAGGCGGCACGCGCGCTCGTCTACCATCGGCCGGCTGCGCCCGCCCATCGGTGGCGGGCGCAGCCGCTTGATGTCCGCCACACCACCCACCGCCGTCCCGTTCACTCCGTCCGCTGGCGTTGGCTTCTGGCAGATCAACGTCCTCGGCGGACTGGAAGCGCGCCACGGCGACGTGGTGCTGACGCGCTTCGTCAGCCATGCGATCGCTGCGCTGCTCGCGCGCCTGGCGATGCAGCCCGAGCGGGTGCATCCGCGCGAAGAGCTGGTCGAGCTGCTGTGGCCCGGCGCCGAGCTCGATGTCGGTCGCAATCGCCTGCGTCATGCGATCTCGACGTTGCGGCGGCTGCTCGAACCGTCCGGCGTCGCGCCGGGCAGCGTGCTCGCCGCCGACCACCACGGCGTGCGCCTCGTGTCGCAGGCGACGCGCTGCGACGCGATCGAGTTCGAGCATGCGGCCCGGCAGCGCCGCCACATCGATGCGGCGCGCCTCTACCGCGGCGAGCTGCTGCCGGGCTACTGCGACGACTGGATCCAGGAAGAGCGCGCGCGGCTCGCGGCGTTGCTCGATCGTCTCGCCGACGCGGTGCCGGCGACCGAGGCGATGGCGTGGCCGCCGGCCGCCGGCCGGCCCCCATTGCCCGGCTACCTCACCGGCAGCTTCGGGCGCGATGCCGAGCGTGCCCGGCTCGGCGCGCTCGTCGCCACGCACCGTCTGGTCACGCTCACCGGCATCGGCGGCTGCGGCAAGACGCGGCTGGCGGTCGAGACGGCGCGCGCCGCCGCGGGCTACGGCTACGTCGCGCTGGCGCCGCTCGCCGAATGCCACGATGGCGCTGCGCTGCTGGCCCAGTTGCGCGCGACGCTGGAACTGCCGCCGACCGACCGCGACGCCTTCGAGCAGATCGTCGCGATGCTCGGCGACCAGCGCACGCTGCTCGTGCTCGACAACTTCGAGCAGCTCGTGCTCAGCGGCGGTGCGCCGGTGGTCGAGGCGCTGCTCGCGCGGCTGCCCGACCTGCATCTGCTCGTCACGTCACGCCGGGTGCTCGGCATCGCCGGCGAACGCGAGTTTCCGCTCGCGCCGTTGCCCGCGCCGGCGCCGGATGCCGACATCGACGCGGTGGCGCGCAACCCGAGCGTGTGCCTGTTCGTCGATCGGGCGCGCAGCGTACGGCCGGACTTCGACGTGACGGCGGGCAACCATGCGGCGCTCGCGGCGTTGTGCCGTGCCCTCGAAGGCGTGCCGCTCGCGCTCGAGCTGGCGGCATCGCGCAGCCGCCTCTACACGCCGGCCGACATGCATGCGGCGCTCGGCGAGCGCTATGCCTGGCTGGCGCGCGGTGCGCGTACCGGCAGCACCGCGCCGGGCCGGCACGACACGCTGCGCGCCGCGATCGATTGGAGCTGGCGCCTGCTCGAGCCGCGCCAGCAGCGCTTCCTGCTCGCGCTCTCGGTGTTTCGGGGCGGCTGGAGCGCCGCCGGCGCGCAGGCGATCGCCGACGAGCCGGACGCGCATGCGCTGCTCGAATCGCTGGCTGCCGATTCGCTGCTGCGCGGCGAGGCCGACGCCGGCGGCTCGATGCGCTTCTTCATGCTCGAGCTGATCCGCGAGTACCTCGGTGAGCAGCTCGCGCCGGACGATGCCTGCGAGCTGCGCCGGCGCCATCGCGCGCACTTCCTGGCGCGCGGCCTCGCGCTCGGGCAGCGCGCTCAGGCCGCCCCGCGCGACGATCTGGCCAACTTCATCGAGGCGTTGCAGACCGCGGTGGACGACGGCGAGCCGCAACTGGCGCTCGCCCTCGGCGTGGCGCTGCGCGGCGAATGGGAGCAGCGCGGCATGCCGTCGCGGGTCGCGGCGTTGCTCGAGCGTGCGTTGGCGCAATCCGTCGAGGCGCCGGGCGACGGCGGGCAAGCGCTCGAAGTGCAGGCGCACCTGGTGCTGCGCAGCGCGCTGCTGGTCGCGGGTCGCAGCGCTGCCGCCGCGGCGCATGCCGATGCGGCGCTGGCACGTGCCGGAACGCAGCCCGGCCTGCGCGCCGCCGCGCTGCTCGGACAGGCGCGCCAGCATTGGGAGCGTTCGCGTACCGACGCGCCGATGCGGCCGCTGCTCGAAGAGGCGCTGATCCTGGCGCGCCGCGAGCGCTCGGCCGAGCTGGAAGCCGGCGTGCTCGCGTCGCAGGCGACGCTCGTGTTCCACGCCGACGACCGGCCGAACGAGGCGATCGAACTGTTCGCACAGGCACAGCGCCTCTACGAGGAGGCCGGCATCGAGCACCTCGCCAACCGCATGCTCTTCACGCAGGCGAACTGCCACGCCAAGCGGCACCGCTTCGGCCCGGCGCTGACCTTGCTGGCGGAGTGCGAGCGGCGCTTCGTCGCCGCCGGCCACGTCGCGGCGCTGCCCGAACTCGCGAATGTGCAGGGCTTCGTCTATGCCTACATGGTGCGCTGGCGCGACGCCGAGCTGGCGTTCGCGCGCTGCGCGATCGGCGCGGCGCGCCAGCAGAACCGCTACATGCTCGGCTACGGGCTGTGGAACCTGGCCCGGCCGGTGGCGCACCGTCGCCGGCCCGAGACGGCTGCGCTGCTGATGGCCTACGCGGCGCGCTTCTGGGTCGCCAACTTCGGGGCGCTGGTGGCGAGCGACCTGCGCTACGTCGAGCAGGTGCGCCGGCTGATCCGCGTGCAGATCGGCCGGCCGGCGCTCGAAGCGCACTGGCAGCGCGCCGAGCAGCTGAGCCTGCCGGCGGCACTGGAGCTGGCGGCGCAGTCGCTCGCCCGCTGACGTGTGTCCAGCAAAACGTGACAAGGTTGGCGCCCGGCGCCGGCTTTACACGATCGCTCCCCACCGGCCTGCGGTCGCGGGGTGGGCGCGACGCGCGGCTTGGCTAGCATCGATCGGCTTTGCATGCCGCCACGATGTCGATGCTGATCACGCCTTCCAGCGCCGCGGTCGCGATACCGGCGCCGGTCGACGCGTGGCAGGTCCGCGTCCTCGGCGGCCTGGAGGCGCGCCGCGGCGACGTGGTGGTGACCCATTTCGTCAGCCATGCGATCGCTGCGCTGCTGGCGCGCCTAGCGCTGTGGCCGCGCCGCACGCATGCGCGCGAGGAGCTGGTCGAGCTGCTCTGGCCGGGCGTCGAGCTCGACGTCGGGCGCAACCGGCTGCGCCATGCGATCTCGACCCTGCGCAAGCTGCTGGAGCCGTCCGGCGTCGCGCCGGGCAGCGTGCTGCTGGCCGATCGGCACGGCGTCCAGCTCGCGGCTGATGCGACGCGCTGCGATGCGCTCGACTTCGAGCGCTGCGTGCGCGCCGGCCGGTTCGCCGAGGCGCGCGAGCTGTATCGCGGCGAGCTGCTGCCCGGGTACTACGCCGACTGGATCGACGACGAACGCCTGCGTCTGGCCGCGCTGCACGACGGTCTCGACGACCTGCCGGCCGCATCGCCGCCCGTACCGTCGACCACGCCGTCGCTGCTGCCGGCCTACCTGACGAGCAGCTACGGCCGCGCCGTCGAACGCCAGACGCTGGCCAACGAGGTCGTGGCGCGTCGCCTCGTCACGCTCACCGGCCCGGGCGGCTGCGGCAAGACGCGGCTGGCGGTCGAAACGGCGCAGAGCGTGGCGGGCTTCGACTGCATCGCCTACGCCGCGCTCGCCGATTGCCAGAGCCTGGCCGCAGCCGCGACGCAACTGCATGCGAGCCTGCGATTGCCGCCGGCCGCAGGCGATCCGCTCGAGCAGGTCGTCACGATGCTCGCCCACGGGACGCCGCTGGTCGTACTCGACAACTTCGAGCAGCTCGTGCTGCCCGGCGGGGCGGCCTGGGTGGAGCGGCTGCTGGCGCGCGTACCGGCGCTGCACCTGCTCGTCACGTCGCGGCGCGCGCTCGGCGTGCCCGGCGAGCGGGAGTTCGCGCTCGCGCCGCTGCCGCTGCCCGAAGGGGTGCCGGACTTGGCGCAGACGGCCGGCAATGCCAGCGTCGCGCTGTTCGTCGACCGGGCACGCGCGGTGCGCCCCGACTTCGAGCTGACCGGCGACAACGCCAGTGCGGTCGCTGCGTTGTGCCGCGCGCTCGAAGGCCTGCCGCTGGCGATCGAGCTGGCGGCATCGCGCAGCCGCGCCTACGCGCCGCGCGACATGCTGGCGGCGCTGTCCGAGCGCTATGGCTGGCTCGCGCGGCCGGGCGCTGCGCCGATGGCGCGACGCCATGATTCGCTGCAGGCGACGATCGCCTGGAGCTGGCAGCTGCTCGACGGCCGCACGCAGCGCTTCCTGCTGTCGCTGTCGGTGTTCCGCGGCGGCTGGACCGCGGCGAGCGCGCAGGCGGTGTGCGACGAGCCGGATGCGCTCGCGCTGCTCGAGGCGCTGGTCGCCGACTCGCTGGTGCGCAGTGCGCCCGACGCTGCCGGCGCGATGCGCTTCTCGATGCTCGACATGATCCGCGCGTTCCTGCGCGAGCGGCTCGATCAGGAGGCCGCGCGAGACCTCCGCCGGCAGCACCGCGCTCACTTCCTCGCCGCCGCACTCGGCCTGCAGGCACGCGGCGTCGCGTGGGTCGAGGACGCCGAGCTGCCGAACCTGCACGAAGCGCTGCGCAGCGCCGTCGACGACGGCGACCCCGAGGTTGCGTTGAGCATGGCGCTGGCGTTGCGCGGCGAATGGGAGAGCCGCGGCATCGCCCCCGAGGCGCTCGCGCTGCTGCAGCGCGCGCTCGACGCCGGCGAGCCGATGCCGGGCGGAGCCGACGCCATGTGGGTCCAGGCGTGCATCCTGGTGGCGCTGCTGTCGCTCGCGGCCGGTCAGGGCGCCGCGGCGCAGTCCGGCGCCGAACGCGCCCTGCGGCATGCGGGCGATGCGCCGGTCTTGCGTGCGACCGCGCTGTGCGCCGGCGCGCGCATCGCGTTCGAGCGGCATGTCGACGCGCCCGATGCGATGGCACAGCTCGACGACGCACTTGCGCTGGCCGAGCGTGCCGGGGCCGGCGACATCGCGGCGCAGGCGATCAGCCTGCAGGGCATCGTCACCTTGCGCGACCGCGGCGATCCGGCCGGCGCGGGCGCGCTGCTCGCCGACGCGCACGACCGCTACCTCGCGCTCGGCCTGGCGCGCGAAGCCGGCCAGCTGCTCTACGAACGCACGCTCTGTCTGATGGAGCTCGGCCGCTGGGCGGACGGGTTGGCGCAGGCGTGCCGCTACGAGCAGGAATGCGTCGCGGCGGGCGATCGGCAACGGCGCCTGAAGGCGATCAACCTGCAGGGCGTGCTGCACGCCGGGATGCGCGACTGGCGCGCTGCCGTGGCGGCGTACCGGCGCTGCGCCGAGCTCGCCTGGCAAAGCCACAACCACTACTGGCTCGGCTACGCGCTGTGGAACCACGGGCGCAACCTGGCGCGGCTGCGCGACCCGGCGCGCGCGGCGCGGCTGATGGCGTTCAGCGTGCGCTACTGGCCGATGCACTTCGGTCCGCTCGATCAGCACGACCTGCGCTATGCGCGCCAGGTCCGCGCGCTCGTCGAGCACCAGCTCGGCGCGGCCGAGACCGACATGCTCTGGCGCGAGGGCGGCGCGCTCGGTCTCGCGCAGGCGCTGGACCTCGCGCGGGCCGTGCCGGCGTAGCGTCTACAGTCCGGCGCTTGCAAGGAGGCGAGCGCATGGCGCAGACGAGCGGACGGGTTCTGGCGCCCATGGCGGCCACGGTGGTCGAGATCGCGGTATCCGCCGGCGAGCAGGTCGACGCCGGGCAGACGCTCGTGGTGCTCGAGGCGATGAAGATGGAGCACGAGCTGCGCGCCGATGCCGCGATGCGCGTCATCGCCGTGGCGGCGCGGGTGGGCGAGACGGTGGAGGAGGGCGATCTGCTGGTCGAGCTCGCGCCGTCCGACCGCGCCGCGGCGCCGGTTCACGTGGCCACCGACCCCGCGCCGGAGCGCAGCCTGCGCGCCGACCTCGCCGAGTTGATCGCGCGCCACGCCTGGACGCTCGATGCCGAACGCCCCGAGGCGGTGGCGCGGCGCCACGCGCTCGGCCTGCGCACTGCGCGCGAGAACATCGCCGACCTGTGCGACGCCGGCAGCTTCGTCGAATACGGCGCGCTCGCGGTCGCCGCGCAGCGCAGCCGGCGCAGCGCCGACGACCTGATGCGCAACACGCCGGCCGACGGAATGGTGACCGGCATCGGCGGCGTCAACGGCGCAGCCTTCGGTCCCGACCGGGCGCGCTGCGTCGTGATGGCCTACGACGCCACCGTGCTCGCCGGCACGCAAGGGATGCGCAACCACCAGAAGACCGACCGCATGCTCGGCATCGCGCTCGCGCAGCGCCTGCCGGTCGTGCTGTTCGCCGAGGGCGGCGGCGGTCGGCCGGGCGACGTCGACGCTGCCGTGCTGGCCGGCCTGCACGTGCCGACCTTCGCCAGCCATGCGCGGCTGAGCGGCCAAGTGCCGCTGGTCGGCATCGCGGCCGGGCGCTGCTTCGCCGGCAACGCGGCGCTGCTCGGCTGCTGCGACGTGATCATCGCGACCGCCGGCAGCAACATCGGCATGGGCGGCCCGGCGATGGTCGAGGGCGGCGGCCTCGGCGTGTTCAAGCCCGAGCAGATCGGACCGAGCGCCGAGCAGGCCCGCAACGGCGTGATCGACGTGCTGGTCGCGGACGAAGCGGAGGCGGTCGCCGCCGCACGCCGCTACCTGAGCTACTTCCAGGGCCGCACCGCGGCCTGGGAAGCGCCCGATGCGCTGACGCTGCGCGACGCGCTGCCCGAGAACCGGCTGCGCTCCTATGCGATGCGCGACGTGCTCGCCGGCGTCTGCGATCGCGCGTCGCTGCTCGAGTTGCGCGCCGGCTTCGGCGTCGGCGTGCTGACGGCGCTGGCGCGCATCGAAGGCCGGCCGGTCGGTGTCATCGCGAGCAACCCGCTGCATCTCGGCGGCGCGATCGACGCCGATGCGGCCGACAAGGCGGCGCGCTTCATGCAGCTGTGCGACGTGCATGGGCTGCCGATCGTCTCGTTCGTCGACACGCCGGGCTTCATGGTCGGGCCGGACGCCGAGGCGCAGGCGCAGGTGCGCCATGTCAGCCGGATGTTCGTCGTGGGCGCGCGCTTGCGCGTGCCGCTGTTCGCGGTCGTCGTGCGCAAGGGCTATGGGCTCGGCGCGATGGCGATGACCGGCGGCGGGTTCCACGCGCCGGTCGCGACGGTCGCCTGGCCGAGCGGCGAGTTCGGTGCGATGGGACTCGAAGGAGCCGTGCGGCTCGGCTATCGCCGCGAACTCGAGGCCGTGTCTGCGGGGGCGGAGCGCGATGCGCTGTTCCGCCGGCTGCTCGATGAGCAATATGCGAACGGCAAGGCGGTCGAAATGGCTGCGACGCTGGAGATCGATGCGGTCATCGATCCCGCCGAGACACGCCGCTGGCTGGTGCAAGGACTCGCATCGGCACGCATCGCCGAACCCGGCGTGCGCTATGTCGATCCCTGGTGACTGCGCTTGGTGACTTGTTCAGTGCACGCCGATCGCCGACGGAGCGTCCGGCCACTGGCGCGCGAGCAGCGCCGGGTCGGCGGCTTCGTAGCCGACGGCATCGGCGGCATCGTCGCCGTCAGCGTGGTTGCGCAAGCCGTTCTGCACCCAGCGCTTCAGGTCCTGCACCCAGTCGTTGTGGTCGTCTGCCATGTCTGCCTCCATCGTTTTCGGCGGGCTGTCGAAATCTTCGATGGCGCGCCGTTGCAGTCTTATCGGCAAGTGTTGCGACCTGTAGTAGGGCGCGTCCTACGCCTGGTCATGCGAGCCGTCGCTGTCGGTGAAATCCGACACATCCGGTTGCTCGCGGACTACAACGGCCGGCAACGTGGTCGGGCAGACTGCCGATGCGCCGACGGCGCAAGATGAGCGTGTTGCCCGCGGGCACAGAACAAGAGGAGCTTGAACATGCGCACCATTCATCGGCCGAACGGTCTGACCCCTCCGAGCCGCCTGACTTTGGCCATCGGCGCGCTCGCCGCATCGCTGGCTCTGGTGGGTCTGGGGGGCTGTGGCCCGCAAGGCGGTTCCGCGGCCGCGCCGGCCGCGCCCACGACCGCCGCAGCGACGACAGCGCCCGCACCGAACGACGGCACGCCACCTCCGCCGACTGTCAATCCGGCCACGCCGGCGCCTGCGCCTGCCGTCGCGACGGCTCAGCCCGTGCCCGCGGCACCCGCGCCGGTCCCGGCGCCGCTGCCCGCCCCGGCCCCTGCACCCGTCGTCGCCCAAGCGGCACCGGTCGTCGAGGCCCCTGCGCCGGCGGCACCGGTGGTTGCGGTCCGCGGAGACCTCGGCGAGGTTTCCGGCATCGAGGCGGTTCATGCCCATCCGAAACCGAGCGGCGCCGGTGCCGTGATCGGCGGCGTGGTCGGCGGCGTGCTGGGCAATACGCTCGGCGGCGGCCGCGGCCGCGTCGCCACGACGGCGCTCGGCGCGGTCGGCGGCGCCGTGGTCGGCAACCACATCGAGCGCAACCGGGGCGACACGATCGTCGGCTACCGCGTCAGCGTCCGCCTCGACAACGGCCACTACCGGACGATCCAGGAGGGCAGCCTGAACGGCTTGCACGTGGGCGACCGCGTGCGCATCGAGAACGGCCGCATCCACCCGGCCTGACGCCCGGCCCGGCTTCTGCCCGGCCTCGGCCGGTCATGTACCGGGGTTGCCCGCGTGCACCCCGGCATCGGCCTGCCTACACTCCGGCGTCATGACGACCAACGTCGATGCCGCTCCGCGGCCGATGGCCGGCAGCCGCTCGCGTGCGCCGGTCGCCGCGCACTTCCGGCAGATCCTCTTGTGGCCATTGCGCTTGATGCCCGAGCCCGGAGCACCGCGCCACCGGACGCCCTGGCAGGTGCTGCGCGAACTCGGATCGGCGTCTCCGTGGCATGAGGTGGTCGACGAGTTCACCGGCGACGGCGGGCGCTTCCACGAGCGCCACTACAACGAATTCGTCACCTTCCTGCCGTACGTGCAGCGCTTTCTCTACGGCGACGGCCGCAAGCGCCGTGATGCCGACGGCGCCGCCGCCGATGCCGGCTCGCCGATGCGGGTCTTCTGCCGGCACGACGTGCGCGAGGTGCGCGTCGTCGCGCGTCCCGGCGACACGCCGATCACGCTGGACGTCATCCACGTCGACCTGCATTTCTTCTTCGATGTCGACGTCGTGCTGCTGAGCGTCGAGATCGGCGCCGAGGCATTGACCCTGGCGCAAGCGCAGGAGGTGATGTATCGCTTCGGTCGCGGCTATCCGTCAGGCTGGGATGCCCATGGCCAGCCCATGCACAGCATGGCCTCGGTCGAATGGCTGGACGCGCATGGCGCCGTGCTCGCGGCGTCCGACGCGCAGCAGCGCGATGCGTTTCTCGCGCACGTCGCCGAGCACCGCGCGCCGCGCATCGCGGCGCACTGGGCCTATCTGCTGTCCCCGCTCGTCAGCGACCACTCCGAAGAGCCGGGTGCGCTGCGCTTCCGGCAGATCGAGTACTACCGGATGCCGTTGATGGCCTATCTGGCGCTCGACGATCCGCGTGCGCTGAGCCGCGCCGACTTCATCCGCCTCGGCCTCGTCACCGGCGCGGGCGACGCCAACACCGAGGCGCTCGCCGACGACGGCGAGATGCTGCCCTACGCCGAGCGCCATCTCGCCGACTTCGAGGAGCGCTTCTGCTACGACCGCTTCTGGGTCAATGCCGGCGCCGCGCCGCACACGCGTTATCTGTGCAGCGGTCATGCGCTGATCGTGGTGGGCGACGCGCGCTCGCAGTTCTACGGTTGCGGCGACCGAGGCGTGCTGGCGCAGTTCCGGCATCAGCACTTCCTGCTGTTCCTGATCGCGCATTTCCAGAAGGCGGCGCTGCTGATGGCATCGGACCGCCTGGTCGAGGCGCTGCGCGAACTCAACGTCGGCGACGCCGCCAGCGTGCGGCGCTTCAAGCGCGCGATCCGCGGCAGCTTCGAAGGCTTCCTGCGCTTCACGCACCGCTACTGGTTCCACGAAGTGTCCGAGCAGGCGCAGGTGCGTGCGCTGTTCCACTTGTGCGTGACGCATCTCGGCCTCGACCCGCTCTATGTCGAGGTCAAGGAGCGCATCGCCGAGATGAACAGCTACCTCGACGCCGACAGCCTGCGCCGCCAGGCCAACACGGTGGTGCGGCTGACGGTCGTGACGATCCTCGGTCTGGTCGGCACCGTGACGACCGGCTTCCTCGGCATGAACCTGATGGCCGAAGCCGATTCGCCGATGGGCCGGCGCCTCTGGATCTTCGCGATCGTCTTCGTGATCACGACCGTGCTGACGTTCTACACGATGGCCAAGTCGAAGCGGCTGTCCGACTTCCTCGATGCGCTGTCCGACGAGCGGCTGTCGTGGTGGATGAAGTGCAAGGCGCTGGCGGCGGTGTGGCGCAGCGTGCCGGAGTGACGGCGCGCCGCACGAATGCGATGTCGGCGTGACGCTTGGCGCATGGAAGAGGGCGCGCCGACTTTCTCGAGTCGGCAAAATCGGCATGCTTGCTTGAATGGAAATTTGATATGTGGAAAAGATTCGCTCGGATCCTGTGGATGTCGTTCGGCGTGGCGATCGCCGGCACGCAGGTGCAGGCGGCCGAGCCCGTGCCGATCGGCAACTTCTTCAAGCGCTCGAACGTCACATCGGCGGTCGTTTCGCCGTCCGGGCGTTACATCGCGTTGACGCAGCCGGGGCCGCCGGACAATCGCCAGCGCCTCGTGGTCGTCGATCTGAACGACCTGTCGAAATCGAAGCCGGTCGCAGGGTTTTCCGACGTCGACGTCATCGGCATCGCCTGGGTCAACGACGACCGCTTGGTGTTCTCGGTGGTCGACCGACTGCTGACCGGCGCGCAGCAACGCGGGAGCGGGCTGTTCATGGCGGCGCGCGACGGCACGTCGCTGCGCCGTCTCGTCAAGAACGAATTCCCGGGACTGGTGGATAAAACCGGTGGCCCGACATCCGGCGTCGATCACGAGCTGGCGCCCAACCACCGTCTGTTCTCGACGCTGCGCGACGGGTCGGACGATGTCATCGTCCAGCGCTTCAACTGGGGCAACAACCGGGAACCCCTGGGATCGGTGCTGCTGCGCCTGAATACCGTGACCGGGAACCTGCGTTCGATCAGCGCCGGCGCGCCGGATCACGTGTTCGGCTGGGCGCTCGATGGCGATGGCAATCCCAGAGCCGCCTACGCCGAGGTTGAGGGGCGCGGTCGGATTTATGTCCGGGCGAAGGCAGACGGCCCCTGGGTGCAGATACGCGACTACGACCTCTACGAATCGGGCGGTCGGAGCCTCGATCTGCTGCGCGTCCTCGGCGACGGCAAGCTCTATGCCGAAGGATACGACGCCAAGGGCGGCGACACGACATCCCTGCTGCGGATCGACCTCGAGCATCCGGACGCCGGCGCGCAGACCCTCATGGCGCTCGATGGCTACGACTTCAAGGGCAGCCTGCGCAGCGGTGCGGGAGACCGCCTGCTCGGCATCTCCTATCTGTCGGACGCGCGCGGTACGCACTGGTTCGACGCGCGTATGAAGAAGATCCAGGTCGACGTCGATGCAGCGCTGCCGGGCACGGTCAATATCCTCGACTGCGGCCTTTGTGCCGATCCGAAGACGGTACTGGTCAAGTCGTGGTCGGACAGGCAGCCGGCGATCTATCGCCTGTACGACACCGAGGCCAAGACGCTGTCGAAGATGATCGAGTCGCGGCCGTGGATCGATCCCGCACGGATGGCCAAGCGGGATCTGCAGACGTTCAAGGCGCGCGACGGCTTGGCGATTCCGACCTTCGTGACCCGTCCGCCAGGCGTGCAGGGTCCGGCGCCCATGGTGGTGCTCGTGCACGGCGGTCCGTTCGCGCGCGTCGGTGAATGGGAGTGGGATGCCGATTCGCAATTCCTCGCATCGCGCGGCTACGTGGTCGTCGAGCCCGAGTTCCGCGGAACCACGGGCTTCGGCTACAAGCTCTTTCGAGCCGGCTGGAAGCAATGGGGCCTGGCGATGCAGGACGACGTCGCCGATGCGGCGCGCTGGGCCATCAAGCAGGGCTATGCGGATCCGAAGCGTGTCTGCATCGCCGGTGCGAGTTACGGCGGCTACGCGACGCTGATGGGCCTGGTGCGCGATTCCGACCTGTATCGCTGCGGCTTCGAGTGGGTCGGCGTGACCGACATCGACCTGATGTACTCGATCAACTGGAGCGATACCTCGGAGGAGTGGAAGCGATACGGCATGCCGCGTCTGGTCGGCGACCCCGAGAAGGACGCGCAGCAACTCGCCGACACGTCGCCGATCAAGCAGGCGGCGCGCATCACGCGGCCGCTGCTGATGGCGTACGGCGGGCAGGACTATCGTGTGCCGCTCGAACACGGCACGAAGTTCCGCGACGCCGTCAAGGAACACAACCCGAACGTCGAATGGGTCGTCTACCCGACCGAGAGCCATGGCTGGTTCCTCGAGGCGACCGATCTCGACTTCTGGGGACGTGTCGAACGTTTCCTGGACCGCAACCTGAAAGAGGCCCCGTGACGGGAGCAAGCGTGCCGTCTCAGGCGTGACATTTCTTAGTCCGGCGCGCCGCTCTCCTACACCCCTCCGGCGGTCGAACCGACAGGTCGACGCAGCGCCCGCCGAATGCGGGCGGCTCGGCATGTGGCGATGATGAAGCCCTCACTCGCGGCGCGCCTCGTCGCCGCATCGGACTGTCTCCAGGAGGGCATCATGCAATTCCGCCAAGTCGCCATCTGTCTTTCTCTCGGCTCGCTCGCGCTGATGTCGGCGTGTGCGCCGGAACGCCGCGTGGTGCGGGTCGAACCGGTGGCCGTCGCACCCGCGCCGGTCGAAGCGCCGCAGTACGGGCAGCTCGGCCAGGTGCAGGCCATCGATATCGTGCCGGTCGCGTCGCATGCCGCGGGCGGCGGCGCGATCCTCGGTGCGGTGCTCGGCGGCGTCATCGGCAACCAGTTCGGTGCCGGCATGGGACGCGCCGCGATGACCGGTGCCGGCGCCGTCGCCGGCGCCGTGGTCGGCCACAACATCGAGCAGCGCCAGCGCCGCGACGACGAGATCTATCGCGTGACGGTCCGCTTCGACGACGGCTCGATGCGTGCCGTCGATTTCCAGCGCGTCGACGATCTGCGCGTCGGAGATCGCGTAAAGTGGGAAAACGGTCAACTCTATCGGTTGTGAAATCGATCAGCGCAGATGCCTGAACCAGCCGCCCGGCCGATCCGGGTCGGCGTCGGCGGCTGGAATTTCGAGCCCTGGCGCAACAACTTCTATCCCGACGGCTGGCCGGCGCAGCGTGAGCTCGAATACGCGAGCCGGCATCTGAGCGCGATCGAGATCAACAGCACCTACTACGGTTCGCAGAAGCCGTCGACCTTCGCGAAGTGGCGCGACGAGACGCCCGACGGCTTCGTCTTTTCGCTCAAGGCGACGCGCTTCGCGACGAATCGCCGCGTGCTGGCCGAAGCGGGCGAATCGGTCGAGCGCTTCATCAACAGCGGGATCGCCGAACTGGGTTCCAAGCTCGGGCCCATCGTGTGGCAGTTCGCGACGACGAAGAAGTTCGATGCGGACGACTTCGGCGCCTTCCTGGCGCTGCTGCCGCGCAGCGTGAACGGCATCGCCCTGCGGCATGCGCTCGACGTGCGGCACGAGACCTTCCTGTGCGCCGACTACCTCGCGCTGGCGCGCCGTCACGGCTGCGCGACGGTCTTCACCGATTCGGACGAATATCCGTCGTTCGCCGATCTGACCGGCGACTTCGTCTACGCGCGGATGATGCGGTCCGATCCGCAGTACGCCGACGGGTTCGCGCCCGACGTCCTGTCGCGCATCGCCGCTTGCGCCCACGCCTGGCGCAACGGCACCGAGCCGGCCGACCTGCCGCGCGTCGAGCCGGCGGCGCCGGCGGTTCGGCCGCGCGAAGTCTTCATGTTCTTCATCAGCGGCGCGAAGGAAAAGAATCCGGCCGCCGCGATGGCGCTGATCGAGCGGCTGGCTTGACGCCATAGCCCGGGCGGCCCGCGGGTCGGCGCGGGCGTGTCAGACTTCGACGTTTCGTCGCCGCCTGTCGACCGCCCATGTCCGATCCCACCGCCGTTCCCGATCGTCCGCCGCGTCCGGCCGCCACCATCGTCGTCGTGCGCGATGCGCCCGGCGGCCTCGAGGTGCTGCTGTCGCGCCGTACCGAAAGCCGCGACCACACCAGCGGTGCCTGGGTCTTTCCGGGCGGCATCGTCGATCGCAACGACCGTGCGGGGCACGCGTACTGCAGCGGCCTCGATGACGCCGAGGCGAGCCGCCGCCTAGGGCTGCCGGAATGCGGCCTCGACTACCACGTCGCCGCGGTGCGCGAATGCTTCGAGGAGGCCGGCCTGCTGTTCGCAACCGACGCCGGCGGCACGCTGGTGACGCTCGGCGGCGCTGCGGGCGAACTGCTGTCGGGCTGGCGCACGCTGCTGCACAGCGGCGAGCGCACGCTGGCCGACATGTGCCGCGAAACCGGCATCCGCCTTGCGGTCGATCGCCTGGTCTACTTCAGCCATTGGCTCACGCCGCTCGGCCGGTTGAAGCGCTACGACACGCGCTTCTTCGTCGCCGCCGCGCCGCCGGCCCAAACCGGCGCGCACGATGGTCGCGAGATCCTCGAACAGCAGTGGTTCCGGCCCACCGACGCGGCCGCGCGCAGCGTCGAGCTGAAGCTGCTGACGCCGACGCACAAGACGCTGGAAGCGATCTCGCGCTTCGGCAGCGTCGCCGAGGTGCTGGCGTGGGCGGCCGACGCGCGCGACCGCTCGGTGATCCTGCCGCGCATGGGCGTCGGCCGTGACGGCCCGCGGCCCGTCGTGCCGAGCGAGTCGGCGTGGGCCGAGATCGGCCGCATCGATCCGCAGGGTGCCGGCCGCGCGTCGTACGACATCAACCCGGGCGTCGCGGTGCGGCTGTCGGAGCGCGTGATCCGCGTCACCGCGAACAACGGCAGCGTGATGACCGGACCGGGCACCAACACCTACCTCGTCGGCGGCGGCACGCGCAACGAATGGGCGGCGATCGATCCCGGGCCGAGCGACATGGCGCATGTCGACGCGGTGCTGGCGGCCGCTCCGGGGCCGATACGCTGGATCTTCGCGACGCACACGCACATCGATCATTCGCCCGCGGCGCGCGAGCTCGCGGCCCGCACCGGCGCGCCGGTGTACGGCCGCCGTCCGAACCATCCGCAATGGCAGGATCCGACCTTCGCGCCCGATCGCGAACTCGCCGACGGCGAACGCTGCGAGCTGCCCGGCGACACCACCTTGCGCGTGCTGCACACGCCGGGACATGCGTCCAACCACCTCTGCTATCTGCTCGAGGAGGAGAAGCTGCTGTTCACCGGCGACCATGTGATGCAGCTGTCGACCGTCGTGATCAATCCGCCCGATGGCGACATGGCGGCCTACCTGGTGTCGCTGCGCGCGCTGGCGCAGCTCGACCTCGAATGGCTCGCGCCGGGCCACGGCTTTCTGATGCCCGAGCCGCGGCGCGCGATCGAGGCGATCGTCTCGCACCGGCTGAAGCGCGAGGCGAAGGTCGTCGCCGCGCTGCGCGCCCTCGGCCCGGCCAGCGCCGAGGCCCTGCTCGCGCGCGTCTACGACGACGTGCAGCCGCGCCTGTTGCCGATGGCGCTGCGTTCGCTCACGGCCCATCTGTACAAGCTGCGCACCGACGAACGTGCCGTCGAGCAAGGCGATGTCTGGACGCTCGTCGGCGAGGTTGGCTGAGTCATAGGCACCGCGAGACGGGCCGCGCGCCGGATCGCGTATGGTTCGGCCTGTTCCGCTTCTACCCATCATGACGACTCCCATCCGCGCGGCCGTCCACGAGCTTGCGCCCCAGGCGCCGGCGCGGCGCGACCAGCCGCTGCGGCTGTCGTGCGTCGTGCCGTGCTGGAACGAGGCCGCCAACCTCGCCGAGCTGCTGCCGCAGCTCGCAAAGACGCTCGCGGAACTGGCCGCCGAATGGGAGGTCATCCTGGTCGACGACGGCAGCACCGACGAGACCGCTGCGTTGCTCGTCGCCTGGGCGCGGCGGCCGGGCTTTCGGGCCCTGCTGCTGTCGCGCAACTTCGGCAAGGAGGCGGCGCTCACCGCCGGCCTGCAGGCCGCGGCTGGCGACGCCGTCGTGATGCTGGACGCCGACCTGCAACATCCGCCGGCGCTGCTCGCGACGATGGCCGAGCGTTGGCGCGGCGGTGCCGACGTCGTCTATGCGGTGCGCGAGAACCGCGACGACGAGAGCGCCTTCAAGCGCTGGGGCGCGCGTCTGTTCTATCGCCTGATGAATGCCGCCGACCGCTTCGAGGTGCCGCCCGGCGGCGGCGACTTCCGATTGCTCGACCGCGCCGCGGTCGATGCGCTGCTCGCGCTGCCGGAGCGCAACCGCTTCATGAAGGGCCTGTACGCCTGGGTCGGCTTCGAGGCGGTGGCGCTGCCGTACACGCCGCTGCCGCGCGCCCACGGCCAAAGCAGCTTCCGGCCGTGGCGGCTGATCCGGCTGTCGATCGACGGGCTCACCGCGTTCACGACCTGGCCGCTGCGCGCGGTCAGCGTGACCGGCACCGCGCTCGCGCTGCTCGCGTTCGCGTACGGTGCCTTCCTGGTCGCGGCCTACATGTTCTACGGCAATGAGGTCTCCGGCTGGACCACCATCGTCGTCACGCTGATGTTCTTCGTCGGCGTGCAGCTCGTCTCGATCGGCATCCTCGGCGAATACATCGGCCGCATCTTCGAGGAAGTGAAAGGCCGGCCGCTGTTCATCGTCAAGCGCGACCTCGGGCAGGGCATGACGCCCCGCGAACCATGACCGACACCGTCCTGCCGCGTCCGCGCGGCGCCGCCGCACCGCTTGCGGCGCTGCTGTTGCTCTTTGCCTGGTTCGCCTGGACCGCCTGGGCGCGGCCGCTGATGCTGCCCGACGAAGGGCGCTATGCGAGCGTCGCCTGGGAGATGCTGCGCAGCGGCGACTGGCTGACGCCGACGCTCGACGGCCTGCCGTTCTTCCACAAGCCGCCGCTGTTCTACTGGATCACCGCCGGCTCGCTCGCGGCGTTCGGCCTGCACGAATGGGCGGCGCGGCTGGCTTCGGTGCTCGGCGCGACCCTGGGTGCGTGGTCGCTGTACCTTTTCGCGCGGCGCTGGGCCGGCGAGCGCATCGCGCGCGCGTCTGCCCTCGTGCTCGCGACCTTGCCGCTGTTCTTTCTGGCCGGCCAGTTCGCCAACCTCGACATGCTGGTGGCCGGCTGCATCGCCGCCGCCGTCGTCGCGTTCGCCGACGCGGTGCTCGCCGAGCGGGAAGGCCTGCCGTACCGCCGCTCGCTCGCGCTCGCCTTCCTGCTGGCGGCGCTCGGCGTGCTCGCCAAGGGGCTGATCGGCTTCGTGCTGCCGGTGCTGGTCGGCGGCATCTGGATCCTGCTGCTGCGCCGGCCGCGCGCCCTGCTGATGATGCTGTGGCCGCCCGGGCTCGTGCTGTTCGCGCTCGTCGCGGCGCCGTGGTTCGTCGTCATGCAGCAGCGCTTCCCGGACTTCCTCTACTACTTCTTCGTCGTCCAGCACTTCAAGCGCTTCGCCGAGACCGGCTTCAACAACGCGCAGCCGTTCTTCTTCTATCCGGTCGTGCTGGCGCTGGCATCGCTGCCGTGGTTCGCCTGGCTGTGGCTGGCGCGCGGACGCGCGCATTGGGCCGACGCGCGGCGCCAGCCGCTGCGCTGGCTGATGGCGGTATGGCTGGTCGTCATCGTCGGCTTCTTCTCGCTGCCGCAGTCCAAGCTCGTCGGCTACGTGCTGCCCGCGGTGCCGCCGCTCGCGTTCCTGATCGCCGATGCGGCGAACGCCCGCTTCGCGTCGCGGGCCTGGACCTTCAGCGCGGTCGTCGCCGCGGCGCTCGGCCTGGCCGTCATCGCGACGACCAGCCTCGGCTTCGACCGCTCGGTGCGGCGCCTCGCGGCGCCGCTCATGGCGCAGCGCAGCGCCGGCGAGCCCATCGTCTTCATCGACGAGTACTACTACGACCTGCCGTTCTATGCGCGGCTGCGCGAGCCGGTACGGGTCCTCGAAGACTGGTCCGACCCGGCGATCCCGCGCCGCGACAACTGGCGCAAGGAGCTGTACGACGCCGGCCAGTTCGATCGCGCTGCCGCCGACCGGCTGCTCGTGCCGCGCGTCGAGCTGCCGTCGCTGCTCTGCCTGGAGCCGGTCACCTGGGTGCTGGCGCAGACCGACGCGGCCGGGCGCTATCCGGTGCTGGCGCATGCGACGGTGGTCGCGACGCAGCGCAAGACGACGCTCTGGCGCGTCGAGCGCCATGCGCCCGGCGTCAGCGCCGTGCTGGACTGCCGAGGAACGCCCAATGCCGGCTGAGCAGCCAGGTGGATACCGCCACCGCGATCAGCACGATCGCGAGCGTCAGCGCGTAGTTCAGGCCGGTCCAGCGCAGCAGCACGGCATAGGCCGCCTCGTTGGCGAGGAAGCCGAGCGCCGAGACCATGAAGAAGCGCCACGCCGAGCGCAGCAGCGGCGCCCGCAACGCGCGGAACGTCAGATGGAAATGGCCGCTGAACGACACGACGAAGGCGACCAGCCAGCCCGCCACGTTGGCGACCAGCGGCGCCAGGTCGAGCCCATGCACCAGCGCGACGACGACGCCGAAGTGCACCGCCGCGGCCAGGCAGCCGACGACGATGAACCAGATCGCCGAGGCGCCCAGGCTCTTCATCGCGCGGCGGTCCTGTCATGAGCAAGCGCCGCCGCACGCGCCGCATCGCGATCTGCGTCGACGACTTCGGCCTGCATGACGGCGTGAACCAGGCGGTGCTGCGGCTGGCCGGCATGCAGCGGCTCAATGCCGTCGGCTGCATGGTCGGCGCGCCGGGCTGGCGACTGGGCCATGCGGCGCTCGACGAGCTCGATCGCGAGCGCATCGACATCGGCCTGCACCTCGACCTCACCGAGCACCCGATCGATCGGGCGCTGCGCCTGCCGCTCGGCCAGCTCATCATGCGGGCGTATGCGCGCCGCCTCGACCGCGCCCGCGTGGCACGCGAGATCGCGGCGCAGCTCGATGCATTCGAGGCCGCGACCGGCCGGAGGCCCGATTACGTCGACGGCCATCAGCACGTCCACCAGTTGCCGGTGATCCGCGGGCTGCTGCTCGATGCGCTGCAGCAGCGCGCCGATCCCGCCGGGCGCCGCCCCTGGCTGCGCCGCACGCTGCCGCCGCCGGCCTTGCGGGCGGGCTTGAAGCCGCGTGTCATCGGCTGGCTGGGCGCAGCGGCGTTGGGCCGTGCCGCTCAGGCGGCGGGCCTGGCGCAGAACGCGCACCTGCTCGGCGTCTACGACTTCGCCGGCGATGCGGCGCGTTATCGCGGGCTGCTGGCGCGCTGGCTCGCGGCCGCCGGCGATGGCGACCTCCTGATGTGTCATCCGAGCCTGGCGGCCGGCACGGCGCACGATGCGCTGATCGAGACGCGCACGCGCGAATACGACCAGCTCGCCGCGCCGTTGTTCTCGGCGCTGCTCGCGAACGAGCGCATCGTGCTCGAGCCGATCCGCCGGATCGTCGCCGAGCCGATCGCCAACTGAGCGCCCTTCACCGGCACGCGCTCTCATCCCCTCAGCACGCCTCGTACTTCCAGTTGCGCCGCTTGCCCTCGGCCAGCCATTCGAGCGACTGGGCGATGCGCTGGGCGCGCGTCTCGGGCCGCTTGGCTTCGGTGATCCATTCGACGTAGTCGCGCCGGTGCGTCGGTGCGAACGACTCGAAGGTCTTGCGCGCAGCCGGCGCGGTTACCAGCGCCGTCGCGAAGTCGTCCGGCGTGTCGAGCGCCGGACGGGGCGTCGCGGCCTTCTGCACGCGCGACGTGCCGGCATCGATGTGGCTCATCGCGTCCTTGATGCAGGCGCGCAGCACCGTCTTCGCCGGCAGGTCCTTCAGCGACGCGATGCGACCGAACTGGCCCATCGCCTCGGCGCCCTTGCCTTGCGCCGCTGCCTCCCGGCCG
Organism: Pseudomonadota bacterium; assembly: GCA_018241265.1. GTDB lineage: Bacteria > Pseudomonadota > Gammaproteobacteria > Burkholderiales > Burkholderiaceae_C > JAFEEF01. The sequence continues at coordinate 1,830 of JAFEEF010000015.1, read as the reverse complement.
TACCAGAAGCCGAGTGCGCAATGCTCCTTGAAGGCCGCCATCCCCATCAGGATGCGCCCGCCGTGCATGAAGTGCGGAAAGCGCCACTTGATCGTCTCCTCGGTGTCGGGGCAGGCGGCGTGCACGATGGCGCGCAGGTGCTCGAGGACGGGCCGGGCAAACGGCGCGGCCGCGGCGATGTAGGCGTCGACGCGCGGATCGGTCTTCGGCATGGCACGGACGAGAGCTACTGCGGTGGCGCGATGTTAGCCGTCCGCCTCCTCGGGCGGCCCGGGGAACCGGAGCTGCAGCCGCGTGCGCTCGGGTGTTCCGACGGTCAGCCGCCGGACAGGCTGCGCGGACCTTCGCGCAGTCCGCCGGCGTCGAGGTGGCTGGTCGAGTCGAGCAGCTCGACGACGTACGGCGGCGTCACGCCGACGATCGTGATCGACGTGTTGGAGATGCTCGCCGGCCGCAGCATGCCCGGTCCGAGCCGCAGGCAATCGGTCAGCAGGCGGCCGATCACGAGCCCGTGCGTGACGACCGCGAGGCACCCGCCGACGGCTCGCTGCACCTCGAGTGCAGCGGAGAGCGCGGTGCGCACGCGCGCGCCGAAGTCGGCGCTCGATTCGCCGCCCGGCGGCGCCGTCTCCATCGTCAATGGATCGAAGCCCAGCGCGTCGTACGGCCGGCCGCGCAGGTCGCCGAAGTTGCGTTCCTGCAGCAGCGTGCTGGTGCGGATCTCGCAGCCGGTCGTCGCGGCGATCGCCTGCGCGGTCTGCATCGCGCGCGGCAGGTCGCTGCTCAGGATGCCGGCGATGTCCATCGGCGCGACGCGGCGCGCCAGCGCCTCGGCCTGCGCGAGGCCGCGCGGGCCGAGCGGCGTGTCGGCCGGCTGCAGCACGCGCGTTGCATTGAGCGCGGTCTCGCCGTGGCGGATCAGCAGCAGGGTCATGGCGCGGCACCTTTCGTCGATCGGACCTCGCCGCGATCTTGCACGACGCGTGCCCGCCCGTCGTGACGCGAGCGGACACGGCGGCGTGGCTACATGCTGCGCCGGTACTGTCCGCCGACCTCGAACAGCGCGTTCGTGATCTGCCCGAGCGAGCAGACCCGCACCGCATCCATCAGCACCTCGAAGACGTTGTCGTTGTCGATGACCGCCTGCTGCAGGCGCTTCAGCATGGTCGGCGCGACCTTCGCGTGGCGCGCATGGAAGTCGCCGAGACGCTGCAGCTGCGACTGCTTCTCTTCGTCGGTCGAGCGCGCCAGCTCGATGTGCTCGGGCACCGGCTCGCCGTGCGGATTGCGGAAGGTGTTCACGCCGATGATCGGGTATTCGCCGGTGTGCTTCTGCATCTCGTAGTGCATCGACTCTTCCTGGATCTTGCCGCGCTGGTAGCCGGTCTCCATCGCGCCCAGCACGCCGCCGCGCTCGGCGATCTTCTCGAACTCGG
>JAFEEF010000015.1:0-350 GCA_018241265.1 Pseudomonadota bacterium | reverse complement strand
GCCCTGGTTCGGGTTCTCGTTCTTCGCCAGGCCCCACTCGCGGTTGATGATCAGCTGGATCGCCATCGCGCGGCGCACGCTGTCCTCGGTCGGCGTCGTGATCGCCTCGTCGAACGCGTTGGTGTGCAGCGAGTTGCAGTTGTCGTAGATCGCGATCAGCGCCTGCAGGGTCGTGCGGATGTCGTTGAACTGGATCTCCTGCGCGTGCAGGCTCCGGCCCGACGTCTGCACGTGGTACTTCAGCTTCTGGCTGCGCTCGTTGGCGCCGTAGCGGTCGCGCATCGCGGTCGCCCAGATGCGCCGCGCGACGCGGCCCATCACCGTGTACTCCGGGTCCATGCCGTTGCTGA
>JAFEEF010000014.1 GCA_018241265.1 Pseudomonadota bacterium | reverse complement strand
GGCCAGGCGACGATCCCGATGGTGGCCGCGGTGTCGCGCGTGCAGCCGGTCGCCTACGGCGAGATCGTCGCGACGGTGGCATCGCGCTCGGTCGGGCCGGGCACGCGCCGCAACATCGACGAGTTCACCCGCACCACCGCCGGCGCGGTCGAGCGCGTCGGCGGCGCGAAGCAGGGCAAGGCGATCATCATCGTCAACCCGGCCGAGCCGCCGATGATCATGCGCGACACGGTCCATTGCCTGACCGAGACCGAGCCCGACCGCGACGCGATCACGCGCTCGGTGCACGAGATGATCCGCGAGGTGCAGAAGTACGTGCCCGGCTACCAGCTCGTCAACGGGCCGGTGTTCGACGGCCATCGCGTGTCGCTCTTCATGGAGGTCGAAGGGCTCGGCGACTACCTGCCGAAGTACGCCGGCAACCTCGACATCATGACCGCCGCCGCGGCCCGTACCGCCGAGATGTTCGCCGAGGAGATCCTCGCCGGATCGCTCAACCCCGAACCCGTGCCCGCGTGAAGGAGAACCCGATGAACCTCGAAGGCCAGCAGGTCCTCCTGCACGACATGACCCTGCGCGACGGCATGCATCCGAAGCGCCACCAGATGACCATAGCCCAGATGCGCACGATCGCGACCGCGCTCGATGCGGCGGGCGTGCCGCTGATCGAGGTGACGCACGGCGACGGCCTGGGCGGCAGTTCGGTCAACTACGGCTTCCCGGCGCACAGCGACGAGGACTACCTCGGCGCGGTGATCCCGCTGATGAAGCGGGCGAAGGTGTCGGCGCTGTTGATCCCCGGCATCGGCACGGTCGACCACCTGAAGATGGCGCACGACCTCGGCGTCGACACGATCCGCGTCGCGACGCATTGCACCGAGGCCGACGTGGCCGAGCAGCACATCGTCGCGGCGCGCAAGCTCGGCATGGACACGGTCGGCTTCCTGATGATGGCGCACCTCAACAGCCCCGAGGGCCTGGTGAAGCAGGCGCTGCTGATGGAGAGCTACGGCGCCAACTGCATCTACGTCACCGACTCGGCCGGCTACATGCTGCCGGCGGACGTGACGGCGCGGCTCGCCGCGGTGCGCGCCGCGCTGAAGCCCGAAACCGAGCTCGGCTTCCATGGCCACCACAACCTCGCGATGGGCGTCGCGAACTCGGTGGCGGCGATCGCTGCCGGCGCGACGCGGGTCGATGCCGCAGCCGCAGGGCTGGGTGCCGGTGCCGGCAACACGCCGATGGAAGTGCTGGTCGCGGTGTGCGACCGCATGGGCATCGCGACCGGCATCGATGTCTGGAAGATCCAGGACGTCGCCGAGGATCTGGTGGTGCCGATCATGGACTTCCCGATCCGCCTCGACCGCGACGCGCTGACGCTCGGCTATGCCGGCGTCTACGGCAGCTTCCTGCTGTTCGCGAAGCGCGCCGAGAAGAAGTACGGCGTGCCGGCGCGCGAGCTGCTGGTCGAGCTCGGCCGCCGCGGCATGGTCGGCGGGCAGGAAGACATGATCGAAGACACCGCGCTCACCCTGGCCCGCGCACGCGGCCTGGCGCAGGCCGCCTGAGGAGACCGCCATGGCACTGAACGCCACGACCATCGCCGGCCTGGCCGAGCACCTCGAGAGCTGCGAGCTGCAGGCGCGCGACACGCTGAAGATCACCGACGAGCACCCGGACATGGACTGGGACGACGCCTATGCGATCCAGGACGAGATCCTGCGCCGCAAGCTGGCGCGCGGCGCGAAGGTCGCCGGGCTCAAGGCCGGGCTGACGTCGCACGCGAAGATGAAGCAGATGGGGGTCGAGACCCCGGTCTTCGGCTTCCTGGTCGATGGCTTCGGCGTGCCCGAAGGCGGCGAGGTCAAGGTCGGCGAGCTGATCCATCCGAAGGTCGAGCCCGAGATCTGCTTCGTGCTGAAGAAGGCGCTGCGCGGTCCGGGCTGCCACATCGGCACGGTGCTCGCCGCGACCGACTTCGTGCTGCCCGGCATCGAGGTGATCGACAGCCGCTACCGCGACTTCAAGTTCGACTTGAAGAGCGTCGTCGCCGACAACACGTCGGCGTCGCGCTTCGTCGTCGGCGGGCAGGCGCAGCCGGTATCCGCCGTGGACCTGCGCACGCTCGGCGTCGTGATGGAGAAGAACGGCGAGATCGTCTCGATCGGCGCCGGCGCGGCGGTGCTCGGCCATCCCGCGGCCGCGGTCGCGATGCTCGCCAACCACCTCGGCCAGCGCGACCGCGAGATCCCGGCCGGCACGATGATCATGTCGGGCGGCGTCACCGAAGCGGTGGCGGTGCAGGCCGGCGATCACGTGAGCCTGCGCATCCAGGGGCTCGGCGGCGTCTCGCTGCGCTTCGTCTGACCGCGCGGGGTCTCGGCGACCCCGCTTCCGTCGCGCGCACCCTGCCCGGCCGTCCGAGCCGGGAGGACGGCGCGCGTCCGCATTCGCATCCATCCCACAGGAGACATCCGATGAAAGCCCTTCGTGGCGCCGCGGCGTTGGCGCTCGCATGCGCGTCGCTCGCGGCCGGCACCGCCCTTGCCGCCGAGCCCGCGTCCGCGCAGGCCGGTGCGCGCCGGCCCAACATCCTGCTGGTCGTCGCCGACGATCTCGGCTACTCCGACCTCGGCGCGTTCGGCGGCGAGATCGCCACGCCCAACCTCGATCGCCTCGCCGCCACGGGCGTGCGCCTCACCGGCTTCCACGCGTCGCCCTTCTGCTCGCCGACGCGCGCGATGCTGATGTCCGGCGTCGACAACCACCTGGTCGGCTTCGGCGCGATGGGCGAGCTGGTGCAGCCGCTGCAGGCCGGCCGGCCCGGCTACGAGGGCTACCTGAACAACCGCGCGCTGCCGTTCCCCGAGCTGCTGCAGGCCGCCGGCTACCACACCTACATGGCCGGCAAGTGGCACCTCGGCACCAGCGAGGAGACCAGCCCGGCGAACCGCGGCTTCGAGCAGTCGTACGCGATGGTGATGGGCGGCGCGTCGCACTTCGACCAGACCGGCATCATCACGATGGACGCCAACAAGGATCCGGTCGTCATCTACCGCGACAACGGCAAGCCGGTGAATCTCGCGCCGGGCTTCTTCTCGAGCGAGGCGTACGCGAGCAAGGTCATCCAGTACATCGACCACGACCGGGGCGACGGCAAGCCTTTCTTCGCCTACCTCGCGTTCACCGCGCCGCACTGGCCGCTGCAGGCGCCCGACGAGTACATCCGCAAGTACGAAGGCAAGTACGACGTCGGCTACGACGTGATCCGCGAGCGGCGCCTCGCGCGGATGAAGGCGCTCGGCATCATCCCGAAGGACTCGACCTTCTACGCGGGCAATCCGGTCTGGCCGAAGTGGAACCAGCTGACGCCCGAGCAGAAGCGCCAGGAGTCCAAGCGCATGGCGGTCTATGCCGCGATGGTCGAGGCGATGGACCACCACCTGGGCCGCGTCATCGACCACCTGAAGCAGATCGGCGAGTACGACAACACCTTCATCTTCTTCATGTCGGACAACGGCGCCGACGGCAACTCGGTGCTGGACGAAGGCCAGGACCGTCCGTGGAACCGCCTGCACCGCAACAACAAGGTCGAGAACATCGGCAAGGCCGACTCGTTCGCCGAATACGGACCCGGCTGGGCGCAGGTCAGCTCGTTGCCGTTCAAGATGTACAAGGCGTTCGAGTACGAAGGCGGCATCTCGGTGCCGGCGATCGCGGTCGCGCCGAAGCTCGCGAAGCCCGGCTCGATCCGGCCGCAGTTCGGGCATGTCACCGACATCGCGCCGACGCTGCTCGAGCTGGCCGGCGCGTCCTATCCGGGCGCGAACGCGAAGGGGCGCGACGTCGTGCCGTTGCAGGGCCGCTCGATGCTGGCCTTTCTCAGCGGCGACGCGCCGCGCATCCATGGCCCGGACCAGGTGACCGGCTGGGAGCTCGGCGGCCGCAAGGCGATCCGCAAGGGCGACTGGAAACTGGTCTATGCCAGTTGGCCGTGGGGCTCCGGGCAATGGGAGCTCTACGACCTGGCGAGCGACCGCACCGAGCAGCACGACCTCGCGGGCCAGCGGCCGGAGAAGGTCGAGGAGCTGCTCGCGGCCTACCAGGCGTACGTGAAGCAGAACGGCGTCGTCGATGCGCCGGGGCTGTCGTCGCGGCCCGGCTACAGCAACGCGCTCAACTACTACGACGACATCTCGGCCGAGGAGGCCCGGTATCCGTTGACGTACTACGAGCCGACGGCCCCGGCCGCGCCGGCGCAGGCCGCGGCGGCGCGATGAGGCAGAGCAGAGCCTGGTCCGCGGTGCGCGCCGCACTGCCGTTCGTCGCGGTGGCCGCATCGGCCTTCGCGACGGCCTTCGGCCTCGTGGACTTCGGTGCCCGCGCCTTCGCCGCGAGCCCGCCGCCGTTGCTGTGCGACCGCTACAGCGGCGAGGTCTCGTCGGCGGACCCGCACGCGGGCATGGTGCGGCTCGCCGGCGGCCGCTACACGATGGGCTCCGACGACCATTACGCTGAGGAAGCGCTGACGCACGAGGTGCGGGTCGACGGCTTCTGGATCGACCGCCACGACGTGACGAACGCGCAGTTCGCGCGCTTCGTCGCGGCGACCGGCTACCGCACGGTGGCCGAGCGCATGCCCGACCTGCAACGCCATCCGGACCTGCCGGACGCGATGCGCGTACCGGGGTCGGTCGTCTTCGTGATGCCCGAAGGCGGTCATGCCGGGCACTGGCGCTACAGCGCGGGCGCCGACTGGCGCCATCCCCAAGGTCCGGGCAGCAGCATCGCGGGGCTCGCCAACCATCCGGTCGTCCAGGTCGCCTACGAGGACGCGCTCGCCTATGCGCATTGGCTGGGCCGCGAGCTGCCCACCGAGGCGCAATGGGAGTACGCCGCACGCGGCGGGCTGGAAGAGCAGACCTATGTGTGGGGCAACGAGTACACGCCGCACGGCAAGGCCATGGCCAACACCTGGCAGGGCCTCTTCCCCGTCGTCAACACCGCGACCGACGGCTATGCCGGCACGTCGCCGGTGGGCTGCTACGCGGCCAACGGCTACGGCCTGTACGACATGGCCGGCAACGTCTGGCAATGGACGTCGACGTGGTTCAGTCCGGGCCATGGCAGCCGCGCCGTCGTCAACCCGGTAGGCCCCGACGAACTGGAGAGCTACGACCCGCGCCAGCCCGGCGTGCCGGCCAAGGTGATCAAGGGCGGCTCCTACCTGTGCGCGCCGAACTACTGCATGCGCTACCGGCCCGCCGCGCGGCAGGCGCGCGAGACCGATTCGGGCACGTCGCACATCGGCTTTCGCACCGTCGCGAAGCTGTAGTCCGCCCAGTCAAAAAGAGCGGCGAAAAACGCGTCGAAAAGCCGCGCAGCGCATTGCCGTCGATAACGCGGACTGATAGAGTCCGTGTTATGGCACACGTCAGCAGCAGCGTCGAATACGCCCTTCATTGCCTGCTCTGGCTGGTCGATCCGGCGAGCGGGCAACCGAGCAGCCGCGACCTGGCCGAGCTGCAAGGCGTCTCGCCGTCGTTCCTCGCCAAGATCTTCCCGAAGCTCGAGAAGGCCGGCATCGTCAGTGCGTCGCCGGGCCTGCGCGGCGGCTACCGGCTCGGCCGGCCGGCCGGGCAGATCAGCGTGCTCGATGTCGTCGATGCGGTCGAAGGCAAGAAGCCGCTGTTCGATTGCCAGGAGGTGCGCGGGCGCTGCGCGGTCTTCGGCGAGCGGCCTCCGGCCTGGGCGACGTCGGGCGTCTGCGGCATCCATGCGGTGATGCTGCGCGCCGAGCAGAGCATGCGCAAGGAGCTCGCGCAGTCGTCGCTGGCCGACCTCGCGAGCGGCGTCGGATCGAAGGCACCCGCGGGATTCCCGGCCGAGGTCCGGGTGTGGTTCGAAGGGCGCATCGGCAAGCGCATCGAAGCCAAGGCGCCGGCGGACCGATCGGTGCCCACCACCGCCACCGGGCCGCCGCGCCGCAAGACCGCCAAGCGCTGAGCGGCGCTTCGATCCCTGTCACGAGATGTCGCCTGCCGGTCCCGACGCGCGGACCGGCGCGAGGGCAGCCTGCGCGCGTCTTGTTCCGAACATCCAACCGAGACACACACCATGACACACCGAATCGCGATCATCGGCTCCGGCTTCGCCGGGATGTGGGCTGCGCTGGCGGCGGCACGCGTACGCGACATGGCCGGCTCGACGCCCGAAGCGTGCGAGATCGCCGTGATCTCGCCGAGCCCGCTGCTCGTCATCCGCCCGCGCCTCTACGAGACGGCGCTCGACGAGATGTCGCCCGAGCTGCAGTCGATCTTCGACCGCGTCGGCGTGCGCCACGTCGCCGCGCGCGTCGAGCGGATCGACACCGCACGGCGCACGCTGGCGCTGTCTTCGTCGGCGACGCTGAGCTACGACAGGCTCGTGCTGGCGAGCGGCAGCGTGCTGAACATGCCGGCCATCCCGGGGCTGGCCGAACACGCCTGGAACGTCGACCAGATCGAGGATGCGCGGGCGCTCGAAGCCCATCTGCACGCGCTCGCCGACGAGCCGGAGACGGCCGAGCGCAACACCGTCGTCGTCGCCGGCGGGGGCTTCACCGGCATCGAGACCGCCGCCGAAATGGCGGGACGCCTGCGATCGCACTTCGGCCCGGCGGCCGAGACGCGCATCGTGATCGTGGAGCGCGCCGGCGCCATCGGTCCCGACCTCGGTCCCGGGCCGCGGCCGGTGATCGAACTGGCGCTGCGCGAACTCGGCGTCGAAGTGCACGTCGGCGCCGAGGTGACGTCGCTCGATGCGCGCGGCATCACGGTCGCTGGTCTCGGGCGCATCGATGCGCGCACCGTCGTGTGGACCTGCGGTGCGCGCGCGAACCCGCTCGCCGAGCAGATCCCGAGCACGCGCGATCGCTACGGCCGGCTGCACGTGACGCGCGACCTGCGCGTCGAGGGCGCCGCCGCGGTCTATGCCACCGGCGACGTGGCGTGCGCGGCCACCGACGATGCCGGACACCACGCGATGATGTCCTGCCAGCATGCGATCGCGCTCGGCCGCGCCGCCGGCCACAACGCCGCGGCCGATCTGCTCGGCCTGCCGCTGCGCCCGTACAGCCAGCCCAAGTACGTGACCTGCCTCGACCTCGGTGCCTGGGGCGCGGTCTATACCGAAGGCTGGGAGCGCGACGTGAAGCTGCAAGGCGCGGAGGCGAAGCAGCTGAAGCACATGATCAACACCAGCCTGATCTATCCGCCGCGCGGCGACCGCGCCGCCATCCTGGCCACGGCCGATCCCGCGATTCCTGTCGTCGCATGAATGATCGGCGCGAACGGCACGGCGGCGAAGTACCTGCGCCGGGTTGAAGACGGCCGACGCCGTCCCGCGCTCGTTCGCAGGGAACCGCGCGGCGGCGATGCGACCGCTGGCGTGCGTTTCAGCGGTCGAGTGCGGGACGCTTCGGGTCGAAGGTCCAGTTCGGAACCAGGTACTGCATCGCGATCGCGTCGTCGCGCGCGCCCAGGCCGTGCGCCTTGTAGAGCCGGTGCGCCTTCTCGACTTCGGTCATGTCCAGTTCGACGCCCAGGCCCGGCTTCTTCGGCACCTCGACCATGCCGCCCTCGATGCGCAGCGGCTCCTTGGTCAGGCGCTGGCCGTCCTGCCAGATCCAGTGCGTGTCGATCGCCGTGACCTTGCCCGGGGCCGCCGCGCCTACGTGCGTGAACATCGCGAGCGACACGTCGAAGTGATTGTTCGAGTGCGAGCCCCAGGTGAGGCCCCAGTCGCGGCAGGTCTGCGCCACGCGCACCGAGCCGGCCATGGTCCAGAAGTGCGGGTCGGCGAGCGGGATGTCGACCGATTGCAGCGCGAGCGCATGCGCGAGCTGGCGCCAGTCGGTCGCGATCATGTTGGTCGCGGTCGGCAGGCCGGTCGCGCGCCGGAACTCCGCCATCACCTCGCGGCCGGAAAAGCCCTGCTCCGCGCCGCACGGATCCTCGGCGTAGGCGACGACGCCTCGCATGTCGCGCATCAGCCGGATCGCATCCTTCAGCAGCCAGCCGCCGTTCGGATCGAGCGTCACGCGGGCCTTCGGGAAGCGCTCGTGCAGCGCGCGTATCGCCTCGACTTCCTCGTCGCCGCGCAGCACGCCGCCCTTGAGCTTGAAGTCGTTGAAGCCGTAGCGTTCGTAGGCCGCTTCGGCGAGACGCACGATCGCTTGCGGCGTCATCGCCGCTTCATGGCGCCATCGGAACCAGGCGTTGTCGGCGCCCGGATCGCTTGCGTACGGCAGGTCGGTCTTCGTGCGGTCGCCGACGTAGAAGAGGTAGCCGAGCATCTCGACCGCATCGCGCTGCTGGCCCTCGCCGAGCAGCGCGGCGACCGGCACGTCCAGGTGCTGGCCGAGCAGGTCGAGCAGCGCCGACTCGATCGCGGTGACGGCGTGGATGGTCGTGCGCAGGTCGAAGGTCTGCAGCCCGCGACCGCCGCTGTCGCGGTCGGCGAACCTTTGCTGGACGTCGCGCAGCAGTTGCCGATGCGCGCCGAGCGGCCGGTCGACGACGAGGGCGCGCGCATCCTCCAGCGTCCGGCGGATCTTCTCGCCGCCCGGGACTTCGCCGACGCCGCTACGCCCGGCGCTGTCGGTCAGGATCAGCAGGTTGCGGGTGAAGAACGGACCGTGCGCGCCGCTGAGGTTCAGCAGCATGCTGTCGCGGCCGGCGACCGGGATGACGCGAAGGTCGGCGACGGTGGGGGTCGATGAGGTGGGCACGGGTGTCTCCTGTTGAGCCTCGGGGGCTGCGATGTCGCGGACTGCACGAATCGTCAGTGTGACGATTCGCCGTTCTGACCGCGTAGTCCGCCGACTGCACGGCCACGCCTGGAATGCCTACATTGCTCACACCGCGCAGCGGGGCCGGGCGATGCCATCGTCTATCCGAGACTGGGCCGTAACGCCGAAGAGGCCCCGCGCTCCGTCGCGGCAGACGGCAGCGCCGCCGCAGTCGCCCAGCATCGCCCAGGAGATTGGCCGCCGCATCAACGCGTCCGGCAAAGCCAACCCGGGGCGCGTGCACACGCCTTTCGACTTCCTCGACCTCGGTTCGCCCCACAGCGTGGGCATGGCGCTGATGCGACTGGTTCGCAGCGGTGCATTGCGTCGTCTGGCTCGTGGCCTCTATGACGTGCCACGCACGCATCCCCTGCTCGGCGAGCTGCAACCCGGCACCGATGAGATCGTGCAAGCGCTGTCGCGCCGTGACGGTTCCGTGGTGCAGCCAGCGCAGGCCACGGCCGCCAACCTGCTGAGTCTGTCCGAGCAGGTGCCCGTGCGTGTCGTCTACGAAACCGACGGACCCAGCCGCACCGTGAAAGTTGGCTCGCAGACGATTCAACTCAAGCATCGTCCGCCACGCCAGGTGCGAACCGCAAGCCCGATGAGCAATCTCGTCTTCGCCGCCCTGCGCGGCGTCGGCAAGGCCAACGTCAACGAGGCACACATCGCGCATCTGCGAGAGACGCTCTCGGCGAAAGACCGCGCCGCGTTGTCGAAGGACTTGCCGCTGGTACCGGCCTGGATGCACCCCTACCTTCGCTTCATCGCAACACCGCCGCAGCGTCCTGATCCCTCGGTGAAGCCCACCAAGCGGCGCAAGCACGCCGCCTGAGCCCGCCGCACGATGACGCCCTTCGCCAACCTGCCGCCCGCCGAACGCGCGCAGGTCATCAACGAAGCCGCTGGCCGCCTCGGCGGCAGCCTGCATCGCCCCGCATGATCCTTCCCAAATGAGGGACGACTTGGGATACTTCCTGAGAACCCAAGGAAAACATGCAAACAAATCAAAGATAAATTCCCGCAATGAAAATCGCCACCTGGAACGTCAACTCCCTGTCCGTGCGCCTGCCGCAGGTCGTCGCCTGGCTCGGAGAGCACCGGCCCGACGTCCTCGCGATGCAGGAAACCAAGCTGACCGACGACAAGTTCCCGCACGCCGAATTCGAGGCGCTCGGCTACCGGTCTCAGTGGTTCGGCCAGAAGACCTACAACGGTGTCGCGCTGCTGACGCGCAGCGACGCCGTCGACGTCGTGAAGAACATCCCCGGCCATGACGACGCGCAGACACGGCTGCTCGCCGCAACCGTCGACGGGGTCCGCGTCGTCGGTGCCTACTTCCCGAACGGCCAGTCGGTCGACAGCGACAAGTTCGTCTACAAGATGCGCTGGCTGACCGCGCTGCGCACGTGGCTCGAAGCCGAGCTGGCGAGCCACCGGCATCTCGTGCTGCTCGGCGACTACAACATCGCGCCGGAAGACCGCGACGTCTACGATCCCGTCGCCTGGGCCGGCCAGGTGCTGTGCACGCCGGAAGAGCGCGCGCATTTCCAGGCGCTGCTCGACCTCGGCCTGGTCGACAGCTTCCGGCTGTTCGAGCAACCGCCGAAGAGCTGGAGCTGGTGGGACTACCGCAACCTCGCGTTCCGCAAGAACCAGGGCCTGCGGATCGACCACATCCTCGTCAGCGGCGCACTGCGCGAGCGCGTCGGTGCCTGCACGATCGACAAGCTCGCGCGCAAGGCGGAGCGGCCGAGCGACCACGCGCCGGTGATCGCCGAGTTGCGCGACTAGACACAAGCATCTCCAAACGTTCGAAAGGCAAGCGCGTGCATCGCTTCGGCCGCGGCGGAACTGTGCGTCTGCCGCCGGTCTATCCCTGATCCGACACGACGTCGGCGGACAGGAGATCAGCCATGGACCGTCTTGCCGCACTGGCCAACCTGGGACAGAGCCTCTGGATCGATGACTTGAGCCGCGAGATGATCGTCGGCGCCCTCGCCCGCCGCGTCGCCGAGCAGGGACTGAAGGGCGTCACGTCGAACCCGACGATCTTCGAGCACGCGATCCATGCGAGCACCGCGTACGACGCCGACATCCGCGCACGGGCGCTCGCCGGCGACCATGCGACGCAGATCTACGAGAGGCTGACGACGACCGACGTGCGCGACGCCTGCGACGTGCTGCGCCCGGTCTACGACGAGACGGCGTGCCGCGACGGCTACGTCAGCCTCGAGGTCTCGCCGCACCTCGCGCGCGATGCGCAAGGATCGATCGCCGAAGCGACGCGCCTCTGGCGCACCGTCGACCGGCCGAACCTGATGATCAAGATCCCCGGCACGCGACCCGGCCTGGACGCGATCGAGGCGCTGCTTTTCGACGGCATCAACGTCAACATCACGCTGCTGTTCTCGGTGCGCCGCTACGAGCAGGTCGCGACGGCCTACATGCGCGCGCTGCGGAGACGCCTCGATGCCGGCCAGCCCGTCGCCGCGATCGCGTCGGTGGCCAGCTTCTTCCTGAGCCGCATCGACGTGATGGTCGATGCGCTGCTGCGCCAGTATCCGCGGCCCGGCAACCACGCACCCGAGCAGCCCGATCCGCACGACCTGCTCGGCCGCGCCGCGATCGCCAACGCCAGGCTCGCCTACCGCGCGCTGCAGCGCGTGCTGCGCGGTCAGGCGTGGAAGGCGCTGGCCGCCGCCGGCGCGCAGCCGCAGCGGCTGCTCTGGGCCAGCACGAGCACCAAGGAGCCCGCTTACAGCGACGTGATGTACGTCGAGCCGCTGATCGGCCCGCACACCGTCGACACGCTGCCCGGCAAGACCATCGCTGCGTTCGCCGACCATGGCGTGCCGCGCGCCACCATCGCCGAGGGCCAGAAGGACGCGCAGCGGACGATGCGCACGCTGAAGGCCCTCGGCATCGACATCGACCACGTCACCGAGCAGCTCGAGATCGAAGGCATCGCCAAGTTCATCGCGCCGTACGACAAGCTGGTCGCCGCGCTCGAGACGAAGCGCGCGGCGAACGTCGCGGCCGGCGACATCGCGCCGCTGGCGGCGATGGCGACGCGGCTGCGCCGCGACGTGATCGAGATGACCACGGCCGCCGGCTCGGGCCATCCGACCTCGTGCATGTCGATGGCCGAGATCGTCGCCGCGCTGATGTTCCGCCGGATGCGCTGGGATCCGTCGCAGCCGAAGGCGCGCGACGTCGACACCTTCGTGCTGTCGAAGGGCCACGCGGCGCCCATCCTCTGGGCCGCACTGCACGAGGCCGGCGCGATCCGCGAAGACATCCTGAGCCTGCGCCGCATCGACAGCACCCTCGAAGGCCATCCGACGACGCGCAACCCCTGGGTGCGCGTCAATACCGGCTCGCTCGGCCAGGGACTCGCGGCGGCCAACGGCATCGCGCTGGCGAACCGGCTCGACGGCATCGATGCCAAGGTCTATTGCGTGCTCGGCGACGGCGAGTGCTCGGAAGGCTCGGTGTGGGAAGCGGCCCAGTTCGCATCGCTGTCCGGGCTCGGCGGCGTGGTCGCGATCGTCGACGAGAACGGCCTGGCGCAAAGCGGCCCGGCACCCTACGACCACCGGTCGTCGGTGTTCGCCGAGCGCTTTCGCGCCTTCGGCTGGCAGGCGATCGAGATCGATGGCCATGACCTCGTGCAGGTGCTCGACGCGCTGAGCCGCGCCGCCGCGGCGCATCAGCCATATGCGATCGTCGCGCGCACCGTGAAGGGCCGGGGCGTGTCGTTCGTCGCCGGCCAGGACGGCTGGCACGGCAAGGCCTTCGATGCCGGGCAGCGCGATCGTGCGCTGGCCGAGCTGGGCGATCCGCCGGTGCAGCTCGCGGTCGAGCCGCGCCACGTCCGCCATGCGCCGCGCGAGCACACGGCGCCGCGCGACGCGCCGCGGCCCGACTACCGGCGCGGCGATCGGGTCGCCACGCGCACCGCCTTCGGCAACGCGCTGGTGAAGCTCGGCGAGGCCGATCCGGACCTCGTCGTGATCGACGGCGACGTGCAGAACTCGACCGGCACCAAGGACTTCGGCCAGCACTATCCCGAGCGCTTCTTCGAGGGCTACATCGCCGAGCAGAACATGGTCGGCGCGGCGCTCGGCCTCGCGTCGTGCGGCAAGACGCCGGTGGCGGCGACCTTCGCCTGCTTCCTGACGCGCGCGAGCGACTTCATCCGCATGGCGGCGCACACCCATCCGAAGCACCTCGTGCTGTGCGGCAGCCACTGCGGCATCTCGATCGGCGAGGACGGTCCTTCGCAGATGGGGCTGGAGGACATCGCGCTGTTCCGCGCGCTGAACGGCAGCACGGTGCTCTACCCGTGCGACGCGGTGAGTGCCGAACGGCTCACCGAAGCGGCGGCGCACACCGACGGCATCGTCTACCTGCGCACGACGCGGCCGAAGACCGAGGTGCTGTATGAGAACGACGAAACCTTCCCGGTCGGCGGCAGCAAGACGCTGCGCGAGAGCCGCGACGACGACGCGACCATCGTCGCCGCCGGCATCACGGTGCACGAGGCGCTGAAGGCGCACGACGCGCTGCGCCGGCATGGCATCGCGGCGCGCGTGATCGACGCCTATTCGGTCAAGCCGATCGATGTCGAGACCTTGCGCCGCGCAGCCCGCGAGACGCGTCACGTCGTCGTCGTCGAGGACCACTGGATCGACGGCGGCCTGGGCGATGCCGTGGCCGCGGTGCTCGACGGCGATGCCGACCTGCGGCGGCTCGCGGTGCGCGACGAGCCGCGGTCGGGCGACGCCGAGGAACTGCTGGAGCGCTACGGCATCTCGAGCCATGCGATCGAGCAGGCGGTGCTGGCGTCGCAATCGGCGGAACGGCGGATCGCCTGATCCGGCCTTGCCTCACCAACCGTAGAACCGCGGCCAGGCCTCGACCTCGCCGTCGGACCGCACCGCGCGATACGCCGGATGCTGCGCCGCCGTCGCGCAGGCATGGTTCGGCAGGATGCGCAGGCGCGTGCCGATCGGAAAGCGCGCCGCGATCCGGGCATCGACGCCTTCTGCGAGCGACACGATGCCGTGCTCCTGGTTGGCGCCGCTCACGACATAGCCGGCGATCGCATTGCCTGCCGCGTCGCACACCTGGCCGTAGCCGAAGTCGCGCCTCTGCTGCTGCGAACCGCGGTCGCGGCTCATCGCCATCCATCCGGCATCGACGATCGCCCAGCCCTTCTCTTCCTGATGGCCGATGACGGTCGTCAGGACCGACAGCGCGATGTCCTCGAGGCCGCAGACGCCGACGTTGTGCATCACCAGATCGAAGAAGACGTAGACGCCGGCGCGCACCTCGGTGACGCCGCTCAGCGCGGTGGCCGCCAGCGCGGTCGGCGTCGACCCGACGCTGACGTGCGGACAGGCATGGCCCGCCTGCCGCAGCCGCTCGGCGGCGCGGACGGTGCCGCTGCGCTCCTGCTCGGCGACGCGACGCAAGGCCTCGGGCTCGTCGCATTCGTAGCTCGACCCGGCATGCGCCATCACGCCGGTCGGCCGCATGCCGCCTTCCTGCAGCACGCGCGCGACCGCGAGCAGCGCATCGCCTTGCGGCGGTATGCCGGAGCGATGACCGTCGACATCGATCTCGATCCAGACCTCGAAGGCTTCCTGGTGCGCCCGGCCGAACTCGACGATCGCCGCCGCGCCGGCCACGCTGTCGGTGATGATCTTCAGGTCGCAGCCGCGCCGCCGCAACGCGAGCACGCGCGGCAGCTTGGCCGGTGCGATGCTCACCGCATAGAGGATGTCGTCGATGCCGGCTTCGAAGAAGCGCTCGGCCTCCTCGAGCGTCGATACCGTGATGCCGCGCGCGCCCGCCGCGAGCTGTGCCTGCACGACCGGCAGGCTCTTGGACGTCTTCACGTGCGGCCGGAACCGCACGCCGAGCTCGTCCATGCGTTGCTGCATGCGATCGATGTTGTGCCGCATGCGCTCGAGATCGATCAGCGCAGCGGGCGTGTCGAGGTCGGAGATCGTGGTGGTCATGGGGCGGATCCGTTCACGCGTTGGAAGTCGGCATCGTCGCGCGGAGCCGCTGCGAAAGATGCTTCGGCTCCGATTGTCGCGGACCCGCCGTGGCGGGCCGCGTCAGCGCGTCCGCCTCACGACAGCACCGCTTCGGGCGGCAGCTCCACCATCTCCTCGACGACGTGTCGGGCGTCGTGCTGCGGCACCGCGGTCGCGAGCGCGATGCCGAGGATCACGATGCTGAAGACCGCGACCGCCGCCATGCCTTCGAACAAGGTCATCGCGCCGTTGCCGCCGACCGCGTGCGGCCCGAGCTCGGTCAATCCCCACAGGCCCGCGAAGTACGGCAGCAGCCACCACACATGCGCCCAGCCGAGCGGCTCGCGGCGACGACGCGCGCCGCCGAGCAGATAGTGGTGGATCAGGTAGCCGACGAAGACGACGGCCAGCATGCCGAACAGCACATCGAGCGTCGCGACGCCGGTCCAGTAGATGATCCAGTTCGAGATGATGTAGGCCGCCGGCGCGATGACCCACGGCGCCCACAGGCGGAACGGCCGCGGCGCGTCGGGCATCGAGCGGCGCAGTTGCAGCAGCACGATCGGCCCGATGCTGAACGACAGCACCGTCACCGACGAGATGTAGCTGACGAGCTTCTGCCACGACGGGAACGGGAAGAAGAACAGCGCGCCGACCACGAAGGTCACCAGCAGCGCCGCCCACGGCGTGCCGTTCCGATTGATGCGCGCCAGCCAGCGCGGGCCGCTGCCGATCTCGCCGGTCGCCATCGTGACGCGCGAGGCCGCGGTCGTGTAGATGAACGCGGTGCCGGCCGGCGAGACGATCGCATCGATGTACAGCACCACCGCCCACCAGGCCGCGCCGACGACGGTCGCGATCGCTGCGAACGGGCCGGTCGTCGAGCCGGCGAACTTCAGCGTGGCCCAGCCGCCGCTCGCCAGCGCGGCCGGATCGACCGCGAGCAGGAACGCGAACTGCAGCGCGATGTAGAGCAGCGCCGCGATGAACACCGAGCCGATCACCGCGATCGGGACGTTGCGCGACGGGTTCGGCGTCTCGCCGGCGAGATCGATCGCCTGGCGAAAGCCGAAGTAGCTGAAGATCACGCCGCTGGTCGCGACCGCGGTGAACATGCCGGCCACGTCCTGCTGCGACCGGCCGGTGGCGATGTGCAGGTTCTCCGGGTGGAACGACAGCGCCAGCAGCACGACCACCGTCGCCGCCGGCACCGCGAGCTTCCACCACGTCGCGGTGCTGTTGATCAACAGCACCCAGCGCACCACCAGGAAGTTGAGCGCGACGAAGACGGCGAGCAGGACGATGGAAACGACGAAGCCGATCGAGGTCAGCAAGCCGCTTCCGGGATGGATCAGCCCCGGCAGGTAGTTGTTCGCATAAGTCAGCACCGCCATCACCTCGACCGGCGCCACGCTGACGTAGGCGAAGAACAGGATCCAACTCCAGATCACGCCGAGGAAGGCGCCATGGCTGACGCGGCTGATGTGCACCAGCGCGCCGCTGCGCGGGATCAGCGTGGCCAGCTCGGCGAAGACCAACGCGATCAGCAGCACCGCGACGGCGCCGATGAGCCATGAGCCGAGGCTCAACGGACCGGCCTGCTGCGCGGCGTGGAGGGGGCCGAACAGCCAGCCGGAACCGACGATGCCGCCGACGCTGGCGTAGAGCAGGCCGATGACGCCGGCCTCCTTGCGTAGCTTGCCTTGGGTCATGGTGCGCGTCCTCTGTTCGGGGCGCGCGCTCGTCCGTAGGGCGCGTAGGGCGCGTGGCCTCGATGTCGTTGGGAGCGGTTTGACGCGCGACCGCCGATGAGGTTCCAGCGAGATTCCGAAGCAGCCCCCTACACTCCGCGCCACACAACCGGAGACACCGATGAGCCTCTTCCCCCATTGGCGCGAGGTCGCGCCGACGCCCGGCGTGGTCGTTGCCCCGGACGAGCGCCTGCCCTGGCCGCAGACCTTCGCGCTCGGCGTGCAGCACGTCATCGCGATGTTCGGCGCGACGGTGCTCGCGCCGCTGCTGATGGGCTTCGACCCGAACCTCGCGATCCTGATGAGCGGCATCGGCACGTTGATCTTCTTCTTCGTCGTCGGCGGTCAGGTGCCGAGCTACCTCGGCTCGAGCTTCGCGTTCATCGGCGTCGTGATCGCCGCCACCGGCTATGCGGGCGGCGGTGCGCACAACGCCCGCCTCGACGTCGCGCTCGGCGGCATCGTCGCCTGCGGCGCCGTCTATGCGCTGATCGGCCTTTTGGTCAGCGCGATCGGCACCGGCTGGATCGAATTGCTGATGCCGCCGGTCGTCACCGGCGCGGTGGTCGCGGTGATCGGCCTGAACCTCGCGGCGGTTCCGATCAAGAACATGGCGCCGACCGGCTTCGATGCCTGGATGCAGGCGGTGACCTTCGTGTCGGTCGGCATCGTCGCCGTGTACACGCGCGGCATGCTGCAGCGCCTGCTGATCCTCGTCGGCCTGATCGTCGCCAGCGTCATCTACGCGATCCTGACCAACGGCCTCGGCCTCGGCAAGCCGATCGATCCGAGCGCGATCGCGGCGGCGGCGTGGTTCGGCATGCCGTCCTTCACCGCGCCGGTGTTCGACAGCAAGGCGATGCTGCTGATCGTGCCGGTCGCGATCATCCTCGTGGCCGAGAACCTCGGCCACATCAAGGCGGTGAGCGGCATGACCGGCCGGCCGCTCGATCGCTACATGGGCCGCGCCTTCCTCGGCGACGGCATCGCGACGATGGTCTCGGGCGCCTCGGGCGGCACCGGCGTGACGACCTATGCCGAGAACATCGGCGTGATGGCCGCGACGCGCATCTACTCGACCGCGATGTTCGTCGTCGCCGCGCTGATCGCGATCGTGCTCGGCTTCAGCCCGAAGTTCGGCGCACTGATCCAGGCGATACCGCTCGCGGTGATGGGCGGCGTGTCGATCGTCGTGTTCGGCCTGATCGCCGTGGCCGGCGCGAAGATCTGGGTCGACAACCGCGTCGACTTCTCGAACAACGCGAACATCGTCACCGCCGCGGTGACCTTGGTGCTCGGCACCGGCGACTACACGTTGCGCTTCGGCGGCTTCGCGCTCGGCGGCATCGGTACCGCGACCTTCGGCGCGATCCTGCTGCATGCGCTGCTGCGGCGCGGGTCGGCGGGAAGTCGCTGAGGGACGTCAGCTCCGAACCATCTCGATCAGCCGCCCCAGCACCTTGCCCGAGTGCAGGCCATCGTGCTCGAACTCGTTCGTGATCCACGGGCGCAGGCCGCGGATATGCCGGGCCGTCTGCTCGGAGTACGCCCGCGGGACGTACATGTCGTCGACGTAGATGGCCGCGGCGCACGGCACCTCGTTGACGGCCAGGACACTCGGGTCGTAGAGCGCGCCCCACGGCCGATGGGCCAGCAAGCCGGCGGCTGCGCGAAATGGGGCCAGGCCGGCCAGTTCCTCGAACATCCACGGATAGACATGCTCGCCGGTCAGCAGCGTGGGATCGTCGGCCATCTCCGCCGGCATCATGCGCTGCGCCGACCAGGCGCTCGCCTGGCCGTTGGCATAGCAGGCCTCGTGGATCACCGCGTACAGCGGGTTGCGCGCGAACGGCGCAGCCCGCTCCACGTCGTGCAGGAAGGCCGGGCTGGCGGGCGGGAGCTCCAGCAGGTGGTGCAGCTTCTCCGAGCCCGTCCCCATGCCCAGCATCAGCCCGAGCTGGCGCAGGCGCTGCGGCGTCAGCCGGTCGCCGCCGGGCAGCCGCACGTCGTCCGTCGCCAGGCGCGCCATCAGGCCGCGCATGCGGTCGCGGTCCTCCGGATAGCGCTCATAGTGCCGGCCGGTCTTCTCGAGCGTCGTGCGGTAGGTCTCGCGGTAGACGTCGTCGATGCCGCGGTCCAGCGGCGGCAGCCCGCCCGTGATGTAGGCCTCGCGCAGCGAGCCCGGGAAGGTGGACAGGTAGGTCACCGTGCAGAAGCCGCCGAAGCTCTGGCCCAGCACCGACCAGCGGTCGATGCCGAGCGCCTCGCGGAAGCATTCGGCGTCGCGCACGATGGCGTCGGCGCGGTACAGCGCGAGGCGGTCGGCCAGTGCCTGCGCCGGCATGGCGCCGGCATCTTCCGGGCCCACCGGGGTCGAGCGCCCCATGCCGCGCTGGTCGAGCAGCAGCACGCGGTAGTCGGCCAGCGCGCGGCGCAGCCATCCCGGCGAGTCGGCCGATACCGGCCGCGGACCTTCGAAGCCGGGGCCGCCTTGCAGGAAGACGAGCCAGGGTTGCGTCGCGTCCGCCTTCTCGGCCAGGACAACGGCGCGCGCAAAGACGTCGATGCGCTCGCCGCCGGGCTGCGCGTGGTCGAGCGGCACCTGCAGCGTGTGTTCGGTCACCCGCAGGCCGGGTTGGCGGTAGGTCGTGGATTGCACTGGAGCTCCAGGGTCGTCGGCAGCGCCGATGCTATCGGTCCTGCGCTATCGGTCCTGCGCTATCGGTCCCGCGATCGGCGGTGCCGGGAACCGGCCGCATGCCGCCATGCGGCGGTTCAGTCGTCGAGCCCGAGCTCCTGGATCTTGCGCGTGATCGTGTTGCGTCCGATGCCCAGTCGCTGCGCCGCCTCGATGCGGCGGCCGCGCGTGATCTCGAGGGCGGTGTGGATGAGCTGCGCCTCGAACTTGCGCGTCAGCGCGTCCCAGACCTCCGGCTCGCCGGCCTGCAGCAGCTTCTTCGCGTCCTGCTCGAGCCCGACCAGCCAATGCGGCGCGATCGGCGCCGCCGCCTGCACTGGCGCATGGTCGACATGCGTGACGATCGCCGCGGGCGCGGCGGCAGACGCCATCGGCGTCGCTGCGACGGGTGACGGCGCGTCGGCCACTGCACGTTGCACGTGGCCCGCACCATCCACTTCGGCCAGCAGATCGGGCGGCAGGTCCTTGGCCTCTATCGTCTGCGCCGGCGCCATCACGGTCAGCCAATGGCAGATGTTCTCGAGCTGACGCACGTTGCCCGGGAAATCGAACTGCACCAACCGCTCCAGCGCCGTATCGGTGATGCGCTTGGCTTCGACGCCGAGTTCCTTGGCACTCTTCTGCAGGAAATAGCGCGCCAGTGCCGGCACGTCCTCGCGCCGCTCGCGCAACGCCGGCAGGCGCAGCCGGATGACGTTGAGGCGATGGAACAGGTCTTCGCGGAACGCACCGAGGCGCACGCGGTCCTCGAGGTTCTGATGCGTCGCCGCGATCACGCGCACGTTGGCGCGCATCGGGTGGTGGCCGCCGACGCGATAGAACTGGCCGTCCGACAGCACGCGCAACAGCCGCGTCTGCAGGTCGAACGGCATGTCACCGATCTCGTCGAGGAACAGGGTGCCGCCGTCGGCCTGCTCGAAGCGGCCGCGCCGCATCGTCTGCGCGCCGGTGAAGGCGCCGCGCTCGTGGCCGAACAGCTCCGACTCGAGCAGGTCCTTCGGAATCGCCGCGGTGTTGATCGCGACGAACGGACCGCTGGCGCGCGGGCTGTGCTTGTGCAGCGCGTTGGCGACGAGCTCCTTGCCCGAGCCCGATTCGCCGGTGATGAGCACGGTGACGATGCTCTGGCTGAGCCGGCCGATCGCACGGAACACGTCCTGCATCGCCGGCGCCTGGCCGAGCATCTCGGGCATCTGCGCGGCCTTGTCGTCGCGCACCTCTTCGACGAGGCTTTCGCTGACGGCACGCCGGATCAGCTCGACCGCCTTGGGCACGTCGAACGGCTTCGGCAGGTATTCGAACGCGCCGCCCTGGAACGCGCTGACCGCGCTGTCGAGGTCGGAGTAGGCGGTCATGATGATGACCGGCAGCCCGGGGTGCAGCTCCTTGACCTTGGCGAGCAGCTCGATGCCCGAGCCGCCCGGCATGCGGATGTCGGACACCAGCACCTGCGGCTCGTCGTCCTCGAGCGCGCCCAGCACGTCGCGCGGGTTGGTGAAGCTGCGTACCGCGAACTCTTCGCGCGCCAGTGCGCGCTCCAGCACGAAGCGGATGGATTGGTCGTCGTCAACGATCCAGATGGGTTTCATGCCCTGCCCCGAGTATCTGTCGTCTGCCGCTCGCGCCGGCATTCCGCTCGTGGCGGAGCGCCGATCACGGCAGCGGAATCACGATCATGAATGTCGTCTTGCCCGGCTCGCTGATGCATTCGACCGTGCCTTCATGTTGCTGCACGAACGTCTGCGCCAGCGTGAGTCCCAGTCCCGAACCGCCGTCCCGTCCCGTTACCAGCGGATAGAAGATGCGGTCGCGGATGGACTCGGGCACGCCCGGGCCGTTGTCCCCGATATGCAAGTCCAGTGCCAGACGGTAGCGGTGCTTGCCCAGCGTGACCTGGCGCGCGATGCGCGTCTTCAGCAGGATCACGGCGTCGCCCACGGCGATGCGCTCGCCGAGCGCCTGCGCAGCGTTCTTCGCGATGTTGAGCACCGCCTGGATCAATTGCTCGCGGTCGCCGCGGAAGTCGGGGATCGAGATGTCGTAGTCGCGCGCCACCGTGAGGCCGCGCGGGAACTCCGCGAGGATCAGCGCCCGCACGCGTTCGCAGACCTCATGGATGTTGACGTCGCTGACGACATGCGGCTTGCGATGCGGCGCGAGCAGCCGGTCGACCAGGCCTTGCAGGCGGTCGGCCTCCTGGATGATGACCTGCGTGTAGTCGGTCAGCGCACGCTCTTTCACTTCCATGCCGAGCAGCTGTGCCGCGCCGCGGATGCCGCCGAGCGGGTTCTTGATCTCGTGCGCGAGGTTGCGGATCAGCTCCTTGGTCGCGCGCGCCTGGCCGAGCGCGCGCTCCTCGCGGTCCTGGCGCGTCTGCTGCTCGATCTCGACGAGCTCGACGATCACGTTCTCGGTCGCCTCCATCCGGTTGACGATCACGTGCACCGGCACCGGCTCGCCGTGGATCGGCCCGACGCGCTTCAGCAGCGCCTCGAGGCGGCTGGTCGAGAAGTCGTTGCGGCTGACCGCGACGACGGTATCGCGCAGGCGCTGCGCATCGACGAACCAGTCGAACACCGAGCCGCTCTGCACGCTGCGGCGCGACAGGCCGAGCACGGTCTCGAACGATGCATTGGCGAACACGCAGCGGCCCTGCGGGCTGACCACCGCGACCATCGTCGCGAGGTGGTCGAACGCGGCATAGGCAGCGGCCTGGCTGCTCGCGGCCGAGCGGGACGATGCCGGTCGGCTCACGAGCCGGTCTTCGCGAGCTCGCGCTGCAACGCGGCGATGTCGCTTTCGCTGCGCGCGATCGATGCCTTCAGGTCGGCCACGCGATCGAGGTACTTCTGGTAGTTCTTCTCGTTGCCGAGGCGATCCGGCTGGCCGTCCTTGTATTCGGCCTTCAGCTCGGCCAGGTGGTCCTGCTCGCGCTTCAGCTCGTCGGCGAGGATGCGGCGCGCATCGCTGTCGCGCGCTTTCTGGTCGGCCGGGTCGACACGCATGCCGGAAGACGAGCTCGCCGCGCCGCCGCCGTCGCGCGGCCGGTAGCCCTGCACCACCGTGACGGCAGCGCCCTCGAGCGGCTTGCAGCCCTTGTCGCCGGCTTCCTTGGCCGAGATCGCATCGGTGTAGAGCACCGGATTGCCCGGGCAGCGGTAGACCACGCTGCCGGCCATCGCCGACGCCAGCGGCATCGTTGCCGCCACGCCGAGCACCGTCTTCACGATCAACGATCCGCCACGCTTCATGCCTGCATCGCTCCACGATCCACAACGCGGTCAGGTCGCCCGGCGCCTACACCGGAACGCCGGCTCATTGTCGCGCAAAGCGCAGACCCCAATGAAAAGGGACGGCGCGATGCCGTCCCTTCGGTCCGCAACGATGCCGAGGCGGCGTTCAGAGGGAGTAGTACATGTCGAACTCGATCGGGTGCGTCGTCATGCGGAAGCGCGTCACTTCCTGCATCTTCAGCTCGATGTAGGCATCGATGAACGCATCGGTGAAGACGCCGCCCTTGGTCAGGAAGCTGCGCTCGCGGTCGAGGTAGTCGAGCGCCTGGTCGAGGCTGTGGCAGACGGTCGGGATCTTCGCGTCTTCTTCCGGCGGCAGGTGGTAGAGATCCTTGGTCGCGGCTTCGCCCGGATGGATCTTGTTCTCGACGCCGTCGAGGCCGGCCATCAACAGCGCCGAGAAGGCGAGGTACGGGTTGGCCAGCGGATCGGGGAAGCGCGCTTCGATGCGGCGGCCCTTCGGGTTGCTGACGAACGGGATGCGGATCGACGCCGAGCGGTTCTTCGCCGAATAGGCGAGCTTGACCGGCGCCTCGAAGCCCGGCACCAGGCGCTTGTAGCTGTTGGTGCCCGGGTTCGTGATCGCGTTCAGCGCGCGCGCATGCTTGATGATGCCGCCGATGTAGTACAGCGCGAACTCCGACAGGCCCGCGTAGCCGTCGCCGGCGAACAGGTTCTTGCCGTCCTTCCAGACCGACTGGTGCACGTGCATGCCGGAGCCGTTGTCGCCGACGA
>JAFEEF010000013.1 GCA_018241265.1 Pseudomonadota bacterium | reverse complement strand
GCTTGCCGCCGGCGCGCAGGCAGGCCTGCACCGACGCCGCGCGCACGTAGGGGCGCTTGTCGGAACCGAGGAACACGTCCTTGAACTGCACCATCCCCGAGTTCGTGAACATCAGGGTCGGATCGTTGCCCGGCACGAGCGGACTCGAGGCGACGACCGTGTGGCCCTTGCCTTCGAAGAACTTCAGGAACGTCGAACGGATCTCGGAGGCTTTCATCCGATGCTTTCTTGGCTGCGGCGGTGCGGCCGGCGTCAGGACGACGCGGGCGATGCGGGACCGGCGATTATAGAAACGCGGGTGTTGGTCGGCAGACGCTCAAGCCGCCGCCCCGCGCGCCTGCAGGTCGACCTGGCCGGCGAGGAAGGCGTAGAGCCGCGCGTCGTCGCTGAACGCGACGTTGAAGCGCAGCCAGCCGGTCGTGCGCGGCTCGACGAGGAACAGGCTGCCGGGCCCGAGCATGATGCCGTCGCCGGCGGCGCGCTGCGACAGCTCGCTGCCGTCGGTCAGGTCCGGATGGCGCGCCCACAGGTACATGCCGGCCTTGGGCTCGTTGAAGAGCTCGAAGCCGAGATCGCCCAGCCGCTGCCCGACCCGGCCGTGTGCCACCGCGAGGCGGTCGCGCACCGCCTTCAGGTGCTTGCGCCAGCGGCCTTCGGTCAGCGCGCCGAACGCCAGGCGCTCGGTCAGGTCGGACGACGTCAGCCCCGAGACCATCTTCAGCTGCGCCAGCTCGTCGATCAGGTCGCGCTGCGCGACCGCGTAGCCGACGCGGATGTTCGGCGAGATCGTCTTCGAGTAGCTGCTGACGTGTACGACGCGGCGCAACTGGTCGAGGCTCGCGAGCGACGGCCGCGGCTCGGGGTCGAGGTCGACGTAGATGTCGTTCTCGACCAGCGTGACGGCGTGCGCCTCGGCCAGTTGCAGCAGCCGGTAGAGCTGCGCCAGCGGCGCGACCGAGTTGGTCGGGCTCTGCAGGCGCGGCTGCGTGAAGAAGGCCTTCGGCCGGTGCTCGACCAGCAGCGCCTCGAGCACCGCGAGGTCGTAGCCGGCCGGCGTGCGCGGCACGCCGATCAGCCGCGCGCCGAGGAAGCGCAGCATGAACATCAGGTTCGGATAGCCGGGATCGTCGACCAGCACCGCGTCGCCCGGCTTCAGGAGGCGCCGCGCGACGAGGTCGAGCGCCTGGCTCGAGCCCTGGGTCAGCAGCACCTGGTCGGCACCGACCGCGATCTGGTGTTCGGCGAGCGACTCGGCGATCAGCACGCGCAGCGCCATGTGGCCGTGCGGCAGGCCGTAGCCGCCGAGTTCGCCGCCGTCGGTCGCAAGGTGGCGCAGGCTGCGCCGCACGCCTTCCTCGAACAGCCAGTCGTGCGGCAGCCAGCCGCAGCCGGCCTTCAGCGCGAGGCTGTTGTTCTCGAAGATCTGCTTCAGGTACCACTGTGGATCGAAGCGCAGGTCGGCCTGGCGCGCTTCCGGCGAGCCGAGCTCGTCGCCGGCCCGGCGCTTCACGAAGAAGCCGGCATGCGCCCGCGACACCAGCCAGCCCTGCGCGACCAATCGGTCGTAGGCTTCGACGACGGTGAACACGCTGACGCCGTGCGACGCCGCGAACGCGCGGATCGACGGCAGCTTGGCGCCGGCCTTCAGCGACTGCTCGGCGATCAGGCGGCGGAAGCCGTCGACGATCTGGCCGACCAGCGGCGTGGGGGAACCCGGATTGAGCGTGAACATCGACGGGGGCAGACTCCAGCAGGAACGAAGGTGGTGGACGCCGCGCCGGATCAGGGCTTTCCTGTACAGGCCGCGGGGCCTACACAGTACACCGAATCTTCGGCGCGGCTGTACATGGCGAGCCGCCCATCGCTTGCCTAAAGTCGAAGGCTGGCCACCCAGGGAGACCCTAAATGCAACGCGAAGCCCATCTGACCAATGCCGCCTTGATGGCGCGGCGCCAGGCCGCAGTCGCCCGCGGCGTCGGCCAGGCCCACGAGATCTTCATCGCGCGCGGCAAGAACGCCGAGGTCTGGGACGTCGAAGGCAAGCGCTACATCGACTTCGCCGGCGGCATCGCGGTGCTGAACACCGGGCATTGCCATCCGGACGTGATCGCGGCGGTGAAGGCACAGCTCGACCAGTACACCCACACCTGCTTCCAGGTGCTCGCCTACGAGCCGTACGTCGAACTCGCCGAGCGGCTGAACGCGCTGGCGCCGGGCCAGGGCGCGAAGAAGACGCTGTTCCTGTCGACCGGCGCCGAGGCGATCGAGAACGCCGTGAAGATCGCGCGCGCCGCGACCAAGCGTCCCGGCGTGATCGCGTTCACCGGCGGCTACCACGGCCGCACGATCATGACGCTCGGCCTGACCGGCAAGGTCGCGCCGTACAAGATCGGCTTCGGGCCGTTCCCCGGCGAGGTGTTCCACGCGCTCTTCCCGAACCCGCTGCACGGCATCGGCGTCGACGATGCGCTGCACTCGGTCGAGACGATCCTGAAGAACGACATCGAGGCCGAGCGCGTCGCCGCGTTCATCGTCGAGCCGGTGCAGGGCGAAGGCGGCTTCTATGTCGCGCCGAACGAGTTCATCGCCGGGCTCAGGCGAATAGCCGACCGCCACGGCATCCTCTTGATCGCCGACGAGGTGCAGACCGGCGCCGGCCGCACCGGCACCTGGTTCGCCTGCGAGCAGTGGCCGGTCGTGCCCGACCTGATCGCCACCGCCAAGTCGCTCGCCGGCGGCTTCCCGATCTCGGGCGTCACCGGCCGCGCCGACGTGATGGATGCGGTGGCGCCGGGCGGACTCGGCGGCACCTATGCCGGCTCGCCGATCGGTTGCGCCGCGGGACTCGCGGTGCTCAAGGCGTTCGAGGACGAGCAGTTGCTCGACCGCAGCAAGGCGGTCGGCGAGCGGCTGATCGCGGGGCTGAAGCGCATCGCCGCCGAGGTGCCCGAGGTGCGCGACGTGCGCGGCCTGGGCGCGATGGTCGCGATCGAGCTGTTCAAGGGCGGCCAGCTCGACCAGCCCGATGCCGACCTGACCAAGCGCGTGATCGCCGAAGCCGCCAGGCGCGGGCTGATCCTGCTGTCCTGCGGCAGCTACGGCAACGTGATCCGCATCCTGGTACCGCTGACCGCCTCCGATGCGCTGCTCGACGAGGGCATGAACATCCTGGCGGCGAGCTTCGCCGCGCAGCGCTGAAAGCCGTCATGGCTGCACAGCCCGAACCGAGCGCCGTGTCAGCTCCCGCCGGCCTCGCCGCCTCCGCCGAGCCGCTGGTGCGCTTCAGCGGCGTGCAGAAGACCTACGACGGCAGCCATCTCGTCGTGCGCCAGCTCGACCTCGACATCCGCCGCGGCGAGTTCCTCACGTTGCTCGGCCCGTCGGGCTCGGGCAAGACGACGACGCTGATGATGCTCGCGGGCTTCGAGTCGCCGACCGCCGGCGAGATCGCGCTCGACGGCAAGCCGATCACGCGCACGCCGCCGCACAAGCGCCACTTCGGCATGGTGTTCCAGAACTATGCGTTGTTCCCGCATCTGACGGTCGGGCAGAACGTGGCCTATCCGCTCACGGTGCGCAAGGTCGCCGCGAGCGAGCAGGCCGGCCGTGTCGCCAAGGCGCTCGGCATGGTGCGGCTGCAGGGCATGGCCGACCGCCATCCGGCGCAGCTGTCGGGCGGCCAGCAGCAGCGCGTCGCGCTGGCGCGGGCGCTCGTGTTCGAGCCGCAGCTCGTGCTGATGGACGAGCCGCTCGGCGCGCTCGACAAGCAACTGCGCGAGCACATGCAGATCGAGCTGAAGGAGCTGCACCGCCAGCTCGGCGTGACCTTCGTGTACGTCACCCACGACCAGGGCGAGGCGCTGACGATGAGCGACCGCGTGGCGGTCTTCAACGACGGCGTCGTGCAGATGCTCGCGCCGGTCGGCCAGATGTACGAGGCGCCGAGCAACCGCTTCGTCGCCGGCTTCATCGGCGACAGCACGATCGTCAAGGGCACCGTTCGCGCCGCAGACGATCAGCGCTGCGGCATCGTGCTGCCCGACGGCCGCGTCTTGACCGGCATCAACGTCAACGGCGCGGCGGTCAACGCGCAGGTCGAGGCCTGCATCCGCCCCGAGCGCATCGTGCTGCATCGCGACGCGCCGGCCGAGCGCGGCAACGTGCTGCAGGCGCGCGTCTCGGGCGTCATCTACTTCGGCGATCACCTGCGGCTGCTGTGCGCGCTCGGCGAGGGCCAGGCCGAGGCGACCGTCAAGCTGCCGCTCGCCGGCGGTGCGCCGCCGCAATCGGGCGACACGGTGTGGCTCGAGCTCCCGCACGAGCTGACGCGCATCTACACCCTCTGAAGATCGATCTTTTCCGCCACCACCACGAGGACACCTCATGAAGAAGAGCATGCTGACCCTGGCCTTGACCGCCGCCTGTGCGCTGCCCGCGCTGGCGCAGCAGATCACGGTCGTCAACTTCGGTGGCGCGAATGCCAACGCGCAGAAGAAGGCGTTCTACGAGCCGTTCGAGAAGACCGGCACCAAGGTCGTGCCGGTCGAATACAACGGCGAGCAGGCCAAGATCAAGGCGATGGTCGAGACCAAGAACGTCACCTGGGACGTCGTCGAGGTCGAGTCGCCGGACGTCGCGCGCGGCTGCGACGAGGGCCTGTTCGAGAAGCTCGACTATTCGAAGATCGGCAACAAGGCCGACTTCGTGCCGGCCGCGATCAGCGACTGCGGCCTCGGCATCTTCGTCTGGTCGACCGTGATGGCCTACAACGGCGACAAGCTGAAGGGCACGCCGACCACGTGGGCCGACTTCTGGGACACGAAGAAGTTTCCGGGCAAGCGCGGCATGCGCAAGGGCGCCCGCTACAACCTCGAGTTCGCGCTGATGGCCGACGGCGTGAAGCCGGGCGACGTCTACAAGGTGCTGGCGACGAAGGACGGCGCCGAGCGCGCGTTCAAGAAGCTCACGGAGCTGAAGCCCAACATCCAGTGGTGGGAAGCGGGCGCGCAGCCGCCGCAGTTCCTGGTCGCCGGCGACGTGGCATTGACGACCGTCTACAACGGCCGCATCGACGCCGCCAACCGCGAAGGCAAGAACCTCAAGATCACCTGGACCGGCGGCATCTACGACCTCGACTACTGGGTGATCCCGAAGGGCGCGCCGAACAAGGAGGCGTCGACCAAGTTCATCGCGTTCGCGAGCACGCCGGATGCGCAGGCGGTCTATGCGCAGAACATCGCCTACGGGCCAACCAACAACAAGGCGCTCGGCAAGCTCGACCAGAAGGTGCTGGCGAACCTGCCGACGTCGCCGGCCAACGCCAAGGATGCGCTGCAGTTCAACCTGAAGTTCTGGGCGGACCAGGGGGAGGAGCTGGAGAAGCGCTTCGCATCCTGGGCGGCGCAGTAAGCGACGAAGAAGAGCAGCCGGCATGACGACCCTGGCAGCCGCGCTCCCCGGCGGCGACCCGCATGCGCTGCAGCGCATGCTGGCGCGCGCCGAGCGCCGCAAGAAGCTCCGCGCCTTCGCGCTGACCCTGCCGCTGCTGCTCTTCCTGATGTTGACCTTCCTCGTTCCGATCGCCGCCCTGCTCGGCCGTGCGGTCGAGAACCCGGAGGTCGCCAGCGCGCTGCCGCGCACCGTGGCCGCGCTCGACCGCTGGGACCGCAAGGACGCGCCGGCGCCCGAGGCCTATGCCGCGCTCGTCGCCGACCTCGGCTCGTTGCCCGACAGCTCCGACGCCGGCGCGGTCGCGCGGCGCCTGAACACCGAGACCGCGGGCGCCCGCTCGCTCGTCATGGGTGCGTACCGCGCGCTGCCGCTGGCGGGTACGCCGCCGGACATCAAGGCCAAGCTCCTCGAGCTCGACGCACGCTGGGGCGAGGCGAAGTACTGGCAGGCGATCGCGAAGAACGGCTCGCGCTGGACGCCCGACTACTTGCTCGCGGCGATCGACCTGCGCCGCGATGCCGCCGGCCACGTCGAGCGCATGCCCGAAGACCAGCGCGCCTTCGCGCGCATCCTCGGCCGCACCTTCGAGATCAGCGCGATCGTCACCGTGTGCTGCCTGATCCTCGGCTACCCGCTGGCCTACTGGCTCTCGACGTTGTCGGCACGCAAGGCCAACGTGCTGATGATCCTCGTGCTGGTGCCGTTCTGGACCTCGATCCTGGTGCGCGTCGCCGCCTGGATCGTGCTGCTGCAGTCGCAAGGACTCGTCAACCGCGGACTGATGGGACTCGGCCTGATCGACCATCCGCTTGCGCTGCTCTTCAACCGCATCGGCGTGATCATCGCGATGACGCACATCCTGCTGCCGTTCATGATCCTGCCGCTCTACAGCGTGATGAAGAGCGTGCCGCCGACCTACCTGCGTGCCGCGGTCTCGCTCGGCAGCCCGCCGCTCGCGGCGTTCTTCCGGGTGTACGTACCGCAAACCTACCCCGGCATCGGCGCCGGCGCGCTGCTCGTCTTCATCCTGTCGATCGGCTACTACGTGACGCCGGCGCTGCTCGGCGGCGCCGACGACCAGATGCTGAGCTACTACGTCGCGCAGTACACCAACGTCAACATCAACTGGGGCATGGCCTGTGCGCTCGGTGCGGTGCTGCTGGCGGCCACCTTGGTGCTGTACGCCGTGTACCGGCGCATCGTGAAGTCGGAGCTCAGCCTGGGATGAACAAGCTGCTGCCTGCCTTCCCCGCCTACGCCACGCCGCTCGACAAGCTCGGCTGGTGGGCGATGCGCGCCTTCTGCATCGGCGTGCTGGTGTTCCTGCTGGCGCCCATCCTCGTGATCATCCCGCTCTCGTTCAGCGACAGCTCCTTCCTCGCCTATCCGATCCCGGGCTGGTCGACGAAGTGGTACGACAACCTCTTCACGTCGGCCGAATGGAGTCGCGCCGCGAAGAACAGCTTCATCGTCGCCCCCGCCGCCACCGTCATCGCGACCACGCTGGGCACGCTCGCGGCGGTCGGCCTGGCGCGCACGAACTTCCCGTTCAAGGGCTTGCTGATGAGCCTCCTGATCGCGCCGATGGTCGTGCCCATCGTCGTCGTCGGCGTCAGCACCTATCTGTTCTTCGCCAACATCGGCCTGGCCGACAGCTACACCGCGCTGATCATCGTGCATGCCGCGCTCGGCGCGCCGTTCGTGCTGACGACCGTGCTCGCCACCTTGCAGGGCTTCAACCAGAACCTCGTGCGCGCGAGCCTCAGCCTCGGCGCGAACCCGGTCGCGACCTTCTTCCGCGTGACCCTGCCGGTGATCGCACCGGGCGTGATCTCGGGTGCGCTGTTCGCCTTCGCCACCTCGTTCGACGAAGTCGTCGTCACGCTCTTCCTCGCCGGCCCGAACCAGGTGACCCTGCCGCGCCAGATGTTCACCGGCATCCGCGAGAACATCACGCCGACGATCGCGGCCGTCGCGACGCTGCTGATCATCTTCACGACCAGCCTGTTGCTGGCGCTCGAATGGCTGCGCGGGCGGCGCAGATGACGACGAAGAACCAACCCCTGGGCGGCAACACGATGCCGCGCTTCGCCGGCCCCGGCACGATGATGCGGCTGCCGGCCGCGACGTCGGCGCCGGGACTCGACGTCGCGTTCATCGGCGTGCCGCTCGACATCGGCACGTCCAACCGCGCCGGCGCGCGCTTCGGTCCGCGCCAGATCCGCGCCGAGTCGGCGCTGCTGCGGCCCTACAACATGGCGACCGGCGCAGCGCCGTTCGATGCATTGCAAGTGGCCGATCTGGGCGACGTGCCGATCAACACCTACTCGATCGCCAAGTCGCTGGACATCGTCACGGCGTACTACGACGAGGTGCTGGCCGCCGGCTGCAAGCCGCTGACGCTCGGCGGCGATCACACGATCGCATTGCCCATCCTGCGTTCGATCGCGAAGAAGCACGGCCCGGTGGCATTGGTCCACGTCGATGCCCACGCCGACATCAACGACGAGATGTTCGGCGAGCCGATCGCGCACGGCACGCCGTTCCGTCGTGCCGTCGAGGAAGGGCTGCTCGCCTGCGACAAGGTCTGGCAGATCGGCCTGCGCGGCACCGGCTACGCGGCCGATGACTTCGACTGGCCGCGCTCGCAGGGCTTCACGATCGTGCCGGCGCACGAGGTCTGGTACCGGTCGCTCGCGCCGCTGATGGCCGAGGTGCGCGAGCGCATCGGTCCGGATCATCCGGTCTACCTCACGTTCGACATCGACGGCCTCGATCCGTCGTACGCCGGCGGCACCGGCACGCCGGAGATCGGCGGCCTCTCGGTGCCGCAAGGGCTCGAAGTGATCCGCGGCTGCCGCGGGCTCAACGTCGTCGGCGGCGATCTGGTCGAGGTCGCCCCGCCCTACGATCCGTCGGGCAACACCGCGCTGCTCGGCGCGAACCTGCTCTACGAAATGCTCTGCGTGCTGCCCGGCGTACCGCATCGCTGAAGACTGCGACGCCAGCCGGGCCTGGGCCGCCGCGCTAGATTCGCTGCATTGCCAATGGAGTTGCTCATGGACATGAAGGCCTCGCCGCTCGCGGCGCTCAACGACCCGACCCTGTTGAAGACCGGCGCGCTCGTCAACGGCGAGTGGCTCGCCGGCAGCAGCCGATTCGACGTCGTCGATCCGGCCACCGGCGCCAAGCTGGTCGACGTCGCCAACCTCGGCGCGGCAGAGACCGAGGCCGCATTGAAGGCCGCCGACGCCGCCTGGCCCGCCTGGCGCGACAAGCCGGCCAAGGAGCGCGGCGCGATCCTGATGCAGTGGTTCCGACTGCTGCAGCAGCATGCCGACGACCTCGCCCGCATCATGACCGCCGAGCAGGGCAAGCCGCTCGCCGAGGCCAAGGGCGAGGTGAGCTACGGCGCGAGCTTCATCGAATGGTTTGCCGAGGAGGCGCGGCGCGTCTACGGCGAGACCATACCGACCACCGACAAGGGCAAGCGCTACCTCGTGCTGAAGCAGCCGGTCGGCGTCTGCGCGGCGATCACGCCGTGGAACTTCCCGATCGCGATGATCACGCGCAAGGTCGCGCCGGCGCTCGCCGCCGGCTGCCCGGTCGTCATCAAGCCGGCCGAGCAGACGCCGCTGTCGGCGCTCGCGGTGGCCGAGTTGGCGCAGCGCGCCGGCATGCCGGCCGGCGTGCTGAGCATCGTGACCGCCGACGCGGAGAAGTCGATCGAGGTCGGCAAGGTGCTGTGCGCCAGCGACCTGGTGCGCCATCTGTCGTTCACCGGCTCGACCGAGGTCGGCCGCATCCTCGCGGCGCAATGCGCGCCGACGATCAAGAAGCTGTCGCTCGAGCTCGGCGGCAACGCGCCGTTCATCGTGTTCGACGATGCCGACATCGACAGCGCGGTCGAAGGCGCGATGGTCAGCAAGTACCGCAACGCCGGCCAGACCTGCGTCTGCGCGAACCGGCTCTATGCGCAGGAAGGCATCTACGACGCCTTCGTCGCCAAGCTCGCCGAGAAGGCGCGCGGCATCAAGGTCGGCAACGGCTTCGAGAGCGGCGTCACGCAAGGCCCGCTGATCGACGCGCAGGCGCTCGCGAAGGTCGAACGCCACGTCGCCGATGCGACCGCCAAGGGCGCGAAGGTGCTGACCGGCGGCAAGCGCATCGGCGAGCACTACTACGAGCCGACGGTGCTCGCGAACGCCACGGCCGACATGCTGTGCGCGCGCGAGGAGACCTTCGGACCGGTGGCGCCGGTGTTCCGCTTCAAGACCGAGGCCGACGCGATCGCGATGGCCAATGCGACCGAGTTCGGCCTCGCGAGCTACTTCTACAGCCGCGATGTCGGCCGCATCTTCCGCGTCGCCGAGGCGCTCGAATACGGCATGGTCGGCATCAACACCGGCCTGATCTCGACGGCCGAAGTGCCGTTCGGCGGGGTCAAGCAGTCGGGCCTGGGGCGCGAAGGCTCGCACCACGGCATCGACGACTACGTCGAGATCAAGTACCTCTGCCTCGGCGACATCCTGAAGTAGTCCAGCCTGCGGCCGCGGTCCGCGAACGCCGCGGGGAGCCGATTGTCCGGCGATCGAATGGAACGGAAGATGCCGCCCGCAGGCCGGCGTCACTCGTCGTTCGCGGCGCCCGGTGCAGCGTTCTCGCCGAAGTTGGCATAGCCGCTGCGGCCTTGCGCCGGCGTCGCCGCCGCACCCGATACCGCACGCCGGAGCAGCACCTCGGGTTGTGCGCCGTCCTGCGGGAACTGGCCGATGCCGAGCGCTACCGCGACGGCCAGATCCTGTCCCGCGACCTTGAACGGATCGAGCAACGACTTGAGCAACTTGGCACCGACACGCTCGCCGTCGGCCGGCGACAGGATGGAACCGAGCAGCACCGCGAAGCTGTCGTCGCCGATCGATGCGACGACGTCGCTCGCGCGTACGCCGGCGCGCAGCCGCACCGCGATCTTGCGGCGCAGCACGTTGGCGGCCTCGCGGCCGAGGCGCGCCTGCGTGCTCGCCAGGCCTTCGACCCGCAACGCCAGCACCGCCATCGGCGCCGGCTCGCGCTCCCGCAGCGCGAGCAGCTGGCTCATGTGCTCGATGAGTTGCTGCTGATGCGGCAGGCCGGTCTCGAGATCGGTGGCGAAGGCCTTGCGCGCCTCCCGCTCGGTGCGCTTGCGCTCGATGGCGGCCTGCAAACGCAGCGCCAGCGTCGGCACCAGCAGGTCGGACGGCGCGAGCACCTCTTCGACATGCTGGCGATCGATCCAGCGCACGACGGTCTCCGCATCGAGCTCGGGCACGACGACCGCGACCGCGGTATCGACAGCCACGGCGGCAGCGGCCGCGAGCGCCTCCTCTTCGAGCCGGCCGTCGAGCAGCACGAGGTCGCAAGGCGGCAGCGCGGCGAGCGCCGCGCTGCCGCCTTCGGCATCGCGCACGTCGAACGAGCCGCCGAGCGCCTTGCGCACCGGCTCGGGCAAGGGGGCGAAACTGACGATCTGCAACGGCCTGTCCGACATGTTTTGGATGAACGCAGGGCCCCGCACGCGAGGTGGTCAGGAGAATAGCCTGCCTGCCGGCGCCACGGCACGCCTACCCCCGGAAACGCGCGGTAACAAACACCCCCCGCAAGCTTGGGGTATTTGTCCTCTCAGCCACGATCGTGCCAAGAACGCGCAGTTCGAGACTCTGCCACCCATTCGCGCCCGGCTCCTCGCGGTGTACGGTCTCGCGCTGCAGCGATGGCGTATCAGCGGAAGTCGCGGCTGCGCGCGACCAGTCCCTGCAGCAGCGGCGTGTGGTCGACGAGGCGGCTGGCGACGAGGTGCATCACGTCGCCTTCGCGCTGCCATAGTCCATAGACGGTGAGCAGGCGCGCGGCGAGCAGCGGCCGGCGCTGGCTTTCGACGACGCGCGGCCAGACGATCACGTTGACGGCGCCGGTCTCGTCCTCGAGCGTGACGAAGACGGTGCCGTTGGCGGTCTCCGGACGTTGGCGATGCGTGACGAGGCCGCTCGCGCGCGCCAGCCGGCCGGCCGGATACTGCTTCAGCACCGCGGCGGTCTGCACCTTGTAGCGCGCGAGCTCGCTGCGCAGCAGCGCGAGCGGATGGCGGGCCAGCGTGAGCCCCAGGCTGCGATAGTCGGCCAGCGTGGCGTCGATCTCGGCTGCCGGCGCGAGGCGAACCGGCGCCTCGTCGAAGCGCGTGGCGCGCAGCATCTCGGTCGGCCGCGTGTCGATGCCGGCCACCGCCCAGGCCGCCTCGCGCCGATGGCCGGCAAGACTGCGCAGCGCATCGGCTGCGGCGAGCGCGCGCAGGGCATGCGCATCGAGATCGGCGCGGCGCGCCAGGTCTTCGACGTCGACGTAGCGCCGCGCGCGGCGCGCCGCGACGATGCGTTGGGCCGCCGGTTCCGCCAGACCGCCGACGCGATTCAGGCCGAGCCGCACGGCGCGCAATCCGGGCACACCGAAATCGATGTCGTCGGCGGGCGGCTCGCTCGCTTCCTCTTCGAGCGTGCAGTCCTCCTCGCTGCAGGTCACGTCGACCGGCCGCACCGTAACGCCATGAGCGCGCGCGTCGCGCACGAGCTGCGCGGGCGCATAGAAGCCCATCGGCTGGCTGTTCAGCAGCGCGGCCAGGAAGGCATCGGGATGATGGCGCTTGATCCACGCGCTGAAGTAGGCGAGCTGCGCGAAGCCGGCGGCATGGCTTTCCGGGAAGCCGTATTCGCCGAAGCCCTGGATCTGCTTGAAGATGCGCTCGGCGAAATCCTCGTCGTAGCCGTTGAGCTTCATGCGTCCGACGAGCTTGTCGTAGAACGGACCGAGGCCCCCCTTGCGCTTCCATGCCGCCATCGCACGACGCAGCTGATCGGCCTCGCCGGGCGTGAAGTCGGCCGCGATCATCGCGATCTCCATCACCTGCTCCTGGAAGATCGGGATGCCCTTGGTACGGGCAAGTGCTTCATGCAGCTTGGGTGGATAGTCGAGCTGGTCGTCCGGCAGACCGCGGTTCTTCAGGTAAGGATGGACCATGCCGCCCTCGATCGGCCCGGGCCGCACGATCGCGACTTCGACGACGAGGTCGTAGTAGTTGCGCGGCTTCAAGCGCGGCAACATGCTCATCTGCGCGCGACTCTCGATCTGGAACACGCCGATCGTGTCAGCCTTACAGATCATGTCGTAGGTCGGCTCGTCGCCGCGCGGGATGCTCTGCATCGGCACCGGCTCGCTGTTCGTCTTGGCGCCGATGAGTTCCAGCGCGCGACGGATCGCACTCAGCATGCCGAGCGCCAGGATGTCGACCTTGATGAGCTTGAGCGCATCGAGATCGTCCTTGTCCCACTGCACGACGACGCGGGGCACCGGCAACGGGCCGTCCCCGCTGCCGCGGGGCCCCTCGCCCTTCGCTCCGGCAGCCGCCATCGCCGCGTTTTCGACCGGCACGAGCTCTTCGATCCGATCGCGAGCGATCACGAAGCCGCCCGGATGCTGGCTCAGATGACGCGGGAAGCCGATCAGCTGCTGAGTAAGCTCGACCCACAGCTTCGTGATCGGTGCCTCGGGATCGAAGCCGTTCTCGCGCAGCCGGTCGGCACTGATCGTGCGTCCGTCGAACCAGTGCTGGCTCTTCGAGACGCCGTCGATCCGCTGCAGGTCGATGCCGAGCGCGCGGCCGACGTCGCGCAGCGCCGAGCGCGGACGATAGGTGATGACGACCGCCGTCAGCGCCGCGCGGTGCCGCCCGTACTTGCCGTAGATGTACTGGATCACGTCTTCGCGGCGCTGATGCTCGAAGTCGATGTCGATGTCGGGCGGCTCGTTGCGCTCGGCGCTGATGAAGCGGCCGAAGAGCAGCCGGGCCTCGCCGGGGTTGACCTCGGTGACGCCGAGGCAATAGCAGACGACCGAATTGGCGGCACTGCCGCGTCCCTGGCAGAGGATCTTCTGCTCGCGTGCCCAACGTACGACATCGGCCACGGTGAGGAAGTAGGCCTCGTACCGAAGCTGTTCGATCAGCGCGAGTTCCTCCTCGATCTTGTTGAGCGTCTCGTCACTCGGTCCGTCCGGAAAGCGCCTTGGAAGCCCTTCCTCGACCAGCTTGCGCAGATGGCTGATCGGCGTCTCGCCGGGCGGCACGAGTTCGTCGGGATACTCGTAGCGCAGCTCGCTCAGCTTGAAGCTGCACAGGCCGGCGAGGATCGCGCTGTATTCGAGCCACTCGGGCTCGTAGAGGCGCCCGAGGCGCGCACGCGTGCGCAGGTGCTGCTCGGCATTGGGCGCGAGTTCGAGGCCGCATTCGGCCACCGGACGCTTCAGCCGAGTCGCCGCCAGCACATCCTGCAAGGGCTTGCGCGAGCGCACGTGCATCAGCACGTCGCCGGCCGCCGTGATCGGCAGACCGCAGATACCGGCGACGTGGCGCACGCGACGCATCAGCGCATCGTCGTCCGAGTGCAGCAGCAGCTCGAGCGCGATCGCCGCGCGGTCCTGGAACCAGGTCTTGAGCCAGCGCGCGTGCTCGAGCACGGTCTCGAGCGGCTGCGACGCGTCCGGCACGAGCAGTGCCAGGCAATCAGGCAGGCCGGCCAGCATCGGGGCATCGGGGACGAGGCCTTCGACGTCGCCGGGATGGGCGAGATACGAGCCCTTCCCGGCGCGCCGCCGTGCCACCGTGATCCAGTGCGACAGGTTGCCGTAGCCGCGCCGCGTCTGCGCAAGCAGCACGAGGCGCGCATGCCGGCTGCCGTCCTCGGGTCGCGTCAGCCGCATCTCGGCGCCGACGATCAGATGGAACTTGCGCTCCAGCGCGGCGAGATGGGCCCGCACGGCGCCCGCCACCGAGCATTCGTCGGTGATCGCCAGTGCCGCGTAGCCCAGCGCCTGCGCACGTTCGACCAGTTCGGCCGGATCGGAGGCGCCGGTCAGGAAGCTGAAGCTGCTCCGGCAATGCAGCTCGGCATAGGCCGGGAGCAGCGGCGCCTGCGGGGGGCGAGGTGCGGCGTCCATGGCAAGCTCGACGACATGCGGTCAGGCCGGAGGGCCGGATCGTCGCCAAGAGGCCATGATGCTGTACATAAAAACAGTATATCGAAGACGTTCGCATCGGGCGAGACCAACGCTACAACCCGGGCAAAGTTCGAGCCGACACGCTTTCGGGCTGCGTCCGGAGGTCGCCCTCGGCCGCATTTCCCGGAGGCAGCAGCACCGCCTCCGTGGGTGCCGGCTCCGGCGGCGCCATTTCCATCCGGCCTGCGTCAGGTTGCCCGGACAGGCTCGCGTCGACCTCTGCCTTCCTGCTGCCGGCTACCGGACTTGGCCGGACGACGGGGCGAGAGACCATGCTCGCGGCGGGATGCGCAGCGACGGCCGTCGCTGCCGCAGGCGCGAGCGCTCGTCCAGGCGGCGTTGTCGGCGTCGATCTCGAGGCAACGGCCGGCACGCAGGATGGCGCGTCACCGCGCACCGAGCCCGACGAACGATAGGTCGCGGCGGAAAGGCTCAAGACCGCCCCGAGCGCGAACCAGAACACGGACTTCCATTCGAAGAAGCCGGATGTTTCTCGATGGATCAGCATGGCACGACATGTCGAGTTCGATCGGCCGCGGCGAACGGGAGCGTGTCCCGTCCGCGCGAGATGCCCGTCAGGGGTTGTAGAAATAGTTGACCGTGCCGATGCTGGCCGCGCCCCCTGCCGCCGGAACCGCCGGGCAGGCGGCAATGTCGCCCGAGATCGTGATGGTTCTGCCGCTGTTCATGTGCGCGATCGCATTGCTGATCGTCTCGTCGTCGTTGCTCGTCGCGTAGTAGTAGTAGGACGCCAGCGAGCCGGTTCTGAAATAGACATAGCCGCCGGTTGCAGAGTAGGCATCATCGTAATTGGTCACGCGCACGACCACGCCGGTGAGAGCGCAGGACGCATTCGAAACTGCCGGGATTGCCGTCAATGCGAGGCAGATGCATGCAGCGGAAAAGATCTTCGTACCCATTTGAATCTCCTGATGTCGAATCGAACCTGCTGGAATTGCATCGGGATCGAAGATCGAATCGAAAACAGCGAATTTCGAGACCCGTTGCGCTTGCTTCATTCGAATAGAAGCGATTCCAGAATCGTCGACTCATGGCCATCTCGCAAGGCTGCAGATGCATACATCCGCTCCGCTCAATCCGCCTCGACGTTCTGCTCGAGCCAGCCTTGCTCCTCGGCCATCCTGAGCGCCGAAAATCTGCTGTGGACGTCGAGCAGCGACAAGATGCGCTGAAACTCCGTTCTGACCGTGGCCGGCGATCGATTCAAATGACTGGCCAATGTTTTTGCATTGGTCGTCTTCAATGCGACGCAGGCTTTCATCAGCTTGCAGAGGGCCGGCGTGAGAGGTTTCATGATGCTCGACCCCGTGCAATACCCGAGACAATTCGGCCCATGGAGCCGCGTCATTCAACGACAGGACTTGTCGATCATCTTCGTACTTCTTTACACCGGGCTCAAGCCGCGCAGTTAGGGGCGCCCGACTCGTCGAGTTAGGGATACGAGATGCGGCGCGATCGACAGCGGCTGTCGAAGGCACCTGCAGCGCGCCGTCAGCCCGGCTTCGCGCGGAACCACGCGACGCCGTCTGCATCGGGTTCCACTTCGACCTCGCCACGGCTCACGAGGTAGTTCAGGCAAGCCAGGCTTTCGCCCGTGGCCATGCCGAGCAGCGCCACGTTCTTCTCGTCGATCGGCCGGCCGAACAACGACGTGAAGACGTCCACCGCGCGCCGCGGCTCTTCCAGCCGGCGGCGCAGTCGATCGAGCGCGACGTGCTGGCTGCGGCGCAGCGCAGCGATGCGCGCATGCAGGCCGGTGAAGCAGTCGTTGTGCGCCGGCAGCACCAGCACGTCGTCGGGCACCTCGCGCTCGATCTTGTCGAGCGAGTCGAGCCACTCGGCCATCGGGTCGGCATCCGGCTCGATCGGATACACGGATACGTTCGACGAGATGCGCGGCAGCACCTGGTCGCCGGAGATCAGCAGCTTCAGGTCCGGGCAGTACAGGCAGGCGTGCTCCGGGCAATGCCCGCTGCCGACGATGACGCGCCAGTCGTGGTCGCCGATGCGCAGCACTTCGCCGTCGCGGATCCGGCGGTAGCTGTCGGGCAGCGCATAGATCAGCTTGCCGAAGTCGCCGAAGCGGGTCTTGTAGCTTTCGGTCGCGGCCTCGCTCCAGCCGGCGCGCCGATAGAACGCCAGCGCATCGGCCGGCGCCTCGCGGCCGGTATCGGCCACCAGTGTCCGGCAGTTCAGATACTCGAGACGCGTCATCCAGAGCCGGCAGCCGAACTTGCGGGTCAGCCAGCCGGCCATGCCGACATGATCGGGATGCATGTGGGTGACGATCACCCGCGTCATCGGCCGGTCGTCGGGCGAACGGCTGAAAAGCGCGCGCCAGGTCGCGATGCTTTCCTCGTTGCGCACGCCGGTATCGACCACCGTCCAGCCGTCGCCGTCGGCGAGCGCCCAGAGGTTGATGTGATCGAGCTTGAACGGCAGCGGCATGCGGATCCACAGCACGCCGGGCGCGACCTCGAGCGTCTCGCCGCGCCCCGGCGGCGATGCGAACGGGTAGGCGATGGCGGGCAGGTCGGATGCGGCGGGGGTCGTGTCCATGGCGCTTATCGTATCGACCCGAGACCTGCCGCGCCGCCGCTACACTGGCCCGCGACACGACTGCAGGCAGCGTCGTGCAATGCGCGCCCAAGGCTGAAGGACCATCCGACATGACGACACTCAGCGTGGATCTCGCAGGCAAGCACGGCGTCGTCACCGGCGCCAGCAGCGGGATCGGCGCGGCCGCAGCGCGCGCCTTGCTGGCCTGCGGCGCGACGCTGAGCGGCTGGGACATCGCCGAGCCGCCGCCGGACCTGGCGCAGCGTACCGGCTATGCGCACCGCCGGGTGGACATGGCGGACAGCAACGCCATCGATGCCGCGGTGCAAGCGCTCGAGGCCGGATCGGCGCGGGTCGACTTCCTGGTCTACAGCGCCGGCGTGGCCCGCCGTTCGCCGGCGACCGAGCTGACGGTGGCCGACTGGGATCTCGTCGTCGACGTCAATCTGCGCGGCGCCTTCCTCTGCGCCCGCGGCTTGCTGCCGTTGATGCCGCCCGGCAGTTCGATCGCCGCGGTGGCATCGATCATGGGCTTCAGCGGCGGCCTCTACCCCAACGCCGCCTACCAGGCGAGCAAGGGCGGTCTGGTCAACCTCGTGCGCACGCTGGCCGTCGAATGGGCGCCGCGCGGCGTGCGCGTCAATGCGGTCGCGCCGACGTTCACCGAGACGCCGTTCATCGAAGGCGTGCTGTCCGATCCCGAGAAGATCCGTCGCATCGTCGAGGCCACGCCGCTGCGCCGCTTCGCGCAGCCGGAGGAGATCGCCGACGCGATCGTGTTCCTCGTGAGCCCGCATGCATCGATGATCACTGGGCATGCGTTGCCGGTGGACGGCGGGTTTCTCTGCGTCTGACGCGGATTGCGCTGTCGTAGCGACCGGCGCAGACCACGCGACACGGCAGCAAAGAAAACGGGCCGCGAAGGCCCGTGTTTCCCAGCTATCTGGCGGAGCCGGAGGGATTCGAACCCTCGATGCAGGTTTTGCCCGCATACTCCCTTAGCAGGGGAGCACCTTCGGCCTCTCGGTCACAGCTCCGTGGTTTGCCCGCGATTCTAATGCACCTGCCGGTACTCGGATCGCGTGTACTCGGATCGCACGATCACGCCGGCGTCTGCTCGAGATCGAACGCCTTGTGCAGCGCACGCACCGCGAGCTCCATGTACTTCTCGTCGATCACGACGCTGGTCTTGATCTCGCTCGTCGTGATCATCTGGATGTTGATGCCCTCTTCGCTGAGCGCGCGGAACATCCGGCTTGCGACACCGACGTGCGAGCGCATGCCGATGCCGACGATCGAGACCTTGCAGATCTTCGGGTCGCCGATCAGGTCGACCGCGCCGGTCTGCGGCACCACCTTCGTCTTCAGCAGGTCCATCGTGCGCGCATAGTCGTTGCGGTGCACGGTGAACGAGAAGTCGGTGCGGCCGTCGTGCGAGACGTTCTGGATGATGACGTCGACGTCGATGTTCGCATCCGCCACCGGCCCGAGGATCTGCGATGCGATGCCGGGCTTGTCGTTCACGCCGAGCAGGCTGATCTTGGCCTCGTCGCGGTTGAAGGCGATGCCCGATACGACGGCTTGTTCCATGTTCTCGTCTTCCTCGAAAGTGATGAGCGTGCCCGAGTGCGCCTCTTCTTCCAGCGGCAGATCCCAAGGCGTGAAGCTCGACAGCACGCGCAGCCGCACGCGGTACTTGCCGGCGAACTCGACCGAGCGGATCTGCAGCACCTTGGAGCCGAGGCTCGCCATTTCGAGCATTTCCTCGAAGCTGATGCTCGAGAGGCGGCGCGCTTCGGGCACGATGCGCGGGTCGGTGGTGTAGACGCCGTCGACGTCGGTATAGATCAGGCACTCGTCGGCTTTCAGGGCCGCCGCCACCGCGACCGCCGACGTATCCGAGCCGCCACGGCCGAGCGTCGTGATGTGGCCGTCCGGATCGATGCCCTGGAAGCCGGTGATCACGACGACCTTGCCGGCCGCCAAGTC
The DNA here is from genome assembly GCA_018241265.1 of Pseudomonadota bacterium. Lineage (GTDB taxonomy): Bacteria > Pseudomonadota > Gammaproteobacteria > Burkholderiales > Burkholderiaceae_C > JAFEEF01. The sequence continues at coordinate 180,019 of JAFEEF010000013.1, read as the reverse complement.
GGCGCGCACGCGCTGGTCGTCGATGCTCTGGATGCGCGCCTTGGTGTAGGCATCGTCGGTCGCGATCGGCACCTGCCAGCCGGCATAGCTGACGGCCTGCACGCCTTCGGTCTGCAGCGCGATCGCGAGCAGGCCGACCGAGACCTGCTCGCCGGTCGACGCGATCATGTCGAGCTCGCGCATCACCTCGGGCGTGGTCACGTTCGGCGACAGCTCCTTCGCGAGCCCGAGCAGGCGGTTCGTCTCGCCGCTCATCGCCGACGGCACGACGACGAGCTGGTGGCCGGCACGCACCCATTTCGCGACGCGCTTGGCGACGTTGCGGATGCGCTCGGTCGACCCCATCGAGGTGCCGCCGTACTTGTGAACGATGAGTGCCATTTGACGTGACGAGACGTGGACGGATGTCGCGAACCGAACCGTGCCCGATGCGGCACGGCGAATCGCGCATTTTAGCGGCGCTGCGCTCCGGCCTCGGACCACTCCAGGCGCACCAACGGTTGACCGGGCATGCCGATGACGCGCGCATCGAGCCCGAGCCCCGGCACGTAGACGAGCTGTCCGCCGCTGTAGATCAACGGGCCGGTACGCTCCGAGGCCGCGATGCCGGCGGCCTGGTACTGCTTCTTCAGGCTGCGCGGCGGCCGGCCGAGACCGGCCTGGAACTGCTCGGCGCCGGCGCGCTCGCGCAGCTCGAGATGGCCGAGCCACGCCAGCGGCACACCGCCCTCCTCGACCTTGACGACGTCGAGCCGGCCACCCCAGCCGGGAAGTCGGCGTACGCCGGCGCGCCGGATGCTGAGGGTCGTCTCGCGCGGCGCTTCGGACGCGTGCGCAGCGGCGGCGCGCACAGGCCGCAGCAGACCGCGATGCAGCAGCCACTCGACGCGGCCCGTCGCCCAGCGCGCGCCGCTGCACGCCGCCGGCAGCTCATCCAGCAGCCGCCGGACCAACGCGGCCGGCGGCGCCTTGCCGATGCAAGCGGCCAGCCATGCGCGCAGTCCATGCGCGCGCCGCGCCGGCGACAACGCGGACCACGCGGCGACCCGCAGCGCGTCGCCACCGGAGATCGCCGCGAGGTCGGAGGCGATCCATTCGGCCATCGCCGCCGCAGCTTGCTGGGCATACGCGGCTGCATCGGCGAGCTTGGCTTCGGCCTGCGGGAACGCATCGATCAGCGCCGGCCACACCTGCAGGCGCAGGCGGTTGCGCGCATACCGCGGATCGTCGTTGCTGTCGTCCTCGATGTGCGCCAGCTCGTGATGGCGGACATAGGCCTCGATGGCCGCGCGCGGCCGATCGAGCCAGGGGCGCAGCCACGTGATGCCGCCGCGCACGATCTCGCGCGGCATCGCCGACAGCCCGGCGACGCCGGCACCACGCAAGGCCTGCAGCAGCCAGGTCTCGGCCTGGTCGCGGCGATGGTGGGCGAGCATCACGACCGGCGCCGATTGCGCGACGGCCATCGCTCGCAACGCCGCATAGCGGGCATCGCGCGCCCAGGCTTCGATGCTGGCGCCGCGCGGCGGCCGGCCGGACACGCGATGGACGTGCAGCCGCACCGCATGCCCTTGCTCGGCCCAGCGACGGCACATGACCGCGCAGTGCGCCGTCCATGCGTCGGCGTTCGGACTCAGCCCATGGTGCACGTGCAGCGCCAGCACCTCGATACGCGTGCCTGCGGCCGCGAGCAGTACGGCATGCAGCAGTGCCGTCGAATCGCGACCGCCGCTGTAGGCGACCGCGACGCGCCCCGCTTCAGCGCTCCTTCGTGTCGCTGTAGCGTCCGTAGGACTGGAGGCGTTCGAAGCGGCGCGCAAGCAGTTCCTTCGTCGACAGGTCGCTGACCTGGCGCAGCGCGTCGTTCAGCGCGCGCTTCAGGAAAGCCGCCATCTGCTTGACGTCGCGCTGGGCACCGCCCACCGGCTCGTTGACGATCTTGTCGACGAGACCGAGCGCCTTCAAACGATGCGCGGTGATGCCGAGCGCATCGGCCGCGTCGGAGGCCCGCTCGGCGGTCTTCCACAGAATGGACGCACAGCCTTCCGGCGAGATCACCGAATAGACCGAGTACTGCAGCATCAGCACCTGGTCGCCGACGCTGATCGCGAGAGCCCCGCCGGAGCCGCCCTCGCCGATGATCGTGACGATGACCGGCACCTCGAGCTGCGCCATCTCGAAGATGTTGCGGCCGATCGCTTCGGACTGGCCGCGCTCCTCGGCGCCGATGCCGGGATAAGCACCCGGCGTGTCGACGAAGGTGAAGACCGGCAGGCCGAATTTCTCGGCGAGCTTCATCAGGCGCAGCGCCTTGCGATAGCCCTCCGGCCGCGACATGCCGAAGTTGCGCGACGCGCGCTCCTTCGTGTCGCGGCCCTTCTGGTGGCCGATCAACATGCAAGCCAGGCCGTTGAAGCGCGCCAGGCCGCCGACGATCGACTGGTCGTCGGCGAACGCACGGTCGCCATGGAGCTCCTGGAAGTCGGTGAAGATCTCGCCGACGTAGTCGAGCGTGTAGGGCCGCTGCGGATGGCGCGCGATCTGCGTCACCTGCCAGGGCGACAGGCTCGAATAGATGTCTTTCGTGAGCTGCTGGCTCTTGGTGGAGAGCCGGTCGATCTCTTCGGAGATGTCGACGGCGGACTCGTTCTGCACGTAGCGCAGCTCGTCGATCTTGGCTTCCAGGTCGGCGACCGGTTGTTCGAAGTCGAGGAAGTGCTTTTTGCTCATGGCTCCGGATCTTGATGCATCGTCGATGGACGCATGACGCCGCCGCGCAAGGATCGTGCCCTTGAAGAGCGCAGCGCTCGGATCAGTAGTCGACCGGCAGGGGGTCGAGGCTGCGCCAAATGTACCATGTGGCCACCGAGCGAAACGGCGCCCAGGCGTCCCCCACTTCACGGGCCTCGGCGCGCGAAACCGGCTCGCCGCTGAAGTAGTTCACGCTGATGCCCTTCAGCAGCCCGAGGTCGTCGAGCGGCAGCACGTTCGGACGCATCAGGTGGAAGATCAGGAACATCTCCGCAGTCCAGCGGCCGATGCCCCGGATCGCGACGAGCTCGTCGATGATCGCCTCGTCGTCCATGTCGTGCCACAACTGCACGTGCACGGCGCCGCTCTGGAAATGCTGCGCGAGATCGATGAGGTAGTCGATCTTGCGCGCCGACAGGCCTGCCGCGCGCATCGCCGCGGCATTCAGTGAGGCCACGGCCACCGGCGCCAGGTGGGTCGACGGCTCTTCCATCAATGCCGCGAAGCGCTCCCATACCGACTGGGCCGCCTTGACCGAGATCTGCTGGCCGACGATGGAGCGCGCCAAGGTCGTGAAGGCATCGCCGCGGCTTTGCAGCCGGCCTTCGCCGAAGCGCGGGATGAGCTTGCGCATCACGCGGTCGCGCTTGCCGAGGTGGCGGCAGGCTTCGTCCCAATAGTGGGGCGTGACGTGAGGCGTGACCTGCGCTGCAGCGACGCCATCGTCCCGCGCCGGTGCGTCGTCGGGCGGAAGCGGTATCGCTGCCGGACTCGCGTCCGGTCGTGCGGCGCGCGGAGCCATCAGGATCGCAGCCAGGTGGTGCCCTGGGCCGAGTCCTGCAGCACGATACCGTCGGCCAGCAGCGCCTGCCGGATCTGGTCGGCACGCGCATAGTCGCGTGCCTGCTTGGCGGCGGCGCGTTCGGCGATGCGAGCGGCGATCGTCGCTTCGTCGATCGCGGATCGGGCGGCGCCGCCTTGCAGATACGCGCGTGGCGCCTGCTGCAGGATGCCGAGCGTGGCGCCGAGCGCCTTCAGCAGGCCCGCGGTCTCGGCCGAGCGGGTACGGTTCAGTTCGCCCGCCAGATCGAACAGCACCGAGACGGCGATGGGCGTGTTGAAGTCGTCGTTCATCGCGGCACGGAAGGCGGCCGCTTGTGGCTGCGTCCAGTCGATCTCCGGCGTCGCATCGAGCTCGATGCCGTCGAGTGCGGTGTAGAGGCGGCGCAACGCGTTGCGCGCATCGTCGAGCGACGCATCGCTGAAGTTGAACTGGCTGCGATAGTGCGTGCGCACCATGTAGTAGCGCACCGTCTCGCCGTCGTAGCGCGCGAGCACGTCGCGGATCGTGAAGAAGTTGCCCAACGACTTGGACATCTTCACCTGATCGACGTTGAGCAGCCCGTTGTGCGCCCAGATGCGCGCCGGACCCTTGCCGGTGGCGCCCTCGCTCTGCGCGATCTCGTTCTCGTGGTGCGGGAACTGCAGGTCCATGCCGCCGCCGTGCAGGTCGAACCGCTCGCCGAGCAGCGCGCAGGCCATCGCCGAGCACTCGATGTGCCAGCCCGGCCGGCCGGGACCGTAGGTCGATGCGTATTTCACTTCGTCGGGCTCGCTGGGCTTCGCGGCTTTCCACAGCACGAAGTCGAGCGGGTCGTCCTTGCCGTCCAGGACCGCAACCCGCTCGCCGGCGCGCAACTCGTCGAGGGACTTGCCCGACAGCTTGCCGTAGCCGGGGAACTTGCGCACGGAATAGTTCACATCGCCGTTGGCCGCCCGATAGGCGAGGCCCTTGCCCTCGAGCGTCGAGATCATCTGCAGCATCTGCGGCACGTGCTCGGTCGCCCGCGGCTCGTGCGTCGGGCGCGCGACGCCGAGCGCATCGAAGTCGGCGTGCATCACGCCGATCATTTCGTCGGTGAGCCGGCGTACCGGCATGTTGCGCTCGAGCGCACGCCGGATGATCTTGTCGTCGATGTCGGTGATGTTGCGGACGTAGGTCACGCGATGGCCGAGCGCAAGCAGCCATCGATAGATCACGTCCCACGCGATCATCATGCGCGCGTGCCCGACGTGGCTCAGGTCGTAGACGGTGATGCCGCACACGTACATGCGCACGTGGCCGGGCTCGATCGGGCTGAAGTCTTCGACGTCTCCGGAGAGATTGTTATGGATGCGCAGGGTCATGGGCCGAAGCGAAAGCAGGCCCGTCGCAGCTCGTCGCGCGGGCGGTTCTTGTGGAAGCCGGGAGAGCCGTCGGCAGGGACCCGGATCGGACGCGTCGGCCCTGGCCCGGAAGCCCTGCACTACAATCGATTTCAGTATAGCGGCCCTGTCGGCCGCAAGGCACCGAGTAGCGCGGCGTTACGCGCCGGCGCGCTCGAGGCCCCGCTCCGTGACCACGGACGCCGATGATTCCTCCTTCCACGCCGACTTCCCTGCTGCCTTCGGGCCGTCTCGCCGCTCTCGCGCTGCTCTTGGCCGCCGTCGGGTTCGCACGCGCAGACGACCTGGCCGACGTCCAGCGTTTGCAGGCCGCGGGCCAGGCCGACGCAGCGTTGCAGAAGGCCGATGCCTACCTGGCGACGCATCCCAAGGATGCATCGATGCGCTTCCTGAAAGGCGTGGTCCTGGCCGACGCGAAGCGCGAAGGCGACGCGATCGACGTGTTCCGCCAGCTCACCGAGGACTACCCCGAGCTGCCCGAACCGTACAACAACCTCGCGACCTTGTACGCGGCACGCGGCGACTACGATGCGGCACGCGCGCAGCTCGATCAGGCATTGCGCGCCAACCCCAACTTCGGCATGGCCTACGAGAACCTCGGCGACGTCTACGTCATGCTGGCGCGGCGCGCCTATGCCCGCGCCGGCACGCTGGAGCCGAACAATGCCGCCGTGCCGGCCAAGCTGACCTTGCTGCGCGAGTTGCTGGCCCGCAAGCCCGCAGCGGGCGCCGCCAGTGCGGTCGCCCGCTGATCCGCGCAGCCTTTGCCGATGTCACCCACCGGAGTTCCGCGAAGATGAAATTCCCCACCCTCGCCCGCCATGCCGCGGCCCTGCTCATCGCGCTGCCGCTCGCGGCGACGGCCTGGGCGCAGAACGTGCGCCTCGCCACCTCGGCCGGCGACATCGTCATCGCGCTCGACGCCGCCAAGGCGCCGAAGACCGTCGACAACTTCCTGCAGTACGTGAAGGCCGGGCACTACGACGGCACGGTGTTCCATCGCGTGATCCCGAACTTCATGATCCAGGGCGGCGGCATGACGCCCGACCTGAAGGAAAAGCCGGTACGCGCGCCGATCCCGCTCGAAGCGAAGAACGGCCTGACGAACGACCGCGGCACGGTGGCGATGGCGCGCACCGGCGATCCGAACTCGGCGACCGCGCAGTTCTTCATCAACGTCAAGGACAACGCGTTCCTGAACGCCGCCAACGCGCGCGACGGCAACGGCTATGCGGTGTTCGGCAAGGTCGTCTCGGGCATGGACGTGGTGGACAAGATCCAGCACATGCCCACCGGCAGCGTCGGACCCTACGACGACGTGCCGAAAGACGCCGTGATCATCAAGAAGGCCACCGTGGAGAAGTGACATGGGTACGCAAGTCGATCTCGAAACCAGCAAGGGCACGATCCGCATCGAACTCGACGACGCCAAGGCGCCCGAGTCGACGAGGAACTTCCTCGCCTACGTGGATGCCGGCCACTACGACGGCACGGTGTTCCATCGCGTGATCCCGAACTTCATGATCCAGGGCGGCGGCTTCGAGCCCGGCATGAAGCAGAAGCCGACGCAACCGCCGATCCAGAACGAGGCCAAGAACGGCCTGAAGAACCAGCACTACACGCTGGCGATGGCGCGCACGTCGGTACCGCATTCGGCGACCTGCCAGTTCTTCATCAACACGACGAACAACGCCTTCCTCGACAACGACCGCTCGCAGGACGGCTGGGGCTATGCCGTGTTCGGCAAGGTCGTCTCGGGCACCGAGGTCGTCGACGCGATCGAGAAGGTCAAGACCGGCAACCGGATGGGCCACGGCGACGTGCCGATCGACGACGTCGTGATCGTGCGCGCATCGCGCGCCGCCTGAGCGTCGCCTCCATGGCGACCGCCGTCGAGCCGCGCGAGCTGGCGGCGCCGCCGGCCTGGTCGACGATCGACTTCATCAGCGACCTGCACCTGGCCGAAGACACGCCGCGCGCGTTCGACGCCTGGCGCGACTACCTGGTCTCGACGCCGGCCGATGCGGTCTTCATCCTCGGCGATCTGTTCGAAGCCTGGGTCGGCGACGATGCGCGCGATGCCGAGTTCGAGGCGCGCTGCATCGCCGTGCTGCGCGCAGCGTCCGCACGGCGCTGGCTGGGCTTCATGGTCGGCAACCGCGACTTCCTGTTCGGCCGGGACGCGCTCGAAGCGGCCGGCATGAACGGCCTCGCGGACCCGACCCTGCTGATCGCGTTCGGGCAGCGCATGCTGCTGTCGCATGGCGATGCGCTGTGCATCGACGACGTCGCCTACCAGCAGGTACGGCGCACGGTGCGCCATCCCGCCTGGCAGGCGGCGGCGCTGGCACGTCCGATCGCCGAGCGCCGCGCGATGGCACGCGCCATGCGCACCGAGAGCGAACGCTATCAAGCGGGCCGGCCGCCTTCGCAATGGTTCGACGCCGATCGCGCGACGATGCTCGCGTGGCTGGCTGCGGCACGGGCACCGGCGCTGATCCACGGCCACACCCATCGGCCGGGCGACGAGGATCTCGACGCGGCGCACCGGCGCCATGTGCTGTCGGACTGGTCGCTGGACCATGGCGCGCCGGAACGCGCCGAGGTGCTGCGTTGGCAGGCCGGCGGCCTGTCGCGCCTGCCGCTCGCGCAAGCCTCGGCGCCGCGATGAGCGGCTGGTGGTCGCGCTGGCGCGAGTCGCGCGCGCTCGAGCGGCGCGCCATTCCCGATGCGCTGTGGCAGGAGACCTTGGCGCACTTTCCGTTCCTCGGTTGGCGCAGCGACGAGGACGTGATCGAACTGCGCCGCCTGTCGGCGCTGTTCCTCGACCGCAAGGAATTCAGCGGCGCGCACGGCCTGGAAGTCGACGATGCGATGGCGGTCGCGATCGCCGCGCAAGCCTGCCTGCCGGTGCTGCGGCTCGGCCTCGAGGCCTACGACGGCTTCGTCGGCATCGTCGTGCATGCCGATGCGGTCGTGGCGGAACGAGAGGTCACCGACGAGCACGGCATCGTCCACGAGTACGAGGAAGAGCTCGCCGGCGAGGCGATGCAGGGCGGCCCGATCATGCTGTCGTGGCACGACGTGGCCGGCGCCGGCACCTCCGCCGACTGGGGCTACAACGTCGTGATCCACGAGTTCGCGCACGTGCTCGACATGCAGAACGGCGCGGCCGACGGCATGCCGCCGCTGGCCGGCCGTGCGGCGATGGCGCATTGGGCGATGGTGATGGAGGCGCAGTACGCGCGCTTCTGCAAGCGCGTCGACGGCGGCGGCTACACCTTGCTCGATCCGTATGGCGCGACCGGCGTCGACGAGTTCTTCGCCGTCGCCTCCGAAACGTTCTTCGTCGCGCCGCTCGATCTGAAGGACGAGCATGCGCCGCTCTACGATCTGTTCGTCGGCTACTACCGGCAGGACCCGGCGGCGCGCGCCTGATCGATCGCTGCCAAGAAAACGGGGCTCTCGCGAGCCCCGTTCCGATCGAACGCCCTACGCCGTCGCCGGCTCGGCCTTCGGCTTGTCGCTGCGCTTGCTCGGCTGGATGTCGAGCACCGGCTTGCCCTCGTCGTCGACGTCGACGGTCAGGCGGCCGCCTTCGACCAACCGGCCGAACAGCAGTTCGTCGGCCAGTGCCCGCCGGATCGTGTCCTGGATCAGGCGCTGCATCGGCCGCGCGCCCATCAGCGGATCGAAGCCCTTCTTCGCGAGCACCTTGCGCAGGCCATCGGTGAAGGTGACTTCGACCTTCTTCTCCGCCAACTGGCCTTCGAGCTGCAGCAGGAACTTGTCGACCACGCGCAGGATGATCTCTTCGTCGAGCGCACGGAAGCTGACGATCGCATCGAGACGGTTGCGGAACTCCGGCGTGAACAGCCGCTTGATGTCGGCCATCTCGTCGCCGGATTCGCGCGACGTCGTGAAGCCTATCGTCGCCTTGTTCATCGTCTCGGCGCCGGCGTTCGTCGTCATGATGATGATGACGCTGCGGAAGTCGGCCTTGCGCCCGTTGTTGTCCGTCAGCGTGCCGTGGTCCATCACCTGCAGCAGCACGTTGAAGACGTCCGGATGCGCCTTCTCGATTTCGTCCAGCAGCAGCACCGCATGCGGCTTCTTGCTGATCGCCTCGGTGAGCAGCCCGCCCTGGTCGAAACCGACGTACCCCGGAGGCGCGCCGATCAGCCGGCTGACCGCATGGCGCTCCATGTACTCGCTCATGTCGAAGCGGATCAGCTCGATGCCGAGGATGTAGGCGAGCTGGCGTGCCACCTCGGTCTTGCCGACGCCGGTCGGGCCGCTGAACAGGAACGAGCCGATCGGCTTGTCCGGACGGCCGAGGCCGGAGCGCGCCATCTTGATCGCGGCGGACAACGCCTCGATCGCCGGCTCCTGGCCGAACACGACGCTGTTCAGGTCGCGTTCCAGCGTCTGCAGCTTGCTGCGGTCGTCGTTCGACACGCTGGCGGGCGGGATGCGCGCGATCTTCGCGACGATCTCTTCGACCTCGCTGCGCGTGATCGTCTTCTTCTGCTTGCTCTTGGGCAGAATGCGCTGCGCCGCGCCGGCCTCGTCGATCACGTCGATCGCCTTGTCGGGCAGGTGCCGGTCGTTGATGAACTTGGCCGACAGCTCCGCGGCCGCCTGCAGCGCGCCGAGCGCGTACTTGACGCTGTGGTGCTCTTCGAAGCGCGACTTCAGGCCCTTGAGGATCTCGACGGTCTGCTCGACCGACGGTTCGATCACGTCGATCTTCTGGAAGCGCCGCGACAGCGCCGCGTCCTTCTCGAAGATGCCGCGGTATTCGGTGAAGGTCGTCGCGCCGATGCATTTCATCGCGCCCGAGCTGAGCGCCGGCTTCAGCAGATTGCTGGCGTCGAGCGTACCGCCCGATGCGGCACCCGCGCCGATCAGCGTGTGGATCTCGTCGATGAAGAGGATCGCGTTCGGCTGGTCCTTCAAGTGCTTCAGCACGCCCTTCAGGCGCTGCTCGAAGTCGCCGCGGTACTTGGTGCCGGCGAGCAGCGCGCCCATGTCGAGCGCATACACGACGGAATTGGCCAGCACCTCGGGCACCTCGGCCTGCGTGATGCGCCAGGCCAGGCCTTCGGCGATCGCGGTCTTGCCGACGCCGGCCTCGCCGACCAGCAGCGGGTTGTTCTTGCGCCGGCGGCACAGGATCTGGATCACGCGCTCGACCTCGTGCTCGCGGCCGATCAGCGGATCGATCTTGCCGTCGCGCGCAAGCTGGTTGAGGTTCTGCGTGAACTGGTCGAGCGGCGAGCCCTTGCCTTCGCCCTCTTCCTTGTCGCCCTCGCCGTTGCCGTTGTTCTCGCTCGGCTTGGCGGGCTCCGGCGGATCGCTCTTCTTGATGCCGTGCGCGATGAAGTTGACGACGTCCAGACGCGTCACGCCCTGCTGGTGGAGGTAGTAGACGGCGTGCGAATCCTTCTCGCCGAAGATCGCGACCAGCACATTCGCGCCGGTCACTTCCTTCTTGCCGCTGCCGGTGGACTGCACATGCATGATCGCGCGCTGGATCACGCGCTGGAAGCCGAGCGTCGGCTGCGTGTCGACTTCATCCGACCCGCCGACCGTCGGCGTGTTCTCCTTGATGAAGCCGGCCAGGCTCTTGCGCAGATCGTCGATGTTGGCGGAGCAGGCGCGCAGCACCTCGGCAGCGGACGGGTTGTCGAGCAGCGCCATCAGGAGGTGCTCGACCGTGATGAACTCGTGGCGCTGCTGGCGCGCCTCGACGAACGCCATGTGCAGGCTGACTTCTAGTTCCTGGGCAATCATGCGGCCTCCATAATGCATTGGAGCGGGTGACCTCCGCGCCGGGCGGCGGCCAGCACCAGCTCGACCTTCGTCGCGGCCACGTCTTTCGAGTAGACGCCGCAGACTCCGCGCCCGTCATGGTGGATCTTCAGCATGATCTGGGTCGCGGTCTCTAGGTCGCGTTTGAAATATTCCTGCAGGACCAGCACGACGAACTCCATCGGCGTGTAGTCGTCGTTGAGCATCACCACCTGGTACATCCGGGGCGGCTCGACTTTCGCCGTCTTGCGCTCGGCGACGACCGCACCCTGCCCGTCATCGTGCCGAGGCCGGGTGACGAGCGGCGGTTGCGGTGGTGGCTGGTCGTCGGGCATGGTCGGTTCATTCTATCGAGTTGGGGCTCGTGCGTTTCATGCGTTTGCATATTGCTCCCGAGGGATATTCCACAAGAGGAGGGAGCTTGGCCGAGCGCCCGCGGCGTCCCCGTTCGGGTGCCGTTTAGCCGCCCGGCGCCACGGTCCGGCGCGGCGATGCCCCGCCGCGGGGCGGGGTTCACCATTCTTGACATCGGATTTCGGCGGGCGCCAAAATTTCACGCCGCCACTGACTCGGGAGCAACACCATGGCCACCGGCACCGTCAAATGGTTCAACGACGCGAAGGGCTTCGGGTTCATCCAGCCCGAGGCCGGTGGCGAAGACGTGTTTGCGCACTTCTCGGCGATCCAGATGGAAGGCTTTCGCACGCTGAAACAAGGCGGTCGCGTCAGCTTCGACCTGGTCCAGGGACCGAAGGGCCAACTGGCGCAGCACATTTCTTCACTGGACGTGTCCGAGCTTCCGAAATCCGACGATCGCAGCGAGACCAGCTAGGAAAATTCCGCAATCTCGCAGCAGGTGAGAGCGGGCTCCGCTGGTTCAGGCGCCGCCCGCTTGTGTCGGGCTTGCCGTACAGCGCTTCGGTCCTCCGTGCCGCGCATCAGCATGCCCACGATTGGGAGGTCTCGTGCTCACGGTCAGTCAGCGCACCGCGCGCGTCCAGCAATCCGCCTTGTTGTGCGCGCCGGCTAAAGGGTCATGTCCATCGGTTGCTGGCAGGTCTTTGGCGTGCAGTCGTTGCCGTTCGGCGGCGGGTCCGCGCTCGCAGTGCCGCCCGCGAAGGCGCTAGCGGCACTATCGAGCAGTTGGTGCCGCCACCAGATCACCTGGGGCGGATCGGTCTCTGTCAAACTTGATTGGCCCCAACAGGAATAAAGCCAGACTTCACAGGATCATTGCGGAACCGCGATGGCTTGAGTGCGAGCGCGCGTTTCTCGACCAAATGCCATGACATCCAGGCGATCGGCACCACGAAGAGCAGGGATACTGAGAGCAGCGTCACGTATGGGGTGTCCTTGCCGAGCAGCCCCACCTCAGCCTGCTGCACCGGCCACGCCCAAAGATAGATGCCATAGGAAAGGTCGCCGAACCTGCCGAACCGGGCGACGATGGGCCAGGAGCGTCGCCCGATAGCGATCGTCAGGCTCGGAACGATCAGCCAAAGCCCAAGAGCGATGTGGGCACAAGCCAGGAGGATCAATCCCGCACTCACAATCGCCACCATTGCGACAGCCCCCGGCCTGAAGATCAGCTGGGCAGCGCCGGCAAAGAAAAAGGCCGCGAAGTAGGGGAATAGGCGTATGCCAGGAACGACCGCCCCGGCATCGAGTCGCGAACCCTCGAACATCAGGTAGGCAGGCGCGGCCAGTATCGCTACGAGGAGCAGTGCAGTCTCGAGGTTGCGCCCCATGAATCGGCCAAGACACGCGAACGCGATGTAGCACAGAACCTCAAGTTGGACCGTCCACAACGATCCATTCATCTTGACTTGCGGATTGGATGCAAAGAATGACCCGTCCGCACTCACGAAGAGAAGATTCGCTAAGAAGCGGGGACTAGCCAGCCGCCCACTTACAAACCAATACACAGCGCTGGTCAATACGACCGAGGCAGCCAAGCCCGGCCAGATGCGCAGCAACCGCCTTGCGATGAATCTGGGCAACGAAGGATCGCTGCGCCAGCTCGATGCTACGAGGTAACCGCTGATCGAAAAGAAGATCAACACCCCCAAAGCGCCGAGGGAAACGTCACCTGCAACATGCGGCTCCGGCCGGCCGGACAACGCAAACTGATGACTTACCAGCACCATGAGTGCGCCGAGCAGTCGAATGGCGTCGAAGTTGTTGGCTGGATGAGCGGACTTGGCCTGCGGTCGCAGGTTACCGCCCGCTTCCGCAGTGACGCGAGAACGCATTCCAAGCACGGCGTCTACATGCTCTGAATCATCACATCGCCGAAGCCCGAGCACGACACCTGCGTCGCGCCGTCCATCAGGCGCGCGAAGTCGTAGGTGACCTTCTTCGACGCGATCGATTTCTCCATCGAGCTGATGATGCGGTCGGCGGCCTCCGTCCAGCCCATGTGGCGCAGCATCATCTCGGCCGACAGGATCTCGGAGCCGGGGTTGACGTAGTCCTTGCCGGCGTACTTCGGCGCGGTGCCGTGGGTCGCCTCGAACATCGCCACCGAGTCCGACAGGTTCGCGCCCGGCGCGATGCCGATGCCGCCGACCTGCGCGGCGAGCGCGTCGGAGACGTAGTCGCCGTTCAGGTTCAGGGTCGCGATCACCGAGTACTCGGCCGGACGCAGCAGGATCTGCTGCAGGAACGCATCGGCGATCGAGTCCTTGATCACGATGTCCTTGCCGCTCTTCGGGTTCTTGAACTTCATCCACGGGCCGCCGTCGATCGGCTCGGCGCCGAACTCCTTCGCCCCGAGCGCGTAGCCCCAATCGCGAAAGCCCCCTTCGGTGAACTTCATGATGTTGCCCTTGTGCACCAGCGTGACCGAGGGCTTGTCGTTGTCGATCGCGTACTGGATCGCCTTGCGCACCAGACGCTCGGTGCCTTCGCTGGAGACCGGCTTGATGCCGATGCCCGAGGTCTGCGGGAAGCGGATCTTCTTGACGCCCATTTCCTTCTGCAGGAACTCGATCACCTTCTTCGCCTTGTCGCTGCCCGACTCGAACTCGATGCCGGCATAGATGTCCTCCGAGTTCTCGCGGAAGATCACCATGTTGGTCTTCTCCGGCTCGCGCACCGGCGACGGCACGCCCTTGAAGTACTGGATCGGCCGCAGGCACACATAGAGGTCGAGCTCCTGCCGCAGCGCGACGTTGAGCGAGCGGATGCCGCCGCCCACCGGCGTCGTCAGCGGGCCCTTGATGGACACGACGTACTCCCGCACCGCCTCCAGCGTCTCCGGCGGCAGCCACACGTCGGGGCCGTAGACACGGGTCGACTTCTCGCCCGCATAAACCTCCATCCAGTGGATCTTCTTCTTGCCGCCGTAGGCCTTGGCGACGGCGGCATCGACCACCTTCAGCATCACCGGCGTGATGTCCATGCCGGTGCCGTCACCCTCGATGTACGGAATGATCGGCTCGTCGGGCACGTTGAGCGAGAAGTCGGCGTTGACGGTGATCTTCTGACCGGCTTCAGGCACCTTGATGTGCTGGTACATGGGATAGGACTCCGGGTATGAGCGGATGGGAAAAGTCGCAAGGATTCTATGCCTCGGCCCATGCCGTCGCACGATGGGCCCTCACGGCACGCGCCCTTGCGACGCGCCGATAATGGCGAGCACCACTATCCGTCCCGCCGATGACCGCATTCCTACGACACTGGGCGCTCGCAGGGGCGCTGTGCGCTTTCGCTGCCGGCGCCGGCGCGCAGCAGGGCCCTCAGAAGCTTGCCGCGATCCAGCTCACCGCGGGCATGCACCTGATCCACGCCGAAGTGGCGCGCAGCGCCGAGGAGCGCGAGATCGGACTGATGTTTCGCACGTCGATGGCTCCCAACGACGGCATGCTGTTCGTATTCGAACGGCCCGGTCAGCAGTGCTTCTGGATGAAGAACACGCTGATCCCGCTGTCGGTCGCCTTCGTCGCCGACGACGGCAGCATCGTGAACATCGAGGCGATGAAGCCGCAGACGCTCGACGGCCACTGCTCCGAGAAGGAGGTGCGATACGTGCTCGAGATGAACGACGGCTGGTTCGCGAAGCGCGGCATCAAGGCGGGCTTCAAGCTGCAGGGCGAGCCGTTCGGGCATTGAAACGAAGCGGGCCGGCAAGACGCCGGCCCGCTCTCTCTTTTGGAGAGACTGCTTCGTCAGGCGAAGTTCTTCTCTGCGAAGCCCCAGTTCGCAAGCGACGTCAGGAACGTCTCGACGTACTTCGGACGCAGGTTGCGGTAGTCGATGTAGTAGGCGTGCTCCCACACGTCGATCGTCAGCAGCGCCTTGTCGGCGGTCGTCAGCGGCGTACCGGCAGCGCCGGTGTTGACGATGTCGACGCTGCCGTCGGCCTTCTTCACGAGCCAGGTCCAGCCCGAGCCGAAGTTGCCGACCGCGCTCTTCGTGAACGCTTCCTTGAAGGCCGCGAACGAGCCCCACTTCGCATTGATCGCGGTGAGCAGCGCGCCCTTGGGCTCGCCGCCGCCGGCCGGCTTCATCGAGTTCCACAGGAAGGTGTGGTTCCAGACCTGGGCCGCGTTGTTGTAGACGCCGCCCGAGGACTTCTTGACGATCTCTTCGAGCGTCATGTTCTCGAACTCGGTGCCCTTCTGCAGGTTGTTCAGGTTCGTCACGTAAGCAGCATGGTGCTTGTCGTGGTGGTACTCGAGCGTCTCCTTGCTCAGTGCGGGCGCCAGGGCGTCGTGCGCATACGGCAACGGGGGCAGGGTGTGTTCCATCGCAGGCCTCTTGGTGATGACAGTGGTGACAGGGTCCGAACGATTGTAGGCAGCTTGATCAGCGCTTGCTGCGCACGTCGGTACCGGCCCTGGCGTCAGGGTGAACGTCGATGACGCGCACGCCGGCGCGGCCGTCGGCCAGCACGGCTTCGAGCTTCGAGCCCGCCTCGACCTGCGCGATCGACACGACAGGGCGGCCGTCGGCTCCGCCGAGCCACGCGTAGCCGCGCGTCAGCACCTGCTGCGGATCGAGCGCGCGGGCGCGCGCCGCGACGAGCTCCAACCGCTGCGCGCGGCGCTGCAAGGTGGCCTGCAGCGCCCGCTGCAACCGCGCGCCGACATCGGCGGTCTGCGAAACGCGCCTTGAAGCGAGATGGCGTGTCGCGGTCGCCAGCCGTTCCGCCAGCCGCTCGACGCGCCGACCCCGCAGCCGGACCACCTCTGCCGGCTTGGCGAGTCTCAGCGTGAGGCGGTCGAGGCGCTGCGCATGGCGATCCTGCGCGGCGTCGATGCGTCGGCGCAGCAGCGACGCGAGCCCGGCCAGGCGTGCACCGGCCTCCTCGTTCGACACCGCGGCGAGCTCGGCCGCTGCGGTCGGCGTGGCAGCTCGCACGTCGGCGGCGAAGTCCGCCAACGTGACGTCGGTCTCGTGACCGACGCCGCTGATCGAAGGCATCGGCAACGCGGCGATCGCGCGCACGACGCGCTCGTCGTTGAAAGCCCAGAGATCCTCGAGCGAACCGCCGCCGCGGCACACCAGCAGCAGGTCGACCTCGGCACGTCGTGCCGCGCGCTGCAGCGCGTCGACCAGCGCCGCCGGCGCGTCGGTCCCCTGCACAGGACTCGGATAGACGATCACGCGTATGTGCGGCGCACGGCGCGCAAAGGCGGCGGCGACGTCGCGCAGCGCGGCCGCATCGACCGACGTGACGACCCCGACGCTGCGCGGAAACGCCGGCAGCGGGCGCTTGCGCGCGGCATCGAACAGCCCTTCGGCTTCGAGACGCGCCTTCAGGCGCAGGAAGCGTTCGAGCAGCGCGCCGTCGCCGGCCGGTCGCATCGCCTCGACGATGAATTGCAGCTCGCCGCGCGGCTCGTAGACCGCGAGCCGGCCGCGCACCTCGACGAGCTGCCCGTCGCGCGGGACGAAGTCGATCAGTACCGCGTTGCGACGAAACATGGCGCAGCGGAGCAGCGCTGCGCCGCCGGCGTCGTGCAGGCTGAAGTAGCAGTGCCCGCTGCCCGGACGCGACAGCGCGACGATCTCGCCGCGCACGGTGCAGGCGCCGAAGCGCGCGGACAGCGCGTCCGCGACCGCGCGGACGAGCGCATCGACGCTCCACACGAGGCGCGCGCCGACGGCAGCCGACGACTCAGCCATGACTGCAGCGGCCATCGCTTGCCGGCCAGAACTCCACAAGCGCAGACCGCGTCAGGCGAGCCGCCGGCAGCCCTGTCACGCCGCTGTCATCTTCGTGCAAGCGCATGATTTACAAGCGATTTTTTCTGCCTAAAGTTTGAGCAATCTAGGCCGCGCCGCGTACGTACAAGGCTTGCGGCGCGACGGCATGGCGTTACCCACAAAGTTATCCACAATTGCGGTGGATGGCTCCGGCCGCCGCCGAGCGACCCGTCGGACGCGCCGCGGCCGCATGCCCGTCCAAGCACCGAGGCCCCGTCCGGGAGGCTCCATCCTTCGCGCCATAATCGCCCGTCTTCGAAGAGCGTCGGCACGTCGAGGGGAAGATTGTTTTCGATCATACAAGCCGCAGGTTGGCCGATCTGGCCGTTGCTGCTGTGCTCCATTGCCGCGCTGGCCATCGTGATCGAGCGCCTCTCGAGCCTCAGGCCGGCGCGCGTCGTGCCGCCGCGCCTGCTCGACGAGGTGCTCTCGGTGACGCGGGCGAACCTGCCGGCGCCCGATGTCGTCAACAAGCTCGCCGACAACTCGGTGCTCGGCAGCGTGCTGGCGACCGGCGTGCGGGCCGTGATCGCCGAGCCGCGCATCGCCGAGCCCGGGCTGCGTGGCGCGTTCGAATCGGCCGGACGCGCCGCGGTGCACCGCATGGAGCGCTACCTGAATGCGCTCGGCACCATCGCATCGGCCGCGCCCTTGCTCGGCCTGATGGGTACGGTCATCGGGATGATCGAGATCTTCGGCTCGCAGGCACCGACCGGCGGCAGCAATCCGGCGCTGCTCGCCCACGGCATCTCGGTGGCGCTCTACAACACCGCGTTCGGGCTGATGATCGCGATCCCGTCGCTGATGTTCTACCGCTATTTCCGAGGCTTGATCGACGCCTACACGCTCGACATGGAGCAGGCCGCCGACCGCCTCGTGCCGCACCTGCTGCGTTTTGCCGTGCCGCGCGCTCCCGGCTGACCGACCGTTGGCGATGAACTTCCGCAAGCCTCGTCCGGACGATCCGGAGATCAACCTGATCCCGTTCATCGACGTGCTGCTGGTGATCCTGATCTTCCTGATGCTGTCGACGACCTATTCGAAGTTCACCGAGTTGCAGGTCACGCTGCCGACGGCCGACGCCGACAAGGCGCGCGACCGGCCGCATGAAATCATCGTCGCGGTGTCGGCCGACGGGCGCTATGCGGTCAATCGCAAGGCGGTCGACGGACGCAGCGTCGACGTGCTGGCCGCAGAGCTCGGCGCCGCAGCGGCCGGCTCGAGCGACGCGATGGTCATCATCTCCGCCGACGCGACCGCCGCGCACCAGAGCGTCATCAACGTCATGGACGCCGCACGGCGCGCGGGCCTCGCGCACCTGACGTTCGCGACGCAGACCTCCGCCGGCGGTGACGCGCACTGAGTCGCCGGAGCGAGGCGCCTATGAAACTGCGCAGCGCAGGCGACTCGGCTCAGGGGCTTCGCGGTCTTAGGCGAAGAGAAGGACTCGCAGCCCCTGAGTCGGCCGCAGCCGGACTGCAGCACGCGTGGCTGACGCGCGGACCGCTGGCGGTCGCACTGTTGCCGCTGGCGTTGACCTTTGGCGTCGCGGCCGCCCTGCGACGCGTCGCCTACCGGCTCGGCTGGGCGCGTACCACGCGCTTGGCGCGCCCCGTCATCGTGGTCGGCAACCTCGTTGCCGGCGGCGCCGGCAAGACACCGACCGTGATCGCCTTGGTCGATTTGCTGCGTCGCCACGGCTACACGCCGGGCATCGTCTCGCGCGGCTATGGACGGCCCGGAAGCGCGCTGGTCGACGTCACCGCCGATACGCCCGCGAGCGACAGCGGCGACGAGCCGGCGCTGCTGCATCGCCGCACCGGTGCGCCGCTGGTCGTCGGCCGCGACCGTGCGGCGGCCGGCCGCGCGCTGCTCGAAGCGCATCCCGCCGTCGACGTCATCGTCAGCGACGACGGCCTGCAGCATCTCGCGTTGGAGCGCGATGTGCAGGTGCTGGTCTTCGACGAGCGCGGCGCGGGCAACGGCTGGCTGCTGCCGGCCGGCCCGCTGCGCGAGGCACTGCCGCCGCACGTCCCTGCGAAGAGCCTCGTGCTCTACAACGCCGCGCGGCCGAGCACGCCGCTGCCGGGCCACGTGGCGCGGCGCGGCCTCGCAGGCATCGCGTTGCTGGGCGAGTGGCATGCCGGTGCGTCGCCTTCGATGGCCGCGCTGCACGCGCTGCGCGGGTGCCCGGTGCGCGCCGTGGCCGGCATCGCGCGTCCGGACCGGTTCTTCGCGTCGCTGCGCGCCGAAGGGCTGAGCATCGATGCGGTCGCGCTCCCCGACCACGATCCGCTGCGTCCACCGCTGCCGTGGCCGGCCGATGGCACCGACGTCATCGTGACCGAGAAGGACGCGGTCAAGCTCGTCGATCCGCCCGCCGGCACGACACGCGTCTGGGTCGCGCCGCTAGACTTCGCGCTGGAGCCTGCGTTCGAGCAGGCCCTGCTCGCTCTGCTGCACGATGCAGCGCCCGGAATACGCGATGGAAGTCCGCCTGCTTGAACTGCTCGTCTGCCCGATCTGCAAGGGACCGCTCGAATACCTGCGGCCGCCGCTGCAGGAGCAACCCGAGCTCGTATGCCGCGCCGATCGCCTCGCCTTTCCAGTGCGCGACGGCATCCCGGTGATGCTCGAGGGCGAGGCGCGCAGCCTGGACGACGCGCCCACGGCATCGACGCCGTGAAGTTCACCGTCCTGATTCCGGCGCGCCTGGCGTCGACGCGCCTGCCGAACAAGCCGCTCGCCGATCTGGGCGGCGTGCCGATGGTGGTGCGCGTGGCGCAGCGCGCCGCCGGCTCGGCAGCTCGAGCGGTCGTCGTCGCGGCCGACCACGAAGACATCGTCGCAGCCTGCCGCGCCCACGGCATCACGGCGCTGCTGACGCGCAACGACCATCCGACCGGCAGCGATCGCCTCGCCGAAGCCTGCGAACTGCTCGGACTCGCCGGCACCGACATCGTCGTCAACGTTCAGGGTGACGAGCCGCTGATCGCGCCCGGCCTCATCGACGCCTGTGCGTCGTTGCTGTCCGAGCGCGCCGCCGACTGCGTGATGAGCACCGCCGCGCACCGCATCCATGCCGCCGACGAACTCGACAACCCGAACATCGTGAAGGTGGTGCTCGATGCGCAGAGCCGAGCGCTCTACTTCTCGCGCGCCGCGATCCCGTGGTGGCGCGACGGCCGCAGCGCCGGGCAGATCGTCCCGGACGATCCGGCGCCGCTCCGTCACATGGGCATCTATGCGTACCAGGCCGGCTTCCTTCGGCGCTTCCCGCAGCTGCCCGTGAGTCCGCTCGAGCGCATCGAGGCGCTCGAGCAGTTGCGCGTGCTGTGGCACGGCGAACGCATCGCGGTCCACGTCAGCGACGAACAGCCCGGCCCGGGCGTCGATACGCCCGAGGATCTGGAGCGGGTGCAGGCGTTGTTCCGCTGAAGGCTCCTTCGCGCCGAACGCAGCGCCGGCGCGGGGTCTGCCGCGGGTCGGCGCGATGACGCGGATCAATGACCGCGCGTAGGCGCATGGTATTCTCGATGTGAAAGCCAACGGCCGAGCGTGCTCGCGCCGCACACGAATTCGGAGCGGGGACGACGCATGAGAATGATCCTGTTGGGTGCGCCGGGCGCGGGCAAAGGAACGCAGGCAGCCTTCCTCTGCAAGAAGTTCGCGATCCCGCAGATCTCGACCGGCGACATGCTGCGTGCCGCCGTCAAGGCCGGCACGCCGCTCGGCCTGGCGGCCAAGCAGGTGATGGATGCCGGCGGCCTCGTCGGCGACGACATCATCATCGGCATGGTGAAGGAACGCATCACGCAGCCCGATTGCGCGAACGGCTTCCTGTTCGACGGCTTCCCGCGCACGATCCCGCAGGCCGACGCGATGCGCGAAGCCGGCGTCAAGCTCGATGCGGTGCTGGAGATCGACGTGCCGGACGACGTGGTGCGCGAGCGCGTGACCGGCCGGCGCGTGCACATAGGCTCGGGGCGCGTCTATCATGTCAAATACAACCCGCCCAAGGTCGAAGGCCGGGACGATGTCACCGGCGAACCGCTCGAGCAGCGCGCCGACGACACGCTGGAGAAGGTCAACACGCGGCTCGAGAAATACCATGCCGAGACCGAACCGCTCGTCGCCTACTACTCGGCATGGGCCGCAAGCGGCGACGCGGCGGCGCCGCGCTGCAGCAAGATCAGCGGCCTCGGCACGGTCGACGAGATCACTGCGCGCGCGCTGACCGTGCTCGGCTGACGCTTCCTATCCCAATCTTCTTATCCCAATCGCCCGCCGCGCGGGGCGCGGTCCGCATCGCACACCGAACCGATCAAGATCTCGCGTGGACCGGCCCTGCGGGTCCGCTGCAAGGCCGTCGCCGTGGAAGGTCGAGCGCCGCGGACGCCCGGTGGGCGTCTCTGAAGCAAGGAGCATACGAATGGATATCGCAGGCAAGGTTTTCATCGTCACCGGCGGGGCGTCGGGGCTGGGCGAAGGCACCGCGCGCATGCTCGCCGGGCACGGCGGCAAGGTCGTGATCGCCGACCTGCAGGCCGAGCGCGGGGCCGAGGTCGCGGCCGAACTCGGCGGCAGCTTCGTGCGCTGCGACGTGAGCCAGGAAGCGGACGCGCAAGCAGCGGTCGACCGGGCCGTGTCGCTCGGCAAGCTGATGGGGCTCGTCAACTGCGCCGGCATCGCGCCGGCGATCAAGACGGTCGGCAAGGAAGGCGCGCATCCGCTGCACACCTTCACCAAGGTCGTGATGGTGAACCTCGTCGGCAGCTTCAACATGATTCGCCTGGCCGCCGCGGCGATGTCGAAGAACGAGCCCGAAGCGACGGGCGAGCGCGGCGTCTTGATCTCCACGGCCAGCGTCGCGGCCTACGACGGGCAGATCGGCCAGGCCGCCTATGCGGCATCCAAGGGTGGCGTCGTCGGCATGACCCTGCCGATCGCGCGTGACCTCGCGCGCAGCGGCATCCGCAACATGACGATCGCGCCGGGCATCTTCGGTACGCCGATGCTGTTCGGCATGCCGGCCGAGGTGCAAAACGCATTGGCGGCCAGCGTGCCGTTCCCGAGCCGGCTCGGCACGCCGGCCGACTACGCGAAGCTGGTGCACCAGATCGTCACCAACGACATGCTGAACGGCGAAGTGATCCGCCTGGATGGCGCGATCCGGCTGGCGCCGAAGTAAAGGCGCCCGCGTCCGGGATCAAGGTTCTGCGCGGGCGCTCAGCTCACCTTGTTGCGGCGCGCGTACAGCGACCACAACCGCGCCAGATCGGCCGTGCCGTCCGTGCCCTGCACCGTCTTCAGCGTCGCCTGCGCCTTGGCGTTGTCGCCGGCGATCAGTTGCGCGATCCCGAGGTGCAGCTTGGCATCCTCAGGGCGCTTCAGGCTGTCCTTCGCGATGGCCTCCTGCATCAGCTTCACGCCGCGCGCCTTGTCGCCGCTGAACACGACGTTCATGCCGATCGTGATCAGGTCGTTGCCGTCCTTCTGTTCGGCGGCCTGCTTCTCGTCGTCGAGCGCGGTCTTCTGGTACTCGGCGAGGCGCTTGGTGACGAGGTCGCGCAGGCGCTTGTGGCGCTCGGCTTCCGCGCCGGTCCCGAGCGCACCGGCCGCAAAGCCCTTGTCGACGACCTGCTTGGCTTCGTACGGGTAGCCGGCCTGCAGCGAGAGCTGCGCCATCTCGCTGAAGTCGTTCGCCGCCGTCATGCCGCCGGTGGCGAGCGACAGCCGATAGGCATCGAGCGACAGCCGATCGGAGAACGTCGGCTTGCGCTGCAGGCGGTTCATCAGCGTGACCCAGTACTCCTTCTTCGGGTAGTAGGTCACGAGGCGCTCGAGCGCGAAGGTCTCGCCGCCGATGTCGTTCTGCTTGATGGCCGCGTTCATCAGCAGGTTGATCTGGTCTTCGGACGGCGTGCCGCCGGCCTTCTCGGTGGCCTGAATCGAGGCCATCACGTCCTTCTCGACGCCGGCGAAGTCGCCGGTGAGATATTGCGTCTGGACGAGCAGCGTCCGGTTCGCGGCGTTCGTGCCGCCTTCCTTGAAATAACGCTGATACCACTGATACGCCTTGGCGTAATCTTTCGCGCGGTAGTAGCTGCCGGCGATCGACTCGATCATGCGCTGCTTGTCGGCAGCCGACAGCTTGCCCGACGCATTGACGGCCTCGAAGCCCTTGGCCGCGGTGTCCACGTCGCCGGCGCCCGATGCCGCGGCGATGCGCATGCGCTCGACCATCAGCGTCTCGTTGGCGTTCTTGCCGCTCACGGCATCGGCGTCGCGCACCTTGACGAGCGCCTCCTTGAACTTGCCGGCCTTGATCAGTTCCTGAGCGGCCTGCAGCGGCTTGCCGACCTCCGGCCGCAGCGCCTCCTGCGCATGGGCCATGCCGCAGGCGAGTGCGATGGACAGGACGATCGATCGGAGCGGGAAATGCGAACGGGAAGTCATGCTGCTGCGTATCCGATATCGAGAGAGTCCAGTGGGAGTCCGGGGTACAGGGACGCCGCTACTTGATGAACTGCTCGTTGCCCACCATGCCGAGCTTGGTCACGCCCAGACGCTGGGCTTCGGCCAAGACTTCGGCGACGTACCGGTACTCGACGAGTTTGTTCGGCCGCACGTGCACTTCCGGCTGATCCGGCTGCGCCGCCGCCTCGGCCAGCTTGGCCTGGAGAGCGGCGCGCGACGGAATCGTCTCGCCGTTCCAGAGGATCGTGCCGTCGAAGTCGACGTCGATCGTGACGACCGTCGGCTCCTTGAGCGGCGGCGGCGGATTGCCGGCCGGCATGTTGAGGTTGACCGAGTGCAGCTGCACCGGGATCGTGATGATCAGCATGATGATCAGCACCAGCATCACGTCGATGAGCGGCGTGGTGTTGATGTCCATCATCGGTTCGGCTTCGCCCGAGCCGCTGCCCGAGCCGACATTCATGGCCATGTCTGGTTCTCCCGCGAACGCGCGGCGCCGGCTGTGCCGGCCAGCCGCGCGCCGCCGATTTCATTGAGCGTCGAACGCTTTGCCATCAACCTTTGGGCGGCGGCTCGGTGACGAAGCTCACCTTCAGGATAGAAGCCCGTTGGCAAGCGAACATCACGCGTCCGATCGATTCGTAACGCGCGTTCTGGTCGCCGCGGATGTGCACTTCCGGCTGCGGATTCAGCACCGCGATCGTCTTGAGCTTCTGGAACAGCGTCTCGTTGTCGGGCACCAGCTTCGCGTTCCAGAAGACGTCGCCGTCCTTGTTGACCGAGATCTCGATGTTCTCGGGCTTGGTCTGGCGCGGGATGTTGGTTTCCTTCGGCAACGTCAGCGCCACCGTCGGCCGGACCACCGGTATCGTGATCAGGAAGATGATCAGCAGCACCAGCATCACGTCCACCAGCGGCGTGGTGTTGATGGCGGAGACGACTTCGTCCTCGTCGCCACCGGAGCCTACGTTCATGGCCATGCGGCGTACCTCCTAGCGCTCGGGGCAACGCGCATCAGCGGTTGCCGGCGGTCTGCGCGCCCATCGCCGCGCCCAGCAGGACGCCGTGCAGATCGGCGCCGAAGCTGCGGACCTTCTCCATCGTGACCTTGTTGCGGCGCACCAGCCAGTTGTAGCCGAGCACCGCCGGCACCGCCACCGCCAGACCGATCGCGGTCATGATCAGCGCTTCGCCCACCGGGCCGGCCACCTTGTCGATCGACGCCTGGCCGGCGATACCGATCGCGGTCAGCGCGTTGTAGATGCCCCAGACCGTGCCGAACAGGCCGACGAACGGCGCGGTCGAGCCGACCGTCGCGAGGAACGAGAGGCCATCCTGCAGGCGGCTCTGGACGTCGTCGAGCGTGCGCTGCACGCTCATCGTGACCCAGCTGTTGCGGTCGATGTTCTCGGTCAGCTCGCCTTCGTGGTGCTCGCTCGCCGAAACGGCGGTTTCGGCGATGTAGCGGAAGGCGCTGCCTTCCTTGAGCGACTTCACCGCGGTGCCGAGGTTCGGCGACTTGAAGAAGCTCTTGCCGGCGGCACGCGCCTCGCCGCTCATCTTCAGGCTCTCGTAGAGCTTCGTGATCATGATGTACCAGCTGCCCATGCTCATCAGCACGAGCAGGATCAGCACGCCCTTGGCGACGAAGTCGCCCTGCGCCCAAAGCGCCTGCAGGCCGTACGGGTTGTCGACCGATTCCTTGCTCGACATGGCCACCGGCGGCGGCGGCACCGGCGTGGCAGCGGGCGCGGCGGCGGTATCGGACGAGGCCGCGGCGGCGGGCGCGGCACCCGATGCAGCCTGATCCTGCGCGACAGCGTGTTGGACGGGCACGATCGCGAGCGCGGCGACGGCAAAAGCGACCGAGAGGAACGAGGCAAGGCGATTGCGGAAAGACATGTTCTTCCTACCTAGAAAGTTGCTTGTATTTGGGATCTCGAGAGACGGCCATCCGCGGATGGCAGGACGTGCACTTATTCCAGTTTGTAGCTGAACGGCACGGTCACGGTGATCGTCTGGCCCTGGCCGGCGCACTTGTACTTCTGAACGATCTGCTCGCTGTAGCGGCCGAAGATCGGGTTCGATGCGTTGAGTGTCTTGACGTCCGTCACTTCCCCGCCGGCGGTCAGCGTGAACTGGATCGTCGCCGTGCCGTGCTCGAGGTTCTTGCGCTTGGCCTCGCCCGGGAAGGAGGCGTCGCCCATCACGGCGCTGTAGTTGGAACAGGCTACCGCAGCCGTCACGGCCTTCGGCGGAGCCGGCGGGGCGGCCGGGGCCGGCGCGGCAGGCGGCGCCTGCGGCGTGATCACGGTCGTCGGCGGCGGTGCCTGGGTCACCGCAGTGATCGTCGGCGCCGGCGGCGGCGCCGCGATCTGGACTTCCGGCGGCGGGATGTACGGCGGCGGAGGCGCCTCCATCTTCGGCGGCGGCGGCGGCACGATCTCGGCCGGCGGCGGCGGCTTCTTGATCTCCTCGATGACCTTGGTCTCGATCGGCGCTCGCACGACGTCGACGACCTTCTTGGCCAGCCCCGTCACCAGCGCATACAGGATGATCAGGTGCAGAAGAATGACAACCGCAATCCCGGTGACATGTCGTCGCGGGTCGGCCTGTCGTCTCGAAAAATCCATATCCTGGGATCTCCAGTGGCACTCAAGCGACGGAAATTAACACAGTTGCCGGGCCGCTCGTGACAGCCGGGCGCCTTTCGGTCGAGGGACGGATTATCCAACGAACCGCGGCGCCCACAGGCCAACCCGGGTGCGGGGAAGCCCTCATGCAGTTTAGGACGAAGGGCGGTAGACGCACTCGCGCGCCGGAGACGCTTTCCGTACCCCTGATGACAAGCAGCGAGAAGACCTTGCGGTCTTCTCGCTGCGCATGGAAGCGGATGTGGCGCCTAGCGGCCCGCCCTGCTACTCAAAGGCGATCAGAACGAGTAGGTGCCCCGCACGTAGTAAGCACGACCGGTCGGGTCGGCATACCGCGAGTCCCAACCACCGGCCTGGAACAGGTCATGTTGATTGGTGAACGGCGGATCCTGATCGAACACATTGCGAACGCCCAGCGTCAACGACACCGTCTTGGTCGGCGCCCAGTTGAAGTAGATGTCGGCAGTTGTGTACGACGAGACCGTGTTGCCCGGATCCTGGTCGGCATATCCCGACTTGTAGTGCACCACCGCACCGCCGCCGAATGCACCCTGATGCCAATTGGCGGTCAGATTGTGCTGCCAGCGGAACACCGGGCCCGACTCGCCATACGTGCCGACGTTCTGCACCCAATAGCCGTTGGGGAAGTCCTGGAACGCGTACTTCATCACGTACGTACTGTTCAACCCGAAGTCGAACGTCCCGACTTCCGTAGGCAGTCTGTACTGAGCAGAGAGATCGACGCCGTTGGTGTTGAGCTTGCCGAGGTTCTGCAGCGTCGAATCGATGTAGCCGCACTTCGGCCCCGGGCAGTTGCTGACGACGGACAGCAGGTTGCCCGGCGCAAAGTGGAAGTATTGTTGCAACTGCGGGTAAGTGGTGTAGTTGCCGGGCGCGAACAATGCGGCTTGCGGGATCGAACCGATCGACTTGTCGATCCAGGTCCACCAGAAATCCAGACCCAGGCTCGCGTTGTTGACGGGCTCGAAAACCACGCCGAGAGTCGCGCTCTTGGACTTCTCAGGCTGCAGCTTCGTGTTGCCGTTGTTGAAAACCTGGAACTGCGCACTGCACTGGGTACCGTGTACGCCGTCCGGACACAGCACCGGATTCGCAACGTCGCCTGCCGTGTTGGTGAACGACGGTCCGCCGTACAACTCATACAGCGTCGGTGCGCGGAAACCGGTCGACGCGGACCCGCGGACCAGCAGTTCCTTCATCGGCTGGAACCGGAAGCTCAGCTTCGGATTGGTCGTGCCGCCGACGTCGCTGTACTTGTCATAGCGCACCGAACCGGTCACATCGAGCGACTTGAGGATCGGCACATTCAACTCGGCATACACGGCGCTGACGTTGCGCGAGCCTTCGGCGATGAAGTCAGGATCCAGACCGGTGCTGACAGCCACCTTTTCAGCGAAGTCATGGTTGGCCGCCGAGACGAACTTCTCGTGGCGCCACTCCACCCCCAGCGCGAGCTGGGACGGCCGGCCGGCGTTGAACCAGTCGCCCACTTCACGGCTGGCATGAGCGTTGATGTTCGTGACGTTGCCCGTGGCGGTTTGCAACAGGCCATTCAGCGCGGCGGCCTGCAGCGCCGCGGTACCCGCGGCAGTCTGGTCGCCGAAGGGATTGATGACGCCTTCCAACAAGCCTTCGCCGATGATGTTGCCGTCGGCGTAACCACTGACCAGATATTGGTCGACCCTGTTGGTGTTGTAGGACGCCGCAAACGAATAGTCCCAACCGACCGCAGAGCCCTCGGCGGTGAACAGCGAGCGAGTCTGGCTGTTCTTGTTCATCTGGCCGCGCGGGCCGTTCGGGAAGTCGCGCCAGAGCACGTAGACGTAGCCTGGCTTCACGTTGACCGGATGCGGAAACACCGACGTCGGGTTGAAGGCCGGGTTGCCCCCATAGCCATCGTCGAACGTCGGATCGATGTTCGGGTTGCCGGTCGGGTAATACGCGGTACCCGGATTGATCAGATAGCCCCCATAGGGAACCGGTGCGATCTCGGTCGTGACTCTGTTCTGCGAAGCGAACAACTCCGCCCCCAGGGTCAGATCTTGGTTCACCTTCAGGGTGCCCTTCAACATGCCCGAAGCGGTCTCGCTCTTCGGGATGAAGTCGACGAAGGACGGCGTGACGATGCGGCAGTCGCCATTGCTGTCCTTGATCACCTGATTGCCCGAGCAGTTGGGCAGGGTCGGGTTGTAGTAGTGGACGAAATCCTGGGTGTAGTTGGCCGGGGACGTGCTGTACGACAAGCCGCCGACGATGCGCCTGTTGAAGTCGCGCTGCGTGCCGCTGATGGCGTCCTGCTTCCGGTACGCGCCGAAGCCGAAGATATTGAAGCCCTGGCTGTCCAGGTCGCCGAAGCCGAAGCCGGCGTTGACGCTTTGCGTCTTGCCGCCCGAGTGCTGCGGCGAGTCGTAGCCGACGGTGATCGAACCGCCCTGGAGGCTGGTCTTCGTGATGAAGTTGATGACGCCGCCGATTGCGTCCGTGCCGTACAGCGACGACGCCCCGTCGCGCAGCACTTCGATGCGTTCGATGGCCGCGAACGGAATCATGTTCAGGTCGGGCGCCGACCCGTCCACCGCGTTGTTGGCAATGCGCTGACCGTTCAACAGGACCAGGGTCTTGTCCTGCCCGATCCCGCGGATATCGGCGAAGGTAGAGCCGCCACTGCCCGAGCCGATCGACTGCGCGGCATTCACCGACATTTGCACGGCCGTCAGGTTCGACATGATCTGCTCGACCGACGTGACGCCGGACTTCTTCAGATCATCCATCTTGATGACCGTCACAGGCACCGCGGATTCGGCATCGATGCGCTTGATCGCCGAACCGGTGATCTCGACGCGCTGCAGTTCCTGCGTGGAACCGGTGGCATCCTGAGCGAGCGCAACGGTACTGCATAGGGCCGTACCGCTGAACGCGATTAGCAAGCTCTTGGCAAGCCTCGTTCTCTTGAGCATCTAGAAGACTCCTGAAGGAAGGTTGATCACAAGACCAAGTCTTCGAGCAAGCCGCGTACCAGCTTCGTGAACTGGTCATGGCCCATCTGCGAACACGTGTAAAGCAATTGTCACGACGGGCCTACGGGCCCTTTCCTAGGGTATTCCTCTATCGCGCCGGCACGGGCTTGGCGGGCGCCGGTATCGAATGCGGCACACGTCCCGCAAAGCCTTTGTTCATGCGGCTTTCCGAGGCATGGCGGGGCAAAACGCCTGGCTTGAATGCGCGACCTGTCGCCGGCGAGCGTGGCATCCGCCACGCTGTCTTTACATACAACGTTGGGCGATCACAACAAAGCGGTCGCTGGTGCCGGGAACCGCCGCAGGGGCATCCGGCGCGTAGCGGATCGGCCGATCAGGTTCCGACCGGAATCTCGATGCGCGGCACCGCCGCCAGCAGGGTGCGCGTGTAGTCGCGCGTCGGATGCTCGAGCACCGTGCGCACGCTGCCCGACTCTTCGATCCGGCCGCGGTTCATCACGACGACGTGGTCGGCGACGTACTCGACGACTCCGATGTTGTGCGTGATGAAGAGATACGACACGCCGAGCTCGCGTTGCAGCTCGCGCAGCAGGTTCAGGATCTGCGCCTGCACCGAGACGTCGAGCGCCGACGTCGGCTCGTCGCAGACGATCAGCTTGGGCGCTACCGCGAGCGCGCGCGCGATCGCGATGCGCTGGCGCTGGCCACCCGAGAATTCGTGCGGATAGCGCTGCAGCGCGTCGCGCCGCAGGCCCACCTGGTCGACCAGCCGCTCCAGGTTGGCGCGCCGGCCGGCGGCATCGAGCTCGGGCCGCAGCGCCTGCAGGCCTTCCTCGAGGATGTCGTAGACGCGCATGCGCGGGTTCAGCGATGCGAACGGATCCTGGAAGATGATTTGGATTGCGCTGCGCGCCTTGCGCAGCGGCTCGCCGTCGAGCGTGAAGAGATCCTGACCGTCGAACATCGCCCGGCCGGTGATCTGCGCTTGATGGCGCAGCAGCTGGACGATCGCCTTGCCGGTCGTGGTCTTGCCGCAGCCCGATTCGCCGACCAGCGCGATGGTCTCGCCGGCGCGGATCCTGAACGAGACGCCGTCGACCGCGGTGAACGCGCCGCGCACGCGGTGCAGGATCCCCGAGCGGATCGGAAAGCGCACGCTCAGGTCGACGACATCCAGCAGCACGCCGTCGCCGCGCGTTGCCGCGGCAGGCACCACCGGAGCCGCGGACGCCTCGGCGCTCGTACCGCTCGCCGGCGCCGGCACCGTCTGGCCCTGCCGGTACAGCAGGCAGCGCACCGTGCGCGTTCCGAGGTCGTACAGCGGCGGCGCGGTGGTGTGGCACTCGGCGAACACCCGATCGCAGCGCGGCGCGAAGCGGCAGCCCTGGAAGTCGAGCCAGAGCGGCGGCACGGTGCCGGGAATCGCCGCGAGCGTGCCGCCGCGCTTGCCCGAGTCGGGCAGCGCACGCAGCAGGAGCCGGGCATACGGATGCTTGGGCGACTTGAAGAACTCCTCGGCGCTCGCCACTTCGATGATCTGCCCGGCATACATCAGCGCGACGCGATGCGCCATGCCGGCCACGACCGCCAGGTCGTGGGTGATCAGCAGGAGCCCCATGCCCTGCTCGCGCTGGAGTTGTTTCAGCAGGTCGAGGATCTGCGCCTGGATCGTCACGTCGAGCGCCGTCGTCGGCTCGTCGGCGATCAGGAAATCGGGCTCCGACGCCAAGGTCATCGCGATCATCACGCGCTGCTTCTGGCCGCCGCTCATGCGGAACGGGTACTCGTCGATGCGCCGTTCCGGCTCGGGGATGCCGACCTTGCGCATCCATTCGATCGCCTTGGCGCGCGCGGCCGCGCCGCGCAGAGCGGTGTGGGCTTCGATCGCCTCGACGATCTGGTCGCCCACCTTCATCACCGGGTTCAAGCTGGTCGACGGCTCCTGGAAGATCATGCCGATGCGCCCGCCGCGCACCGCGCGCATGCGCGATTCGGGCAGCGCCAGCACGTCGTCGCCGTCGATCGCGATCGAGCCTGCGGTGATCGAGCCGTTCTCGGGCAACAGGCGCATCAGCGCCAGCGCCGTCATGCTCTTGCCGCAGCCGGATTCGCCGACCAGCGCGAAGGTCTCGCCGCGCGCGATCGAGAGACGCATGCCGTCGATCGCCTTGACGATGCCGGCTTCGGCATCGAGTTCGACCTTGAGATCCTGGATGTCGAGCATGGGTCCTCAGGCAGGCTTTTTCTTGAGTTGGAGCAGGCGCGGCTTGAAGGCGCGCGCGCGCGGATCGAAGGCATCGCGCACGCCGTCCGCAAACAGGTTGGCGGCCAGCACGAGGCTCACCATGAAGGCGAACGCGGCAGCGAACGACCACCAGACGATCGGATCGCGGATCATCTCCGAGCGCGCCAGGTTGATCATGCCGCCGAAGCTGTTCATCGACGGGTCGACGCCGACGCCGACGTACGACAGCACCGCCTCGTAGAGGATCAGCGCCGAGAAGTCGAGCACCGTGTTGATCAGCATCAGGTGCGCGACGTTCGGAAAGATGTGGCGCGCCATGATGCGCCACGAGCTCACGCCGAACGCCGTGGCGGCCTGCACGTACTCGAGCTCGCGCAGCTTCAGCGTGTCGCCGCGCAACAGCCGGCAGAGCCCGGCCCAGCCGGTCAGGCCGAGCACCGCGCAGAGCAGGAAGAGCTTCAGGTCGGCGCGCTCGACGCCGGTCTCGAAGAGCTCGGCGTGCTTGTCGAGGTAGACCTGCACCATCAGCACGCAGGCCGCGATCAGCAGGATGTTCGGCACCGACGACAGCACGGTGTAGACGTACTGGATCACCTCGTCGACCCAGCCGCGGAAATAGCCGGCCATCACGCCGAGCGTGACGGCGAGCGGCAGCGTCGCGACGGTCGACAAGGTGCCGATCACGAATGCGGTGCGTATGCTCTTCAAGGCCTGGTAGAGCACGTCGTTGCCGGTTCGGTCGGTGCCGAGCACGTGGTACTCGAGCGCCAGCGACACCGTCGCACCGATCAGCACGCCCATCACGGCCAACGTGACGATCGCCGCGCGCCAGGGCGTGTCGGTCTCGCCGCGGCGGATCGCGCCGGCCTGCGCGGACCACGATGCGCCGGACGAGCGCGCCACCGCAGCCACCAGCAACGCCGAGATCAGCATGGCGCCGACGAGTCCGCCGACCAGTCCGATCACGGCGCGCACCGTCACGTCGCCCGCCCATTGGTGCTCCGGATCGGTCAGGTGCAC
Organism: Pseudomonadota bacterium; assembly: GCA_018241265.1. GTDB lineage: Bacteria > Pseudomonadota > Gammaproteobacteria > Burkholderiales > Burkholderiaceae_C > JAFEEF01. Next base: position 147,617 of record JAFEEF010000013.1, on the reverse strand, counting down.
GCCGCCGAAGGCCAGGCGCGGCGCGACACGCTCGACCTGGCCGCCGACGGATCTCGATTCCTTCACGAAGCCGACGTAGGCGAGCGGCTCCGAATAGGTCGATTCGCGCGTCTCGGTCAGCCGCGTCAGCAGCACGTCGAGCACCGAACGCGTACGTGTGTCGTACGCCACCGGTGCATTCGGCAGTCCGGGTGCCGGCGGCAACGCGGAGCGGAAGTGCAGGCTGTCGAGTGCCGTCACCAGCAGGCAGAACGCCAGCACGACCGACGACGCGAGCGCGGGCGCCTCGCGGAACACCTTGCGCCAGGTCTTCGCCAGGTCGGGATCGCGCCGGACGAACCAGGCGTAGACGAGGATGGCGACGACGAGCAGCCACATGGCCGCATCTGTCCACAGCAGGACGATCTTGGGCATCAACGAGTCCTCACGCCAACCGCACGCGCGGGTCGGCCCAGGTGTAGGCGATGTCGATCAGCACGAAGCTGGCGATGTAGAGCGCGGAACCCACGAAGACCATCGTGCGGACGACCGCGAAATCCTGCTTGGTGATCGCTTCGATCACGTAGGCGCCCAGGCCCGGCAGGCCGAAGAAGCCTTCGAAGACGAGGCTGCCCATGAAGACATAGGGCAGGTAGGAACCGGCGCTGGTCATGATCGGGATCAGCGCGTTGCGCAGCACGTGCTTGAACATCACGACGGTCTCGGACAGCCCCTTGGCGCGCGCGGTGCGCACGTAGTCGCGACCGATTTCCTCGAGGAACATCGCGCGGTACAGCCGCGCTTCGGTGCCGAGCCGCGAGATGAGCGACAGAAGGATGGGCAGCGCCAGGAATTTCACGACGTCCCAGCCCGACGAGTAACCCGAGATCGGCACCAGCTTGAGCAGGCGAGAGAAGAAGAGCTGCCCGACGATGATGTAGAGCAGGCTCGAGATCGACAGCATCACGACGCACAGCACGACGCCCCAGAAGTCCCATCTCGAGTGTCGGAACATCACGAGCACGAGCGCGAACACCGTGCTCGCGATCACCTGCAGGATGAACAGCGGCGCGGCGAGTTGCATGCTCACCCACATCCGGGTCGCGACCTCATGGCCGATGTCGCCGGCGCTCTCGGCGTCGGCCCGCCCGAAATGCAACGTGAAGAGCGACACCGAACGGTCCCAGAAGATCGTGTCGGTGAGGCGCTCGGTGCCGTCCTTCTTGTCGTTCCAGTAGAGCGGCTTGTCGTAGCCGCGCTCGGACTTCCACTTGTCGATCAGGTCCTGCGTGATGTGTTTGCCGCCGATGTTCATGCGGGCCATGTCATCGGGCGTGTTGACCGTGAAGAACAGGTAGAAGGTCGCCAGATTGACGCCCAGCAGGATCAGCACGCCGTAGATGACACGGCGGATCAGGTACGCAACCATGGATGTCGGTCCTCAGAGGCTGAGAAGCGCGAGCTTCTCGTCAGACTGGGCGAGCCTCCGAGTCGAGTCGCCTGCGCTACGGAATCTCGAAGCCGCTACATGACGGCGGCTCAAGCGAGCACCTCGCCGCGCGCATTGGTGCGCTCGCGCTTGCGCAGGCTGCGCACCGCGCCGAGCAGGATCGCCACGATGAGCAGCACGCCGACGACGAGCGGCCACCAGATCTGCTGGTTCCAGGCCTTCTGGCTGGCGACGCGCTCGTCGGGCTTGATCTTGTAGTAGCGCCCCGGATCGCGGATCAGCACCGTCGGCCGCGCGTTGTACAGCCAGTGCTGCATCGCCGCCGACGAGTACGGGAAGTAGCCGAAATCCCATGGCGCATCGTTCTGCGCGATCTTCACCATCTGGTCGACGATGGCCTGCTTCTCGGGGCCGTCGTCCAGCAGCTTCAGCTTCTCGAACAGGCGGTCGTAGTCCTTGTTCTGGTAGTTGGAGACGTTCTCGCCGTCCGACACGCTCTTGCTGTTCGGGCCATAGAGCAGGAACAGGAAGTTCTCGGCGTCCGGATAGTCGGCGAGCCAGCCGGACCAGTAGAACTGGTGCTTGCCCTTGCGGACCTTGTCCTGGAACTGGTTGTTGTCGGTGGCGCGGATTTCGAGTTGGATGTTCAGCTTGGCGAACTGCTTGACCATCCAATCGAGTTCCGAACGTATCTCGGGCGACGGCGACTGATAGAAGTCGTAGTTGATGACCAGAGGCCGCCCCGTCGCGGCATCCCGTCCGTCCGGATAGCCGGCTTCGGCCAGCAGCTTCTTCGCATCCTCGATCGGGCGGCGCACCAGCTTGCCGTCGACGAGACGATGCGTTACCGGGTTGATGTCGCCCGGCTGGTCGTGATGCGATCCGAATATGCCGGAAGGCAGCGGACCCATCGCCGTTTCGCCCGCCTTCTTCGGAAATACTTTGCTGTAGTCTTCCCAGTCGATGGCAATCGAGATCGCCTGGCGGAGCTTGCGATTTTTGTCATCCTGCTCAGGTGTCGCCCCTCTGCCGACGACCGGATCCAGCATGTTGAAGCCGACATACCAACTCGTGATGTCCGAGAAGCGCGGCAGACGGAAGCCCTTCTTCGTGTACTCGTCGCGCACGCGGTCGGAGTCCTGCATCTCGACGAGGTACTCGAGGCCGGTGTCGGTACGCTCGAACACCTCGATGTCGTAGTAGCCCTGGCGGAACTTGGCCTTGCGAGGCACGGCTTCTCGGTCGACCGTCGAGACTATCGTGTCGATGAACGGCGTCTTCTTGCCGCAGTCGTCCAGCATGCCCGCCTCCTTGTCGCCCGGCATGCCTTCGCAAGGGTACGGCTCACCCCGATAGTTCGGGTTCTTCTTCATGACGATGCGCCGGTCCTGGATGTACTCGGTCAGCATGTAAGGTCCCGTGCCCACCGCCCATCGATCGAGCGACATGCCGACCGCGGCCATGCCCGGCTGGGCATAGAAGGCATCGGCCTCCCAGGGGATGGGCGCCAGGAACGTCATCGACATCCAGTACTTCCACTGCGGGTACTTGCCCTTCAGGCGCAGGTGCAGCAGGTACTTCTCGGGCGCGGTGGCGCCGGCGAGCGGCCAGTTGCGGAAGTCGAGGAACGGCAGGTCCTGACTGGCGGGATCGAGGCCCTGACGCAGTTTCTTGTCCTCGGCCTTGATCAGCGGACCGTATTCCTTCAGGCCGACCACGTACTCGGAGAAGATGCCGTAGATCGGCGTCGTGATGCGCGTCGTCGCATGGCGCTTGATCGTGTAGACGAAGTCGTCGGCGACCAGCTCGCGCGTGCCGGTCTTCTCGAAGTCCATCGGCGTGCGCCGGTTGCCGAGCTCGCCCGGCTTCATGTTGTGGTACAGGTAGTGGCCGCTGTCGTCCTTCGCGAAGGCCGGGTGCGGCTGGTACATGATCCCGGGCTTGATGTGGACGTCGTAGACGCTTTCGGCGACCTCCTCGCCGGGCGCGTCTTCGGGCAGCAGCTGGCCATTCTTGTCGTAGTACTTCGGCGTGACGATCTCGGTCGCGGTCTTCGGCACCAGCGTGAACGGGCGCTTCAGGTAGTGGTAGCCGTACAGCGGCTCGTAGACCTGATAGGTGTACGGCGTGTCGTTGCTCCAGTACGAGGCGACGGGATCAAGGTGCCGCGGCGTGCTCTCGACCATCGACGTGAAGAGCGTGTTGGTCGACGTTTCCTTGTCGGGCCACGGATTGGTGTTGCAACCGCTCAGCGCCACGAGGGTCGCGGCCAGGAACGCTGCCGCGACTCCGCGGCCGTCGCTGGGCGCCCTCGGCAGCAACCATCGACGCAGCAAGCGACCGCTCATTTCGGCATTCCTCTGGTGACTGGCGCCGCCACGGGTGGATGCGGCGGCAGCGAACGAACTGTCCGGCGCGACGGCGCCGGCTCGTGGCCGGAACGTCGCAGTCTTGGTCAACGATTGTAAGTCGCAGCGGCAGCGCGCGTGCCCCGGGGCTGCCCGGAGTCGGATGCTCAGTGCGTGTGTTGGCGACCCCAGGCCACCAGCACATCGCGTCCCTGCACGACGAGGTCGACGCGCGCGCCGACCGGCAAGGTCACCTTGGTCGGCATGTGGCCGAACGGCAGGCCGGTGAGGATCGGCGTCTTCGTCGCCGCGCGCAACCGGGCGATCGCGGTCTTCAGCGTATAGCCGCGATCGAGCGGCGATTTGCGCCATTCGGTGAACGCACCCAGCAGCAGCGCGCGCTGCCGATCGAGCACGCCGGCCTGCTGCAATTGCAGCAGGCTGCGCTCGACGCGGTAGGGATGCTCGTTGACGTCCTCGACGAACAGGATGCCGCCGTTGATCCGAGGGAAATGGCGCGTGCCGAGCAGCGACGCCAGCATGCAGAGGTTGCCGCCCCAGAGCGTGCCGCGCGCCTCCAGGCCGTCGAAGCCGGCCTCGGTGCGAAAGCCCACTGCCTCGAGCGAGCCGTCCATCGCCTCCCGAAAGCACGCGTCGGTGATGTCGTCGACTTCCGTGCCGCCGTAGTCGCCGCAGGCCATCGGCCCGGCCCAGCTCACCGTGCCCGGCGCATGCGCCAGCAGGCCGGTCTGCAGGGTCGTCAGGTCGCTGTGGCCGACCCAGCGCGTGCCGTGCTCGACGCTGCGCGCGACGAGCGGCCAGTCGATCGCATCGAGCAGCCGCGTCAAGCCGTAGCCGCCGCGCGTCGCCATCGCGATGTCCGGGCGTTGCGCGGCGACGCGGTGCAGCGCCGCGAGACGTGCGGCGTCGTCGCCGGCGAAGCGCTGATGGCGCGCCAGCGCCGCTTCGTCGACAGCGACCTCGAAACCGAGTTGGGTCAGCCGCCGTGCGGCCAGGCGCAGCGGCGCCGCGCGCGCGACGACGCCGGCCGGCGAGTAGAGCGTCAGCGAGGTCATCGCTCTTTCAGCCTCCGTGCGGCGCATCGCCGCGCGTGAACGACGGACCCGCTTCGAGCTCGACCGCTTCGCCTGCCGGTATCGCTTCCGGCGCCGCCGCGTCGCCTGCCCCTCCGCGGCGCTGCCGGTACAAGGCACGCCGCTCCGCGAAGAAATCGCGCAACAGCTGGCCGCACGCGGCATCGAGGACGCCGCCCTCGACCGCGGTGTGATGGTTCAGCCTCGCATCGGCGAACAGGTCGATCACCGAGCCGGCCGCACCGGTCTTCGGATCGGCCGCGCCATAGACGACGCGCTTGAAGCGCGCATGCATCAGCGCCATCGCGCACATCGCGCACGGCTCCAGCGTCACGTAGAGCTCGCACTCCGGCAGCCGGTAGTTGGCGAGCAGGGTGGCCGCATGGCGCAGCGCGACGATCTCGGCATGCGCGGTCGGGTCGTGCTCGGTGATCGGCCGGTTGTAGCCGGTCGCGATGACCTGCCCGTCGCGCATGATGACCGCGCCGACCGGCACCTCGCCGACCAGCATCGCGTTGTGCGCCTGGTCGAGCGCGATGCGCATCGCGGCTTCGTCGGCCGGTGCACTGCCGCTCATGGCTGGCTCGCGCCTTCGGCTGCGGCGTCGGCGTCGCGCCGTGCCGCCGCGCCTTGCGCGAGCGCCTTGGCGACGTCGTCGGCCACCTGGCGTTCGGTCTGCTGCGCCTGCTCGCGCACGCTGGCGCCGCTGGCCGGGACGACCCCGCCGGCGACGGGCGTCGGCGCCAAGCGGTGCAGCTGGCGCGCGGCCAGCAATCCGACGATCGCGACCACGACCAGCAAACCCACGACGCCGAACAACGCTCTCATCGCGACGATTGTGAGGCATGCGCGCTGCACGCCTGAACAACCGTCGGCTGACGGCGAAGAGCCTGCGGTTTGACAGGGTACGGGAAGCCGCGCAGCATCGCCCGCCTCGCGGCAACGAAGGACGATGAGCCATGAACGACGCGCGGCGCGACTTGCGCTTTCTGGTACTCGGAGCGGGCGCGCTCGGCGGCTATTTCGGTGCACGGTTGGCCGACGCCGGTCGCGACGTGACCTTCCTCGTGCGGCCGCGCCGTGCCGCGCAGCTCGCCGCGACCGGCCTCGTCGTGCAGAGCCGGCATGGCGACCTCACGCTGCCGGCGCCGCGCTGCGTCGGCGCCGAGGCGGTGGGCGGCCCTTATGACGTCGTGATCGTGGGCTGCAAGGCCTATGACCTCGACGCTGCCATCGACGCGATCGCGCCGGCGATCGGACCGACGACGGCCATCCTGCCGCTCCTCAACGGCATGCAGCATCTCGACGTGCTGTCGGCGCGCTTCGGCGCCGAGCGCGTGCTCGGCGGCCTGTGCCTGATCTCGGCCACGCTCGACGACGCCGGCCGCGTGCTGCACCTGAACGACCTGCACGAGCTGACCTTCGGCGAGCGCGACGGCACGCGCTCGGCGCGCGTCGCCGCGATCGAGGCGGCGTGCGCGCCGGCCCGGATGACGGCACGCGCGAGCGACGCGATCGTCCAGGAGATGTGGGAGAAGTGGGTCTTCATCGCGTCGGCCGCCGGCGCGACCTGCCTGTTGCGCGGGGCCGTCGGCGACATCGTCGCGGCCGGCGCGACCGACCTGGCGCAGGGCCTGTACGACGAATGCGCCGCGATCGCCGCCGCGCACGGCCACGCGCCGCGCGCCGAGGCGCGCGAGCGCGGCCGCGGCGCGCTCGCGGTCGCCGGCTCGCCGATCATGGCCTCGATGCTGCGCGACATCGAACGCGGCGCGCCGACCGAAGGCACGCACATCCTCGGCGACCTGCTGGCCCGGCGCACCGGCGCGCCGGGCGGCGTGTCGCTGCTGCGTGCGGCCGATGCGCACGTGCGGACCTACGAGGCGCGACGCGCCCGGGAAGCCGCGGCCGCCGCTCGATGACGGCCCCGCCGACCGCAACGGCCGGCCTCGAGCCGCACGGCGGCGGCAACGCGCTGCTGTGGGTGCTGATCGCGGTCGCGATCGTCCTGGCGGCGCTGCATCCGCGGCCGCCACGCGAGCTGCTGCTGCTGATCGACTGGCAGACCGTCGGCGCGCTGGCCGGGCTGCTCGCGATCACGCAGGGGGTCGAGCGCAGCGGCATGCTGCAGGCCGCCGCGCGCCGGCTGCTGAGCCACGTGACGAACCAGCGCCGCCTCGCGCTGCTGCTGTCCGGCGGCGCGGCGCTGCTGTCGGCGCTGGTGACGAACGATGTCAGCCTGTTCCTGCTCGTGCCGCTGACCCGCGTGCTCGCCGAGCGGGCGCATCTGCCGCTCGCCCGGCTGGTCGTGCTGGAAGCGCTCGCCGTCAACGCCGGCTCGGCGCTCACGCCGATCGGCAACCCGCAGAACCTGTTCCTGTGGCACCGCTCCGGCACGAGCTTCTTCGGCTTCATCGCGATGATGGCGCCGACGGTGCTGATCATGCTGGCGTGGCTCGCGGTCAGCGCCTGGCTGCTGGTGCCGAGCGCGCCGATCGAGGAGAAGACCGAGACCGACGTCGCGCCGGTCGAGCCGCGGCTGCTGTGGCTGTCGGCGGCGCTCTTCGTCGGCTTCGTCGTCGCGCTCGATCGCCACTGGCTCGTTCCCGGGCTGATCGGCGTCGCGGCCGTCTACGCATTCACGTATCGCCGCGTGCTCGGCGCGATCGACTGGGGGCTGCTCGCGATCATCGCGCTGATGTTCGTCGACCTGCGCCAGCTCGGCGCGCTGCCGGCGGTGCAAAGCCTGCTGCATGCCTGGCCGATCACCGACGGCTGGCGTGCCTACCTCGCCGCGATCGTCGCATCGCAGTTCATCAGCAACGTGCCGGCGGCGATCCTGCTCGACGGCCATGTGAAGGACCTGCCGGCGCTGGCCGCCGGCGTCAGCGTCGGCGGCTTCGGCTGCGTGCTGGGATCGCTCGCGAACCTGATCGCGCTGCGCCTGGCGAAGCTGCCGCACGGGCTGCGCGACTTCCATCGCATCAGCCTGCCCTTCCTCGCGGTCTGCGCTGCATCGGCCCTGCTGCTGCGGCTCGGGTGAGGCCGCGATTCTTCACGGAAGCTGATGCAGCGCCAGCGGCAGTACCGCGGCGGCACCGGCCTCGCGCAGCAGCGCGGCCGCGACGGTCATCGACCAGCCGCTGCGGTAGCGGGCGTCGATCAGCAGCAGCGGCCCGTCCGGCACCGCCACCTCGGGCCGCTGCGCCAGAGCCCTGAGCAGCGCTGCCACCTTCGCACCGGATGCCACGTCAGCGCCCGGCATCGGACCGGCCAGACGCAGCGCATCGACCAACGGCAGCCGGCCCACCGTCGCCACGTGTGATGCCACCGATCGGATGAGTTGCGGGTGCTGCATCGACGGCATCGGCACCACGGCCACCGGCCTGGCGTCCCAGTGGCGCCGCCACCGGCCGAGCACGCCGACCACTCCGTCCAGCACGGCCTGGGGCACGGGGCCGTCAGGCGCGTCGAACAGCGGTTGCAATGCCTCGGCCCAGCCCGGATCGTTCGCGTAGGCCAGTGCGCGGCCCTCGTCGCAGCCGACGATGCGGCCCCTGCGTGCACCGCCCGCCGGCCAGAGCTTGCGCGGCTCGATGACCACGTCCTGGCCGCGCGCATAGGCACGCGCCGCCGCGACGCGCATCACGCCGGGCCGCGCGCCCGGGCCGGGCAGCCGGCCGGTGCAGACGCTGCAGCAGCCACAGTCGCGCGGATCGGGATCGTCGAGCGCGACCTGCAGGAAGCGCATCAGGCAGCCCTGGCCCGCGGCGTACGCGCGCATCAGGCCGGCCTCGCGCTCGCGCACCTGCGCCAACGCCCGCCAGCGCGCGGCGTCGTAGTGCCAACGCTTGCCGGTGAGCACCCAGGCCGTGCCCTCGCGCCGTACCGCCTCATCGACCGCCAGGATCTTCAGCAGGCCCTCGAGCCGCCCGCGCCGGATCGCCGTGGCGTTCTCCAGTTCCACCAAGGTCTGCGGCCGTTCCGCCAGGGCGTCGAAGATCCTGCCCACGCGCCCTTCGTCGGGCACGCCGGCGGTCGCGAAATAGGACCAGATCTGCTCGTCGGTCTCGGCGGGCAGCAGCACCGCGACCGCTTCGTCCAGCGCGCGACCGGCCCGGCCCACCTGCTGGTAGTAAGCCACCGGCGACGCCGGCGAGCCGACGTGGATGCAGAACGCGAGATCGGGCTTGTCGTAGCCCATGCCGAGGGCCGACGTCGCCACCACGGCCTTCAGCGCATTGCGGCGCAAGGCATCCTCGAGTTGCAGGCGCACGCCGCTCTCCAGACCGCCGTGGTAGGCCGCCACCTTGAACCCGCAGGACTGCAGGAACCCGGCCAGCCGCTCGGTCTCGGCGACCGTCAGCGCGTAGACGATGCCGGAGCCCGCGAACGCGTCCAGCGCATCGGCGACCCAGGCATAACGCTCCAGCGAGCCCAGCCCGGGCACGACCGCCAGACGCAACGACGAGCGTGCGAGCGAGCCGCGAAAGGTCAGCGCCTGCGGCCCCAGCTGGCGGGCGACATCCAGCGTGACCCTGCGGTTGGCCGTCGCGGTCGTGGCCAGCACCGGCGTGTCGGTCGCGATGCCCAACAGCGTCTTCGACAGGCGCTGGTAGTCGGGCCGGAAGTCGAAGCCCCAGTCCGAGATGCAGTGGGCCTCGTCGATCACCACCAGCCCGGTCGAGGCGAGCAGGCCGGGCAAGCGCCGTGCGAAACCGGCGTTGCCGAGCCGCTCGGGCGAGACCAGCAGCACGTCCAGGCGGTCGCCGGCGATGGCGTCGAAGACCGCGTCCCAGTCGTCGAGGTTGGTGGAGTTGACGGTCGCCGCGCGCAGCCCGGCCTGCTCGGCGGCGGCCACCTGGTCGCGCATCAGCGCCAGCAGCGGCGAGACGATCAGCGTCGGGCCCTTGCCCGCGGCGCGCAGGGCCGAGGTCGCGGCCCAGTAGACGGCCGACTTGCCCCAGCCGGTCGCCTGCACCACGAGCACGCGGGCCTGCTGCTCGACGAGCGCCGCCACGGCCGCGGCCTGGTCCTCGCGCGGGCGCGCGGCGGGACCGGCCATCGCAGCGAGCACGCGGTGCAGGTGGAGGTCGGCGAGGCTCATGGCGGGCGCATGCTAGTACTTGCCGCGCTGTTCGAACGCGGCCGTCCCCGGATTCCAGCGCACCGGCTCAGGGAAAACACCGACAAAGTCGACTTGCCGCATCGCGATTTGCACCCTATTTTTGTATACAACTTTCGTGTCCATTCCCGCGCACGCAAGCAACCCAGGAGCCTCTCGCATGGCCATCACGACCGTCGACCACGCCTACGCCACCGTCGCGCCGCCGCCGCACGCCGGCCACGCCTCCAACGCGCTGATCAAGCCCGGCTACCACCCGCGCCTGACCAACGAGGATCTGGCGCCGCTGCGCAACCAGACCTGGACGCGCTACAACATCTTCGCGTTCTGGATGAGCGACGTGCACAGCGTCGGCGGCTACATCACGGCCGGCAGCCTGTTCGCGCTCGGCCTGACGAGCTGGCAGGTGCTGGTGTCGCTGCTGGTCGGCATCGTGATCGTGCAGTTCTTCTGCAACCTCGTCGCCAAGCCCAGCCAGGTGACCGGCACGCCCTATCCGGTGATCTGCCGCGCGTCGTTCGGCGTGCTCGGCGCGAACGTGCCGGCGGTGATCCGCGGTCTCATCGCAGTCGCCTGGTACGGCATCCAGACCTACCTCGCGTCGAGCGCCTTCATGGTGCTCGCGCTGCACGTATCGCCCGGCCTCGCGCCCTACGCCGACGTCGCGCAGCACGGCTTCGTCGGCCTGTCGACGCTCGGCTGGGCCGCCTTCATGTTCATGTGGGTGCTGCAGGCCTTCGTGTTCTGGCACGGCATGGAAGCGATCAAGCAGTTCATCGACTGGGCCGGCCCGGGCGTCTACGTCGTCATGCTGGCGCTGTGCGGCTATCTCGTCTGGAAGGCCGGCATCGGCAACATCAACCTGAACCTCGGCGGCGTCAAGGTCCACGGCTGGGATGCGCTGCCGGTGATGCTCTCGGCGATCGCGCTGGTCGTGAGCTACTTCAGCGGACCGATGCTCAACTTCGGCGACTTCTCGCGCTACGGCCAGAGCTTCGACGCGGTGAAGAAGGGCAACTTCTGGGGCCTGCCGATCAACTTCGTGTTCTTCTCGCTGCTGACCGTCGTGACCACCGCCGCCACCTTGCCGGTGTTCGGCGAGCTGATCACCGATCCGGTCCACACCGTCGGCAAGATCGACTCGACGACCGCCGTCGTGCTGGGCGCCTTGACGTTCATGATCGCCACCGTCGGCATCAACATCGTCGCGAACTTCGTGTCGCCGGCCTTCGACTTCAGCAACGTCGCGCCGCAGCACATCTCGTGGCGCACCGGCGGCATGATCGCCGCGGTCGGCTCGGTGTTCCTGACGCCGTGGAACCTCTACAACAACCCCGAGGTGATCCACTACACGCTCGACATCCTGGGCTCGTTCATCGGCCCGCTGTTCGGCATCCTGATCGCCGACTTCTACCGGGTCCAGAAGCAGAAGGTCGACGTCGACGCGCTCTATTCGATGAGCGAAGGCGGCCGCTACTGGTACCGCAACGGCGTGAACCGCAAGGCGGTCGCCGCGCTGGTCCCGGCCGCGATCATCCCGATGCTGTGCGTCGTCATTCCGGCCCTGCACGGCGCCGCGAACTACGCCTGGTTCATCGGCATGGGCCTGGGCTACGCGTTCTACATCGCGCTCAACCGCAAGGGCTGACCGTCATGCGCATCAAGGTCATCAACCCCAACACCTCGCGCAGCATGACCGAGAAGATCGGCACCTGCGCCCGCGCGGTGGCCGATGCCGGCACCGAGGTCGTCGCGGTCAGCCCGGCGATGGGCCCGGTCTCGATCGAGAGCCACTACGACGAGGCACTCGCGGTCCCGGGGCTCTTGCAGGAAATCGCGGCCGGCGAGGCCGCCGGCTTCGACGGCTACGTGATCGCCTGCTTCGGCGACCCGGGCCTGCTAGCGGCCCGCGAGCTGGCGCGCGGTCCGGTCGTCGGGATCGCCGAGGCCGCGATGCATGCCGCGAGCTTCCTGGCACGCCGCTTCAGCGTCGTCACGACCTTGGCACGCACGATAGGCACCGCGCACCACCTCGCCGAAAGCTACGGCATGGCGCGCTTCTGCGCCGGCATCCATGCCTGCGAGCTGCCGGTGCTCGACCTCGAGCGGCCGGGCAGCGGGGCGCGCGAGCGCATCGTCGAAGCCTGCCGCGCGGCGCTGGAGACGGACGACAGCGATGTCATCGTGCTCGGCTGCGCCGGCATGGCCGACCTTTGCGAGCACGTCTCGCAGGTGCTGGGCGTGCCGGTCGTCGACGGCGTGACGGCGGCGACCCTGCAGGTGCAGTCGCTCGTGCGGCTCGGCCTGCGCACCAGCAAGCGCGGAGAGCTCGCGGCACCGCCGCCCAAGCCCATCGTCGGCGCGCTGAGCGGCTTCACGCTGGCGCCCAAGGCCTTGCCCAGGGCCGCCTGACCGGCGTTCCTACAATCGGCGGGCCATGCCCCGCGCCGCAGCCGCCCACGACCACGCGCCGGCCGCTCCCACGAGCGGCGCGGCGCGCGAGCACGACAGCAGCGCCGAAGGCATCGCACGCGAGATCACCGCGGCGATCGCAGCCAAGAAGCTGCCGCCCGGCACCTGGCTGCGCGAGGAAGCGCTGGGCCGCGTCTACGCGGTGAGCCGCACGAAGATCCGCGCCGCGCTGCTGCTGCTCTCGAAGGACAAGCTCATCGAGATGATCCCCGACAAGGGCGCGTTCGTCAGCCGACCATCGGTGGACGAGGCGCGCCAGGTGTTCGCGGTGCGGCGCCTGCTCGAGAGCGAAGTGGTGCGGCTCTACGTGCAGTCGGCGACCGCCGCGGACAACGCCGCATTGCAGCAGCACATCCGCGTCGAGCGCGCCATGCATGCCGGCGGCGCCGAAGGCAGCCTGCAGGAGAAGCTGCTCGGCGACTTCCACGTCGCGCTCGCCGAGCGCTGCGGCAACCCGGTGCTTGCGGATCTCGTGCGCGAGCTCGTCGGACGCAGCTCGCTGATCACTATGCTCTACAGCTCGGACAACGACCCGGCCTGCGCCACCGACGAGCACGAGGCCTTCCTGACGATCGCCGGCCGCGGCGATGCCGACGCCGCGATCGCGAACATGGTCGAGCACCTGGTGCGCGTCGAGTCCAGCCTGCACCTCGCCGAAGACGGGCCGGCGCGGCCGATGGACCTGGTGAAGGCGCTGCTCGCCTGATCGGCGACTCCCGGTGACCGATCAGCGCCGGCGACGCCCGCGGGTCTGGGCCGCGACGGCCAGCGCCATCGCCTGCAGCATGTCCCATTCGGCAGCGTCGTCGGACTGCCCGATGCGATAGTCCTTCAGCGCGAGCTTCAAGATTCGCACGTCGGCGAAGCGCTGGAGGTCGGCTTCGACCTCCCGGATCACGGCCCGCAGGTTCCCGATGTCGGCATCGAGCGCGCGCTGCGCGGCGGCCGGCGTGAGTTCGCGGCCGAGCCGGCCGGACGTCAGCTCGACAAAGGGACGCGCGACGTCCTCCAGTTCCTCGCGCAGCCGCTCGAGCTGCTCCTCGAGCACCAGGTTGTAGTGATCCAGCCGCTCCTGCGCGAGGCTTCCGAGCGCCCTCGCATCGATCTGCTCGATGCTGAGCTGCAGCTCCAGCAGCGCGAGCAAGTCACTCGCCTCGTAGGCCTGGTTGACCCGCTGCATCAGCGCGGTCTTGCGCGCCCGCTCCGCGAGGTCGACCTCGCGATCGGGATGGAGCTCGCTCGCGAGCTTGCGATACACCTCGCGCAGCGAGCGGCTCGCACCGGCGCGCGCCGCTTCGAGGCGCGCCTGCTTCGCGGCCTGCTTGGCGCTCCGGCGCCGCGCCGGCGGATCCTCGTCGGCGGGCTCGGCCGTCGATGACTCCGCGCCCTCGAGCTTGGCGCCGATCATGCGCGCCAGCTCCTCGGGCGACTGCGCGCCGTGCCCCTCGTCGAGCTCGACGCCGAAGAGTTCCTTGGCGAGTTCCTCGACCACGTCCATGCCCTCGCGCCGTTCGTCGCCGTAGCTCGCGTCGGCGTGCTTGTCGTGCACGCGGACCAGCTCGGCATCGGCATCTTCCGAAAGCAGGCTGCCCAGCAGGTCGAGCAGGATGTCGCGCACCTTGGCGCGCTCGCGCTTGGTCAGCGTCTTGCCGGCCCCATCCAGCGTCCGGTCGAGCAGCGCGACCATCGCGCACTGTCTCTCGCGCAGGCGCAGCCGCAGCGGCTCGTAGTCGGCCACGACGCGTTGCTGATAGACGGACATGAAGTCCTGCCATTCGCGCACCAGCCGGCGCTGCGCCTCGATCTTGGCGATCAGCGTGTTGAAGCGCTTCTGCGCCTTCCCGAGCTGCCGATCGCCGCCGGGAATGCCGACCGGGACCACGCGGCCGCCAGGTTGCGTGGGCTCTTCGTCGAACAGCGATTCCTGCTTCACGCGCGGCTCCAGGCCAAGTTTGTTCCCCACTCTATGCCATTCGCCGCAAGTCGATCGCAAGGCTCGGGAAGGCTAGCCCTGAGACTCCGACCAGTCGAACGCGGCTGGCACGGCGCCAGTACGGCCATTGCAGCGAGCCCATGCGATGAGCGTCGAACCCAGCTACCAGCCGCGCAATGCGCCTACAACCCAGTGCGACTTCACCTGGATGAATTGCTCGAGCCAGGCAGGGGCGATAGGATGCTCCCATGAGTTCTCTTGTTTCCAGGTTCACGTTCGGCGGTACCCCCTGCGAGGCGGCCATTCGTGCTGCCGGGTCGCTGTGCGCTCCGCAGTCACGTGCCGGGATGGGGACTCACACCCGTCAGCCGGCCGCACATTCCTAGGCCCGGCGATCACTTCCACACCATTTGCGCAAACTTCAGATCGCCGGGCTCCCAGCCCGCGCGTAGATGCGTGCCTCCGAAACGGAGGTACTCAGCTTGACACTGAAGGAATGACTCGTGGAAGTCTTGACACTCGAGCGTACGCTCACTGAACTGGACCATGCCCGCCTCCTGAACCTGCTCCGCCGCGATGCACGCGGTGACGGTTCACTCGAGCAAGTCCGTGCCATCGAAGACGTCTTGGACGCTTCTGCGCTCGTGCCTTCGCGCGAGGTGGCGCCAGACGTCGTGACGATGTACTCCCGGGTCCTGCTGCAGGACGCCCGGACCGGTCAGCGCAAGACGTTGACCCTGTGTTACCCCGCGGACGCCGAACCGGCGGCCGGATTCGTGTCGGTGCTGTCCCCGGTCGGAAGCGCCCTGCTCGGCCTGCGGGTCGGCAGCTCGGCTCGCTGGTCGACCCCGGCCGGCGGCGAAAAGGCGGCCGAGGTCCTGGCCATCCTTTTCCAGCCCGAGTCGAGCGGCGACTACGCGATATAGCCGCCGCGTGCAGCTTTGGGGGCTGCACCTCTCGATGGCGACGACGACGGGCCTCTAGTCTCACCTCGGGTGCGATGCACATCGCACCCTGGGCACACGCTCGTCTGGCGCCTTTCGGAACACGACTGTTCTCGAGGACACACAGATGACGTCGATCACTTCCATCCTGACGGCAACCGACTTTTCGGTCGATGGCAACCATGCGGTGCGCCGCGCCGCGCTGCTGGCGCATGAGCTCGGAGCCCGTCTTCGCATCCTGCACGTCCTGAATGCGGCAGGCTGCAAGCCGCTGCGCGACTGGTTCTCACCGACATTGGACTTCGATCTCAAGGCAGCCCAGGCGCGCGACGCCCTGCGGCGCCTGGCCGTCGAGATATCGGGCGCCTACGACTTGACCGCCAGCGTCGAGGTCACCGTCGGCGACCCGTTCGAGATCCTGATGCAGGCCTCGGAGCACGTCGACCTGATGGTGCTCGGGCGGCGCGGTCGCGGCCGCCTCAAGGGATTGTTCATGGGCAGAACCGTGGAGCGCATGGTCCGAATCTGCCGACGCCCCGTCCTCGTCGTCAAGACTTCGGTGCAAGGGGGCTATCGGCGTGTCCTGGTGCCGATCGACTTCACGGCGTCGTCGGATGCGGCGATTCGTGTGGCCGACCGGCTGCGCTGCGAGAGGGGCATGCATGTGTTCCACGCCATCAACTCCCGGCGCGAGGCCGTGCTGCGCGATGCCGATGTGCCCGAGCACGTCATCACGGAGGCCCGCATGATGGAAGAAGGCGCCATCAACGCACGCATGCGTCGCAAGGTCGCAGGACTCGGCCTGGGCAGCACACCCATAAACCATGCGCCGGCACACGGGCACCCGGCGCGCGCTATCCTGCGTCACGCGCACAAGCTCGGCGCCGACCTCATCGTCGCCGGAAAACAGGATCGTTCAAGCCTGGGTGGCTTCCTTCTCGGGAGCGTCAGCAGCCGTGTACTTTCCGAGGCGACCTGCGACATGTTGATCGTGCCGCAGCCTCGTGAGAGTTCTCCGCCACCGGCTGCGCAAACGCTCTCGCCTCGGCTGAACCCGGAGTCCTGCCCGGACAACGCAGCCATTGCCCGGAGCGCGGCAGCGCATGCCGGCGCGTTGACTCGGGGTCATTGGATCCACAACAAGGCGCGCTTCGTGTCGCGGAGAGCGTCATGAGCCCGATGGGGTTTCCGTGGACGGCCCTGATGATGGCCATGCAGCCGCAGCGGAGTCACCAGATCGCATGGTTCGTCTACGGATGGGTCGAGCGCGAACACATCTTGAACGTGAGGGCCTGTGCGGACTGGTGGATGCGGGCTATGGGCCTGTCGGCGGCGCAGTGCATGGCCGCTCGGCAGGGTATCGGGAACACGCTTCGGCAGATCGGGCCACAGGTGTTGGTCCCCGAAAGTGATCGAGCGGAAGTCACCCGGCAACGATCCCCGCGTCAGGTTGGGCGGCTCTCATGAAGAATCTCTGCAACCGCGCTCAAGGCAAATGCTCGACGACGGCCTGGGCTTCACGCTCGTGCCCTGGAAGCCGGTGATCGAGCAGCGCCTGGGGCAGCAGATGAGCGCCATCGCCCGCGGCGGCGCCGTCACCTGGGAGTTCGGCCGGCAGCGCGGCCTGGGGATCGGTTGATTGGAAAAGTCTCATGAATCGTAGTTTCGCTACGACTCGCGATACCTCGTCAAACAGCCGCGGTGTGGTCGGGTCCGGCACCCATCAGGACCATGTCTGGCGCTCGTGGGCTGAACGGTGTATTCTTACCGAATCGTCATCGATACTTATAGGGTACGAAAAATGACTGCCACCGCCACCCTGTCCAGCAAGTTCCAGATTTCCATTCCCAAGGCCGTGCGCGAGGAACAGCACTGGCAGGCCGGGCAGGAGTTCGTGTTCATCCCGAAGGGCAAGGGGGTGCTGGTGATGCCCGTGCCCGAGCTGGAACAACTGGCCGGCATCGCCAAGGGGGCGCGCAAGGACGGCTACCGGGACCGGAAGGACCGCTACTGATGGCAGCTTCGCGCGTGGTCGACACCTCGGCCTGGATCGAATGGCTCACCGGCAGCGCGTTGGGCAAGAAGCTCGGCAAGCAGTTCCCGGACAAGGCGCAGTGCATCGTCCCCACCATCGTGCAGCTCGAACTGTCGAAGTGGCTGGTGCGTGAACTCGGCGAGGACCAGGCCGATCAGGTGATCGCCTACACGCAGAAATGCGTGGTCGTGCCCTTGGACACCACCATGGCCTTGCTCGCGGCAGACCTGCACCGCGAACGCAAGCTGGCCACCGCCGACGCCATCGTCTACGCAACGGCCCGGCACGTCGGTGCGGAGCTGCTGACCTGCGATGCGCACTTCGAGAACTTGCCGGACGTGGCGTTCTTCCCGAAGTCCGCATGAGGAACGAACCTGCCGGCGCGCCATGACGACTCCATCCTATGCGCGCCTGCTGCTGGAGCACTGGGGCATCGGCGTCGCCGACATCCCCACGTCCGACAAGGAGGAGGCCGACTTCCTCGCCACGTTCGGCTCCGCCAAGGTGCTGATCGAGGAGAAGACCAAGCTCGACGATCCGGCGCAGCTTGCCGAGCGCGCCAAGGTACTCGATGCGGGCGAGATCCATGCGGCATCGGTGCCGTTGTTGCGCGACAACCGTCTGTCCGGCATCGTGTCAAAGGCAGCGCGGCAACGACACAGCGGAGTGATGTCGCCGGCCGGGGACACACTGCTTGCGGCCTCGCGGGCATCGCAAGCTGCGCACACGGCACTGAATGCGCCTCGCATCAGTCTGAAGGCGTGCGAATTATTCCCACTCTATTGTCAACAGGCCGAAGGCGTTCATAGGTAAATAGGGCGCACCGACCGGCTGCCGCGGGCGAGATACCGACAAATCTACCGTCGCGGGTTTGGCCCGTGCAGTGGCTCCATCTCTTCGATCTTGATCAGCAGTGTTGGCCTTCGCGCAGCCATGGAGGTCGCTCGGGATCGAATGGGACGACATTGACGGTATCGACCCGCTCGTTGGGTGACCCGATGACGGTATTGGCGGCTTGGTTGACGGCATCGCCGCGTTGTCTGCCCGCGTGCCACAAGCGCAGCAGTCTGGATCAATGGTAGTCGTCTTCCAGCTGGTGGCGCACGGCCAGAACGGCGACGCTCGCCTCGTCCTCGATCTCGAACAACGCCACATAGCCCGATCGCCCGAACGGAACGATCAGTTCGCGCAGGAACGGACTCCGACCGGCCTTGCGGCACGTGAAGGGCGACGTCTTCAGCGTCGCGATGCCGGACTGCAAGGCAGCGATGGCCTGCGTCGGCAAGGTCAGGTCGCCGCCGTCGCGGGACAACTCGCGATCCAGCAGGAAGTCGAAGAGCCGATCCAGGTCCGCCTCGGCGTCCCGGGTCAGCCTAACCTTGAACTTCACTTGACCTTCTTCGCCAGGCGCGAACGCGCGGTGTCGAGCTTGCGTTGCAGGTTGTCGATCACCACGTCGGCATCGACGTAGTCCCCCGTGCGGCGCGCCTTGTCGCGCGAGCGAAGTCCGCGCGCGATGAACTCCGCCTGCATGCGACGTCGCTCAACACTCGCGCGCACCGAGGCTTCGACGAACTGGGTGAGCGTCTCGCCGTCGGCCAGCACCGCCTCCACCTCGGCGCGAAAGTCGGGCTCAACGCGGATGGACGGGATGGTGGTCGTCTTCATATGGACAGTGTATCGCAATTGCGTCACATCGCGCAGGGCCTGGGGCAACGGGTCACGGGGCGAGTTTCACAGCCAACCGAACGCATGCACCATGCACCTGGCCCCGAGGCAACCTTCTGGATCTAGTTCGTCACGAGCGCACGTCTGCTGACGGTGCGTCGAACGTGTGCCCGGACCCGGCCAGAAGCAGACTGTTGGCCGGCGCAAGCCGTAAGGCACGGCCTCACGCGCGACAATGTCTCGATGAAGAGCTTGCTCGTGCTTCCCCTAATCATGGCGACCCAAGTTCATGCGGCTCCGGCCTCGATTGAAGGGCCGTGGAGCGTCATTTGGACTTGCGGGCAGAGTCCTGGGTGCCCTGCCGGCGAGGACCGCTTTGACCTTGAGGTACGAATCCGTGGCGACCAGCTATGCGCCAAGTTTCTATTGACGGCTCATGGCAGCAGCAAGGTTGACGGAGACACGGATGGCGATCCGCCATCCATCATTGGACGCTATACAGGAGGCGTTGCTACAGTTGCCTATACGAGCGGTTGGGGCGGTCACGGCGTTGCATCTATTCGGGTCCGCGGTGTCCAACTGAGCTGGAATGTTCTTTGGCACGACGAAGGAGAGTCGTACTTTCCATCGGCTGCAGTCTTCAACAGAGCATCCCTTGATCAACAGCAGATTTGGCCCGATTTCGACTGCCCCGAATAGCAAGTGGAATGCACCTTGCGCTTTGGGTCGAATCCCGCTGTCTGACCCCTTGGATGAGTGGCAGAATTCGGCCAACGGGAGCCCTCCAGCATGGGCGACTTCGTGTACCTTCCTGCGGTCAGCCAACACACCCCAGAATGTCGATCGACGGGCATCCAGCAGAGGCTGCAAACTCAAGGCGCAGGATGACGCTCTTTGACTTGCTCGGCCCGTTAGCCGCAGCGCTGGGAATCGGCGTTCTCTACGGGGATGCTCGTGCTGAGTCGTCACTCGTGATCGCAGCTCTCCTTGCCGGCGGCAGCGTGTCTGCCATCGGACTCGTCTGGGGCCTTCGGGCGGCAATCTTGGGCCGCTGGCGACCAGCCTCAGACACGCAAGTCTTGATTGCGTATGTAGTGACGTTTGCAGTCGTGCTGGGCGGAACAGTAGTCGGCGGGTTCGGCATCGCAGCAGCCATGTTTGCAGCCCACGGCCACTGAGGATCTGTTCGGGGCAACTTCTGGGCCGGCAATCTCTGGGCGTCGTCACCGCTATGGAATGTCGGCCATGGGTCGAGTCCGGCAGTAGGTCGCTTGCATGAGCAGCCGTTCAATGTGCGCCGAGCTAGACGCCCCGCCCTGCTGCCACCAACGCGACTTACCAAGCAACGCAGCGGTTCGAAAGACGTCGCGGCCGATCGAGCAGACGTTCACCTTCTCGCGCGGCCGCGTGTGGGACGCAGACCGCGTGTGAAAGTCTTCGCGCTCGTTGACGATGCGGCCACATCATCAATAGGAGTAACTATCCTATTGATTTTAAAGAAGCTTTTGCCGACCCGTCACTCCCACTCGATCGTCGCCGGCGGCTTGCTGCTCACATCGTAGGTCACGCGGTTGATGCCGCGCACCTCGTTGATGATGCGGCTCGACACCTTCTTCAGGAGCCCATACGGCAGCTCGGCCCAGTCGGCGGTCATGAAGTCGCTGGTCTGCACGGCGCGCAGCGCGACGACGTAGTCGTAGGTGCGGCCGTCGCCCATCACGCCGACGCTCTTCACTGGCAGGAACACCGCGAACGCCTGGCTCGTCAGCTCGTACCAGGTCTTGCCGCTGGCCGCGTCGCGCGCGTTGCGCAGTTCCTCGATGAAGATCGCATCGGCGCGGCGAAGCAGGTCGGCGTAGGCCTTCTTCACCTCGCCGAGGATGCGCACGCCGAGTCCAGGCCCCGGGAACGGATGCCGGTAGACCATGTCGTGCGGCAAGCCGAGCGCGATGCCGAGCTCGCGCACTTCGTCCTTGAACAGCTCGCGCAGCGGTTCGAGCAGCTTCAGGCCCAAGGTCTCGGGCAGGCCGCCGACGTTGTGGTGGCTCTTGATCGTCGTCGCCTTCTTGGTCTTGGCGCCGCCCGACTCGATCACGTCGGGATAGATCGTGCCCTGCGCCAGCCACTTCGCCGATCCGAGCTTCTTCGCCTCGGCCTGAAACACCTCGACGAACTCGCGGCCGATGATCTTGCGCTTGGCCTCCGGATCGCTCACGCCGTTCAGGTGGCCGAGGAACTGGTCGCCGGCATCGACATGCACCACCTTCGCATGCAGCCGCCCGGCGAACATCTCCATCACCATGCGGCCTTCGTCGAGCCGCAAGAGGCCATGGTCGACGAACACGCAGGTGAGCTGATCGCCGATCGCGCGATGGATCAGCGCCGCGGCGACGCTCGAATCGACGCCCCCCGAGAGGCCGAGGATCACTTCCTCGCGGCCGACCTGCGCGCGGATCTGCGCGACCGCCTCGTCGATGTAGTCGCCCATGATCCAGTCGGGCCTGGCCTGCGCGATGTCGAGCACGAAGCGGTTCAGCAGCACCCTGCCCTGCACCGTGTGCGTGACCTCCGGATGGAACTGCACGCCGTAGTAGCCGCGCGCCTCGTCGGCCATGCCGGCGATCGGGCAGCTCGGCGTCGAGGCCATCAGCTTGAAGCCGGGCGGCAGCTTCGTGATCTTGTCGCCGTGGCTCATCCAGACCTTCAGCATGCCGTGGCCCTCGGCGGTGGCGAAGTCCTCGATGCCCTGCAGCAGCTTCGTGTGGCCGTGCGCGCGCACCTCGGCATAGCCGAACTCGCGGTGGTCGGCCGCCTCGACCTCGCCGCCCTGCTGCACCGCCATCGTGAACATGCCGTAGCAGATGCCGAGCACCGGTACGCCGAGCTCCCACACTGCGGCCGGCGCGCGCAGCTCGTGCTCTTCGTAGGTCGAGGCATGGCTGCCCGACAGGATGATCCCCTTGGGCGCGAACTCGCGCACGAAGGCGTCGCTGACGTCGTTCGGATGGATCTCGCAGAACACATGCGCCTCGCGCACGCGCCGCGCGATGAGCTGCGTGACCTGGGAGCCGAAGTCGAGGATCAGGATCTTGTCGTGCATGGCGTACGGAAGGTCAATGGGAAGGTGCGGTCGCAAGGGCCTGGCGACGCAGCCGGGCGCGCCGGAAGTGACGCAGCGCGATCAGCATCGAGACCGCCTGCAGCAGCGCGCAGAAGTAGAACGGCGCGCCGATGCGCCAGTCGCCGTGCGGCAGGTGCGAGACGGTGGCGAGCAGCGGGGCGCCGATCGCCGGCGCCAAGACCGCCATCATGCTGTTCAGCGAGCCGACCGCGCCGGCGGTGCGGCCCTGCGTGGTCGGATCGGCGGCGTTGGCGATGATGCTCTGCATCGCGGTCGGCGCGGCGAAGCCGAGCACGTTGACGAACATCACCGCATAGAGCATCCAACCCTCGTTCGCCGCGCCCCACATCACGAAGCAGAGCGCGGACGACACGAGGCCCATGATCGCGAGCCGCTGCGGCGAGAACCGCTTCAGCAGCCGGCCGAGCAGCACGCCCTGCACCAGCACCGACATCAGCCCGATCGCGAACAACGACCAGCCGTTCTGCGTCGGGCCCCAGCCGAACTTGAAGGACGTGTAGAGCACCCACGACGTGTTCGTCATGAACTGCGCGAGCGCGCTCAGCGCCAGCACGCCGACCAGCGAACCGACGCCCTTCAGTTCGGCGAGGCCGCGCAGCGAATCGATCGGATTCGCTTCGCGCAGCACGAAAGGCTGGCGGCGCTCCGGCGGCAGCGATTCGGGCAGCACGAACCAGCCGTACAGCCAGTTCACGCAGGCGAGGCAGCCGGCGACGAAGAACGGCAGGTGCAGGTTGATGCCGCCGAGCAGACCGCCGAGCACCGGCCCGAGGATGAAGCCCATGCCGAGCATCGCGCCGAGCTTGCCGAACGCCTTCGCACGGCCGGCCGGCGGCGTGATGTCGGCGACGTAGGCGTTGGCGACCGCGATGTTCGACTGCATCGCGCCGCTGAACAGGCGCACGACGAGCAGCATCCACAGCGCCGTCGCCATGCCGGTGACGAAGAAGCCGAGCGCCAGTCCCGAGAAGCCGATCAGCAGCACCGGCCGGCGGCCGTAGCGGTCGGAGAGGCGCCCGAGGATCGGCGAGCCGAAGAAGTTCGCGATGCCGAAGACGATCGTCACCGCGCCATACCAGAAGGCCTGCTCGGACTGCGAATGCGTGAAGGTGCCGACCAGCGGCGGCAGCACCGGGATGATCAGGCCGATCGAGACCATGTCGATCAGCACCGTCAGCATGATGAACGGCATCGCCGCCTTGCGGCGGCCGGTCGGAACGGCCGCCGCCGGGGCGTCGTCCTGCAGGGCGTCGCTCACGCCGGGTCCTCCAGAGTCACGATGGCAGCGGCCTCCGGCGCAGAGCGGCCGGCATGGTCGACGGGGGTCATCAATCGGCCCGGTAGTTCGGCGCTTCCTTCGTGATCTGCACGTCGTGCACATGGCTCTCGCGCATCCCGGCGGAGCTGATCTCGACGAATTCGGCCTTCTCGTGCATGTCGGCGATGCTGGCGCAGCCGCAGTAGTGCATCGACGCGCGCAGGCCGCCCGCCATCTGGAAGATCACGGTGACGACCGAACCCTTGTACGGCACCTGCCCTTCGATGCCTTCGGGCACCAGCTTGGTGGTGTTGGGGTTGTTCGGCGCGCTGTCCTGGAAGTAGCGGTCGGCCGAGCCCTGCTGCATCGCGCCGATCGAGCCCATGCCGCGGTAGCTCTTGTAGGTGCGGCCCTGGTACAGGATCGTCTCGCCGGGCGCCTCTTCGGTGCCGGCGAACGCGCCGCCCATCATCACGGTGTCGGCGCCGGCCGCGATCGCCTTCGCGACGTCGCCCGAGTAGCGGATGCCGCCGTCCGCGATCAGCGGCACGCCGCTGCCCCGGATCGCGCGGCCGACCTGTTCGATCGCGAAGATCTGCGGCACGCCGACGCCGGTGACGATGCGCGTCGTGCAGATCGAACCCGGACCGATGCCGACCTTGACGGCATCGGCACCCGCCTCCACCAGCGCCAGCGCCGCCGCGCCCGTCGCGATGTTGCCGCCGATCACGTCGATCTGCGGGAAGTTCTGCTTGACCCAGCGCACGCGCTCGACGACGCCGGCGCTGTGGCCGTGCGCGGTGTCGACGACGATCGCATCGACGCCGGCCTTCACCAGCAACTCGACCCGCTCCTCGGTGCCTTCGCCGACACCGACCGCGGCACCGGCGCGCAGCTTGCCTTGGGCATCGCGCGCCGCGTTCGGAAAGCTCGTCTGCTTGGTGATGTCCTTCACCGTCATCAGGCCGCGCAGCTCGAAGTCCTTGCTGACGACCAGCACGCGTTCGAGCTTGTGCTTGTGCATCAGCGCCTTGCCGTCGTCGAGCGTGGCGGTTTCGGTGACCGTGATGAGCCGCTCGCGCGGCGTCATGATCTCGCTGACCGGCACGTCGAGGCGGCTCTCGAAACGCAGGTCGCGGTTCGTGACGATGCCGACGACCGTCGTGCCGTGCAGCACCGGGAAGCCCGAGACGCCGTGCTGGCGCGACAGCTCCAGCACCTGGCGCACCGGCGTGTCCGGCGAGACCGTGATCGGATCGCGCAGCACGCCCGATTCATAGCGCTTGACGCGCGCCACTTCGGCGGCCTGCTGCTTCGGGCTGAGATTCTTGTGAACGATGCCGATGCCGCCCTCCTGCGCCAGCGCGATCGCGAGGCGCGCTTCGGTCACGGTGTCCATCGCGGCGGACACCAGCGGCAGCTTCAGTCGGATGTTGCGGGAAAGGGAGGTCGAGAGATCGGTGTCGCGCGGCAACACCTGGGAGTACGCCGGCACCAACAACACATCGTCGAAGGTGAGCGCTTTGCCGAGTAGGCGCATCGAGAAAGGCTCCTGTCGCCCGACGGCGTTGCGCCGTCGCGCCGTTGTACGACACGGCGCCTTGCGTGAAGGGCCTAGCGCCGGGCCGCAGACAAAAGAGGATTATCCCTGATCCGCCGAGCGGGCTGCCGGCCCGGGGTCGGCGCGCGGCATGTCGGTCCGTCGTTTCGACCCGCCGATCAGACGGCCGTGGGCCGGCCTGTTCCAACGATCGACGCGACGGACGGCCCGCTACACTGCGCGCGATCCTTCCCGCATCGGTTCCGCACCGACCACCCGCCCATGCGCCGTCCCATCGCCGCCCCTTTGCTGGCCGTCCTGGCCAGCGCGCTGCTCGCCGTGCCCGCGCTGGCCCAGTGGAAGTGGGTCGATTCCGCCGGCCATGTGCAGTACAGCGATCTGCCGCCGCCGGCGGGCGTGCCCGAAAAGGACATCCTGCAGCGGCCCAACGCCGTACAGCGCCGGACGGCGGCAGCGCCGGCGCCGGCGTCGGCAGCCTCCGGCGCGCTCGTGCCCAAGCCGGTCGACAGCGAGCTCGAAGCCAAGCGCAAGAAGACCGAGCAGGACGAAGAGGCGCGGAAGAAGGCGCAGCAGAAGGCCGAGGAAGCCAAGGTCGCAGCGGCCCGGGCCGACAACTGCACGCGCGCGCGCGCGCAGCTGCGCACGCTGGACAGCGGCGTGCGCGTCGCGCGCATCAACGAGCAAGGCGAGCGCGAAGTGCTCGACGACGCCGGACGCGCGCAGGAAGCGCAGCGCGCGCGCGACATCGTCGCGTCCGACTGCAAGTAGGCGGCGCAGCGCGCCCCGTCAGGCGCGCCGAGCGCCGCGCTGGCGCAGCCGGCGCGCGTCCTTCGGATCGACCCGCAGCGGCCGCAGCACTTCGACCCTGTCGCCGTCGAGCAGCGCACTCGTCAAGGCACGCGGCCGGCCCCAGACCGCGATCGCACGCGGCGACACCACGTCGAGCCCGGGATGGCGCTGCGCCAGGCCACTCGCCTGCAGCGCATCGCCGACCGTGCTGCCGGCCGGCAAGGTCAACGCGACCTCGTCGACGCGCCCGGCGCACGGGCTGTGGACCACCGACACCGCGAGCTGCCGCGGCACCCCGTCAGGCGTCGCCATAGACCGCCTCGGCGCGCTTCACGAACGAATCGACGAAGGTGTTCGCGATGCGATCGAACACCGGGCTGATCAACGCCTCGAGCGCGCCATTCGCGAACGCGTAGGCGAGTTCGAACTCGATGCGGCATGACGCCGCCTCGGCGCCGTCTCCCGGCGGCAGCGGCAGAAAGCGCCAGGTGCCGTCGAGCCGCGAGAACGGTCCGTCGACGAGCGACAGCACGACGCCGGCGTTCTCGGTCTGGGCGTTGCGCGTCGTGAAGGCCTGGCGCAGGCCGGCATAGGCGAGATGGAGACGCGCCGTGACGCCGTCGGGATGGCGTTCCAGCACCTCGGCGCGCTCGCACCACGGCAGGAACTTCGGATAGTCCTCGATGCCGGTCACGAGCGCGTACATCTCGTGCGGCGAGTGCCAGATCAGGACCGACTTCTTGACGTGCTTCATACAATGTCGAAATTGTAGGGTTGGCATTGCAGCAAGCCCGCGCGCCCACAACTGCTTCCGATGTCCATCGCCGAAAACCGCCGCGCCCGTTTCGACTACCACCTCGAGGAACGCCACGAGGCCGGCATGGTGCTGCAGGGCTGGGAGATCAAGGCGGTGCGTGCCGGCCAGGTGCAACTCACCGACGGCTACGTCGTGATCCGCGACGGCGAGCTGTTCCTGATCGGCTGCCGCATCAACGCGCTGCGCAGCGCGTCGACGCATGTGTCGCCCGAGGCCGACCGCACCAAGAAGCTCCTGATGCACAAGGCCGAGATCCGCCGCCTGATCGGCAAGGTCGAGCAGAAGGGCTACACGCTGGTGCCGGTCGACCTGCACTACAAGGCCGGCCGCGTGAAGGCAGAGATCGCGCTCGCCAAGGGCAAGGCCGAGCACGACAAGCGCGACACCGAGAAGAAACGAGACTGGGAACGCGAGAAAGGCCGGCTGATGAGACACAAGGTCTCATCGAGCCCGAAGGGCTAAGAGGCTGAGCCGGCCGACCGAGTCTCCTTGCCCTGCGCTTCGACGGAGCAGCACGATGACGCCTACCGACACCGCCGCTGCAGCCGCCGCGTTGCGTTCGATCGACGACCTGCCGGGCCCGCGCGGCTGGCCGATCCTCGGCAACCTGGCGCAGATCGAACGCGCGCGCATCCACCAGAGCATCGAGGCCTGGGCACGCGCGTACGGGCCGTACTTTCGTGTCCGCCTCGGACGCCGGCGCGCGCTGGTCGTGACCGACCATCAGGCGCTCGCGACGATCCTGCGCGACCGTCCGGACGGCTTCCGGCGCACCCGCCAGCTCGAGGTCATCGGCCGCGAGATGGGCCTGATGCCGGGCGTCTTCAGCGCGCAAGGCGACGCCTGGCGGCGCCAGCGGCGCATGGTGATGGCCGGCTTCGATCCGACCCACGTGAAGGCCTACTTCCCGTCGCTGCTGAAGGTCACGCAGCGCTTGCGCCGCCGCTGGACGCCAGCGGCGCAGACCGGCCGGCCGATCGAGCTGCAGGCGGAGCTGATGCGCTTCACCGTCGATGCGATCGCCGGCCTCGCGTTCGGCGCCGACGTCAATACGCTGGAGTCCGACGACGACGTGATCCAGCGCCACCTCGACAAGATCTTCCCGATCCTCTTCAAGCGCCTGTTCTCGGCCTTCCCGATCTGGCGCTACGTCAAGCTGCCGTCGGACCGCGCGCTGGAGCGCAGCATGGTCGAGGTCGACGCGGCGATCGCGCGCTTCATCGCCGCGGCGCGCGAGCGCCTCGCCGCCGACCCGGCGCGGCGTGCGCAACCGCCGAACCTGCTCGAGGCTATGCTGGTCGCGGCCGACGAGCCCGACAGCGGCATCGCCGACGACGTCGTCGCGGGCAACGTGCTGACGATGCTGCTCGCCGGCGAGGACACGACCGCCAACTCGCTCGCGTGGATGATCTATCTGCTGAGCCGCCATCCCGACGCGCTGCGCCGCGCCGAGGCCGAGGTGCGCGCCCTCGGCGTGGCGTGCACAGACTTCACGCCGGAGCAGATGGCCGCTCTCGACTACCTCGAAGCCTGCGCCCACGAGACCATGCGGCTCAAGCCGGTCGCGCCGTTCCAGGCCACCGAGGCGCTGCACGACACGACGATCGCCGACATCCGCGTGCCGGCCGGCACGCTGGTCTGGTGCATGATGCGCGGCGACAGCGTCAGCGAGCGTCACTTCCCGAACGCGCTGGCCTTCGAGCCGCAGCGCTGGCTCGGCGGCGGCAACGCGGCGAGCTCGGCCAAGCGCATCTCGATGCCGTTCGGCGGCGGCCCGCGCATCTGCCCGGGACGCTACCTCGCGCTGCTCGAGATGAAGATGGCGATGGCGATGCTCCTGATGCACTTCGACATCGAGCGCGTCGACACGCCCGATGGCCGCGACGCCGTCGAGCAGATGTCGTTCACGATGGCGCCGGTCGGCCTGACGATGCGGCTGCGCGAGCGTGCCTAGGCTAGGCAGCGGCCGAGCACCGCCGTGAGCGCCTGCTCGAGGTCGGCACGCAGGTCGCCCACGTCCTCGAGCCCGATCGAGAAGCGCACCAGCGCGCCGCGCCAGGCCGGCTCGTCGCGGATCGCCGACAGCCGATACGGCACCGCGAGGCTGACCGGCCCGGCCCACGAATAGCCGATCTTGAACAGGCGCAACGCATCGACGAAGGCGTCGACCTGCTCGAACGCATAGCGCTCATCGAACACCACCGAGAACAGCCCGGCGGCCTGCGTGCAGAGCCGCGCCCAATGCTCGTGGCCGGGCGATCCCGGCAGGGCCGGATGCAGCACCTGCGCGACCTCGGGCCGCGTCGCGAGCCACTGCGCGAGCGTGCGCGCCGCGCGGTCGGCCGCCGCATAGCGCAACGTCAGCGACGGCAACGCGCGCAGCACCGCCTCGACATCGTTCGCGCCGACGCCATAGCCGACGCGCATGTGCGTGTACTTGAGCTCCAGGTGCAACGCTTCGTCGCGCGTCGTCACCGCGCCCATCAGCAGGTCGCCGCCGCCGGACGGGTACTTGGTCAGCGCATGCACCGAGATGTCGGCGCCGAGCGCGAACGCATCGAACGCGAGCCCGGCGCCCCAGGTGTTGTCGAGCGCGATGCGCACGCCGCGCGCGCGCGCCGCCTGCACCAGCGCCGGCACGTCCGGAAACTCCATCGTCACCGAACCGGGCGGTTCGATCCAGACGAGCTTGGTCGCCGGCGACAGCATGGCGGCGAACGCCGTCGGATCCATCGGATCGTAGATGCGGTGCGCGATGCCCCAGCCGGCGAGCTGGTTGCGCGCCAGCTCGCGGTTCGGTCCGTAGCTGTTGTCGGGGATCAGCACTTCGTCGCCGCTCTTCAAGAGCGCAAGGTCGACCAGTGCGATCGCCGCGAGGCCGCTCGGCAGCAGCAAGGTCTGCAGGCCGCCTTCGAGCGTCGCGATGCGCTCCTCGAGCAGGAAGGTCGTCGGCGTGCCGTGCAGGCCATAGGTGTAGCCGGTCTTCTCCTTCCAGTTGCGCGCGCGTGCCGCCGCGGTGCTGGCGAAGATCACCGTCGAGGCCTTGTGCACCGCCGGCTGCGGCGCGGCGAAGCCGGCGGGCGGCTCGTAGGGATGGTGGATCAGCGCGGTGCTGATCGCCTGCTGCGGCGGGTCTTGCCGGTGGTCGGTCATGGCTTCAGGTCAAGGGCTTCAGGTCAAGGGCTTCAATGCGCCGAACAGCGACGGCAGCAATTCGCTCACGGTCGGATGGATCAGCATCGTGCGCGTGATCAGCGTGTACGGGCGGTCGGCGGCCATCACGAGCAGCAGCGCCTGCACGACCTCGTCGGCCTCGATGCCGAAGAGGGCCGCGCCGAGGATACGCTCGGTCTGCGCATCGACCAGCACCTTCATGAACCCGGTCGTCTCGCCGCGCTCGCGTGCGCGGCCGACGCGCGCCATCGGGAAGGTCGCGACCAGCGCGGAGCGGCCGCTCTTGCGCACCTCGGCCTCGCTCATGCCGATGCGCCCGAGCGGCGGATCGGTGTAGAGCGCATAGGCCGGGATGCGATCCGACACGCGCCGCTGGTCGCCGTCGAGCAGGTTGGCCGCGACGATCTCGTAGTCGTTGTACGACGTGTGCGTGAAGGCGCCGCGGCCGTTCACGTCGCCGAGCGCCCAGATGCCGTCGACGTTGGTGCGCAGTTCGTCGTCGACTTCGATGTAGCCGCGCGCATCGCGCTGCACGCCGGCGGCATCGAGGCCGAGGTCCTCGGTGTTGGGCACGCGGCCGACGGCGAGCAGCAGATGGCTGCCGCGCACCGACCGCGCCGCGCCCTCGACGTCGAAGCGAACGATGACGCCGTCGCCGTCGCGCGCCGGATCGAGCCGGGCTGCGCCGACGTGGACCGCGATGCCTTCGGCCTCGAGCATCGCCCTGATCGCTGCCGAGACCTCCGGGTCTTCGCGCGCGATCAGGCGCGGCGAGGCCTCCAGCACCGTCACCGCACTGCCGAAGCGCCGGTACATCTGCGCGAACTCGAGCCCGATGTAGCTACCGCCGACGACGACGAGGTGTTCCGGCAGGAAGTCGACGTCCATCATCGACGTGTTGGTCAGGTACGGGATGTCCTTCAGGCCCGGCCAGTCGGGCACCGTCGCGCGGCCGCCGACGTCGATGAAGATCCGCTCGGCCTCGTGCTCGCGATCGCCGACGCGCACGCGCTTCGGCGCCGTGAAGCGCGCGTGGCCTTCGACGAACGTCAGGTTCGCGGTCCCGGCGAACCACGACGTCAGGCCGGCGACCGATTGCCCGACCACGTCGTCCTTGCGCGCCTTGACCGCGCGCATGTCCACGCGCACCGCGCCGCCGCCCAGATCGATGCCGTAGCGTGACGCGGTACGCGCCACATGCGCCGCGCGCGCGCTCGCAACCAGCGTCTTGGTCGGGATGCAGCCGTCGTTCACGCACGTGCCGCCGACATGCGCCCGCTCGACCAGCAGCACGCGCTGACCGGCGTTGGCCAGGCGCACGGCGAGGGACGGACCGGACTGGCCGGTGCCGATGACGATCGCGTCGTAGCGTTCGGGCATGGCGAATCCCCCGGGCAGAGATCAGATCGGCTGCGCCACGAGGTCGTGGCCCTGCGCCGCGACGATGCGCGCACGCGTGAACTCGCCGACCTTCAGCGTCTTCGACGCCTTCTCCGGCGGCAGCAGATGCACCACGCCGTCGATCTCCGGCGCGTCGGCATAACTGCGGCCCGTGCCGCCCTTGCGGCCGAGCGCCGGCGCCTTGTCGACCAGCACCTGCATCGTCGCGCCGACGCGCGCCTTCAGCTTCTCCGCCGAGACCGCTTCGGCGACCGCCATGAAGCGCGCGCGACGCTCCTCCCGCACGTCGGCCGGCAGCATGCCGGGCAATTCGTTCGCGCTCGCGCCCGGCACCGGCGAATAGGCAAAGCACCCGGCGCGATCGATGCGCGCCTCGCGCATGAAGTCGAGCAGGTGTTCGAACTCGGCCTCGGTCTCGCCGGGGAAGCCGGCGATGAACGTGCTGCGCACGACGAGCTCCGGACAGGCCTCGCGCCAACGCGCCAGCCGCTCGAGGTTCTTCTCGCCATTGGCCGGCCGCTTCATGCGTTTCAGCACGTCCGGATGCGCATGCTGGAACGGCACGTCGAGGTACGGCAGGATCGCACCGCTCGCCATCAGCGGCAGCACCTGGTCGACGTGCGGATACGGATAGACGTAGTGCAGGCGCACCCAGGCGCCATGCGGCTCGGCGATCCGCGCCAGCCGTTCGCACAGCTCGGTCATGTGGGTGCGCACCGGGCGGCCGTCCCAGAAACCGGTGCGGTGGCGCAAGTCGACGCCGTAGGCGCTCGTGTCCTGACTGATCACGAGCAGTTCCTTGACGCCGGCCTCGAACAGGCGTTCGGCCTCGCGCAGCACGTCGCCGATCGACCGCGACACCAGGTCGCCACGCATGCTCGGAATGATGCAGAACGAGCAGCGGTGGTTGCAGCCTTCGCTGATCTTCAGGTAGGCGTAGTGCTTCGGCGTCAGCCGCACGCCTTGCGGCGGCACGAGGTCGGCGAAGGGATCGTGCGGCTTCGGGGTGTGCCGGTGCACCGCATCCATCACCTCGTTCGTCGCATGGGGGCCGGTGACCGCCAGCACGCTCGGGTGCATCTCGCGCACCAGGCTCTCGCCGCTCGCACCCTGCTTGGCGCCCAGGCAGCCCGTGACGATGACCTTGCCGTTCTCGGCCAGTGCCTCGCCTATCGTGTCGAGGCTCTCCTTCACCGCATCGTCGATGAAGCCGCAGGTGTTGACGATCACCAGGTCGGCGCCGGCGTAGCTGTTCGACGTGTCGTAGCCTTCGGCGCGCAGCTGCGTCAGGATCAGTTCGGAGTCGCTGAGCGCCTTCGGACAGCCGAGCGATGCGAATGCGACCTTGGGGATGCGCGCCGCCTCAGGCACCGTCCCGGAATCATAAGCATTTGATTTCACAGCGAATTTTATGAAGTGCCCTGGCGCACCAAAAAACAAATTTTAGTCTCCGCGTGCGGGTCGTGCCGGCCGCACTCACGTACACCCGGTATCCTTGACGCGGTTGACTGATATCCGGATGCTCGATGCTGCGCCGTCGCTGAATTTCATGAAGGCTCCACCGGGAAACGACCTGAAGGAATACGGCGGTGCCTGGCATGTTCGAATCAACGACCAATGGCGGCTGACCTTCAAATGGGGTGAGAACGTATGACCTTCGCATGGCCGCGAACTCGGCCGGTAAAGCCATCACCAGGGAAATGATGCCCCTCGCCATGGCGGCCACCTGACATCGAAAGAAGCCTGCAACCGGCGGAGCCTTCAATGGATGATCCGTACGACCTTCAGCGCTTCGTGAGGGCGCAGGAGCCGGTCTATCGGGACGTCCTCGCCGAGTTGGGCGCCGGCCGCAAGACCAGCCACTGGATGTGGTTCATCTTTCCGCAGCTCGCGGCGCTCGGCCGCAGCGGCACGGCGAAGTTCTACGGCATCGCGTCGCGCGACGAGGCAGTCGCTTACTGGAAGCACGCGGTACTCGGTCCGCGCCTGAAGGAGTGCGCCGGCCTCGTGCTCGCCGCGGCCGTGCGCAAGTCGGCCCATGACATCTTCGGCTCGCCGGACGATCTGAAGCTGCGCTCGTCGATGACGCTGTTCGGTGCCGTGGCGGCGGACGAGCCTGTCTTCGGTCGCGTGCTCGACGCCTGCCATGCGGGCCAGCCGGATCCGCAGACCTTGGCACTGCTCTGATCGAATCGACGCAGGGAGCGAACCGATGACGTCGCCACATGGTGGCGCGCCGCTGATGCGCCGCTTCAGCCGCGATGGCCTCGCTCGCGCCGGCTGCGGATCGCCAGCACGAAGACGGTGTCGATCGTCTCGACGAACCGGTACAGCGCCAGATAGCCCCGCGCACCCCGGCCGATGACCAGTTCGCGACGACCGCCGCCCACCTTGCGTCCGATCAGCGGGCTGCGTTCAAGGATCTGCAGCGCCTCGACGATCTCGCCGACACGCATCGCGGCATCGTCGGCCACGTCGTACCGCGCCCAGTGGTCGAAGAACCGATCGAAATCATCGAGGACTTCCGGCGCCAGTTCGAGCCGCGCCATTCAGTCGCCCTTCAATCGCTGCTGCGCGCCAGCTTGCGGGCCGGAGGTCGCGGCGGCCGCTCTCCCTTCGCGCGGGCCTCGACGTACGACTTGGCAGACGCCCAGGACACCGTCTTTCCGTTTGCCAGCATCTTGGCCCACCGCTGGTCGGCGATGCGATGGAACTCGGCATCGGCCTCGGACTGCTCGACGGTTTGCGCGATGGCGTCGAGGATGAACGCATGCGACGTCGTACCGGCGCGCTCCGCGGCGGCGGCCACGCGCGCCTTGAGCGCTTCCTCGATGCGGATCGTCGTCGTGGTCATGCGGCGGACTGTAGCATGTTTGTGCTACGCCGCTCGCCCACGCCGCACGCGAGTCCCTACCGCTTCGGCGGCGTGAACCCCTGCACCCCCGGGAACAGCGTCTCGGCCTGCTTGGCCATCTGCTCCTGCATCTGCAGGAACATGTTCTTCGACTGCTCGAGGTAGTTGCCCATCAAGCCCTGCACCACCGGTGCCTGGCCGCTGAGGAACTTGGCCCACAGCTCGGGCGTCTGGCCGCCCGGATCGTAGAGGCCGCGCGACTGCTCGGCCAGCCGGGTCTGGATCTCGGTGAAGGTCTGCAGGTTCTTCTCGAGGTACGCGCCCATCATCCCCTGCATCGCGTGGCCGTAGAAGCGGATGATCTGCGACAGCATAGGCGCCGAGAAGATCGGCACGCCGCCGGTCTCCTCCTCGAGGATGATCTGCAGCAGGATGCTGCGCGTCAGGTCTTCGCTGGTCTTGGCGTCGCGGACCTCGAAGTTCTCGCCCGCCAGCACCATCGCCTTGACGTCGGCCAGCGTGATGTAGCTGCTCTGCCGCGTGTCGTAGAGGCGCCGGTTCGGATACTTCTTCAGGATGCGCGGACTGCCGGCCGGGGCCGCCGCGCCGCCTTCCGGGGCTGCGGCGCGGCTGGGTTGTGCCATGTCGAGAACTCCTGGGCTTGCACACGCCGCACGGTCGTCCGGCGGCTCGTTCGCAGGATTCTAGGAGCGCGGCCGGGACCGCTCCGGCGGGTTTTCCCCCCCGATACGCCCCGCGCATCGGGTGGGAGATCGATCGCTTTGCGGCTTACGACCGCTTGGCCACCAAGGTCAGGATGTCGTAGCTCGCCACCAGTTCGTCGGCCTGGTTGGTGACTTCGACGTCCCACGCGACGACGCCCTGCCCGACGCCCTGGGCGTCCTTCTTGTTGCGGTCGATCTTGCGCTTGCAGGTGAGCCGTGCACGTATGGTGTCGCCGATGCCCACCGGCTTGACGAAGCGCAAGGTGTCGAGGCCGTAGTTCGCGAGCACCGGGCCCGGCGCGGGCGAGACGAACAGCCCGGCCGCCGCCGACAGCACGAAATAGCCGTGTGCAATGCGCTTGCCGAACGGGCTCTCCTTGGCCGCGATCTCGTCGAAGTGCATGTAGAAGTAGTCGCCCGAGATGCCGCCGAACGCGACGATGTCGGCTTCGCCGACGGTGCGTCGATGGGTCAGCAGCGAGTCGCCGATCGCCAGGTCTTCGAAGTGCTTGCGGAACGGATGCACGTTGCCTTCGCGCACCGCGGCGCCGCGCACATGCTCGCCGGTGACCGCCGACAGCATCGACGGCGAACCCTGAACCGCCGCGCGCTGCAGGTAGTGCTTGACGGCACGCGCGCCGCCGAGCTCTTCGCCACCGCCGGCGCGCCCCGGGCCGCCGTGCTTCAGAACCGGCAGCGGCGAACCGTGGCCGGTCGATTCGGCGGCGGCGGCGCGGTCGAGCACGAGCAGCCGGCCATGCCACGCGGCCATCGCCGGGATCGTGCGCGCGGCGACCTTCGGGTCGTGCGTGACGAGCGTCGCGACGAGGCTGCCGCGGCCGCGCGCGGCCAGCGCGATCGCCTCGTCGAGGTCGCCGTACGGCATCAGCGTGCTGACCGGACCGAAGGCCTCGACGTCGTGCACCGCGGCGTTCGAACCGGGATCGCGACAGAGCAGCAGGGTCGGCGCGAAGAACGCGCCATCGGCCGTACCGTCGCCGACCGGTGCGAAGTCCTTCGGGCCGTACACGATCTCGTTGCCGGCACCGAGCTGCGCGACGCGCTCGGCCACGTCGCGCTGCTGATCGCGCGACGCCAGCGCGCCCATGCGCACGCCTTCGACATTCGGATCACCGACGACGACCTTGGCCAGCCGATCGGCGAGCCGCCGGGCCACCGCATCGATCTGCGCCGCCGGCACGATCGCGCGGCGGATCGCGGTGCACTTCTGCCCGGCCTTCACCGTCATCTCGCGCGCGACCTCCTTGACGAAGAGGTCGAACTCCTCGTCATCCGGCGTCACGTCGGGGCCGAGGATCGCGCAGTTCAGCGAGTCGGCCTCGGCGTTGAACGGGATCGAGCGCTCGATGATGTTCTTGCGGCTGCGCAGCTTGGCGGCGGTGTCGGCCGAGCCGGTGAAGGTGACGACGTCCTGGCCTTCGAGCCGATCGAGCAGATCGCCGGTCGAGCCGATCACGAGCTGCAGGCTGCCCTCCGGCAGCAGGCCCGACTCCATCATCATCCGCACCGCCGCCTCGGTCAGGTAGCTGGTCGCGGTCGCGGGCTTGGCGATGCACGGCATGCCGGCGAGGAAGCTCGGCGCGAACTTCTCGAGCAGACCCCAGACCGGAAAGTTGAAGGCATTGATGTGCACCGCGACGCCGCCCCGCGGCACGAGGATGTGCGTGCCGGCGAAGCCGCCCTTCTTGCCCAGCGGCATCGCCGGCCCTTCGTGCACGAGGTTGCCCGACGGCAGCTCGTTGCTGCCGATCGATGCGTACGCGTAGAGCGTGCCGGTCCCGCCTTCGATGTCGATCCAGCCGTCGGCCCGCGTCGCACCGGTATGGGCCGAGATGGCGTAGAGCTGCTCCTTGCGCTCCGTCAGGTACGCCGCGAGCGCCTTCAGCCGTGCCGCGCGCTGCTGGAAGTCGAGCGCGAGCAACGAGGGCAGGCCCTGGGCGCGCGCATGCGCGAGCGCCTCGCCGAAGTCGATCGCTTCCGCATGGGTGTGGAAGACGGTGCGGCCGTTGATCGCGCTCTTCAGCGGCTGGGCCGCCTCGCGGCCCAGCCAGCGGCCGGCGATCAGGCTTTGCAGGGTGCTGCTCATCGGTTACCTTCAGCTCGCGGGCCGCGGCCCATCACAGGTCGGACTGGTACTTCCAGGCGCCGTTCTCGATCTTCACCATCACGCGCGCGCGCTGGTCGAGGCCGAGGTGGTCGGTCGCCGACATGTTGAAGATGCCGTGCGCGCCGGCCACGTCGTGCACGTGCTCGAGCGCGTCGCGCAGCGCGGCGCGGAACTGCGGCGTGCCCGGCTGCGCCGACTTCAGCGCCACGGGCAGCGCCGCGGCAAACACCTTGCCGGCATCCCACACGTGGCCGCCGAAGGTCGACACCGAGCCCTTGCCGTAGGCGCCCTCGTAGGCGTTGATGTACTCGAGCGCACTCTTCTTCACCGGATTGGAGGCCGGCAGTTGCGTCGCGACGAGCACCGGGCCGGCCGGCAGCAAGGTGCCTTCGACGTCCTTGCCGCCGACGCGCAGGAAGTCGTTGTTGGCGACGCCGTGGGTCTGGTAGTAGAGGCCGGCGTAACCACGCTCCTTCAGCGCGCGCTGCGGCAGCACCGCGGGCGTGCCGGACGCGCCGATCAGGATCGCATCGGGCTTGGCCGCGACGAGCTTCAGCACCTGGCCGGTCACCGACGTGTCGGTGCGTGCATAGCGCTCGTTGGCGACGATCGTGATGCCCTTGACGCCGGCGGCCTTGCTGAACTCCTGGTACCAGCCCTCGCCGTAGGCATCGGAGAAGCCGATGTAGCCGACCGTCTTGATCTTGTGGTCGGCCATGCTGGCGGCGATCGCCAGCGCCATCATGATGTCGTTCTGCGGCGTCTTGAAGATCCAGCGGCGCCTCGCGTCCACCGGATCGACGATCTTCGACGAGGCGGCCAGCGAGATCACCGGCACTTGCGCCTCGGCCGCCACGTCGATCATCGCGAGCGCGTTCGGCGTGACGGTCGAGCCGATCACGATGTCGACCTTGTTCTCGGTGATCAGCTTGCGCGTGTTCGCGACCGCCTGCGTCGTGTCGGACGCATCGTCGAGCACGATGTAGTTGATCTTCTGGCCGGCGATCTGCGTCGGCAGCAGCGAGATCGTGTTCTTCTCGGGAATGCCGAGCGACGCCGCGGGGCCGGTGGCCGACAACGTGACGCCGACATTGACGTCGGCATGCGCCAAGGTCGCCGCGGCCGCCAGCGCGGCGCCCAGGACGGCCAGGGTCTTGTTCTTCAACTTCATGAACGACTCCGTATAAAGGTCGGATGCAAGCAACGATGGAATGCGGGTCGGCGCGGTCTCAGATGCCGGGCTCGACCCGCTCCGGGCGCGGCGCGCGGCGCCGTGCAGGGGTTTCGATTGTCGGCGCGGCGGTGCTCCCGGGCCTCGGTACTACCACTGCCGGCAGGCCGCCGAGGAACAGGTCGGCGACGATGGACGCGATTTGCGCAAGCGAGATCGCACCGTCCGGCCGGAGCCAGGTGAACATCCAGTTCATCATGCCGAACAGCAGCATCGACAGCGGCTTCGTGAGCCCGGGGCTGTCGAGCTCGGGCCGCATCGCGGCGATCGCGTCCGCGAACGCGGCCACGACGGCGCGCTGGCCCAGGAGCACGCGGTCGCGGTCGGCCTCGTCGAGGAACTTGAAGTCCTCGGTGAGGACGCGATGCGCCGCCTGCGAATCGGCATACGCCTCGACGAAGCGCGTGATCAGCCGGCGCAGGCGCACTTCGGACGCCAGGCCTTCGCCGGCGACTTCCGCGACGAGAGCGCGCAGCCGGGCGATGTGCCCTTCGGTGATCTCGACCAGCAGGCGGTACTTGTCGTCGACGTAGTGGTAAAGCGCCGGCTTCGAGACGCCGCAGGCCGCCGCGACCTGGTTCATCGAGGTCGCCGTGTAGCCCTGCCGCGCGAACAGCTCGGCCGCGCGCGCGAGGATCTGCTCGCGTTGCAGCGCATAGCCGGGGGCACGTCCGCGGGGCATCGTGCGGACTTCTTAGCGCTCGTCGAAGGACAGCACGACGCGCTCGGTGATCGGATGCGCCTGGCAGGTCAGCACGAAGCCGCTGGCGACCTCGTTCTTGTCGAGCGCGAAGTTGCGCTCCATCCGCACCTCGCCTTCGACCAGCTTGGCGCGGCAGGTGCCGCAGACGCCGGACGTGCAGGAGAACGGCACTTCGAGCCCGGCGGCCGACGCGGCGTCGAGGATGCTCGGCTGGTCCTTCGTGAACGAGATCTCGCGTGCAAGACCGTCGCGCACGATCGTGATCCTGGCCTGCTCGGCATCGCCCGGCTTGGCCTCGTGGATCACCGCGCCCACTGCCTGCTGAGGCACTCCGAAGCGCTCGATGTGGATACGCTCCTCGGGCACGCCGGCCGCGAGCAGCGCAGCCTCTGCTTCATCGTTCATCTGGAACGGGCCGCAGACGAAGGCGTGATCGACGCTCGCCGCCGGCACCAGCGTCCTCAGGAACTCGCCGATCTTGGCGCGGTTCATCAGTCCCATGTTCAACGGCGCGTCGGTGTGCTCGTCGGAGAACACGTGGTGCAGCACGAGGCGCGTCAGGTACTTGTTCTTCAGGTCCTCGATCTCTTCCTTGAACATCGTGGACTTGAGCGCGCGGTTGCCGTAGATCAACGTGAAGCGGGACAGCGGCTCGCGCGACAGCACCGTCTTCATCGTCGACAGGATCGGCGTCACGCCGCTGCCGCCGGCAATCCCGAGGTGATGCCGCCTAGCGTCCGGCTCGATCGGCACGAAGAAGCGGCCTTGCGGCGCCATCACGCTGATCGTGTCGCCCGGCTTCAGGTAGGCGTTGATCCAGTTCGAGAACACGCCGCCGTTGACCTTGCGCACGCCGACCCGCAGTTCGCCGTCGTCGACGCCGGCACAGATCGAGTAGGAGCGGCGCAGGTCGGCACCGTCGATCTCCTTGCGCAGCGTCAGGTACTGGCCTTGAGTGAAGCTGAACACCTCGCGCAATCCGTCGGGCACGTCGAACGCGACGACGACCGCTTCAGCGGTGTCGGGCATGACCTCGCGGACGCGCAGCGGGTGGAAGATGACGGATGCGGTACTCATGGCGACCTCAAATGGGTTTGAAGTGCTCGAAGGGCTCGCCGCAGGCCAGGCACCGCCACGTCGCCTTGCAGGCGGTCGAGCCGAATGCGGCCAGACGCTCGGTCCGTTCGCTGCCGCAACGCGGACAGGCGAGCGGCGCGAGTCGTGCCGACGATCGCGGGAAGAAGCGCAACGGCGCTTCGGTCGACGCCGGCACCGGACCGGGCGGCACGATGCCGTAGGCGCGCAGCTTCTCGCGGCCCTCGGCGCTGATCCAGTCGGTGGTCCAGGCCGGCGCACGACGCACGGTGACGCGCGCCAGGCCGAGGCCGGCGTCGTGGATGGCCTTCAACACGTCTTGCTCGATCGCTTCGGTGGCCGGGCAGCCCGAATAGGTCGGGGTCAGCACGACCTCGAGCACGTCGTCATGGTCGACGACGTCGCGCACGATGCCGAGATCGCGGATCGAGATCGCCGGGACTTCGGGATCGGGCACGCCGGCCAGCACATGCCATGCCGCATCGACGCGCGATGTGCAAGCCGCTTCGGCCATCACCACGCCCCTCCGGGGTAGGCGCGCTGCAGGTACTGCAGCTCCGCCAGGACGTAGCCCATGTGCTCGCTGTGCACGCCGCGCGTGCCGGTGCTGCGGAACGCCGAGTCGGCGGGCAGCGGCAGGCCGGCCTCGTCGAACACCGCGGCGATCTCGGCGAGCCATGGCTCGCGCAGGTCGGACCAGCGCGGCCCGAGACCGGATTGCGCGGCGGCGGCATCGATCGCATCGCTCTCGAACAGCTCGGCCGCGTAGCGCCACAGCTCGGACAGCGCGGCGTCGATGCGGCGGCGCGATTCGTCCGTGCCGTCGGCCAGCCGCACCGTCCAGTCGGCCGCATGCTGTTGGTGGTAGCGCGCTTCCTTCACGGCCTTGCCGGCGATCGCGGCGACTTCGGCATCGCTCGACTCGTGCAGCCGATCCCACAGGAGCCGCGCCCAGGTCGCGACGAACAGGTTGCGCAGCACGGCGAACGCGAAGTCGCCGCGCGGCAGTTCGGCGATCGTCGCGTTGAAGTAGTCGCGCTCGTCGCGCAGGAAGGCGAGCTGGTCTTCGTCGTGGCCCGCGCCTTCGAGCGTGCCGGCGTGCGTCAGCAACGCGCGCGACTGACCGATCAGGTCGAGCGCCATGTTCGCGAGGGCGATGTCCTCCTCGAGGATGGGCGCATGGCCGCACCATTCGCCGAGGCGCTGGGCGAGGATCAGCGCGGTGTCGCCGATGCGCAGCAGGTACTGCACCTGCGGGTCGCGCTTGAGCTGGATGGATGCCGTCATCGCCGCGCCTTACATGTGGTCCACGGACTTCGGCAACTCGTAGAAGGTCGGGTGCCGGTACACCTTGTCTTCCATCGGGTCGAAGTACATGTCCTTGTCGGAAGGATCGCTCGCGACGATCTGGTCGGAGCGCACGACCCAGACGCTGACGCCCTCCTGGCGACGCGTGTAGACGTCGCGGGCCATCTGGATCGCCATCTTCGCGTCGGCCGCATGCAGGCTGCCGCAATGCTTGTGGTCGAGACCGGCCTTGCTGCGGACGAACACTTCCCACAGCGGCCACTCGTTCTGCGTCGTGCTCATATCAAAACCTCCATGGTTCGCATTGCGGTGTGAGCCCCCTTCGGAACGGCCGGGCGGGGGCTCTCAACGCCTCCATGCTTCGCATTGCGGTGCGAGCCCCCTTCGGGGCGGCCGGGCGGGGGCTCATGCAGCTTCCTTCATCCGTTGCTTGTTCGCATGCGCGAGCGCGGCGTCGCGCACCCAGGCGCCATCGTTCCACGCGTCGACGCGCGCCTGCAGCCGTTCGCGGTTGCACGGGCCGTCGCCGGCGAGCACGCGCTTGAACTCGCTCCAGTCGATCGCGCCGAAGTCGTACGACTGGCGCGCCTCGTTCCACTTCAGGTCGGGATCGGGCAAGGTCACGCCGAGCACCTTGGCCTGGTCGA
This sequence comes from Pseudomonadota bacterium, assembly GCA_018241265.1. Lineage (GTDB taxonomy): Bacteria > Pseudomonadota > Gammaproteobacteria > Burkholderiales > Burkholderiaceae_C > JAFEEF01. Next base: position 105,736 of record JAFEEF010000013.1, on the reverse strand, counting down.
CCGTCGCGTCGACGAAGCGCTGGCGCAGCTCGTCGTTGCTGACGCGCTTGATGCCCCAGCGCATCGACTGCGCGCTGTTCGGCGACTGGTCGTCGGGCGGCCCGAACATCATGATCGACGGCCACCACCAGCGGTTCACCGCATCCTGCACCGTTCGCCTCTGCGCATCGGTGCCCTTGGTCATCATCGTCAGCAGCGCCTCGTAGCCCTGGCGCTGGTGGAAGCTCTCCTCGCGGCAGATGCGGATCATCGCGCGCGCATACGGCGCGTAAGAACAGCGGCAGATCGGCACCTGGTTCATGATCGCCGCGCCGTCGACCAGCCAGCCTATCGTGCCGATGTCGGCCCAGGTCAGGGTCGGATAGTTGAAGATCGAGCTGTACTTGGCTTTCCCGCTGTGCAGCGCGTCGAGCAGCTGATCGCGCGAGGTGCCCAGCGTCTCGGCCGCGGCATAGAGGTAGAGGCCGTGGCCGCCCTCGTCCTGCACCTTCGCGAGCAGGATCGCCTTGCGCTTCAGGGTCGGCGCGCGGCTGATCCAGTTGCCTTCGGGCAGCATGCCGACGATCTCCGAGTGCGCGTGCTGGCTGATCTGCCGCACCAGCGTCTTGCGGTAGTGGTCGGGCATCCAGTCCTTCGCCTCGATGAAGTCGCCGGCATCGATGCGCTCGTCGAAGCGCTCCTGCAACCGCAACTCCTCGGCGCTGCGCACGGGCTTGGCGGCCTCGTCCTTGCCCATCGTGTCCATCGCTTGCGTGTACATGGTCGGACTCCTTACTTGCGGCGCTTGTCGATCACTCGACGTGCTTTGCCGGTCAGCGTGCGTTCGATCGAATCCGGCGCCAGCACGCTGACGCGGGTCGAGATGCCGACCAGCGTCTTCACGCGGTGCGTGATCCAGCCGGCGATCTCCTTCGCGTCGCCGTCGACGCCGGGCTGCATCTCGCAATGCACTTCGACCTCGTCGAGCAGCCCGTCGCGGCTCACGATCACCTGGTACTGCCCCGACAACTTGCCATGCGCCAGCACGATCTCCTCGATCTGCGTCGGGAACACGTTGACGCCGCGAATGATCAGCATGTCGTCGCTGCGGCCGACGATCTTGCCCATGCGGCGGAACGCGCGCGACGTCGGCGGCAAGAGGCGCGTCAGGTCGCGCGTGCGGTAGCGGATGATGGGCAGCGCCTCCTTCGTCAGCGACGTGAAGACGAGTTCGCCTTCGCTGCCGTCCGGTAGCACCGCGCCGGTGTCGGGGTCGATGATCTCGGGATAGAAGTGGTCCTCCCAGATCACCGGCCCGTCCTTGCTCTCGACGCATTCGCTCGCGACGCCCGGCCCCATCACTTCCGACAGGCCGTAGATGTCGACCGCATCGATGCCGGCCTTGGTCTCGATCTCCTTGCGCATCGCCTCGGTCCACGGCTCGGCGCCGAAGATGCCGACCTTCAGCGACGTCGACTGCGGATCGATGCCCATGCGCTGCATCTGCTCGATGATCACCTGCATGTAGCTGGGCGTGACCATGATGATGCTGGGCCCGAAATCCTTGATCAGCTGGATCTGCTTCTCGGTCTGCCCGCCCGACATCGGGATCACCGTGCAGCCGAGCCGCTCGGCGCCGTAGTGCGCGCCCAGCCCGCCGGTGAAGAGACCGTAGCCGTACGACACCTGGATGATGTCGCCGGCGCGCCCGCCGGCCGCGCGGATCGAGCGCGCGACCAGATCGGCCCAGTTCGAGATGTCGTTCCTGGTGTAGCCGACGACCGTCGGCTTGCCGGTCGTGCCCGACGACGCATGCAGACGCACGACCTGCTCGCGCGGCACCGCGAACAGGCCGAACGGGTAGTTGTCGCGCAGGTCCTTCTTGACCGTGAACGGGAACTTGGCGAGGTCGGCCAGCGACTTCAGGTCTTCGGGACGCACGCCCTGGGCATCGAAGGCCCGGCGATAGTGCGGCACGTGCTCGTAGGCACGCTGCAAGGTCGTCTTCAGGCGCTGCAACTGCAACGCGGCGACTTCATCGCGGCTCGCCGTCTCGATCGCCTCGAGGTCGCCGGGCTGGGGTTGCTTGACGGGCATATCCGCTCTCCTCCGTCGTTCAATCGCCGAGCACCGGCTTGCCCTTCATCGTGTACGAGCGGCCGCGGAACATCGCGACGCGCTCGCCGCGCTGGTTCGTCACCTCGGTGTCGTACACGCCGGTGCGGCCGGACTTCGACACCTCGGTGCAAATCGCCGTCAGCATGTCGCCGGCCCGGCCCGGCTTGAGCAGCTCCACCGCGAAGCCCGACGCCACCGTGATCTCGTTGTAGGAATTGCAGGCGAACGCGAACGCCGAGTCGGCGAGCGTCGCGATCAGCCCGCCGTGGCAGATGTCGTGGCCGTTCAGCATGTCCTCGCGGATCGTCATCTGCATGCGTGCCGCACCCGGGCCGACCGAGACCAGATGCATGCCCATCATCCTGGTGGCGCGATCGTCGGCGAGCATGCGCTCGGCGACCTGCTCGGCGACGTGCTGCGCGTCGCTGGCGCTGTCAGCCATGGCCGACCTTCAGGGTGCGTCCGCACCCTCCGTGCCGGCGCCCGACGCTCGCTGTCATCACCATCCGTCAACTCCTTGCAGGCTGCGCCTCGCAAACAAAATCTACCGCCCGGTCGGTAAATGATAAAAGGAGAGAGCGCCGGTTGCAAGTCCGCTCACCAGGGGGATAACCCGAACAAGGCCTCGTCCACGCGGCTCGGCGGCGGCCCGCGCGGATGCGGCAAACCCTGTCCACAGCGCTCCGATCGGCGCATCATCCGCGCCAGACACGAGGTGCGCACATGGGCGAACGGTCAAGCGCACGCCGACGACATCTTTCTGCTGCACTCGGAGGGTTGTGCTCGCTGACGCTCTGGCCGGCGGCATGGGGTGCGGCACCGGCCTTGGCGATCGGACGCGGCGATGCGCCGACCGTCGTGTCCGAGGTCGGCGGCCGCGCGCGGGCGTGCTGCAGATGGAGCCGATGCATCGATCGCGCAACTCGGCCTGCGCGACCGGCTGACGAGCTGGCCGTACCGCCGGGATACGGAGCCGCTGCACCTCGTGCTGAATGCGCGCCATGCGGCGCTCGCGCCGCGCCTCGGCGCTGCGCTCGCGGAGATGAAGGCGGACGGAACCATCGACCGCTACTACGCCGACGCATTGCAGCGCAAGGGTGTCGATCGTCTCGGGCCGGAGCCGAAGGCCGTACGTTGAAGGTACCTGGCGATCGGCGGCGTCAGCCGTGGAAACGCGCCTCGCCGAAATGCCGCGCAAGCAGTTGCGGCGAACGTCGATAGCGCGCATCGCCGTAGTGCGCTTGCAGCCGTTCGAGCACGCCCGCGACGCGCGACACGCCGATCGCGTCGGCCCAGGCGAGCGGACCGATCGGATAGGCCGTGCCGAGGCGCATCGCCGCATCGATGTCGACAGCGGTCGTGCGCGTCCAGGTCATCACGTCGGCGGCTTCGTTGGCGAGGCAGGCGACGATGCGCATCACGACGAGCCCGGCCACGTCGGCGAGTTCGACGACGCCGATGCCGGCCGGCTGCAGTGCAGCGGCGAGCGATGCGAGCGCGTCCGCCGGACCGGCCGCGCCGACGATCGTCGTCGTCGCATAGTCGCGCGCCAGGTCGAGCAGCAGCATCGGCCGATCGATCGCACGCGCGCGCTCGGCCAAGGTGCGGCCATCGGTCAGTGCGATCAGCGTGTCGCCGATCCGCAAGGTTTCGGCCGGGAGCATCACGTCGACGGCGATCGACGTCGTGCCTTGCGACTCGATGCGCTCGACGAGCAGCGCCAGCAGGCCGAGCAGCTCGCTGCGGTGCAGCTTCGGTACCTGCGCCGCCGGCATCACGAGCGGCGCGACGGGCAACCGCGCGCCTTCGCGGTAGTCGTAGAAGCCCTGCCCGCTCTTGCGGCCGTAGCGGCCCGCGCGCACCAGTTCCTGCTGGATCAGGTTCGGCGCATAGCGCGTGTCCCAGCCGGTCGCGGCGAACACCGACTCGGTGACCGACAGGTTGACGTCGGCGCCGATCAGGTCGATCAGCTCGAACGGCCCGAGCGCGAAGCCGCCGGCGTCACGCAGCATGCGGTCGATCGCTTGCGGCGCCGCGATGTTCTCGGCCAGCAGCCGCAGGCCTTCGGCGTAGTACGGCCGGGCGACGCGGTTGACGATGAAGCCCGGCGCGTTCGGCGCATCGACCGACGTCTTGCCCCAGGCCTTCGACAGCGCATGCATCGCCGTCGCCACCGCCGGATCGGTCTCGACGCCGCGGATCACCTCGACGAGCTTCATGCGCGTCGGCGGGTTGAAGAAGTGCCAGCCGACCACGCGCTCCGGATGGGCCAAGCCCTGCGCGATCGCGGTGATCGAGATCGACGACGTGTTCGTCGCGAGCACCGCGCCGTCGCCGAGGATGCCTTCGAGCCGGCGGAACAGCGCCTTCTTCGGTTCGAGCTGCTCGACGATCGCTTCGACCGCGAGGCCGCAGCCGGCGAGCGCCTCCGGGCCGTCGACCGCCGTCAGCCTGGCGCGGATCGCGGTGCGTTCGGCTTCGTCGAGCCGGCCTTTGGCGACCGCGCCGGCCAGGTCCGCATCGATGCGGACCAGCGCGCGCTCGGCGGCGCCGGGCTGCGCATCATGGAGACGCACGTCGTGCCCGGCCTGCGCCGCCAACTGCGCGATGCCCGCGCCCATGCTGCCGGCGCCGATCACCGCGACCGGCATCGACGAATCCAGCCTCCCGGCCACCATGGCTCAGCGATCCTTGAACACCGGCGCGCGCTTGGCCAGGAACGCGGCGACGCCTTCCGCGAAGTCGGGCGCCTTGCCGAGCTCGCCCTGACGACGACCTTCGGCGCTGATCGCATCGCCGTAGTTCGTCAGCATGCCGGCATCGATCTGCGCGCGTGTCTCGGCGATCGCCTTCATCGGCATCGCGGCGAGGCGCTCCGCCATCGCAGCGACCTCGGACGCGAACTCGGCATCGTCGACCGCGCGCCAGATCAGGCCGATGCGCGCGGCCTCGTCGGCGGGCAGCTTGTCGCCCGTGATCGCCAGGCCGATCGCGCGGGCGCGACCGACGAGGCGCGGCAGCAGCCAGGTGCCGCCGGCATCGGGCAGCAGACCGATCTTCGAGAAGGCCTGGATGAAGCTCGCCGAACGCGCGGCGATCACGATGTCGCAAGCCAGCGCGATGCTGGCGCCGGCGCCGGCGGCGACGCCGTTGACCGCGGCGATCACCGGCACCGGCATGCTGCGGATCCGCAAGGCGAGCGGCTTGTAGCGGCGCTCGATCACCTCGCTCACCTCGACCGGCTGCCCTTCTCCGCGCGGCGCGACCGCCGGGTCGGCCAGATCCTGGCCGGCACAGAAGCCGCGGCCGGCGCCGGTCAGCACGACGCAGCGCACCGCGGCATCGGCAGCTGCTGTCTCGAGTGCCGGCAGCAACTCGTCGTGCATCTCGCCGGTGAAGCTGTTCAGCGACTTCGGGCGGTTCAGCGTCAGCGTGCGGACGGCGCCTTGCTGGGCAATCAGCACCAGAGGTTCGGACATGTTCGAAGGCTCCTCGGAGAGGTCGGCGGAAAGTGTCGTAGACCGACCGGCAGGTAAATACTGGATCGACGATCCACCCTGGTAAGGAAGTCGCGGCCCGGACCGTCCCTAGGCCTAGGCTTCGGGGAACGCCACCGATTCGATGAACGCATCGACCGCCTCGGTGTACCTGCCGCGCAGGCCCAGTTGGTCGTTGAGCTGCATGTGCGTCAGATCGACCGGCAGTACCACCGCCCGGCCGCCGAGTGCGCTCACCTTGGCCGCGTAGTCCTCGGCCGCCGACAACGAGTCGCCGCGTCGCGACGAACACACGAGCATGACCGGCACGATCGGCTTGTCCGTCAGCCGGTGCATCGGCGATGCTGCACGCCAGAACGCGGGGTCGCGACCGAACACCGGGTCGTAGAACGCGAAGTGCGGGCGACTCATCACGGCGACCATGTCGAGCGCCGCGGTGTCGAGCACGATCGTCGCGAGCCAAGGACGCGCCGACGGAGCCAGGCCGACGTCCGCCGTCAACAATGCGGCCAGGTGCGCGCCGGCCGAATGGCCGACCAGGATGACGCGTGCCGGATCGCCACCCCAGGCCGCAGCGTTCGCCTGTACGAACGCGAGCGCCCTGCCGACTCCCCGCGCCTGCTCGATCACGTCCGCATCGGGCAGCATGCGGTAGTTCGTCGAAACGAAGACCAGGCCCTTGGCCAGCCAGTGGGAGGCCTTGTTCGCAACCATCTGCGGCATGGCCTTGTCGCCGCGCCGCCAACCGCCGCCGTGCACGTAGAGGACGACGGGCGCATCGCGCGCATCGGCCGGCCGGTAGACGTCCATGCGCTCGGCAAGCTCACGGCCGTAGGGAACGTCCCGCTCCAGGGCGGCATTCGCAGGCAGCGCGAACGCCGTCCCGCGCCGCCCGACGAAGCCGTCCCCGAAATCGTCATCCCCCGCCTCTGCGCGCCGCGCGGCGAGGTGCTCCCGGATCTGCTCCAGCCGGGGGCCGCCCTCTTGCGACCTCGCAAGGCCCAGTGCCGCAAGCCATCCGAGTCGTCTCAACGCGTTCTCCTCATCGGGCCCATCGGGGGCGCCTTGCTGCGCCCGGCAACGCGCTCAGGGCAGGCGGCCGATGGGCCGATTGCCGAGGAACACTTCGCAGCCACCGCGCGGATTGAACGTATAGGCGTCGCCGTCGAGCGGCATCACCTTCGGTCCCCACGGATTGGCCGTGCCGAGGAAGAGCCCGTACGGCGTCGACTCCAGTGTCCGCAGCCCCATGTTATACGGGTTGCCCATGCCGCTGGTCGTCACGGGTACCCAGTTGACCCCGTCGTTGGTGCGGTAGAGGTCGAAGCCGGACTGGTTCTCGAACAGCACCTTGGGCGTCACGTGGGCCAGCACGTTCGAGAACGCGCCTGGCCAGCGGCTGTGGTGGACGTAGCCCAGCCATCCGCTCCATTCGAAGGTGCCCATGTAGAGCCAGCCTTCGTGCACGGCCATGCGCCAGAAGTAGCCGTTGAAAAAGATGTCGAAGCCGGCGCGGCGGCCCGACAGGGGCTCCTTGTAGCCGACCGGCGTATCGCGCGGCTCGCCGACGAGGAGATCCCAGGACAGGTCTTCGTTCAGGCGCAGCAACTCGGCCGCCGCGGGTCCGATGTCGTTCGCCTTGTCGATGCCGCCGCCCTGGATGCCGGTGCCGATATAGAGCGCATCCTTGAACGGCATCATGCTGAGGATGCCCTGGTTCTCCTTGCCGCGGTAGCAGCCGAGCTCGAGCACCTTCTCCCACTCGTAAGGCGGTTCGCCTTCGCAGCGGCTGCGCCAGAGCTGGAATCCGCTGTGGTTGAGCGTGCCGGCATACAGATAGTCGCCCCACGGGCACATCTCGTGCACCGACTTGTTGCCGACATCGCCGAAGCCGAACGCGTCCATCGCCGGCTCCCAGTGGCCGGCCGCGGGATCGCGGCTCTCGTAGATGACGACGTGGCCGGAGATGTTCTGGCTACCTCCGCGCGTGCCGGCCGGCGTCGTGTAGAGCCGCCCCTTGAACGACACGAGCGAGCGTATCGTCGTGACCGGCAGCCCGACCAGGCCCGGCTCGCAGGTCTGCTCGAAATGCCGACCATCCTCCGAGCGCAGCACCACGGGACCGGGACCGCGCGCCGGCGACCAGGTGCAGGCGTACAGCACCTCCCTGCCGTCGCTCTCGCGGTGCACGGTCATCGCGCGATAGCTCACGTCGCGCGGGATCATCTTGCCGTGCGTGCCGAGGATCATCGGCGCCTTGTAGGCACGCTCCCATATATCGAGCCGCGGATCGTAGGCCCAGATCTCGGCGCCGAGGTCGAGGTCGAACGGATCCACCGGCCCTTCGACCGGCCAGACGTCGAGGCCCAAGCTACCGGCCTGGCGCTTGCGCATCAGCGAGAACGCGCCCCGGATGGTGCTGACGTAGAGCTTGCCCTTGAACCACGCCATCGCATGGGCGTACGAGTTGTGCCCGTCGCCGAAGCCGCCGTAGGCGATCAGCTTGAAGTGTTCGCTGTTGAGCCCGGGCCGGACCCCGAGCCGGTTGATCGTCGCCACCATCTTCGGAAACTCTAGTTCTTCACCGCGGAGATGAAGCTGGCAAGGCCGAGGCTTGCCTCTTCGCGATCGGCGAAGGGACCGACGCGATTCTCGTCGCGCGTCGTGAAGTACCACGCGCCGCCGGCCATGAAGACGCGATCGCTGCGGAAATGGCTGCGCCGCGCTTCGCCGGCGCGCTGGTGGCGCGATGCGAACTCGCCGTCCCAGAAGCGCAGACAGCTGGACAGCACCTCCTCCGGCCGCAACGTCGGAAAGAAGTGCCCGGCGTCGCGGACGCGCCGGAACTCGGCGTGCGGCCAGATATCGAGCAACTCCTCGCCGGAGAGACGCGCGGGCGAGTTGTCGCCGTACATCGCGATGATCGGGAAGCGCAGCGTCCGCAGGCGATCGACGGTGAGACCGTCGTGCGTCGTCATCTCGGCCTGCGCCGACGTCGTGCTCATCAGCTTCAGCCATTCGCCCGACGTGCGCTTGCCGGTCTTGCCCAGCAGCGGGCTCACCAGGTCGAGCAGTTCGTTGGGCACCTGATAGCCCTTGAGCTGCCACTCGGCGACGCGAATAAGCAGCTTCGGGCCGAAATACGGATCGCTGGTATCCAGGTCCAGACCATGCGCGTCGAGGAGCGGCTGGAACTTCTGGCCGAACGTCCATTCGGACCGCGCCTGGACCTTCCGGCCGGCCGAGAAGTGGCTGTCGTTGAGCACGAGGCTGCGCACCCGCTCCGGCTGCGCGCAGGCGAAGTTCAAGGTCACGACGCCGCCGAAGCTGTGCGCCAGGAAATGGGCCTTCTCAATACCGAGGTGGTCCATCAGGCCCGCCAGATCCTGGCCCATGATGCTCGGCGTGTAGCCGCTCTGCGGCATCTCCGAGCGCCCGTGGCCGCGCAGGTCGTAGAGCGTGACGCGGTACTTCTCCGACAGCGGCACGCCGTACTTGAAGTACCAGAAGGCCATGTTGGTGGCCAGGCCGTGCACCATCACCAGGTCTTCGCGGTCGGCAGCGCCTCCCTCGTCGAGCTGGAGATAGTTGAGCTGGACACCGTTGATGAGCGCAGTCGGCATCTGGCTTATTCCATGTAGCCGAGCATCTGCAGCTGCTCCATGATCTGCTTCTTCTCGTCCTCGTCCATCGCCTCCATCTGGTCCTTGTCGCCAGCGCTCCGGGTCGGCGCGCCGATGACGATCGGATGCCCCGCCTTGTATTCGGTGGTGAACATCGCCGGCGGCACCACGCCCTCGAGATCCGACGGCACCGGCATGCCGAGGCTGTACAGCAGCGTCGACGTGACGTCGGTGATGTGGCGCTTGCCGAGCAGCTTGCCGGCCTCGATGCCGGGGCCGTAGGCGAGGAACACGCCGTCCGGGTGGTGCGTGCCGACGACGTAGTTGCGCTCCTCGACGATCGGCAGGATGTTGCGAACCGACACGAACCCGAAGTCGCGCAGCACGAGCTGCAGATCCGGCGCATCGCCCATCGCCGAGCCGGGGAACACGTCCTCGCGCTTGTGGATCTCGGTGATGATGCGCTCGCCCGATGCCGGGTCCGTCAGCTGCTCGAGGTCGCGGATCAGGGCCGAGCGCACCTTCTCGTAGTCCTTCGGGTCGATGCCGGTCTCGCCCGGATTGCGCGCCACGCGGATCGTGATGCCGTTGCACGATGGGGTGCGGCAGTAGGCCGTGGTCTTGGTCCAGTCGAGGTACGCGAAATAGCTCTTCGTGACGTTCGCGCCCTCCTCGCCCTCGGGAATCGGCTTGAAGTGCACGTAGCCCTTCTCGGCGAGGTACGCGTTGATGCGCACGATCTCGTGCGACGCGGTGAAGCCGTGGTCTGACGCGAAGAACACCTGCACGTCCGGACCGGCCGCCGTCACGAGGTTCTCGATGAAGCCGTCGAGCTGCTTGAAGTAGGCCAGCGACAACTCCCGCATGCGGGCGTGGAACTCGCCCTTTCCTTCTTGTTCGAGGCGCGGGTCGAGGTACTGCCAGGCCTGGTGCTGCAGCTTGTCGACGCCGTCGAACAGGATCGCCATCAGGTCCGGCTGCTCCTCGCGCATCAGGTACTCGGCGACGCGGAACCACTGCATCTCGCGCGGCAGGTGGTAACGGATCCACTCCTCGCGGTCCTTGTCGCTCAGCTCATAGCCGGCCTGCTGCTCCTGGTCGAAGTCCCACGCCAGTTCGCTGGCGTTGAAATCGGGAATCGCCTTCAGGCGGTCGTACAGGTCGCTCGGGTGGGTGTTGCGGCGCAGGTGACGGAACGGCACGAAGCCCGGCACGACGAAGCCGTTGAGCTCCTTCGGCGGCGGCGCGGTGAACGGGAAGTTCAGCGCGGCCATCTTCTTGCCGGCGCGGCTCACCATCGACCAGATCGTCTCGACGCGGCAGTCGCGCGCGTCGTAGAGCGTCATGAACACCTTGTCGCCGCGTTCCTCGGCGCGCACGAAGTCGTAGACCCCGTGATGGCCGGGATTGCGGCCGGTCATCAGCGAGACCCAGGCCGGCGGCGTGAGCGGGTTCGGCGTGGAACGGAGCTTCGCGCGCACGCCCTTGGCGAAGATCTTCGCCATGAACGGCATGATCGGGCCGTCCGCGCCGGGGCGGGTCTTGGTCAGGTCGTCGAGAACGGTGAACGTGGCACCGTCCATGCCGATGAAGAGAGTACGCACGGTCATGAGAATTCCTTCGATGTTGAACCTGACAGGGATGGACGGTCGGGGAGGCGATGTGACACGGGCCTGACGGCATGCGGATGGGCGTGGCGCGCCGCTGCGCCCACGGCGAGCGGCCTCGTTCTCGGGAGCGCACTCATCCGAGAACCCCCGCGCCGGCGGTTTCCTGGCACGCGACGGCGATTATCGTGTTGTCGACTCGCGCGACATGCGTCTCGACCATGCCGACATGATGGCGCACGATCAAGTTTTCACACGCCGCGTCCGTGGACACCACCACGAATGCGCTCGGCTGACCCTGGAGGCCGATGCCCAGGCACTTCGCCGCCGCCTCCTTGGCGCACCACAGACGCAGCAAGCGCTCGTCCAGGTCGACGCCATGCAAGCCGTGTACCAGCGACCGTTCCTCGTCGGCGAGCGAATCGGCCAGCAACTCGGGGCGACGGACGCGCCCGAGTTCCTCGAGGTCGACGCCCACCGGCTGGCCGGGCGGCGAGACGGCCACGAGGCAAGCCCGGGCGTTGTGCGACAGAGAGACGCTCGGCGCCGCGATCAGCGATTCGCACCACCAGCCGCCGACGACGGGCGCGCCGTGCGCGTCGTGCTGCACGACGATGTCGATCGGATAGAGCAACTGTCCGGTCTGCTCCTCGACCCACAGGCGCACCGCTTCCTTCAGCGCCCCGCGACCGAACAGCCACTCGCGGCGCCGCCGGAGGTTGCCCTGCAGCGCGTTCCATTCGTCGCGCTCCGCGCGCCCGAGCAGCGCGTGCGCCAGCACGCGCATGCAGATCGCACCCGATTGGGCGCAGAACTCCTCCGGCATCAGCGGCACTTCCCAGAGCGCAAGGCCCTCCGGTGTCGGCACTTCGGCCGGAAGCTCGAGCGGCCCGCCGAGGCGGCCGTTGAGCGGATCGCAGCGCACGTCGTGATAGGCGGCCGGCACCCGAAAGAACAGGTTGATGAGATCGTGCCCGCGCATCAGCACACGGCCTTCGCCGTCGACGCAGTCGAACTGCCAGGCGCGCGGTGCGGCGATGTCGGTGGAGGTGCCATTCACCGGACGCTGGCGCATCCGCATCACGATGCCGGCCGCGCCGACCGGACACGGCTCGGCCAGTTCGAGGCGATCGATCGTCGACGGGAACGCATGGAATTCCGTGCCCACGTACTGGACCAGCCAGCACGCCACCACCTGACCCATGGCATCCAGCAGTACCGGGTTCAGCACCAGCTGCGGGACGTGCCCGGCGGTGAAGAAATTCTGGAGGCTGCATTCCGACAGCTGCACGTCGATGCCGCTGTCGTCCCAGGCTTCGACGTAGGTCATGCTCTGGAACAGCGGACCGTGGAACATCCCCGTGGCGTAGAGGTGGGGCGAATTCAGGTACGACTCGCGCGGATCGGCGAGCGGCGCCACCGACGGCAGGCGCTCCTCGGCCTCGAAGCGGAACTCGGCGGTGAGCGCCGGGCCGCGTGCGGTGATGACCCGCGCCGAATAGTGTTCGAGTTCCCGGTCGATCACGTCCGCGCGCACATCGAAGGTCAGCGCTCCTTCGTCGAGCGCGACCCAATCGAACGCTCTCACGTTCTCGATCACGCGCACGTCCGTGCGGCCCGCCAGCAGCGCGCAAGCTTCGGCCATCGCTTCGAGACTGACCGAGAACGGCACGCAGGACAGGCCGAAGAGTTCCGGATCGGTATCCGACACCGCACCCGACAGCACATGGTCGCGGATGAAGTTGTCGTTCAGCAGGCCGACGCTGCAGCGCGCCACCACGTGCGCCTGATCGTGCTCGACGATCTGGTCGATCAACGGCGTGCGGCTGTCGATCGCATGCGTGGAAGGCCATGCCGGCCCGGCCTGAACCGTCGCCTGCCGAGGCGTTGCGTCGCCTGCCGGCAGCGCCCCGCGCACGGTCGGCCACCGTTCGACGATGCCGCACTGCTGATCGAGGAATCCGCGCATCAGCGCGAAATAGTCGCCCATCACGCGTTCGCGGCCATCGACCGCAGGGATCGGCTGGACTGGCAGCGCTTCTTGCGCCAGCGCCGCGACGTCGTCTCGCGCCGCAACGACCGGCGGGGTCGTCACAGCGGCCGCCGGCGGGGTCGGTACAGCGGCCGCCTGCTGCGCGCTGTCCAGGCCGGCGCGCGCCGTCAAGCGCTGCACCTGCTCGCGGTCGGCCGGGCTCAGCCGCACCATCGGCATCGTGTTGTCGAGCAGCACGCCCTTCGGCGCGACCGGCATGCCGTCGAGATCGATCGGCGTGATCGCGCGACCGGCGAACAAGCGCTCGAGCACGCCGCTCCGCCCGGCCACATACAGTTGACCGAGCGTGCTCAGCAGTTGCTCGACGCCGCTCTTGCGGCGCACGTTGGTCGGCAGCGCGACGTAGTCGCGGTCGATCAGGATGTCGTTGACGAACGCCGTCAGATTGGACGACGGTCCCACCTCGACGAAGATCCGCACGCCGTCGTCGTGCATCTTCAGCACCGTCTCGCGGAAGCGCACCTTCTGCGACCACTGCGCCGCCGCCAGCTTGCGCACCGCGGCCGGCGTGTCGGGGAAGAGGCCGGCGGTCGCGCACGAGTAGAGCGGCACTTTAGGCCGGCCCAGCTTGACGTTCTTGTAGTAGGTATGGAACGCGGTGCTGGCGTCCGCGAAGGCGGGGGTGTGGTAGCCGCGGTCGAACGGCAGCGGCAGGCACATTCCGCCCAGGTCGCTCAGCAAGCGCTGCACGCGCGTGATGCCTTCGGGACTTCCGTACAGCACCAGCTGGTTGCTGCAGTTGTCCATCGCGATCTCGACACCCTCGATGTCGGCGATGTGCTGCTCGACCGTGGCCGGCGGCAGCGCGCCGACCGCCAGCAGCGCGCCGGTCGGGATCTTGTCGGCCGCCAGCAGCTCTTCATAGGCCACGTAGTGCTGGCTGATGCAGGCGGTCCTTTCCTCCGGCGTCACCGCCGGGTTGGCGCCGGTCGCGCCCAGCGCAGCCGATTCGCCCGAGCTGTGACCGACCATCGCGTCGGCCACGACACCGAGCGAGGTCAGCGTCTCGAACATCGCCATGCCGCCGATGAAGACCGACTCCGACCCGACGTCCATGTCGTGCATGCGGCGTTCGAGGTGCTTGCGCTGGCCGGCATCGATCTCGCACGACGGAAAGACGATGTCGGTGCGCGTCTGGCCGATCGGCAGGTCGTAAAGGCCGTGCCAGAAATCGAGCCAGCGCTGGATGTCGTCGAAGCAAGGCGCCAGGTCGGCGAACATCCCCGGGTACTGCGAGCCTTCGCCCGGAAACAGGAATGCGAGCTTGCCTTCGACCCGGCGAGCACCGTAGACGACGTTGCCGCGTGTCGAGCGCGGGCCGGCGGCGCCGACCGTGCCGTCGCGCAGGCGAGCGACCGCCTGCACGATCCGCTTCGACAGCGCGGGCAGGTCCTTGACGACCAGCGCGATGCGATGCAGCTCGCCGCGATCGGTGCGCAGCAGCGCCGCCGCCACGTCGGCCATGCGCCACTGCGGGTTGCGGGCGAGCGCCTCGTCGAGTCGCTCGAGCTTGGCGATCAGCGCCTCGGCGGTGCCGGCCGACAGCACGCACAGCTCCGCCGGCCAAGCGCCGAGGCGTGCGGGCTTGACGGCGGCGTCGGGCGCCTGCTCCACGATCGCGTGCGAGTTCGTGCCGCCGAAGCCGAACGCGTTGACCGCAGCGCGCCGCGGCTCGCCCAGCCGCGCGATCCATGGCGCAGCCTCGGTGTTGATGTAGAACGGCGTCGTCCCGATGCCGAGCTCCGGGTTGACCTCGTCGCACAGGGTCGGCGGCAGCACCCGGTGATGCACCGCCAGGGAGGTCTTGATCAGGCTCGCCACGCCGGCAGCCGGAATGCAGTGGCTGATCATCGACTTCACCGAGCCGAGCGCCTTGATGCCGATCGGCGTGGTGCGTTCGCCGAAGACCATCTTCAGCGACGCGATCTCGGTCTTGTCGCCGAGCGGGATGCCGGTACCGTGCGCCTCGACGAGTCCGATCGTCGCCGGATCGACGCCGCTGGCCTCGTAGGTCCGGCGCATCGCGAGCGTCTCGCCCTCCAGGCTGGGCGCCAGCAGACCGGTGCCGCGGCCGTCGCTCGACTGGCCGACACCCCGCAGCACCGCGTACACACGGTCGCCGTCGGCCAGCGCATCGGGCAGCCGCTTGAGGACCACGACGCCGAGCCCCTCGCCGAGCAGCGTGCCGTCGCCGCCGGACTCGAAGGGGCGCACCTTGCCGCGCGCGCTCAATGCGCCGAGCTGCGTGAAGATCGTCGTCACGTCGGCCGGCAGCGAGGCGTTGACGCCTCCCGCCAGCATCATGCGGCTGCGGCCCGCGCGCAACTCGTCCATCGCGGCGCCGACCGCCAGCAGCGACGACGAGCAGGCCGAGTCGACGAGGTAGTTCGGCCCGCGCAGGTTCAAGCGGTTCGCGATGCGCCCGGTCATGACGTTGGGCACGAGACCTGGCGCCGTGTCGGAATTCATCGGCGGGATCTTCTTCGCCAGCAGCGCGCGCAGCTGCGCGAGGGCGTCGGCGTCCAGGCCGGGCATCGCTGCCGTCACCAGTTCCATCGTCTGGTCGAGGACGATATCGGTCTGGATGACCGTGACCTGGCCGCGGTGCAGGTACGTGCTGTGGCCGAGGATGATGCCGGTGTCGGTGTGGTCGACGTCCGGCTTCCAGTAGCCGGCGTCGACGAGCGCGTCGCGCGCCATGCGCAGCGCGAGGAACTGGTCGGGTTCGCCGCCGTCCAGCGAGTTCGGCATGATGCCGAACTCGGTCGGGTCGAAGCGGTACAGGTCCTTCAGGTAGCCGCCGAACTGCGTCTTGATCCGGCCCGACTCGAGATAGCGCTTCGCATCCCACAGCGGGACGGGTTCGCCGATCGCATCGACGCCGGAGACGATGTTGTTCCAGAACGTCCGCAGATCGGGCGCGTCGGCGAACATGCAAGCCATGCCGATGATGGCGATAGGCAACGGCGGCTCGGCGCCGTTCCTGGCAGCTTCACTCATGAGGGCACCTTGGTGCGTTGCCTTGCCGCGAGGGCTGCCCGCGGCAAAGCGTTGGCTTGCGAGACGCGACGACTCACCCCGGCGCTTTCTCGGCGGTACGCGCAGTGCCGCCGAGACGGTTCAAGGCAGTGCTGGCGACGCTGTCGAGCTCTTCGATCGCCATGACGGGCTCGCCTTGCTCGTCGAAGAACGTGACGTTGGCGCGTATCAATGTCGGGTCGGGCATCTCGACGCGTTGGTATTCCATGTGCATGCGGGCCGGCAAGCGATCCCGGTATCGCACCACGCGGCCGAAACGGGTCGGCAGCGTCGACTCGTCACGGTAGGCGCGTGCCCACAGCAACGTCATCTGGGCAGCGGCATCGACCAGGGCCGGATCGAAGACCCAGCCCGGGCTCTCCGCGTCCGACGACACCAGCCAGTCGGACGGGCCGGTGGAGCGGACCCGCGACCCCGAGCCGGCCGGCGACAGGCCGTCGATGTGTTCGATGACCTGGAAGCGCGGACCGTGAAACAGCCATTCGCCGTAGGCTTTCGCCACGCTGAGCGGCTTGTCGTCGTGGAACGCACGCTCGACCTGCATCGGCGTCGGCAGCGCCTGCTCGAGACGGATCACGCATCGATAGTGGTTCATCGCGCGGCCGTTGCCGAGATCGCTTTGCAGCGCCGCGCTGACCTCGAACCCTTCGCTGCTGCCATAGGGCGGCGGGCTGACGAACACTTGAAGGTCGCGAGGCACCCGTGTGAGTTCCACGCCCTTCAACAGCTTGTGCTCGCGCACCTCCACGACGCACCAACCGGGCCAGAGCGTGCGCGCGGCCTCGGCCATCAGCTCCAGCGCCGCGGCGGCCGGCAGCACCAGCTTGTCGTCGATGCCGTGCTCCTGCAGATAGAGGTGGCGCGCGGCATCGAGGCGCACCGGCAGGATGCGCTCGCCGGTCGGCCGCGATGCCGGCACGCTGCGGCCCAGCAATGCGCCCAGGATCGGCGGCTGCGGCGCTTCGGCGAGCGCGCCGCGCGCGGCTTCGAGGGTTTCCCACGGCGCCTCGCCGCAGACGACCTCGACCGGGGTCCCGGGCGCGCGAGCAAGCTCCTCGCGGAACAGACGCCGCCCTAGCGCCGCGGACACGAGACGGACACCCTTCTCGCCGAACTTTGCTTCGGTCTCGGCCGTCACCATGCCGGCGCCGAACTTGGTGGCACCCCACGGCCCCCAGCACAGTGCGCTGACCGCCACGCGTTCGCCCCAGCGGGCTTGCAACGACATGCAGATCCGGTTCATCAACTCGTTGGCGGTCGCGTAGTCGGACTGGCCGCTGTTGCCGTAGCGCCCGGCGACCGAGCTGAAGACCGTGAGGAACTTCAGCGCATCGGGATCGACGAACTTCTGCAGCAGCATGAGGCCGATGACCTTGGTGTCGACCACCCGCGACCAGCTGTCGCTCTGCTTGTCGGCGAGGCGCTTGTCCTCGATGACACCGGCCCCGTGCACGATGCCGTCGATGCGGCCATGACGACGCGTCACGTCGCCCACAAGCGCGCGTATCGCCGCTTCGTCGGTTACGTCGACTGCGTGGTACTCGACCGCAGCTCCGCCGGCGCGCAGGTCGGCGATGTTGAGGCGCATCTCGCGCTGATCCAGCGCGCTGCGCACCTTGCGCTGGATCTCGCCCGGCGTGAGCTTCAGCGCGCCACTGCGCACCTGGGCGACATAGTGCTCGCGCATCGCCGATGCATCGGGGAGCGCCGCGATGTCGTCGGGCTCTGGTTCGACGAGCAGGCTGCGGCCGGTCAGCACCAGCGTGTTGCCGGGACGCGCGAGCTCGCGCAGGACCTCCGCCGTGATGCCACGGGCGCCGCCGGTCGCGAGCACGACGAGGCCCGCCGCCAGTGCGGCCTCGCGCGCCGCATCGAGCGCGACGTCCTCGGCCACGCTGAGGAACACGGTGCGCAGGCCATCGGGATAGCCGACTTCCTGCCGGCCACCGTCGAGTTCGATTTCGCCGAGCAGATCGGCGGCCAGCGCGTCGGCGGTACGTCTCGGATCGAGATCGATCGCCTTCACGCGCAGCTCCGGGCGCTCTTCCAGCAGCGACTTGATCCCGCCGACCGCGCCGGACTCGAGGCGCAGGGCCGCGGACGCGGAACGCTCGCGCGCGAACAGCCCGCCCAGATCGGTGGCGGCCACGACGTGCGCGTCGCTGGCCATGCGTGCGCCGAGTTCGCGCAGCAGCAGGAAGAAGGACTTCTCGTTGACTTGCAGCGCCAGGCTCCATTGCGCCGGGCCGTCGTCGGGGGCGAGCGACGGGCAACCAAGCCCCGCCAAGTGCACCACGCCGCCGATCGGCACAGCCGAGCCGAGCGCCTTGCAACGCTCGATCAGCAGGACTTCGTCGGCCAGGGCGTCGAGCTCGACGACGGCGACATCGACCCCTCGCTTGCCGAGCAGCCCGGCCAGCGCATCGGCCACGCCGAGACGATCGCGGGTCAGCACGAAACGTCCTGCCGTGAGGCGCCTTGAAACCGGTTCGGCCAGCACCTCCCGGTGCGGCCGCATGACGAGCCGGGGCGGGTGGTTGACGGCGACGTCCACCTTTGCTCCCACCCCGGCCAAATCAAAAGGGACGGCGACGGCGCCTCCCACCTTCGCTTGCGCGATCAGATCGAGCACGCCGTTGAGCGTCGGCTGCGTGTTCAGCTTGCTGCGGCTTTCGCTCAACGCATCGCGATGACCGGCCGGCAGCATCTGCAGCAGAGCGCCGACGACCTCGATGCGCTTGATCGAGTCGATGCCCAGATCGGCTTCGAGGTTCTGATCGAGGCCGACCATGTCGCGCGGATAGCCGGTCTTCTCCTCGACGATGCCCAGCAGCATGTCGACCAGCTTGCTGCGTGACAGCGCGTCGCCGCCCGACGACTTCGGTGCCGCCGCCGCAACCGGCTCGGCCACCTTGGGCGCCGGCGCCGCAGGTTTGGCGGGTGCGGCCACGGGCACCACAGCCGGCGGCGTCGCTGCGACCGGTGTCGCGATCACCGGGACGGCGACCGGGGCCGCGGCGACCGCCGCGTGCGCCGGCGCGACTTCTGCGACGCGAGGCAGTGCCATCGGCACCGCCCGCGTGACGGCCCGCAGCGCGGGACGCCCGGCGGGCACGGACGTGTCGCCGAGGAAGGCCGACATCACGCGTTCCTGGGTCTCCAGGAACTGCCGCATCGTCACAAAGTATTCGGACATGACGGACGACTCCGCCATGCCCGTAGCCATTCGTCGTTCATCCATCGATCGACCTCCTCTCAAGGCGTGCTGGGTGGATACTGCGGGAACCATTTGACGCGGCGGCGAATGCGCGGCAACGGGCGCGGCGACCTGCGCCGCCGGTGCGGCCCCCGGCCGGGCGGAACTCGTGACAGGCGCCGGGGACGGCAAGGTCGGCACCGCCGGCGCCTGCTGCTGAGCTTGGGCCTGCTCGAGCGTCACGCCGACCTGGCGCACCGGCTCGGCGGCCCGTCGCGCACCGCTGCCGTTCAACATCCAGGCGTGCTGCGGCACCGGCTCGCGATGCACCAGCGTGGCCGGCTCGGCCGGATCGCCGATGCGGCAGCCACGAGCCGCGAACAGGCGGCCGATGTCGAGCCGGATGCCCGCGCACAGCAGTTGCCCGAGACCGGCCAGCAAGCCCGCCAGGCCGGTGCCGTCATCGATCGCGATGGCGACATGCGGCTGGCCCTCGAGGATCTTGCCGGTGAGGCGGGTCAGCACGGCCTTCGGACCGACTTCGACGAAAATGCGCGCCCCGTCCTTGTACATGTCCTCGATCTGCGCGACGAATTCGACCGGACGCACGAGGTGCTCGGCCATCTGACGCTTGACACGCGTCACGTCTTGCGAATGCGGACGGGCGGTCGCGTTCGAGTAGACCGGGATCGATGCCGACGCCCACGGCGTCGCCTCGATCAAATCCGACAGCGCCTGCTGCGCGGGCTTCACGAGGCTCGAATGGAAGGCGGCAGCGACCGGGATCTCGGCGACCTCGACGCCACCCTGGACGAGCTTCGCACACGCCGCGGCGACGGCGTCCCGCGTGCCGGACACGATGCTCTGCAACGGCGCGTTGTGATTGGCGATGATCACGCCGTCGATGTCGGCGATCGCGTCCTCGACGGTCTTGCGCGGCGCAGTCACCGCAGCCATCGTGCCGAGCTCGGCGCCCTTGGCCGACGCGGCATCGACGATGAAGCGGCCGCGCGCCGCCGACAGCTGCATCAGCGCATCGAAGTCGATCGCACCGGCTGCGAACAGCGCGACGAACTCGCCGTAGCTGTGGCCTGCGAGCATGTCGGGCTTGAATCCGAACGACTGCATCAGCCGATAGAGCCCGACCTCCGCAGCGCCGAGCGCCGGCTGCGCGATGTCGGTGCGGGTGAGCTTCTGGCGGGCCTCGCTCTTTGCCGCATCGTCGTAGGCACCGCGAGGGAAGATGAATTGCGACAGGCGCGAACCCGGACCGAAGCGCGCGTCGAAGGCATCGCGCAATGCCGCATCGGCGTCGCCGAGCGCTTCGGCGACGGACGGGAAGTGCAGCGCGACCTCGCGCGTCATGCCCGGATACTGAGAACCCTGGCCGGGGAACAACACCGCGACCTTGCCCGTCAGTGCGCTGGCCGCCGTGCCGTGGTAGATGCCGGGCGGCAGGGACTTGGCATGACCGCGCAGATAGCCGAGCGCCGCGGAGAGTTTGACGAGCAGATCGTCCTTGCCCTTGGCGACGATCGCCAGCGTCTCTTCGCGCGGGCGAAAGCGTGCAGCCAGGCTCGCCGCCAGATCGCGCAGCAAGAGGCCGTCGACTGCGGCCAGCTTGGTCGCGAGCGCCTCGACGCGCGCCGCCAGCGCCGAACGCTCGGCATCCGCCCAGACCAGCAGCTCGGCGGTCCAGCCGTCGCTCGCCGGCGGACGCAGCCAGTCGCGATATTCGCCGGCGTATTCCTCGAGCACGATGTGGAAGTTGGTGCCACCGAAGCCGAACGCGCTGCAGGCGGCGCGACGCGGCGTGTCGCCTGCCGCGAGCCAGGGCGCGGGCTCATCGACGATGTAGAGCGGCGCGGCCGGATCGCAGAGCACCCGGTTGGGCGTCGTCACGTTGCGGTGCGGCGGCAGCACGCGGTGGTGCAGCGCAAGAGCCGCCTTCAGGAGCCCCGCGACGCCGGCCGCCGCTTTGGTATGACCGATGTTGGTCTTCACCGACCCGATCACCGCGGAGCGCGGCGCCGTGCCCTCCTCCTGCATCAGCCGGGTCGTGCTTTCGAGCTCGGCAGTGTCGCCGGCCACAGTCCCCGTACCGTGCGCTTCGAAGAGGCCGACGGTCCCGGCACCGAATCCTGCCATCGCGTAGGCGCGCCGCATGGCGCGCAACTGGCCGGCAGGCAGCGGGGCGGTGAGTCCCTTGGCGCGTCCATCGCTGCTTGCGCCGACGCCCTTGATCACCGCATAGATGCGGTCGCCGTCACGCTCGGCGTCGGCCAGGCGCTTCAGGGCGACCATCGCGATGCCTTCGCTGATGGCGATGCCGTCGCCGTCGGCGTCGAAGGTCGAGCAGCGGCCGCGCGGTGACAGTGCCTGCGTCTTGCTGAAACAGAGGTAGCCGAACGGACCCTGCACGGTATCGACGCCACCGGCGATCACGAAGTCGCTGCGCCCGGTCACGAGTTCACCGACCGCCTGATAGACGGCGGCGAGCGACGATGCGCAGGCGGCATCGACCGCGATGTTGATGCCGCCGAAATTCAGGCGGTTGGCGATACGCCCCGCCGCGACGTTGGGCAGGATGCCGGCGAAGGAATCCTCGGTCCATTCGGGCAGGCGTCCGGCCACATCGGACGGCAGGTCGCCGTTGAAACGCGGCAGCTCCGAACGCAGGCCGTATTGCAGGCCGTAGTCGCCCGCTCCACCGCTCGCGCCGATGATCACCGAAGCGCGTTCGCGGTCGAAAGCCTTCTCGTGGTAGCCGGTGTCCACGAGCGTGCGATGAGCCACCTCGAGACCCATCAGCTGCATGGGGTCGACCGATTCGATCGACTTCGGGGGCATCCCGTACTTGGTCGGATCGAACGCCAGGTCATCCAGGAATCCGCCCCACTTCGAATAGATCTTGTCCTTGGCCTTGCGGTCGGCATCGAAGTAGAGGCGCCAGTCCCAGCGGTGCGACGGGATCTCGGTGATCGCGTCGACCTTGGCGAGAATGTTCTCCCAGAACTGCCGCGTGGTGTTGGCCATCGGCAGCACGCTGGCGACGCCGATGATGGCAACGTCGGCAGGCCGCTCGATGCTCGGCATTGCGACGTCGTCGGAGCTTTCGAGATGCCCGGCAAGCAGCGCGGCGGCGCCCTCGGTCACTTCGGCATGGAGCGCGTCGATGTCAGTCACCGCGTCGCGCAACGTCGCGACCTGGCCCAACATGTACATACCCTCGGCGCGCTGCTCGGCAGCATCGAGGTTCTGCAGCGCACCTCCCAGCCCTTCACGCTTGCTGCCCTTCGAGGCGATGCGCAAGCGACCGAGTATCAGGTCGTCGAGGATCCTTCGGCCCTCGTCGGGCGGCACGTTGTCGCGCTTCAGGTCGACACGTTGCTGGAAAAAGTCGCGGGCGAACGGCGTGTAGGCACAGCGGCTCGCGTGCCCCGGGCCCGATTCGAGGTTGACGGTGCGCTCGCACTCGAGAACCTCCTGCTGGAACTGCGGCACGATCGAGCCGGCGGCAACGATCTCCTTCGTGAAGAGATAGGCGCTGCCCATCAACACGCCGATACGGGCGCCGACGGCGATCAACGGCGCAACCAACACCTGCAGCATGGCCGACGACACGTCGTCGTGGATGCCGCCGGCGAACAGCAGTTCGACCTCTTCCGCGTTGACCTTGCCCGGGCCGAGTTCGCCGAGCAGCTTGTCGACCATCGAGCTCCAGAGCACGAAGCTCGACAGCGGCCCGATGTGGCCGCCGCATTCGCGGCCTTCGAAGATGAAGCGGCGCGCACCTTCCTGCAGGAAACCCGGGATCAGGCTGGCCGCCGGCACGTGCAGGAAAGTGGGCACACCCGCGCGCTCCAGGTGCACGGCTTGGTCGGGACGTCCGCCGGCAATGATCGCGTAGTCGGGCTTGTAGCGCGCGGCGATCTCGAGCTGCTCGTCGAGCAAGGACTGCGGCGCGAAACCGAGCAGGCCGATGCCCCAGGCGCGGTCGCCCAGCAATTCGGCGGTACGCGTCAAGAGCGCCTCGAGCGGCTGGCCCTTGAGCATCGCAAAAGCCACCATCGGCAGCGCGCCGCCGGCCGCCACTGCGAGCGCGAACTCGGCGGTGTCCGACACACGCGTCATCGGCCCTTGCACGATCGGATAGGTCAGACCCAACGCGCGCGCCAGCGGAGCGCCTTTGGCGATCGGAGGGTGCATCGCGGCCATGCGCGGATGCCGGGCGATGGCCTCCGAGATTGCGCTCAGGACGGCGCCCAGATTGCCGTAGCGCTTACGCCAGGGCGCTGCGAACGCGACGTCGTGGCCGATCGGCAGCAACCCCTTGGTCGGGTCGGCCCAGCCGGACTTTCCCGCCACCCAGGAACGCAACTCCGGCCAATGCATGCCATCGCCCTCGGCGACGAACTGGCGCGCCACCGCATGGTTGGGGCGCACCAGGACCCGGAAGTACTCGCCGTCCTCGCCGTGGCCGACCGCCACCGTCTCGCTTCCGGCCAGGTTGCCGATGAGCGTGCGCACGGCGTCGGGCAGGCGCACTTCTTCGAGCAGAAGCAGTTGCGAATCGAGCACACCGCCGGCGACGCCGACGGCGCTGCAAGCGGCCGCCACATGCGGCGTCAGTCCGCCGCGAACGTACAGCGGCAGCCGCGTACGCTTGAGCCACTTTTGCACGAGGATGAAGCTGGCATCTTCGCCGATCAGGCCACCGGCTTCATTGCCCTTGATCAGCAGGCCGTCGAGACCGGCTTCGACCCCGGCAGCGAGCGGCTGCGGGCTTCTGACTTCCGCCAGCACGCGGGTACCGGCCCGGCGCAGATCACCGATCAGTGTTGCGCACTGGGCGACGGCTTCGATCTCGAGAATCACCCACGCCAGCCCACGTGCGCAATGCACGCGCAGTGCATCGATCAAGGCGTCGTCGATCGTGCCCAGCTTGATGCCATAGCTGCCACGCGCATGCCGCGCCAGGCGATCGAGGGCGGCCACCGCGCCGCGCGCGTCAAGGTCGAACTCCGCGTTGTAGACGCCGACTGCACCCGCACGGCTCGCCGCGATCGCGAGAGCCGCGTCGCCCAGGCCAGCAGGCGTGAACACGAACGTCTTGAAGTCTGGCATTGCGGCTCGCTTGTCAGAAGGTAAAGAAAAGGGCGTGATGAGGGCCGAACGTATGATGAAGCCGTCATATCAGACATGACATCCCGGATTCTAGGAGTCATGCATGACGAGCCTGACATATTGACCGCGGGCGTACCGTGAACATCACACGCGACTGCGTGCCTGCAAGGCCGTCGTTTCTCGGGCCGCTCGCCTCGCGACCCTGCGCGCTCGCCAGCAGCAACAGAACTTATGATTCTGGTCCGCCGCCGTCGCCACGGGCCACCCCCGAACCATGGGGGGTG
Organism: Pseudomonadota bacterium; assembly: GCA_018241265.1. Taxonomy (GTDB): domain Bacteria; phylum Pseudomonadota; class Gammaproteobacteria; order Burkholderiales; family Burkholderiaceae_C; genus JAFEEF01. Next base: position 81,213 of record JAFEEF010000013.1, on the reverse strand, counting down.
CAGGCCACGACATGCGTCGTCGTCTCGAAGCAAGAGCAGCGCCACATGGGAGGAATGCGGGGACCGACGCGGATCTACGCGCCTATCGGCGCAGCGTTCTGGTTCACGATTTGTTTCACAAATGGCAGCTCCCCAGCGTCGAAGCGGATGTTTGTAGGACGCGACCGACACTTAAAGGCGGCTCAAGCCGCGTGCCTCGACCCCCTGAGTGCGGGATGATGTGCAGCACTGGAGCCCTATAGGCACGGGAAGACGGTCGGTGTCTACCGTTTCGTCGAGATACAAATTTGCGTCCAACTACTTTTCGAGGAATGCTCGTGAACAAGGATCTTCGACTTGCGGCACTGACTGCTCTTTCATCGATGGTTCTCGCGTCCTGTGGCGGCGGCAGCAGCGAGCAGGTAGCCCCTGCACCACCGCCCTCGAGCGCCGACTATGTCGTGCACGAAGTGCTGCCTTCGACGATCGACCCGGCGGCCAATGATCAAATCTCGGACGTCCACGTGATCATCCCGCCCATAGCGGGCGTCACGCCGGTCGGCAAACTCTTCGTGTTCCTTCCCGGGACCGACGGCGTACCGACCGACTATCAGTTGATTCTGAAGGCCGGCGCCGGACGCGGCTTTCACACCATCGGTCTCGACTACGCCAACTCGAGCGCGGTCGGCGTGACTTGCCTGACCAGCACCGACGTGAATTGCTTCTGGGACGTTCGTCGCGAAGTCATCACAGGGGGAAACTACAGTCCCGACGTAGCGATCGCGCCAGCCGATTCCATCGTCACCCGCCTGACGAAGGCGATCGCCTATCTGAACACGACGTATCCGTCCGAAGGCTGGGGACAGTACCTCGCCAACGGCGCCGTCGATTGGTCGAAGATCGTCGTCGGCGGCCACTCGCAGGGCGGCGGCCACGCGGGCGTGATGACCAAGCTCTACGCGATGAGTCGCGCGTGCTATTTCGCCTCGCCGCCCGACTGGGACACCAACACCAACTCGCCGGCGGCGTGGGAGAGCTATACGAGTGTCACCCCGGTATCGGCGCAGTACGGCTTCGGAGGGCTTCAGGATCCGAGCGTGCCGTACTCGCAGCTGTCGGTGATCTGGGAGACGATGGGACTGATGAACTCCACCAGCTCGGCGGTCTCGGTCGATTCGAACACGCCGCCCTACGGCGACTCACACGCCCTGACGACGAACGCGCAGCCCGACACGTCCACCACCGATCCCGGGACGCCCTTGCATGGGCTGACGGTGCGAGACGCGTTCACGCCGCTGACCTCGAGCGGAACGCCCGTCTTCGACCCGGTGTGGGGCTATCTCTGCTTCCAGTAGCAGAGGGCTACGGTTCCAGCATGAACACGGTGCCGCTGCCGAGCTGGCTGCCCTGGGTGATGCCGTAGAGCTTGCCGTCGCGCAGAAGCAGGTCGCCGAAGGGACCGATTCCATCGGTACCGCCTCGAAAATAGTGCAGCGTCTTCAAGGTCCAATCACCCCCCGCCGCGACCGGAGGGGTCAGTTGGAAGACCGTGCCCCGACCGCCGATCCCGCCGCCTGATGCGCTGCCGTAGTAGCCGCCACGGCCATCCGAGAGCAGGCCCGCTCGGGGCTTGCCGCCGTCGGAGCCGCCGGCGAATGCATGGATGACGGTTTCAGTCCACGGCGCGCCAGGTCGGTGGCCGGGCGAGAGCTTGAAGATGACACCTCGCAGCTTGTTGCCGCCGAATTCCGCGGTGCCGAGAAGTGCGCCGTCGCGGTCCAGCACCAGCTTGCCGCTGGATCTCCCGCCATCGGCACCGCCGGTGAACGTGTAGAGGGTGGTCAAGGTCCAGCCGTCGGTGGGCTCGACGGGCGGCGTCAGCCGAAACACGGTGCCGGAGCCGCGGGCGCCCTCGACGGTCGTGCCGTACAGGTTTCCTGCGGCATCCGAAATCACCCCAGCCTCCGGCTTGGAGCCTTCTCTACGACCGTTGAAGCTGTAGAGGGCGGTCGTGGTCCAGGCGCCATCGGAATAGGCGATCTTGTAGACCATGCCGGCATTCCACGCCCCTCCATATTGCGTCGTGCCGATCCAGCCGCCATCCGCCGTGGGCAGCAGCGCGCCGGATGGGTTCTCACCGTCGCCGACCCCTCGGCCGCCAAACTGATAGAGGATCGTGTCGTGCCACGCGCTGCCGGAGCCCACGGGTGGATTGAGCTGAAACAGGGTACCGCTCGCAGCCGCTCCGCCGACGAGTGTCGTTCCGAAGATGTTGCCGCCCTCGTCGATCAGCAATGCAGATGGCGATTCCCCATCCGTGCTGCCGATGCCATTGCCGGTGAACGTATAGATCACCGAGGACGTCCATGCCGCCTGACCGGGGGCGGGCGGCGCCAGCTTGAAGATGTTTCCGCCGATGCCTTCGCGCTCGGTTCCGAACAATTCGCCGGCCGCGTTGAGCTGCAGGCCCCCCGTGGGCGCGGTGGCATAGAGGGTCGTCAGCACCGACGGCGCTGCCCACGCCAACGACGCGGCAGAAATGCCGAATGCCGCCATGGCAGACCGATGCAATCCCAGAATCGACTTGCGCGGCATTCCTTGCCCCCCTTGCTGTCGCTTGGTTCGCTCCAACCGCCCGGCCCATTCGAGCCTGAGCGACGGCGCCAATGTGAATGGCTCGGAGTCTAGCGGCACTCCTTCGCTGGAAGGCAGCGCATCGCGCGGAGGCGGAGGCCTTTGGATGCCTGGCTTCAAATGACAAGGCGCGGCGTTGGACAACGCCGCGCCGCGCCCGGAGGCGGGTCTCTATTGTTGGACGAAGCCTCGGATCAGATCGAGCATTTGCACGCCCATGTACTGCTGGAGCGACTCGATCGGGTGGTCGGCGTTCGTGACGACCGTGTAGCGCACCTGCGAGTTGCAGGAATTCCACGTCTCACCGTAAGTCGGCGTGCTGGTAGGCACCAAGAGCGCTGCCGTGCCGCACACCTTCGTCGCACGGTCGCGGTGGCGTGACCACTCGGAAACGAGAATCGAGTTCGTCAGACCGACCGAGATCTGTTGTGCCGTCGGCTGGATGGCGCCACGAGAGAAGGCCTGCAGCGTCGTGTCGGCGCCGCCGATCACGGCGTAGTAAGGTGCCTTGGACAAAGGCGTGCACGTCGCAGCGGGCGTCGGATAGGTCTTCGACGGCATCGGCCCGGCGAGTGAAACGAAGGCCTTGTACGACGTTGTCGCCTCGCACCACATGCGAGCCGTCATCGCGCCGCCATCGGAATGGCCGGAGATCGAAACCTCGGTGACGCCAAGCTGGGTCTTCGCGTACGTCGCGAGCGCCTTGAGGAAACCGACATCGTCGGCGCCGGAGTTTTGGACGTAGTCGCTCCACGTCGGCGACGTCGAGCCGGCCGGGATCTGGCCTTGCGGAAAGATCGCGATCGTGTGGTTCTGCTCCAGCCAGTCCCAATCGACCGTGCTCGTGGTCGGAGTCGTCATCATGCTGTTCAGGCCGAGGTCGTACGCGATCTGCCAGCTGTAGCCGCCCAGGCCGTGGAGGAACACGATGGCCTTGGTCGCGCCTGCCGGCCGGTAGACATCGAACGTGTGCGGGAAGCCGGGGAGCGTGCTGGCGACCTGCAACGTATCGCCGGTCGACGTCATCGTCGTCGACGCTCGTTTCACGGGCGGCGACGTGGTCGTCGTCTTCGTCGCCAGAGTCTTGGCCGGAGCCGTTGACCGCTTGCTGGCCGAGACGACCGCAGTGGCGTGTGCGCTTGGCGCTGCAGAGGTCGCTGCGACGGCCGGCGGTGACTCGGCGTCCGAACCGCCGCCACCGCAAGCGGCAATCGACAAACAGAAGAGTGCGGCGCCTGTCGAGGACATGACACGGCGGAGGGGAAGGATGTAGGGCGATTTCATGGTCATCTTTACGGCGACCTGGCAAACTCACATCAGGAACTGTTTGTGAATTGCATGTTTTGATTGCAACCGGCCGAAACGATCGTGATGCAGTTCGCAGTTGGGTGCCCGGGCGTCCGCGCCCCCCGGTCTGGGGGATAGGAGACTGGGCCAGTCGCGCCGGCTCGTGTAAAAGAGCAGGCTTGCCATCGGTGCATCGGCTGTCTCCGCCGCCACGACGACGCCACCATCCAGCCTTCCAAACGGAGTCGAAGAATGAGAGTGTTTACCTTGCGAGCCGCACTCGCCTGCGCGCTGCCGATCGCTCTGAACGCGGCGTCGCCCGCTTTTGCGCAGCTCAGCTGGAACCAGGTGCTCAATTTCAAGGCGCCGCCGGAAACGCCTGCCTACGCGTCCGAATTGCTCGGGAAGACGAATGCCGACGAATGCTTCAACGGCGTCGGCGTGGACTATCCGCCCATCAACCCGGACGGGACCTGCAGCATCGGCCAGCCGAAGCGGAACCAGTCGTACGTCTGGGGCTTGACGCAGGCCGGCCTTGGTGACCCGTCGTTCGCCGGCGATCCGATCTGGTTCGGCACGGTCGCCAATCCGATATGCGGCGGGTCGGCCACGGGCCTCTTCCCGCCCGATCCGAACCTGACGATCTCGTTCGTCTGCGAGTACGGTGAGAGCATGCTGGCGCGTCGCCCGTCGCATCCGCTGCCTCCGAGCTTGGGCGACTGGCGCATGCCGCATGCGTTCTCGTACAACATGACATCGCGGCAACTGACCGACCGTACGCCCAACGACCCGATCTTCCAGACCATTCTCGGCCTGCGCTCGGCCGGCGCGCTGGGCAATGCCTCCATCCTTGCAGGCCCGACGTTCCAGAACGACGTCGCTTTCGCGGCTTGGGATGCCTCGACCGGAACCTATCGCGGCTCCTGCCGCGCCACCGCGCTGAACCAGATCCGGCAATGGATCACGGTCAACGGCGTGCTCTATGCCGGTGCGGGACGCCAAACGGGCGACGGCGTGATCTTGCGCTGGCGCGGCACGCCGGACAATCCGTTCAACGGCTCGCCGTCGGTGTCGGACTACTGCGGATTCGATGTCGTCGGGACGCTTGCGGCGTTCCCGGCCTACCTCGCAAACTACGACGGCAAACGACTCGCAGCCTCGGCGTGGAACAAGTCGACGCTGGACGCCGAGGGAGGCGTCGCGACCCCGAAACTGTCCGGCAGCAGCAGCCTCAGCGCCGGCGTCTACCTCGGGCCGCCATTCGGAGCGGACGGTGAGTACACGACTGCCGATGCCGGCGCCAAATGGTCGCGCATCTGGGCTCCCGCACAATACGAGCAGGATCCCGTCGTCGCCAACACGACCGGGGCCGGCGCGATCACATTCTGGAAGGGCTGGCTGTGGTTCGGGACGATGCAGAACGACCAGTCGGCATCGCTGCTGCACAGTTCGTGCACGCGGTCGTTCTGCTACGGCAAGCCGGCCAACGGCAACGAGAACATCACCCTGCTGTTCAATGTGTCGCGCGCCGCGTCAATCTGGCGAGCCCGCATGACATCGGAGGGGGCGGAAGTGCAGTTGCTCTACGGTCAGACGCAGCTGCCCGCGCTGGTGCCGAACACGAAGACGTTCCAGATGCAACCCACGGGGTGGACGCCGCTCTACGGGCAGGCCGGCTTCGACAATCCTTTCGTCACCTACACATGGTCAGTGTCCGCCGGCGACAATGATCTGCTGTTCGGCATGTACGACTATCGCTACGTGTTCGACATCCGGCTGAACATCGCGAGCAAGCCGATCGATCCCACGCGCGGTTACGGAGGTGACCTGTGGCGATTCACGGATCCGGATACGCCGGCACAGGCCGAGACGGTGGACGGCCTCGACAACTGGCCGACGTACGGCTTCCGTAACATGCTGCGGTTGGACAACGGCCCGAGCGTGATCGTCGGCGGCGCCAGCAGCCTCAATCTCGAGCCGGACGGCGGGTGGCAGCTGAAGTACCTCACGCCGCTGACGGCACCCACGGTGCAGCCGCGACGCTGACACTCGCCTTCCGCGAATCTTGGGCGAACGTCCGCGACTCGAGTCGCAGGATCGCGAAGGCCGGCGAGCGAGCATCGGCGCATGCCCGACGAGCCATCGCTCCGATGTGACTCGAGCCAACCTGCCTCGAAAGGCTTTTCGAGGCGGTTGGCCTGCGCAGATCGCATGACGATGTGAGACCGGCAGCGCCGTTGTCCGGGCCGGGCAGCGATAATCGCGGCGCAGCAAACCAATCGCACAGGCTTCCGGATCCTCGGTCAGCCTGATGCCATGCATGGCATTCGGTTTTGCGGCAAGCTGCTCCCGTGGTCAAGTCGAAGAGCTTGCATGCAAGTGCCCGGTCGTCGAACTCGACGGCTGTCCGCGTGCATCAAGCGACCCTCCCGGCTTTGGCGGCAGTGGAGGCCGACGACCGCGGCGTGCCCCGGAACGGGCAGCCACGATGCTCGGCGCCTCTCGGGCGTCAAGGCCCGCCGCTCACAGGGCCGATGGCGCTCTGACCGAACCCCTCAACCGCTGCGTAAAGGAATCATCATGAATCGGATCACAAGCCTGCGTATCGTGGGCGTCATCGCGCTGCTGTTCGCGCTGCTCGCGACCGAAAGCCCGGCGCAGGACCAGAGCTCCGGCATGACGCTGCGCGAGCGCCTCCGGGAACGGATGCGCCAAGGCGGACCGGCACCGGCGGCCCTGACCGACGTCACCGCGAAGATCGACAAGCCCGGTGACTACACCTTCTCGTTCGAGCACGATGGTATCCAGCGCAGCTACCGCGTTCATGTCCCGCCGAGCTACAACCCGGCGAACCCGACGCCGTTGCTCGTCTCGCTGCACGGCGGCGGCGGCAGCATGGATTACCAAGCATCGGACGAAAACTATGGACAGATCTCGAAGTCGAACCAGGCCGGCTTCATCGTCGTTTTTCCGAACGGGTTCAGCCGTTTGCCGAGCGGCAAGCTCGCCACCTGGAACGCCGGCAATTGCTGCGGTCCCGCGCGCGACCGCAACATCGATGACGTCGGCTTCATCCGGCAGATGGTGGCCAATCTCGAGCGGCAGTTGAACATCGACCGCAGCAAGATATTCGCCACCGGGATGTCCAACGGCGGGCTGATGGCGCAGCGCTTGGCCTGCGAGATGTCGGACACTTTCAAAGCCATTGCTCCGGTTGCCGGCACCGACAACACGAAGAGCTGCAATCCGACCAATCCGGTCTCGGTGCTGGAGTTCCATGCACGCAACGACGATCATCTGCCATTCAATGGCGGCATGGGGAAGAAAAGTCTCGGATCGGCGGTGACGAACTTCACGTCGGTACCCGAAACGATCTCGCGCTGGGTGCAGCGTGACAGCTGCAACCCCGCTCCAAAGCGCGTGCTCGAAAGACCGGGCGTGTATTGCGAGCGCTATTCGCAATGCCGCGGGGGCACCGTCGTGGAGCTGTGCGTGACCGATACCGGCGCGCATTCGTGGCCGGGCGCCGGACGCTCGCGCGGCGAACCGCCGTCAAACGCGATCTCTGCCAACGACGCCATGTGGGACTTCTTCATGGGCCGCGACGTCCGCTAGGCGCAGCGGCGCACCGGAAAGGACTGTCGTCCGCACCCCTCTCTCCGCTCGACTTCGAAGATCGCAAGTCGATACTGCACTCGAGTCACGGACCCTCTCGTGCATGCGCATGACCCCCTGGCTAAGGGGGTCTGCTGGCGCACAAAGCGCTCGTCGCCCCCGAAATTGTCTGGGATACTTTGCAGCAATATGTGGCCGGAAGGAGCGATATGAAAACAGTGAATTTGGCTATCGGTCTTACGTTGGCGTCGGCGGCAAGCCTAGGGTTTGCGCAGACCATCGCGTCGAACGGCTTCGACGCCGGGACTGAAGGCTGGACAGCAAAGAACGGCGCGATGAACTTCGCCTGGGTCAGCAGCGGTGGTGATCCTGACGGCTTCGTTCAGGCTTCCGATGTCGGTGGGGACGGCCTGTGGTTTTTCTCAGGCCCCTCTGCGTATCTCGGAGACCAGTCGGCGGCATACGGCGGCATGTTGTCGTATTCGATCAAGAGCGACTTCTCGACTGCACCGATCGGCGGAAACTATGCCGCCGTGCAACTTCTCGGCGCCAACGGCGTACTGCTCGCTGCAGCAGCTCCTGCGCTGCCGACCAGCGACTGGGCGACGTTCTCGTTCAACCTGATCGCAGACGGAACCTGGAAGGTCGGTGCGACGAGCGGACCTTCGGCATCGGCCTCTATCCTGCAGGGGGTTCTGGCCGACCTGAAGTCGATTCGGATCGACGGCGACTACTACCAGGGAGTCGACACGACCGGCATCGATTCGGTGGTCCTGTCTGCACCTGTTCCCGAGCCCGCCAGCCTGGTGCTGTGGGCCGCCGGCTTGTTGGGGTTGGCGGCAATCGCCCGACCCCGCACTTCCTGAGACTGCCCATCTGGGTCGGCTTCCATGCGCGCACTTGGTGCGCAAGAAGCCGACCAGGATTTCATTCCGTTGAGTGCTCGTCATCCCTGGCAGCACTGGCTTCGGAAGGCGGCGGCGAGCGCCTAAGGTCGCATCTGGCGCGATGATCTCTCCCGCCGAGCTAGAAGGCACACCACGCTCATAGGCACCCGAGGCGGGTGCGGGCCCGTCAAGCGGCCGTACCCTGCATATCAGCCAGCCTCTGCAGGCTTAGCAGCTGCCTTGCGCTTGCGAGCGCCGAGCGGCGCGATCACGGGGCCGACGATCATCGTGTCCTCGGGCTGCAGCAGCATGAAGACGATCAGGTCGGCCACACGCTCCGGCGGAATGGCATCGCCAGGCATGGGCGCCGGCAGGTTCTGCTCCCACATCGGCGTGGCAACTGCAGCCGGCATCAGCGCTTGTACCTTGATGCCATAACTGCGTACCTCGTCGGCGACAGCCTGCGATAGGCCGATGACGCCGAACTTCGATGCGCAATAGGGGCCGTCATAGGCCCTACCCTGCAAGCCTTGCACCGATGACAGGTTGACGATCATGCCGCTTCGCTGCTTGATCATCGTCGGCAGCACAGCCCGGTTAGCGAGGAACACGCCCTTCAGGTTGATTGCTATCACGTCGTCCCATTCGTCGGTCGTCACGTCGACGAGCACCTTGGGCGGCGTACCGCGCTTGCGCAGGATGCCGGCGCAGACGATCAGCGCGTCGATACGACCGAAGCGCTCAAGCGTCTCTCTCACGAGTCGCTCGTGATCCTCCTCCTGCCGGACGTCGATCGCGACACCCAGCGCGCCGCCATTGCCGCTCATCGCTTCGATCTCGCCGCACACGGCGGCGATACGCGCTGCATCGATGTCGGCCACGACGACGGAGGCGCCTTCGGCAGCCACTGCCTTGGCAGTCGCCAGACCGATACCGCCGGTCCCGCCGCTCACGATCACTACCTTGCCGCGCAAGTCCGCGCTCGACATGTTCACGGTTCGCTCCTTGATTGATGAAGGTCTTGCAGGGTCCGAGCTGTCGCTCTTTCCGGACATCCAGCCGGCACCGCCGAGTTGCTGGGTCGGTTCGATCAGCGGCGCAAGCAGCCGCGTGTCGGGAGGCATGGCGAGCATCCAGCAGATCGCGTCGGCCACGCGCTCGGGCGGCGGAATGTCTTCCGGCTGCGGCATCGGCCCGGTCTGATCCAACACTTCGGTGGCGAACTTGCCCGGCGCAAGCACCTGGACGCGCACGCCCGCGTGCCGCACTTCGTCGGCTACCGCTTCGGTCAGACCGTGCACGCCGAACTTCGACGCGCAGTACGGCGCGTCGAAGGCCAAGCCGATGCGGCCGGAGCGCGACGAGAGGTTGAGTACGTCGCCGCTGCGCGCGGCGATCATCGCCGGCAGCACCGCGCGGTTGGCGAGAAAGGTGCCGCGCAAATTGATGTCGAGCACCTCGTCCCACTCGGGGGTATCGAGGTGTGCGGCCATGCGCAAGGTCGCACCAGCCGGACGCAGGATGCCCGCCGAATGAACCAGGATGTCGATCCTGCCGTAGCACTCCAGCGTTCGCGCGGCCATGCTCTGCATGTCCGCCTCGGAGCGCACGTCGAGCGCCAGCAGCAAGGCGGTGGAACGCCCCGCACCGGCCTCCTCGACGAGTGCGCCGGTCGCAGCCAGACGCGCCTCATGGCGGCCCACCGCCACGACATGCGCACCGCGCCGCGCCAAGGCGACACACGTTGCACGACCGATGCCGCTGCTGGCGCCGGTGACGATCGCTACGCGCCCGACCAGGCTCCGTGTGGACATTTGCCGACCGCCAGAGTCTCGAGCGATCGCGAAGTCCGACGCTCAAGCGTCCAGCTGACGCGCGAGGAAGTCGACGATCTGCTTGATCTGGAGTTCCTGGACGTAACGGCCATCGACCATCATCAACTGCTCGAACGGCATCTTGCGACGCCCGAAGTGACCTTCGATCGCGACGACGAGTTGCACCACGTCGATCGACTCGAAGGCGAGGTCGGCCATCAGGCGGGTCTCGGGTGTGACGCCACCGGTGAACGACAGATCCCAGTCGGCGGTCATGTCGGCAACCAGCGCGACCAGATCCTTCTCGATCTGGTCATGAGTGAATTTCGTGGCGGCGGCTTCGTTCGACATATGGTCAATCCCAGAACTGAAAGTGAATGGTAGCGGACATCGCTGTCAGGCGCGGCGTACCGCGCAGACCTCGAGCCAGTTGTGCTGCACGCTCGTGACATCTGCACCCGACAGCGCCAGCGCCGCCGTATTGGCGAGCGCCTGCGACGCGAGCTCGACCGGATAGCCGCTGAGCTGCGCTTCCGCCAAGCCGCTGTACGCACCGACCGATGCCAGCGAATGATGGTCGAACATGACCGGTCGCTCGTTCAGATCCTGCACGTCGAAACCCATGGCCCCCAGCAGTTCCCGCCACTCGTCGGGCGTGAGCCAGCGGTTCTGGTAGGCGACCGGCGCGAGCTGCGACTTGCCCCGCACGCGCTTGATGGGCGCTTCACCATTGGCGACGCGCTCGGCATTGACATTGCCAATCCACGCGGTCGCTTCCTTGAGCCAGTCGTAATAGACCTGCTGGGTGACGGGCGGCCAGCACCCGGCATAGAAGCCCGAACTGAATGCGAACAGGCCGCCCGGCTTCAAGACACGCGCGATGCCCGAGATCAGTGCCTCCTTGTCGCCGATCAGGTGGATCGCGTTGGCGATCATCACGCAATCGAACGTCGCATCGGCGAACGGCAGTTCGGTCGCCGAGCCGACGATCAAGCTCACGGTGCGCCCAGGGCCGGACGGACCGAGAGCGGCCTCGCCGAGCCGTACCTCGAAGCCCAGCGCGGCATAGTTCTCGGCCGCAAGGCCGATCTGGACAGGGTCCAGATCGATCGCATGCAGACTGGACTCGGGCGCGCCGGCGAGCATCAGTTGCCCGACTGCACCGCTACCCCCGCAGAGATCCAGGATCTCCTTGACATGCCCGAGCGGCACTCGCTGAACGAAAGCAGTGTTCGCCTCAACGTAGGCAGGGTCGTGACTGAAGCGTCGATATGTCGTGTCGACGGATGCGCTGCCAACCATGAATGTCCTCTCCCAATTCAGCAACTCGAAACCAAGCCATCTGCTCGTGCGCAGTCGTCCGCCTTTTCGTCAGGGCAGCCACGACCACACGTTGATCACCACGAAGCGCACGATCGCGAGCGTGAACGCCTTCCAGACCGGCATCTTGACGGCCTCGATCTTGGCCTGGCCGGCCATGCCGGTCTTCAGCAGGCCCTCGCGGTTGTCGATCGTGGCGAGCACCATGACGACGTTGCCGGTCGGCTTCACCGTCACGTTGCGGTCGATCACCGTGACCTTGCCGATGAAATCCTTGTCGTCGACGAAGGACACCGGGCGCGCGCGCACGACCTGGCCGATCTTGACGAAATGGATGTCCGATTCGGCGATCTCGATCTGCGCGGTCACGGTGCCCGTGTACTCGAGCGACGCGAACGGCATGCCCTTCTCGAGATAGCTGTTGATCTTGTCCTGCAGGTGCAAGGTCAAGATGTTGCCGTCGAACGGCATCTTCAGCGTGGTTCGCTCGACCTTGGCCTCGTAGGTCGCGCGCTGCTCGCGCAGGCTCCGCAGCTTGGCCTCGGCGGCCGCGATCTGGTCGGCCGTCACCGGCGCCTTCACCAGCGCCAGCTCGGCCTCCTTCTGCACGACCTGCTGCACGTCGACCAAATGGTCCTTGCGGGCCGAGTCGTACTCCTCGAACGAGACGGCCCCCGCGCGGTAAAGCTTCTCGAGGCGCGGCTCCTTCTCCCGGCTGTAGGCCTCGTGCTCGCGCTGCACCTTCAATGCCGACTCGGCGAGCTTGACCTCTTCCGGCTTGGGCAAGGTCTTCAGGTTGTCGACGACAGCCTTCTGCTCTTCGATCTCCGCGGTCAGCACCTTGATCTGGGCCAGGTAGTCGTCGTGCGCGAGTCGCGCCAGCACGGTGCCTTCCTTGACCGATTCGCCCCCGTCGAAGTACACCGATTCGATGAGTCCCGGCGTGTCGGTCGAGAGCACCTGCTTGCGCAGCGGGTAGATCGTGAATCCGCCACCGGCCTCGTACGGATACGGCAGGAACAGCAGGATCACGAAGAAGGCCAGGACCGCCCATTTCCAGTAGTTCGGGTGCTTCGTGATGACTTCGCCTTCGACAGCGCCGACCGGGATCGCGCGATTGCGCCAGCGGTCGAACTGCTGCTGGCGCTCCCAGTTCTGAGCGAACTTGCGCAGGCCCGAGTAGTTCAGCCACATCAGGTAGACGATGAAGCCGATCGCGATGATGATCGCCGACCCGCCGAGATTCAGGTCGCCGATCACATACTTGGCGAGCATCCATCCGGCCAGCAGGATGATCAGGATGATGTACGTGATGGAGAGGATCGCGTACAGCACCAGGAGGCTGTTGTCCGAAGCCCGGTAGACGCCGCCGCGCATCTTGTTCATCAGCGCCGTGTAGGCGCGGGCACGCAGGTGCGGCTCGTTGATGTAAGCCGAGACGAGGTAGTAGCCGTTGGCCTTGATGAGCGGGTTGCCGGCCTCGACGAGCAGGCCGATCGCGCAGCTGAAGAAGAACAACAGCCCGGTCTGCGCCAGCTCGCTCTGCTGGTCGCGGGTGCTGTACCAGAGCATCGAGCCGAGGCTGAACATCACGACCCGCGAAATCAGCGTCGAGCCGTGCAGCCACATCGTCTGCGAGCGCGAAAGGCGCTCGGCGCCGGTCATCTTCAGCACCCAGCGCGGCATGAAGCCCAGCGTGAAGGTGAGCCCGACGACGTCGACCGAGACCTTGTAGGCGGTGGCGACGATGGCCGCCGTCATCGTGGTCACGACGTGGACCGTGAAGAACACGAAGATCAGGTGGCCGGCCAGGCTGATGTTCGCGTGCAGCGAGAGCAGATCCTCGGTCACGAGCGGGTAGTACTGGTACAGCAGCACCAGCGCGATGAACAGCAGCAGCGGCGTGACGTAGATGATGTGCCGTATCGGATAGAGCAGCGGCGTCAGCACCCTGAGCATCGGCCGCGGGTCGAACAGCTTGACCATGTGCTCGGTGGTCCGCCAGTCCATGCCGATCGCGTCCTGGACGCCGGCGGGCAAGTCGCCCTCCGGCTGCCCGGCGGCAGCGCCGTCGGCGTCGGGCGCCGCGGCCTTGGGACTCGGGGCCGGAGCGCCCGGAACGGCGCTCGCGCTCGACTGCTTGGCCGCCTCGGCTGCAAAGCTTCTCGCCTTGGCCTTGCCGTCCTCGACATCGTAGGTGGCCGGCAAGGTGAAGGGCTTGATCAGCGGATGCTCGCCCGCTTCTTCGTCGAACAGCTTGCGGTCCGCGACCGAGCCGAGGAACTCATCGAGCTCCTTCTTGGTCAGCGCCCGGTCGAAGCGGTCCAGGAATGCAGCCTGCAGCTTCTCCAGCGTCTGGCTGGCCGGCAGCATCTCGAGGATGAAGAACTGCCAGGGGTCGAAGTCATAGGTCGCCCCGACCATCTTGTCGCGCAACAGGTAGCTCGGTTCATTGCCCTTGACGATCCTGAACGCTTCCAGTCGCCGCAACAGGTAGGCGGGCAGAACGATCTTCTTGCTTTGCTGCTCGGTCATTTATCAGCCCTTGCCTCGGTTGCCGAGGAAATCTGTACGCCAGAGGCCCCTGGCGCAGGTGCGCGCAGCCGGTCCTGCTCAACCATCCATCCACCCCCCATCGCCTTGTAGACAGAGATCAACGCCAGGAACGTGTCGCGCCGGCTCTGCGCTTCGTAGCTTTGCACGCTGTTGAGCTTGAGGTCCGCATCGAGCACTTCCATGAAGCTCGATTGGCCGCCCTCGTAGCGCGTGCGCGCCAGCCCGACTACTTCGCGCGTGGCCGCCACCTGCCGCACGATCGCTTCCTCGCGCTGGCCGGACTTGACGCGCGAGAGCAGCGAATCGTCGACCTCCTGCAACGCCACCTGGACCGTCTGGTGGTACTTGACGGTCATCTCCTTCTGGACCGCTTCGGCAGCGCGCACGTTCCCGGCGATCCGGCCGCCGTTGAATATCGGGCCCGCCAGGCCGGCGCCGATGCTGGCAGTGCGGGCCGTCTCGGCCCACAGGAACTTCAACTGGTCGCTGGCCAGGCCAAGCGCGCCGGTGAGCGACAAGGTGGGGAAGTACGCCGTCTCCGCGACGCCGATCTGCGCGTTGGCCGCGACCAGGTTCTGTTCGGCCGCGAGCACGTCGGGGCGGCGCCTCAACACGTCCGACGGCACGCCTTGAGGTACCGGCGGCAGGGTCAAGGCATCGAGCTTGCGGCGCTTGATCGGCCCCGGGTTGCTGCCGAGCAGGATCGACAGCGCGTTCTCGGCCAAGCCGACCTGGCTTTCGATAGCGGGTATCTTGGCCGTCTCTTGCTCGACGATGGCGCGCGCCTGCTCGACGTTGAGCTTGGTCGCCGAGCCGCCCTGGTACTTCAGCACGGTCAGGTCGAAGGCGTCCTGCCGGTTCTTCAGCGACTGCCGGGCGAGCACGAGTTGCCGGTCAAGTTCGATCAGTTGCACATAGCCCGTGGCCACGCTGGTGACGACGGTCAGCATGACGGCACGGCGCGACTCCTCGGTCGCGAGCAGGTCGGCCATCGACGCCTCGTTGGCGCGCTTCACGCGCCCCCACAGATCCAGTTCCCACGTGAACGTGGGACCGATCTCGAAGTCGCTGAGGGTCGGGTCGGCGCCGGGCTGAAGGCCATTGGGCTTTTCCTGGCTGCGCCGCTCGCGATCGGTGGTCACGCTGTAGCCGAGCTGCGGGTAGTTCGCGGCGCGGCTGATGTCCAGCTTCGCATCGAACTCCTCGATGCGCAGCGTCGCCTGGATCAGATCCTTGTTCGATTCGAGCGCGGTCTCGATGAGCGCAGTCAGGTCCGGGTCGCCGAACTTCGCCCACCACGGGGTGTTGGCGACGTCCTGCGCATCGGCGACTTCGGTGCGCCAGGTCTGCGGAAGCGGTGGGTCCGGACGCTTGTAGTCCGGCCCCATCGTGCATCCGGCCACGCCGATGGCGGCGATGCAGGCCGGCAGCGTGGCCCAGCGCATCGCGCGCCATGCTCGTTCATGCAGCCGACTCGACGGGCTGTTTCTTATGCGACGTTCAATCATTCCGGAGGAAACTGGTTGGCCAACATCTCCAGGGCGTAGTCCTCGACTTCCCTGACTCGAATCAACCGGCTGCGCAACTCCAGCAAAATGCCCTCGAACCACTTGATCTGGTACTCGATCCTGCGGCGTTCGTCGACGACGTCCTCCAGCGGTGCATTCGCTGGCGGCCGCCCGTGTTCGTCGAACAGGAACTTGATGCCGTCCGCCAGGTCGCGGTTCATGCTGATGTGCTTGACCTGACGCTCGACGAAACGCCGCGCCTTCTTCGCGTTGAAGGCATCGATCACCGCGGTGCGCAGCGCCTGCTGGTGCGGCGACAGCAGCACCGGATCGGGCCGTCCGGTGTCCTCGTTGGTCGGTACGGGAGAAAGCCGCTCGCGATCGGGCGTCTTCGGATCCCGAGACGTGTCCGGCGCGGCCGTCGTATCGGTTGCACTCATCGGCTGCCCTCCTCTGTGTATGTCGCGCCCTTACGCATAGCCGAAGAACCGCGCCAGCTCGATCACTTTGCGATGAAGACCCTTGCCGTCCTCGCGCCACGGCACCGGAGCGTCGAGCTTCGGGATCTTGGGCTTGTGCGGACGGAAGGTGGGGCCGGCCAGGAAGTTGGGGTCGTTGCCGAACAACGCCGTGATCGGGCCGAAACACGCAAAGGGCGAGCGCTCGGGATGCATCATCTCGTCCACGGCCTGCGGGTCATCGCGCAGGCCCGCCCATCGGGCGATCGCCGCCAGCTGCTTTTCCGGCTCGGCCATGATGTCCTCGCCGCGCATGCGCAGCTGCTGATCCTTGGGAACGTCGTCGAGGAAGTCGAGGATGTTCAGGTTCAGATCGTGCCAGCCGATCTGCGGCTCCATCAGCGCATAGTCGTCGCCGATCTCGAACGCGTTGACCTTGATGGTGAAGGCGCCGTCGTTGATCCCCATCAGCGACTTGCCCTGCGCGACCGGATGCCGCACGAGGTGCAGGAAGCGCGCATCGGGGAACGTCCTGTGCATCTCCCGCATGCGGTTGACGGAGATCGTGTACGACGGGCTCTTCTCGACCGCGACCAATGGATGGATCTTGGCGACGATCTCCTGGAAGACCCGACCCGACTCCCAGTCCTCGCGCCGCGAACACCAGGCGCGCGCCATGTTGATCGTCCCGGTGCGCTGCTCGCCGCCGTAGATCTCGGCGACCGCGCGCAACAAGCCATGACGCGCCATCGAGCCGTTCTCCGAGATCTCCCCCTTGGAGCCCTGCCACAGTTCGACGAGGTGGTCCACGTTGAACAGGCACAGCTCCGGCAGACCGAAGGTCTGCGGATGCTGGCCCAGCATCGCGTTGACGAGCGATGTGTAGGACCTCGGCGGTGCGAGCAGGAAGAGCGGAGCGGCCATGTCGAGTCTGGTCGGCGACCGTCAGGCCAGGCGGCCCTCGACGAAGGGAACCTCGAAGCACTTCTCGTGCATGATCGGTCCGTGGCCGAAGTACCCGTCCTCGCCGAACAATTCGCCGTGGTCGGCGGTGACGATGAAGTGCGTGTTCGGCGGCGTCATCTCCATCAGCCGGCCGATCTGCCCGTCGATGTACTCGACGCACTTGATCTGCTGCAGCCTGAGCATCTCCATCTGGCCCGGGTCGAAGCCCTGCTTGCCGGCGGTGGCGGGCGACTCGTCCATCGTCTTCAACGCGCCGTGCAGGCCGGAGATGTGCGGCAGGTTGTCGCCGGTGAGCATGTACGGATAGTGCGTCTCGCCGAGATTGAGGAAGTAGTAGTGCGGCTCGTCCGGAAACTCCATCTCGTCGATCATGCCGGCGAAGTCGTTGTGGTTCTTCATCAGCTTGTAGTCGTCGAAGTCGCGCGCGATGAGCGTGTTCTTGTTGAGCACGGGCATCGAGACCTTGGCGACCGTCCGGTAGCCGATGTTGCGGAGCACCTTGGGCAGCGAAAGGTCCGGCAGGAACTCCTTGAACGCGATGTCGGCGTAGCCGGTACGTTCGCGCCACTGCGCGAACTCGTCCTTGTAGACCTCGGACGCGAACACTTCCTTCGGGCTGGTGTGGGGCAGCAGGCCCATCGCGAAGGCATGGTGCGAGGGAGCCGTCCAGGACGCGTACGAATAGCGCTTGGAGGCCGGCGCCAGGCGATCGATGTTGGGCGTCTTGGCCGCCATGAAGCTGTCGTAGCGGCAGCTGTCCATCACGATGAAGACGATGTGATTCACGCCTAACTCCCTCAGAAAACGTGCCCGCTTATAGGCAAAATGAATGCCAATGGTGTGGACTGCGCATCACGGCAAGCCAATCTGGAGCAGGCCGCTGGCAGCCCCTGCAAACCCGCCCACGACGACCTCGAGCGGACTGGCCTGGATCGCAAAGATCGGTCCGCCGAATCGGGTGCTCACGCCAGTGAGCATGCTGCCCGGAGCACCGGTGCCGCTGATCCTCGCCAGCGTGGCCGTGTCGGTCGCGGTCGTGCCCGTGAAGCTGTAGCTGGTGCCCGTCAGCACTGTCGTACCGTAATCACCGTCGCTCGTCGCACTGCCGAAGGTGCCGCCGGCCAGCGCCGCCGCATCCGGCAGGCCGAGCAGCAGCTGCTGGCTGTTGTCCGCCGCCTTCGCCGAACTGAGCAGCATCTTCAGTGCGCCGCTGCTGGCCAGCATCAGCTTGAAGTTGTAGCTCGAAGCGTTGTCTTGAGCGGTGAACGTCTGATCGCTGTTCGCGACCAGCGTATAGCTCGTCAGCGAACCCGTCGGACAGCCGCTGCTGGTCGGCGGGGACACCACCCCGTCGCTGCGCGAGCAGACGAAGAGGGTATTGCCGTTGACCTGCGCGCTGGCCCCGTGCGTGGTGGCCGAGCCGCTCGAAACATTGCGCAGCGCCACGTCGTACGAGCCCGCCAGACTGGTGGCGGTCGTGACGAAGCTGCGCGCTGCGACGTAAGGCAGCACGCTGGAACCGAAGGCGTTTCCGCCGACGACCAGATCCTGCGCGACGCGGAAGTGAGCGACGTTGCTTCCGGCCACGGCGAATTCCGTCGACGAACCGGACACCGGCGCGAAGTGGACAGCGGTTCCGCCATTGACGGTGTACGTATCCGCGTCGAAGTCATACGCGATGCTGTACTGGTTGCCGTCGGCCGCGAAGGCGGTGTAGGTGCCGTTGCGCGGATCGACCACCGTCGACGTCGCCGTCGACGTGTTGTTCGCCGTGTTCGGATCCCCGGCGGCGCTGACGCCGGCGGTCACCTGGATGTCGCCGCGGTCGGTCGACGTGGTCGTGAATACCAGATTGAACGTCAGGGTCGAGCCGGTCAGCATGCTCGCCACCGACATGCTCGGCGCGATCGTGGCCGGGCAGGTCGCGCCGGCAGTCGCCGTACACGTCGAGGACGCCGCGTCGAAAGCGACATGCCCTCCCGACGGGAGCACGTCGGACCAGGTGATCGCGACGTTGTTCACCGTGCCGCCGCCGCGCGGATTGGCGATGGTCACGACGAACGTCACCGGGCTGCCGGCGGCGGCCGTCGCGGCAGAGGACACCGAGGCGCCGAGATCCGCGCTCGCGGCGACCGTCGATGCCGTCGCGCTGTTGTTGAGTTGCACCTGGTCGTTGGCCGCCGTCACCGCGAAGGTCGCGCCGACCGTTCCGTTCGCGCCTGCGGCAACCTTCACCGGCACCGAGCACGTCAGGGTGCCGTTGACCGGGATCGACGCCGACGTCAACGGCCCGGCGCTCGGACCGGTCGGGGCGGCCGCGCCGCCGGCGGCGGTGCAGGTGATCGCGCCGTTCATCGCCAGGTTCGCGGTGAGCGTGTTCGTCAGCGTCACGTTGCTCGCCGTCGCCGGCCCGGTGTTGCTGACCACGAAGCCGAAGGTCGTCGTGCCGCCGCCCGGCACCGACGCCGGCGGCGGCGTGTTCGGATTGACCTCGACATCCACGTTGTTGACCAGCGTGGCCTGAACTACCGCGGTAGCCGAGTTGTTGCCGGTCTTCGGGTCGTCGGCAACGCTCACCGCCATCGAGTCCGACACGGCACCGTTCGTGCCCGGCAGCACGTTCACGTTGATGCTGCAGGTGAGCTGGGCGTTGGCCGGAATCGATGCCGCGATCAGCGTACCGTTCGGTTGCAGCACCGGCGCCGTCGCTCCGCCGGCCGGCACGCAACTGATGGGCGATGCCAGCGTCAGGCTGCTGCTCAAGGCGTTGGTGATCACCGCCTGCGTGGCCGTCGAGGGCCCGGCGTTGGCGACGACCATCGTGAACGTCGCGGTGTTGCCGACGAGCGGCCCGGCCGGCGCCGTGCCGGTCACGCTCACGTCGTTGACGAGGGTGGCGCTGACGGAGCCGGTGCCGGCGTTGTTGCCGCTGTGCGAATCGCCGGGCGCGGTAGCCGTCATCGTCACGATCGCGAAGCCGTCGGTCGCGTCCTTGACCGTCACCGGCACGCTACAGGTCAGGCTGGCGCCGGCCGGAATGTCCGAGCTCAACAGGGTTCCATCCGACTGCAGCGTCGGCACGGCGGCCAACGGCCCGCCGGAGATGCTGTTCGGGTTGGCGATGCAGGAGACGGCGCTCGGCACGAAGGTGACGGTGTCGCTCACGGTGGTGGCGAGCACGACGCTCTTCGCATCGTCCGGGCCGGCGTTGGACACCAGCATCGTGAACGTGGCCGGACCCTCGACCAGCGGGCCCGCCGGCGCGGTGGCGGTGACGCTGACGTCGTTGCTCACCACCGGCGCCGACACGGTGATCGTGTTGTTGTCGGCGTTGGTTTCGGTGGACTCGGAGCTCACCGACATGGTGTCGCTGACGTTGCCGCTCGCACCCAGGTTCGACGTGGCGGTGATCTGGAACACGAGGCTGCCGC
This sequence comes from Pseudomonadota bacterium, assembly GCA_018241265.1. Classification (GTDB taxonomy): domain Bacteria; phylum Pseudomonadota; class Gammaproteobacteria; order Burkholderiales; family Burkholderiaceae_C; genus JAFEEF01. The sequence continues at coordinate 60,758 of JAFEEF010000013.1, read as the reverse complement.
CCGCCGGCATCGACGACACCGTCATCGTCGCGCTGGTCGCGGACGGACACGTCGCGCCGTTCTTGGCGGTGCAGGTGACCGCCAGCGTCGCGGTCGACAGCTGGCTCGTCACGTTGCGTATCGTGAGGTTGTCGGCGGTGTACTGGCCCTCGTTGGCGACCGTCATCGTGAAGATCGCCTGATCGCCGCCGTTCAGCTGACTCGACGGCCCGACGCCGCTCACGGCCAGATCGGTTCCGGAACGGCCGCTGCCGCCGCCGCACCCTGCGAGCAACACCGCGAGCACGATACCCACGCCCGCCGACAGCCTCCGAATTGTCATCACCAGATTCCTTGATACGTGAGGCCGCCGCGGCGCGCTCGTACAGGCCGACCAGGGCCGGCACCAGCCAAAGATACTACCTGCTCATCCACGACAACCCGCTGACCGATGCCGAGCCGAACGGCCTGTAACCGTGACTTCTGCCCGGCCCTAACGGTTTGCCGGACGAGCCTTTACATTGATGGCCGCACGCCTTGCGGCGGGCAGCGAATGACCATTCCCAGGCACGAACGCGCAGCGCGTCTGGACGCGAGCCGGCGGCTCAGAAACCCATGGGACGCTTCGTCGAGCGTGCCGTTCAAGCCCGGGCAGCCCTTCATCGGCGGGCAAGACTGCCCGATCCGAAGCCATCTTCGAATGTAGCATGCGACCGAGTCGCTGCCATCCCCGGACCCGAGGGCTTGCCGCATAGGGCGATCGCCGCACCACGCGGCGGCAGCCATGCCTGACGGCCTGTTGGCGAGGTGCGGAGCCTGCACGAATCGATCCCTCAACTTGCCAACAATTTGGCACCCACCATGACCAGCACGACCGCGATCGTGCTGCGCAGCAGCTTCTCGGGTGCCCTGGCGCTGAAGAACGCGCCGAGCAGCACGCCGGGGATCGAGCCGAGCAGCAGGCTGCCGAGCAGCACCGGGTTGACGTTGCCCATCAGCAGGTGTCCGATCCCGGCGACGATGGTCAGCGGGATCGCGTGGACGATGTCGGTGCCGACCAGCTTGGACGGTGTCAGGCGCAGCGGGTACAGGTACAGCAGCATCACCGTACCCAGCGCGCCCGCGCCCACCGACGTCAGCGTGACCAGCACGCCGAGGATCACGCCGGCCGCCACGGTAAGCGGTGGCTGGGCATGCCGGAAGCCGTCCGGCGCGCCGATGCGCAGCCGCTGGCCGAGCGCGTGCATCTGCTTCTTGAACAACATCGCGAGCGCTGTCAGCACCAGGACCGCGCCGAGGGCCGTGACGATGAAGCCGTGCCTGATCTCGCCGTTGCCCGAGTAGCGCAACCACAGCAGCGTCACGATCGACGCCGGCAGGCTGCCGAGCCACAACAGACGCAGGATCGACCAGTCGACGCCGCCGCGCTTCTGGTGGACACTGCCGCCGACGATCTTCGTGAGCGCCGCGAACCACAGGTCCGTGCCGACCGCGGAAGTCGGCGCGATCCCGAACAGCAGCACCAGGATCGGCGTCATCAGCGCACCGCCGCCGACGCCGGTCATGCCGACCATCACGCCGACGCCGAAGCCGGCGGCCGTGTTCAGCCAGTTCATGTCGTCGTGCCCGGGCGTCGCATCAGGCGATCATGCCGAACTCGCGCATCCGCGCGATGACAAGATCGGCGGCCGCCTCGGCGCTGCACTCGGCGGTGTCGATGCGCAGCTCCGGCGCTTCGGGCGCCTCGTACGGCGAGTCGATGCCGGTGAAGTTGATCAGTTCGCCGCGCCGCGCCTTGCGGTACAGGCCCTTGACGTCGCGCTCCTCTGCGACCGCGAGCGACGTGTCGATGTGGACCTCGACGAATTCGCCGTCGGCCATCAGGCTGCGCGCCATCGCGCGCTCGGCGCGGAACGGCGAGATGAACGCGGTCAGCACGATCAGGCCGGCGTCGACCATCAGCTTGGAGACCTCGCCGATGCGCCGGATGTTCTCGACCCGATCCGCTTCGGTGAACCCGAGATCCTTGTTCAGGCCGTGACGCACGTTGTCGCCGTCGAGCAGGTAGGTGTGGCGCCCCATCGCGTGGAGCTTCTTCTCGACGAGGTTGGCGATCGTCGACTTGCCGGCGCCCGACAGGCCGGTGAACCACAGCACCCCGGGCCGCTGGCCCTTGGCCGCCGCGCGCGACGCCTTGTCGACGTCGACGTGCTGCATGTGGATGTTGTACGAGCGGCGCAGCGCGAAGTGCAGCATGCCGGCGCCGACCGTCGCGTTCGTCATCCGGTCGATCAGGATGAAGCCGCCGGTCTCGCGGTTGGCGTTGTACGGGTCGAACGCGACCTGCCGATCGAGCGCGATGTTGCAGACGCCGATCTCGTTCAGGTCGAGCTTCTTCGCCGCCAGGTGCTCCATCGTGTTGACGTTCACCTTGTACTTCGGCTCGGTGACGGTGGCGCTCACCGTCTGCGTGCCGATCTTCATCAGATACGGGCGTCCCGGCAGCATCGGCTCGTCGGTCATCCAGACGATGGAGGCCTCGAACTGGTCGGCGACCTCGGCCGGCGCGACGGCCGCCGAGATCACGTCGCCGCGCGAGATGTCGATCTCGTCTTCGAGCGTGATCGTCACCGACTGGCCGGCCACGCCGATCGGCTGCTCGCCGGCCAAGGTGACGATCGCCTTGACCTTGCTCTCGCGGCCCGACGGCTGCGCGCGCACGCGATCACCCGGCTTCACGGTGCCGCTCGAGATGTAGCCGCAGAAGCCGCGAAAGTCGAGGTTCGGCCGGTTGACCCACTGCACCGGCAGCCGGAACGGCTCGCTCTGCAGGCGCGACTCGTCGATGTCCACCGTCTCGAGGAAGGCCATCAGCGTCGGGCCGTGGTACCACGGCGTGTTGGTGCTCGGCTCCGTCATGTTGTCGCCGCGCAGCGCCGACAGCGGGATCGGCGTGATGTCGGTCAGGCCGATCTGCTGCGCGAACGCCTTGTAGCTCTCGACGATGGCGTTGAACGCCTCTTCCGAGTAGTCCACGAGGTCCATCTTGTTGATCGCGAGCGCGACCTTCTTGATGCCGATCAGCGAGACGAGGTAGCTGTGGCGGCGCGTCTGCGTCAAGACGCCCTTGCGCGCGTCGATCAGGATCACCGCGAGGTCGGCGGTCGACGCGCCGGTGATCATGTTGCGCGTGTACTGCTCGTGCCCCGGCGTGTCGGCGACGATGAACTTGCGGCGGTCGGTCGAGAAGAAGCGGTACGCGACGTCGATCGTGATGCCCTGCTCGCGCTCCGCCGCCAGGCCGTCGACGAGCAGCGCGAAGTCGATCTCGCCGCCCTGCGTGCCCCACTTCTTCGAGTCGGCCTCGATGGCGGCGAGCTGGTCCTCGAAGAGCATCTTCGATTCATAGAGCAGCCGGCCGATGACGGTGCTCTTGCCGTCGTCGACGGAGCCGCAGGTGATGAAGCGCAGCAGGCTCTTCTTCTCGTGCTGCTGCAGGTACTTTTCGATGTCGGTGGCGATCAGGTCCGAGACGTGGGCCATGGTGGAATCCTCGAGTTCGTTGACGCTGGCGTGCTGACCCGCGGGATCAGAAGTAGCCTTCCTGCTTCTTCTTTTCCATCGACGCCGCGGCGTCGTGGTCGATCACGCGGCCCTGGCGTTCCGACGTCTTGGTCAGCAGCATTTCCTGGATGATCGCCGGCAGGGTGTCGGCCTCGGACTCGACGGCGCCGGTCAGCGGATAGCAGCCGAGCGTGCGGAAGCGCACCATCTTCATCATCGGCTTCTCGCCGGCCTTCAGCGGCATGCGCTCGTCGTCGACCATGATCAGGGTGCCGTCGCGCCTGACCACCGGCCGCATCGCCGAGAAGTAGAGCGGCACGATGGGCACGTTCTCGAGGTAGATGTACTGCCAGATGTCGAGCTCGGTCCAGTTCGAGATCGGGAACACCCGCATCGACTCGCCCTTGTGCTTGCGGCCGTTGTAGAGGTGCCAGAGCTCGGGCCGCTGGCTCTTCGGATCCCAGCGGTGCTGCGCCGAGCGGAACGAGAAGATGCGCTCCTTCGCGCGCGACTTCTCCTCGTCGCGGCGCGCGCCGCCGAAGGCCGCGTCGAAGCCGTGCAGGTCGAGCGCCTGCTTCAGGCCCTGCGTCTTCCACATGTCGGTGTGGATCTGCGAACCGTGGTCGAACGGGTTGATGCCGAGCGCCTTGGCCTCGGGATTCTGGTAGACCAGCAGCTCCATGCCGATCTCGTTGGCCATGCGCGAGCGCATCTCGTACATCTCGCGGAACTTCCACGTCGTGTCGACGTGCAGCAGCGGGAAGGGCGGCGGCGACGGATAGAACGCCTTCTTGGCCAGGTGCAGCATCACGGCGCTGTCCTTGCCGATCGAATAGAGCATCACGGGCTTGTCGGCCTCGGCAGCGACCTCGCGCATGATGTGAATGCTCTCGGCCTCGAGACGTTGCAGGTGGGTCAGTTTGATCGTCATCGGCTATCCATCCGGCTAGGCCAAAACAAGGCACGCACCGCGCGGTGCGGCATGAACGCAGCGAACTCGTTGAGGAGACCGCCCTGCGACCGAACCGCTATCCGCGCAAGCGCTGGTCAGCGACGCAGGCTGCGTCCTGATCGTGCGGCCACCGGCGACAGGCGTCGCGGCCACGGGTGCTGGCTTCGTTCGCGGTTCGATTCGGACTCATGGTCGGCATCTCGAAGCCTCTTCCGCGCGGATAGCGCGAATTCGGCGCTGTTGCATCGTCTTACGTTTGCGCAATGGGCATTCGCCCTGATGCGCGAGGCGCGGATCATCCCACGCAACCCGCATGCCACGCGTCCGCAACCACCCCCTAGGCTGAGGGTTGCGAGAGGAAAGCGTGAACCTTTGAACAAACAGGGCTTTCGGTCGCTCCTGCTTCGATCGCTCGCACGGCCGATACCTAAAGTGCCTGCACCGGCGGACGACATCTCGGTGCACGGTGCACCGCCCGCTTGCCGGCCCTCGCGCCGATCGTATCGAGGTTCACGACGGTGATATTCGAGGAGCGCGACCCGACCTCGCTTCACGCGTCCCTTCCAACACCTGACCGGAGCCGTCCATGAGCATGTCCATCAACAGCAGTCTCGCCAACAGCAGCGTCATCAGCCCGCAGCGCGCCGACAGCGCCGCCACCCGCATCGCGAACCGTCGTGACGGCTACGCCCAAATGGCCGAAGCGATGCAGTCCGGCGACCTGGATGCCGCCAAGTCCGCGTTCGCCACGGTGGTGCGCAATGCCCCTCCCGGCGCCACGATGCAGCCGGGCGGCCCGATGGCGCAACTCGGCAAGGCGCTCGCGTCGGGCGACCTGAGCGCCGCGCAGAGCACGTGGTCGACGATCGTACAGAACCACCAGACCCAGCCTGCGATGCCGATCAGCAACCCGACGACGCAGGTCGCGTCGTCCACCGGCGGCACCGCCGGCGCGACGCTGAACGTCACCGCCTGAGTCATCAGTCCTGCCCGCCTCCACGGCGGGTATGGCTCCTGCTTCTTCATCCGCGCCTGCCCGGCCTCGAGCCGCGCGGGCGCGCGCCGTTCTGCGCTCCTTTGTGCGCTGCCGCGCGGACGCGACGCGTCCTCGATCGACTACAGTCCGGGCGCCGCACATTTCGAGAGAGAAGCTGAACGTGGAACCGAAGTTGTCGCTGCCCGACCTGCTCGAGCGTGTCGTCGCCATCACGCGCCGTGCCGGCGACGTGGTGCTCGAGGTCTATTCGACCGATTTCGCCGTACGCGGCAAGGACGACGCGTCGCCCGTCACCGAAGCCGACGAGCGCGCCGAGGCGATCATCGTGCCGGCGCTGAAGGCGCTCGCGCCCGAGATCCCGGTCGTCGCGGAAGAAGCCGTCGCCGCCGGGGACGTGCCTGAAGTGGGACGCCGCTTCTGGCTCGTCGATCCGCTCGACGGCACCAAGGAGTTCATCAGCCGCAACGGCGAGTTCACCGTCAACATCGCGCTCGTCGAGGACGGCAAGCCGGTGCTCGGCGCGGTGCTGGCGCCGGCGCTCGGACGGCTGTTCGCCGGCGTCGTCGGCAGCGGCGCCTATGTCGAGGACGCCGACGGACACCGCGCGATCACGACGCGCACGACGCCCGCCGAAGGGCTCACCGTGGTCGCGAGCCGTTCGCACGGCGACGCCGCGGCGCTCGATGCCTTCCTCGCCGGCCGCAAGGTCGCCGACCTGAAGAACGCCGGCTCGTCGCTGAAGCTCTGCCTCGTCGCCAGCGGCGAAGCCGATCTCTATCCGCGCCTCGGCCGCACGATGGAGTGGGACATCGCCGCCGGCCACGCGGTGCTGGCCGCTGCGGGCGGCAAGGTCATGAAGCTCGACGGCACGCCGCTGACCTACGGCAAGCCGGGCTTCGACAACCCGCACTTCTACGCGGCGGGACACGGCTGACGATCAGCCCTCCACGGGCTTGGGGCCCACGACCTGCGCGCGCGTGCGCCGCATGCCCTTGATCCAGCGATCCGGGTCGGCGGCCTTGCGCTGCACGTAGGTTGCGACCTCGGGGTGCGGCAGCACGAAGAAGCGCTCTTCCTGCATGCAGCGCAGCACCTCGTCGGCCACCGACTCCGGCGTCACCGCGCCGGGCGCGAGGAAGCTGCCGCCCTCGGCTTCCATCAGCATGGGCGTCAGCACGCCCTGCGGGCACAGGCAGCTCACCCGGATGCCGGCGTCGCCGTGCGCGATCGACAGCCATTCGGCGAACGCCACCGCGGCGTGCTTGGTCACCGAGTAAGGCGCCGAATTGACCTGGCTCAGCAGACCCGCGGCCGATGCGGTGTGCACCAGGTAGCCTTCGCCGCGCGCCAGCATCTGCGGCAGCACTGCACGCGCCGCATGCACGTGTGCCATCAGGTTGATGTCCCAGATGCGCTGCCACTCGGCGGTCGTCGCATCCTCGTCCTTCGCGATCATGATGCCGGCGTTCGAGCAGAGCACGTCGACCTGCCCGTAGCGCGACGTCACTTCGTCGACGAGCGCCTGCACCTCGGCTTCCTTGGCCACGTCGACCCTGAGGCCGAGCCCGCCGAACCCGGCGGCCGCCGTATCGCAGCGCGCCTGGTCGAGGTCGGCCACGACCACCGCGCGCGCGCCGGCCTGCGCGAAGCGCTTGCACATCGCGAGGCCTATGCCCGATGCGCCGCCGGTCACGACGACCACCCTGTCCTTCACGTCCATACACGGTCTCCTCGATGGATCGTCGGCGAGTATTCGAAGCGCTCCCTCGAGCGTCAAGCGCATAGGCGACATCGGGATTGCAGCGCGCCGCCGGCAGGCCGGCGGCCGCCACAGCAGAATCGACCCGTCGAGAACACGGAGACGGCACGATGCAACTCGGAATGATCGGCCTCGGCCGCATGGGCGCGAACATGGTGCGACGATTGCTCAAGGGCGGCCACGACTGCGTCGTCTACGACCGCGCCGAAGCGGCCGTCGGTACGCTCGCGAAGGAAGGCGCCACGGGCACGACGAGCCTCGCCGACTTCGCCGCCAAGCTCGCCAGGCCGCGCGCGGTCTGGCTGATGGTGCCGGCCGGCGTGGTCGACGCGACGATCGCCGAGTTGCTCGGCGTGCTCGAGGAAGGCGACGTCCTGATCGACGGCGGCAACTCCTACTACGTCGACGACATCCGCCGTGCCGGCGAGCTGAAGGCGCGCGGGCTGCACTATGTCGACGTCGGCACGAGCGGCGGCGTCTGGGGCCTGGAGCGCGGCTACTGCATGATGATCGGCGGCGAGGAGGCGACGGTCGGACGCCTCGATCCGATCTTCGCGACCTTGGCGCCAGGCGGTGCGCCCGGCGGCAGTGCGGCAGGGACGACGGCCGAGCGCGGCTACCTGCGCTGTGGCGCGCACGGCGCCGGCCACTTCGTCAAGATGGTCCACAACGGCATCGAGTACGGCCTGATGGCGGCGTACGCTGAGGGCCTGTCGGTGCTGAACAGCGCCAACGTCGGCAGCGCCGACCAGACCCACGACGCCGAGACCACGCCGCTGCGCCACCCCGAGCACTACCGCTACGAGCTCGACCTCGGCGCGATCACCGAGGTATGGCGCCACGGCAGCGTGATCACGTCGTGGCTGCTCGACCTCACCGCATCGGCGCTGGCGAAGGACGGTCGGCTGAAGGACTTCGCCGGCCGCGTGTCGGACTCGGGCGAAGGCCGCTGGACGATCCAGGCCGCGGTCGACGAAGGCGTGCCGGCCCCGGTGCTGACCGCGGCGCTCTACGCGCGCTTCAGCTCGCGCGGCGAGGCCGACTTCCAGAACAAGCTGCTGTCGGCGATGCGGCTCGGCTTCGGCGGACACGCCGAGAAGCCCAAGGGCTGAGCGCCGCGCCAAGGACGAACCATGCCCACCATCACCGAGCAACTCGCTGCCGGTCATTCCGACGCCCTGGTCTTCTTCGGCGCGGCCGGCGACCTCGCGTTCAAGAAGATCTTCCCCGCGCTGGCCGCGATGGCGCGGCGCGGCCACCTGACGATGCCGGTGATCGGCGTGGCGCGCCGGCCGTGGAGCATCGACCAGTTCAAGGCGCATGCGCGCGAAAGCCTGGCCGCGCAGGGACCGGTCGACGACAAGGCATTCGGCGCCCTCGCCGCGCAACTGCGCTACGTGCGCGGCGACTATGCCGATCAGGCCACCTTCGACGCATTGCGCCAGGCGCTCGGCGGCGCGAAGCGCCCGGCCTACTACCTCGCGATCCCACCCGACGAGTTCGGCCCCGTGGTCGAGAAGCTCGAGCGGTCCGGCTGCACCCAAGGCGCGCGGGTGATCGTCGAGAAGCCGTTCGGCCACGACCGCGCCTCGGCGCAGGCGCTCAACCGCATCCTGCTGTCGGCGTTCGACGAGGCGGGCATCTTCCGCATCGACCACTACCTCGGCAAGACCGCGGTGCAGAACATGGTGTTCTTCCGCTTCGCGAACACCTTCCTCGAGCCGCTGTGGAACCGTCGCTTCGTCGACAGCGTGCAGATCACGATGGCCGAAACGATCGGCGTGCAGGGCCGCGGCAGCTTCTACGACGAGACCGGCACCTTGCGCGACGTGGTGCAGAACCATCTGTTCCAGGTGCTCGCCAACCTCGCGATGGAGCCGCCGGCGCGCACCGACAGCGAGTCGCTGCGCGACGAGAAGGTCAAGGTGCTGAAGTCGATCCCGGCGCTGAAGCCCGAGGATGTGGTGCGCGGCCAGTTCCGCGGCTACCTCGACGAAAAGGGCGTCGCGAAGGACTCGGCCACCGAGACCTACGTCGCGCTGCGCCTCGAGATCGACTCGTGGCGCTGGCAGGGCGTGCCGTTCTACATCCGCGCCGGCAAGTGCCTCGCGGTCGGCGCCACCGAGGTGCTGGTGCGGCTGCGCTGCCCGCCGAAGATCTTCCCGGCCCAGCGCATCGCGCCGAACTTCGTGCGCTTCCGCATCGGGCCCGACGTGGCGATCGGCCTCGGCACGACGGTGATGGATCCGGCCGAGACGACCGAAGGCCGCCAGACCGAGCTGCTGTCGACGCACCGCACCGAGGCGGGCGAGATGGACGCCTACGAGCGGCTGCTCGGCGATGCGATGGCGGGCGACCCGAGCCTCTTCGCACGCGAGGATCAGGTCGAGGAAGCCTGGCGTATCGTCGATCCCGTCGTCGCCGCGGCACCGCCGGTCCAGGTCTACGAGCCGGGCAACTGGGGCGTGCCGACGCCGCCGCACGTCACCCCGCCGGGCGGCTGGCGCGATCCGGTGGCGGCGCATTCGAATCACTGACCGAAAGACATCCGACCATGAGCGAAACCCGCCCGCCCGTTCCGCCGTTCACGCTCGAGACCGCGACGCAGAAGGTGCGCCTCGCCGAAGACGCCTGGAACAGCCGCGACCCGTCGCGTGTCGTGCTCGTCTACACCGAGGACACGCGCTGGCGCAACCGCGCCGAGTTCCCGGTCGGCCGGGCCGAGGTGCAGCGCTTCCTCGAGCGCAAGTGGGGGCGCGAACTCGACTACCGGCTGATCAAGGAGATCTGGGCGCATGCCGGCAACCGCATCGCGGTGCGCTTCGCCTACGAATACCACGACGACTCCGGCAGCTGGTTCCGCGCCTACGGCAACGAGAACTGGCAGTTCAACGAACACGGCCTGATGACGCACCGCCACGCGAGCATCAACGACCTGCCGATCGCGGAGAGCGTGCGGCTCTTCAAGTGGCCGCTTGGACGCCGGCCCGACGATCATCCGGGCCTGAGCGAACTCGGGCTCTGATTCACCGACCCGGGTCGGCACGCTGGTCGCCGCGCCGGCGGCTCGTGTATCTTGCCCGGCATGGACACCTCACAAGCCCGCCGCCAGACCCTGGCCGACCTGCTGCGCCGCAGTGCGCTGCGTTCCCCCGACAAGACCGCGATCGTCTGCGGCGCCACGCGCTGGACCTACCGCGAGTTCGATGCGGTCTGCGATCGGCTCGCCGCGGGGTTGCAGGCGCGCGGCGTCGCGGCCGGCGATCGGCTCGCGGTGCTGGCGCGCAACTCGCACGCGTTCGCGGCGCTGCGCTTCGCGCTCGCGCGCATCGGTGCCGTGCTGGTGCCGATCAACTTCATGCTCAAGCCCGACGAGGCGGCCTACATCCTGCGGCACTCGGGCGCCCGCCTGCTGGCGGTCGACAGCGGCATGGCCGAGACCGGCCGGCAGGCGGCGGCGCTCGACACCAGCGTCGAGCAACTGCTGTCGCTGCCGAGCGAGCAGCCCACCGAAGCGCCCGCCGGCCTGACGACCTTCGACGAGCTGATCGCGCACGACCGCCTGCCGGCCGAAGCCGCGAAAGCCGATGTCGCGCCGGCCGGGACGGACCTCGCGCAGATCGTCTACACCAGCGGCACCGAATCGGCGCCGAAGGGCGCGATGCTGACGCACGGTGCGGTGATTGCGCAGTACGTGAGCTGCATCGTCGACGGCGAGATGCGCGAGGACGACGTCGTGCTGCATTCGCTGCCGCTCTACCACTGCGCGCAGCTCGACTGCTTCCTCGGCCCCGGCATCTACCAGGGCGCGACCAACGTCATCACCGCCGCGCCGACGCCGGACAACCTGCTTGCGCTGATGGCGCGGTACGGGATCACGTCGTTCTTCGCGCCGCCGACGGTGTGGATCTCGCTGCTGCGCTCGCCGCTGCTCGACGGCGCCGACCTGTCGGCGCTGAAGAAGGGCTACTACGGCGCGTCCATCATGCCGGTCGAAGTGCTGCGCGAAATGCAGCGCCGGCTGCCGCAGGTGCGGCTGTGGAATTTCTACGGCCAGACCGAGATCGCGCCGCTCGCGACCGCGCTGAAGCCCGACGACCAGCTGAAGAAGCCCGGCTCGGCGGGCCGGCCGGTGCTCAACGTCGAAACGCGCGTCGTCGACGACCGCATGCAGGACGTCGCGCCCGGCGAGATCGGCGAGATCGTGCACCGCTCGCCGCACCTGATGCTGGGCTACTACCGCGACGAAGAACGCACCGCCGCGGCATTCGAAGGCGGCTGGTTCCACAGCGGCGACCTCGGCGTGCTCGACGCCGACGGCTATCTCACGGTCGTCGACCGCAAGAAGGACATGATCAAGACCGGCGGCGAGAACGTCGCCAGCCGCGAGGTCGAAGAAGCGATCTACATGCTGCCGCAGGTGTCCGAGGTCGCGGTCGTCGGCTTGCCGCATCCGCGCTGGGTCGAGGCGGTGACCGCCGTCATCGTCGTCAAGGCCGGCCAGACGCTCGCCGACGTCGACGTGCTCGCGCACTGTCAAGCCCGCCTGGGCACCTACAAGGTGCCCAAGGCGATCGTCTTCGCCGACGCGCTGCCGAAGAACCCGAGCGGCAAGCTGCTGAAGCGCGAGCTGCGCCGGCAGCACGAAACCCTGTACGGCTAGCCGGCCTGCGACAGGATCAGCGATGCGAGCACGAGCATCGTCACGGCAATGGCCGGGATGACGATCGGCACCCACAGCATCATCCGCGGCACGTGGCGCGGGTCATCGGGATGAATCGGCTCCTCGGTGCGCGGATGTTCCCACGGCGGACCCTTGTCGATCCAGGCATGGATCGCGGCCATGAAACCGTGACGCGGTGCGAGTTCGCCGGCCGCACGATGGCGGCGCAGGTGCGGGTGGCGGAGCGAAGTAGGCAACGTGATGTGCATGGCACGACTCCTCGTGCTCGGCGCGCATCGACTGGGTGAGCCGCACCGGCCGGCCGCACGCCGTAAGGCGGCCGGCGCTGCTGTCGAGGGCATCATGCTCCCGCGACGGCGACCCATCACGTCATGAGGGGTACTCGTCGCCAGCAGGGCCTCGTGGCCGGCGCCCGTCGCGTTCGCTGCGGCGCCGGCACAATCGGCCGCATGTCATCGCGTCCGTCGCCCTCTCCGTCGTCTGTGCTGTCCCCGTCCGATCCCGAAGTCCTGGTGCATGCGCTGCCCAACGGCGTGCGGCTGGTCGCGATTCCGCTGCCGCACGTCGACAGCGTCAGCCTCAGCGTCTTCGTGCGCACCGGCAGCCGCCATGAAAGCGTGCGGCTCAACGGCATCAGTCACTTCGTCGAGCACATGGCGTTCAAGGGCACGCACGAGCGGGACGCGCACCGCATCAACCTCGATGCCGAACGGCTCGGCGCCGACGTGAATGCGCACACCGACAAGGACCACACCGCGTACCACATCCGCGGCATGGCGCGCCACGCCGGGGCGTTCGTGCAGATGCTCGCCGACATCGTGCAGCACAGCACCTTTCCCGAAGGCGAGCTCGAGCGCGAGCGCCAGGTCATCCTGCAGGAATACATCGAGGACGAGGAAGACCCGCTGTCGACCGCGTTCAAGCTGTTCGACAAGACCTGCTACGGCACCCATCCGCTCGCCCAGGCGGTGATCGGCACGCGGCGCAACATCCAGCGGCTCACGCGCGCCGAGCTGCTCGGCTACGTCGAGCGCCAGTACACCGGGCCGAACGTGATCGTCGGCGTGGCGGGGCGCATCGACCCCGATGCGATCCTTGCCGAAGTGACGCAGGCGTTCGGCGCGATGCCGACCGGCACGACCAACGACGTCGCGCTGCCGGCCTACGTCGGCGGCGCACGCTGGCGGCGCCTGTCGGGCAGCAGCCAGAGCCACGTCGTGCTCGGCTTCCCGATCGCACCTTCGACCGCGCCCGGCTGCCAGGCCGGCGTCGTGGCGGCCGCGCTGTTCGGCGAAGGCATGAGCTCGCCGCTGATGCATGAACTGCGCGAGCGCCGCGGCCTGGTGTACTACGCGGCCTGCTCGGCCGACCTGACCGACCTGACGGGTCAGTTCGTCATCGAGGCGTCGACCACGCCGGAGCATCTCGACGAGTTCTACACCGAGGTCGCCCGGCTGCTCGACGCGCATGCGGCCGGCACCGACCCCGTCGGGCTCGAGCGCGCGCGCAACCAGATCGCGGTCCGGCGCCTGCGCAGCGAGGAACAGCCGTTCCGCCGCCTGGAAGAAGCGGCACAGGATCTGTTCGTGTTCGGCCGGGTGCGCTCGCGCGCCGAACTCGACGCGCAGGTCGAGGCCGTCACGCCGGCCGAAGTACGCGGCGTGTTCGCCCGCATGCTCGGATCGCGCGCGTCGCTGGCGCTGGCCGGGCATATCCCGAAGGGCATGGCCGAGCGCCTGCCGCGGCTGTTCGCGCCGACCGCCGTGCCGCAGGCGGCCTGAGGCCACCGCACGACCCTGCCGTCAGCGCACCAGGCGCAACAGCTTTTCCATCGGCGTGCGCACCATCACCTCGTTGGGCGGCACGCCTGCGGTGACGCCCAGCGTGCGCATGCGCGTGTCGCGCGGCATCGGCTGGATGTAGGGGATGCCGCTGGCGCGCACGGTGCTCGCCACGGTGGGCGTGTTCGCGCGCTCGCCGCGGTTGAGCACCACAGCGGTCTCGTCGTTCTGCAGCTTCACATAGCTGCCCGGCGGATAGATGCCGACCGCCTTGATGATCACCGCGCCGGCCTCGTCGGGCTGGCCCTGCTCGTCGAAATACGCGCCCTTGGCCGCGGCGGTCGCCGAGAGCGCCTTGCGGGTGCGGCGCGGACTGAGGCGCGCGACGAAGATGTCGGTGCGCTTCAGGATGCGCGCAAGCTGTATCTCGAGCGGCTGCGTGGCCAGCGCGCCGGGCGGCGCATCGTGGTGGTGCGTCACGGCCGTCAGCCACTGCTCGTCGCGGACGCCGCGCTCGCGCAGCAACTCGGCCCCGCGCTCGGCGTGCCCGTCGATCTGCGCGCGTTGCTCGTCGCTCGGCGGAGCGTCCTGCAGCGCCAGTTCATCCTGCAGCCGCGTCATGGCGATGTTCATCGTCAGCGCCGCCAGACGCAGCGATCGGCGCGCGCCGCCGTCCCAATCGTCGACATGCCGTGCCGCCAGCTCGCACACCGTGGCCACGGCGAGCGCATGCGTCACGCTGTAGCGCTGGGTCTCGCTCGCCGCCGTGTGCACCAGCAGCAGCAGCGAGCGGTCCGGTTCGGCGTCGAGCAGGGTGACGAAGGCGTCGTCGATCTGGCCGACCTGCGCGTCGAGCGCCGACGCGGGCGGATCGCGCAGCAGCGCCGCGAGGCGCACGCTGAGCGCCTGCCAGGTCTCGATCAGTGCAACGATCTGGCGCGTCGGCGGCGCCACGACAACACCGCGCAGCGCCTGGTCGGCAGAAGCGGCTTCCGGCAAAGTCTGGGTGGACATGGAGTCGGACTACGGCGACGCCGTGTGGGCGTGCCTCCGTTTCGGTTCGGCAGACCCCCGTCTTGAGGGCCAGATGCGGTCCGATCGCTGCCGGGATACGCATCTTGGCCGAAATGAGTCAATTTATCAGATAAATATGGTGATAATCAATCATCCATACCGACTAAAGCAAACTGCTACCGGTATCAACGGCGACCGGGCACCGGGTCACATCGGCGGCTGAAAGCCATCGCGCCCGACCAGAACCCGCATCGCGGTCAGCTTGTCGTCGCGCGGCTGTGCCGTCACGATCACCTTGGCGCCGGCGACCACGAGGTTGCGGTCGCCCGGCTTGAAGGTCACGACGGGTATGCCGGGCGGAACGACGACGGTCTGCTCGCCGTCCTTGTAGCGCAGCTTCAGCGTGCGCCCCTGGCCGACCGAGACGACGTCGGCGACGGTCGCGTTGGTCATCGTGCTGCCGGGCTGGAGGTCCCACGGATAGTGGCCCTCGCCCGAACCGCGCGCCGCTTCGGGGAACACGAGCACCTCGAGCGCGCGCAGCTTGCCGCCCTCGCCGGGCAGCGAAGCCACGCCGACGAAGCTGTTCGGCTGAATGGCCGCGAGCTCGATCGGCAACACTTCGTTGATGGCGAGGTTCGGCGGCGCGGCGAGGTTGTAGGTCTCGCCGCTGCGCTCCTTCAGCACCAGCGTGCTGCCGTCGAACGAGACGACGGTGCCGCGCAGGCGCCGAGCGGCGCCGGCAGCGGGCGTTTGCGCAGCCGCCCCGGTGCAGGCGAGGCCGAGGGTCAGGGAAAGGACGAGGCGTCGGTTCATCGGGAATCCTGGTTGGAGAGGGTCGGAACGGAGGGGGACTCGAAGGCTGGCGCAGCGTGCAGGCCAGTGCTGTGGATGCCGCACGCCGCGTGCGCCGTTCAGCGGCTGTGGAATGATCCGCAACCTCCTGATCCACGATGCGATGCCGCCCTGCCCGAGCCGCGCGATCCTGCCCAGCCTGCCCTGCCTGGTGGCGGCAGCGGCGCTGGCGGGTTGCGCGGCCGGCGATCCGACCATGACAACAGCCCGTGCGGACCGATCCGCGGCCGCCGCGGTCGCTCCCGACGCCGTGCCGGCCGATGTGCTGTCGGCCTACCAGCAGGGCGTGTCGCTGGCGACGCAGGGCGACATGCGCGGCGCGCTCGCCACGTTGCGTCACGTGCCTCGCGACGCGCTCGACGCACGGCGACGCCGCCTGGTCGACGGCGTGCTGCTGCGCTTCGATGCCGGCCGACCGCCGGCGATTCCGCCCGATCTCGATCCATGGTCGGCCCGGTTGCTGGCCGCATACCGCTCCTACTGGACACGGGCCATGCTGCGTACCGCAACCCCGGAACAGGCGCAGGCCGAGCTGCTCGTCGTGCTGCGCGAGCTCGCCGGCGTCGATGCGACGCAAGCGCCCGACGTCGACGGCATCGAACCCCTGCTCGAGGCACAGGTCGAGGCGCGCGGCCTGCATGCGCTGTTCGGCACGATGACGCCTCTGCGCGAGTTCATGCTGTGGCGGCGCCAGTCCGACACCGACTACACGGTCGAGCTGCCGGAAGGGCCGCAGCGCGTGCCGGTCGCGATGCTCGACGACTTCGTCAGCTACGGCTGGATCGGCTACGCGACCGCCGAGGTACACCACGTCGGCGGCTGGACCACGCCGGAGCGGCTCTACTGCGTGCGGTCGAGCTACGACCTCGATTCGGAGAGCTTTCGCGTCAGCTACCTGGCGCACGAGGGGCAGCACTTCTACGACGCCGCCCACCATCCCGGCCTCGAACAGCCGGAACTCGAATACCGCGCCAAACTGGTCGAGATCGCGCTCGCCGACCAGACCTCGGGCAAGCTGCTCGAAGATTTCGCCGCGAACACGTCGGAGTCGCGTGCCCAGCCCCATCCGCATGCGAACCGGCGCCTGATGACCGGCCTGGCCGCAGCGCTCGGACGCCAAGAGGAAATCGGCGCGTGGTGGAAGGGCGCATCGCCCGCCGAGTTGCATGCAGCGGCGCGGCGCCTGCTCGACGACGACAACCGTGCGCTCGCCGCGCCACAGCGATGACACCGTAGGCTGGCGGCCCTCGAGCAAGCAGCCCACCGCCACGCGGAGCAGCGGTAAAGCATCGATTCGCGGGGAGCCCGGCCATTGTGCGCAACGGTAGATTACGGCCGCCGCCCGCGCCGCCCGGCGCCGGCGCCGGCGTCCAAGTCGTCCGTCGCATCCATGGAGACCGCATGAACCTGATCCCCTCGAGCGCCATCGGCGCCAGCGTCCTGCTCATGGCCGGTGCCGCTTCGGCACAAGTGACCCAGGTCGACCTCGGTGGCGTGGTCAACACGGCGTACAGCATCGGCGGCCCGGTCGGGCTCACCGCCGGCAACACCGGCACGGCACTGTCGTCGCTGACGTTCGATCTGCGCGATCCGTCGACGACCTCGAACGTCTGGGTCGGCTATTCGACCGGCGATTCGATCACGCTGCATCCCGACCTGTACGGCGTGGGATCGGCCTACTCGCTGTTCAACACGCTGTTCGGCCAGGCGGGGCTCCCGACCGTCTCCATCGAGTTCAAGGGCAGCGCGGGCGCAGACCAGACCTTCACGCTCACCGGCAACACCGACATCCGCGACTACAACAACTGGGTCTGGACCAATTCGATCAACGGGACGACGACCCAGGAGTGGTGGACCAACAACCTGAATCCGTCGCCCACCGACCAGAGCCATCGCTGGGACGCCCAGGTGTACGCACTGGCACCCGCGTTCGCGACCCAGACCCTGACGGACATCGTGATCACGGCCGGTCAGGTCGGCGGCAACTACTCGCAGCCGATGCTGGCCGCGCTGGACTTGCAGGTGGCCGCCGTGCCCGAGCCGGCGAGCGCAGCGCTCACGCTGGCCGGATTGCTCGGCCTTGCGGCTTTCGCGACGCGCCGGCGCAGCACCGACCGCTAGCCCCTAGACCAGGCTCCGCCCCGTCCATTGGGGGCAACCTCGGCGGCGTCCTCGTGACCTGGCCCGACGCGACGGAGAAGGACCTGGCCGGCTGCGTCGTCGAGCGCGCCGGCGCAGCCGCCGGTCCCTACACGATCGTCACCGCGACGCCGACGCCGGTCAGCCGCTACTTCGACGATGCCGTCACGCCGTTCGCCGCGAGCTACACCGCGTCGCCGCGGTCGACGTGTTCGGCAACCGCAGCGCGTTCTCGCCGGCGGTGTCGGCCGCGCCGATCGACCGCACGCAATCGACGCTGCCGGTCTACCAGCTCCAGATCCCGCCCGACCAGTACCAGGTCGGGTCGCGCTCGAGGACGGTCACCGCCACGCCGTGGTCGCGCGCCAGGAAGCACGCGGTCGCCGCACCCATCGCGCCGCCGCCGACGATCACTACACTGCCCTGCATGATCAAAGTCTATGCGGCCGGCGACGTGCATGCGGCCTTGCCCTGGGACGCGCTGGCGCGCGCGCTCGAAGCCGCCTTCGTCGCCGGCACCGCCGAGGTGCCGCTGCGCCACGCGCATGCGCTGTCGGCAGACGACACGCTGCTGCTGATGCCGGCCTGGAACGCACGCATCGTCATCACGAAGCTCGTCACCGTGATGCCTGCGGCCGCGGCTTCGGTGCAGGCCACCTTGCTCGCGATGGACCGCGCGAGCGGCACGCCGCTGGCGCTGATCGACGGCGAAGCCTTGACCTTGCGGCGCACCGCCGCGACGTCGGCGCTCGCCGCGCAACGCCTGGCGCGCAGCGATGCGCGCACGTTGCTCGTCGTCGGTTCGGGGCGCCTGGCAGGCTGGCTGGCGCGTGCGCATGCCGCGCTGCAGCCGAGCCTCGAGCGCGTCGTCGTCTGGGGCCGGCGGCCATCGGCCGCGCAGGCGCTGGCCGATGACCTGCGACGCGACGGCCTGCCGGCCGCAGCCGCGCACGACCTCGAGGACGCGGTGCGGACGGCACACATCGTCAGCTGCGCGACGACCGCCAAGGAGCCTCCGGTGCATGGCACATGGCTTTCGCCCGGCACGCATCTCGATCTGGTCGGCAGCTTTCGGCGCGACATGCGCGAAGCCGATGACGTCGCCGTCCAGCGCGCACGCATCGTCGTCGACACCTGCAGCGGCGCGCTCGCCGAGGCCGGCGAACTGGTGCAGGCGATCGAACGCGGGATCATCGCGCCGGGCGACATCCATGCCGACCTCGCGCAATTGCTGCGCGGCGAACGGCCCGGCCGCACGAGCGACGATCAGATCACGCTGTTCAAGTCGGTCGGCACGGCGATCGAGGACCTGGCCGCGGCCGAGCTGGCACTCGGCCTCGGATGAGCCGGCATCCGAGCCGTCAGCGCGGCGCGGCGTCGCAAGTCTTCCGTCGTCTCGCCGTGGCCGTCCGGCCGCCAGCCGGGCGGCTTCAACACATACCCGACGACCTCGCGCAGCGATCGCGCCGAGCGCAGGTCGCGCCAGAGCGAACGCCACTGATCGAACTCGATCACCAGCAGGTTGCAGCTGCGCAGCGGCGTCACGAGGCCGTAGCGGCACGGCACATCGGCGCGCTCGGCGATGTAGGTGCCGAACAGCCGATCGAACACGATCAGCACGCCGCCGTAGTTGCCGTCGAGGTATTCGAGGTTGGACGCATGGTGCACGCGGTGCGCCGATGGCGTGTTGAGAACCCATTCGAGCGGGCCGAGCCGCGGGATCCAGGTCGCGTGGATCCAGAACTGGTACAGCAGGTTGAGCGACAGCAGCATCAGCACGATGCGCGGCGGCATGCCGAAGAGCGGCGCCAGCATGAAGAACAGCAGGCTGCCGGTGAGCCGGCCGGTCCAGCCGAAGCGATAGGCCGCCGACAGGTTCAGCTCGTTCGGCGAATGGTGGATCGCATGCGTGCACCAGAACCAGCGCACGCGGTGCGCCGCGCGGTGGTACCCGTAGTAGCAGAACTCCTGCCCGACGAAGCAGGCCGCCCAGCCGGTCCAGTGATCGAGCGGCAGCGTCAGGAGGCGGTGCTGCCAGAACCAGCCCATCGCATCGGTCCAGAAGGCGAGCGGCAGGAGCCAGCGCAACGGGTATTCGCGCACCAGGAAGTCGGTGACCGACAGGCCTGCCGCCTTCCAGTCGTAGCGTCGCCAGCCATGCCGCAGCGACAGCACGAGCGCCTCGAGCAGCGAGGCGGCGAGCACCGTGACGACGGCGACCTTGAGGATCGTGTACAGCATGTTCATGGGCTCGCCAGCCTATCGAGGGACCGGGCGCATCGCCAGCGCGCTGGGACGAGCCGGGTCGCCGTGGTGGCGAACCGGGCACCTCGCTCGCTGGCCCGATGGGCTACAGGCTCAGCCGCTCCATCAACACGGCGCGGTACTGCCGGCTGCACGGCGCCTCGGCGCCGCTTGCGAGCCTGATCGTCGCATCGCCCTTGCCGCGCGGTTCGACTGCCCGCAGGTGCGCGAGCGCGACCGCCGCGCCGCGATGCGTGCGCACGAAGCCCGGCCCGAGGTCGGCGAGCAGCGCGGCGAGCGTGCGCCGCATCAGCAGCGACCGTCCGGCGACATGCACGCAGACGTAGTTGTCGGCCGCCTCCAGCCACTCGATGTCGGCGCAGCGCACGACATGCGTGCGGCCGCGGTCGGGGATCAGGAGCTGCGCCGGCGGCGAGGTACGCGGCGGCGGGGCCGGCTGCGCCGCGCGCAGGCGCTGCAGCGCACGTTCGAGGCGCTCGGGCTCCACCGGCTTCAGCAGGTAGTCCGTGGCATCGGCATCGAAGGCGCGCAACGCGTGTCGGTCGTAGGCGGTAATGAAGACGATCGCCGGCCGGCCGTCGGGCAAGGACGCGGCGACATCGAAGCCGTCGACCTCGGGCATCTGCACGTCGAGGAACATCGCATCGGGCGCCAGCTCGGCAACGCCGCGCAAGGCGGCCGCGCCGTCGGCGGCTTCGCCGACGATCTCGACGTCGGCGTGATGGCCGAGCATGCGGCGCAGCTTCGCGCGCGCCGGAGCCTCGTCGTCGACGATCAGCACGCGCACGGCAGCTCCATGCGCACGACGAGGCCGCCGGCGGGACGCGGCCGCAGTTCGAGCCGCGCCGCATCGCCATGCAGCGAGCGCATCCGCTCGACGAGGTTGCCCAGGCCGACGCCGGGCACGGGCGGCGCCGCGAGCGGCTCGCCGTCGTTCTCGACCTCGACCATCAGCCGGCCCGCCATGCAGCGCGCGCGCACCGCGATCGCGGTCGTCGCCCGGCGGCGCTCGACCCCGTGCACGAAGCAGTTCTCGAGCAGCGGCTGCAAGCCGAGCGTCGGCACATGGCAGCGACGTGCCTCCGCATCGATCGCCCAGTCGATGTGCACGCGGTCGGCAAAGCGTTGCGTCATGATGCCGGCATAGGCTTCGAGCAGCGCCAGCTCGTCGGCCAGCGGCTGCTCGGGCCGGCGGCCGGCGTCGGTCGCGGCGCGCAACAACGTCGCCAGCCGCGTCAGCAGCGCATCGGCGAGGTCCGGATCGGCGTGGATCAGGGCCGAGATCGTGTTCAGCGCATTGAAGAGAAAGTGCGGTGCGAGCTGCTGCGTCAGTTGCGCGAGCTGGGCCTCCTTCGCGAGCCTTGCCTGCTGCTCGGCCTGCAGGCGCGCCGCGGCCCAGGCGCGGTTCGCACGCAGCCCGAAATGGATGCCGCCGAGCAGCACATAGAATAGGCAGAACTTGCCGATCTCGTAGGTCAGCACCTCGCTCCAGGGACCATGCCGGAACGGCAGTCCGGCCAGCGCATAGGCACCGCGGCGCAGCAGGTAGGTCGCGCCGACGAAGCCGGCGGCCTCGAACGGCAGCCAGGCCCAGACGCGGACCATCCATCGCAGCGGGCGGTTCAGCAGATGCTCGTAGCGGCGCGCGCGCCAGACCTGCAGCACCGCGACAGCGCTGCCGACGAACGCGGCCGTGCCGTAGTCGATCAGCGGCGCGCCGAGCCGCCGGCCGCCGTTCCAGAAGTACTCCTGCGTGCCGAGCAGGAACAGCAGCAACCAGAACGCCAGCCAGGCCAGCGCGAACGCACGCCAGAAGCGACGCCGTGCGCCGCCGTCGGCGATGGCCGTCGCCACGCCTGCGCTCAGGGGCGGGTTCCCTGCCATGCCGCCTGTGCCGGCAGATCGGGCGCGGGGCCGGGTTCGGCAGCCGGTGCGGTCAGATCGATGGCCACCGTTTCGGCTTCACGCGGCATCCATCGCACGCAGTTGCGCCCGCTGCGCTTGGCTTCGTAGAGCGCCTCGTCGGCACGCCGCAGGATCGCGCCGAGGTCGTCCTGGTGCATGTACGCCGTCGCCCCGATGCTGATCGTGACGCCGCGGTCGCGCAGCCAGCGCGTCGCATCGAGCGCCGCGACGGCACGGCGCGCTTCCTCCGCAAGGCGCAGCGCGTGCAGCCGGTCGGCGGCCGGCAGGATCACGACGAATTCCTCGCCGCCGAGCCGGCCGAGCTCGCTGTCGGCCGGCAGCGCATCGCGCAGCGCCGCGGCCACTGCCCGCAGGATCTCGTCGCCGACCAGGTGGCCATGCGTGTCGTTGATCGCCTTGAACAGGTCGAGGTCGGCAATGAAAAGCCCGCCCGGCATGCCGCTGGCCACGAGCTGCTGCAGCGTCGCGAGCACGTGGCGTCGATTGCGGAGCTGGGTCAGCTCGTCGGTCATCGCGAGGCCATGCATGCGCGAGCTAGCGCGCCGGTGCCGCACGACGAGCACCGACAGCACCGCGACCAGGATGCCGGCGAGCACCAGCGATACGGTGCGCAGCCGGTTGGCGAGCTGCTCCTGGGCGAGCGCGCGCTCGGACGCGGCGTTCTCGCGCTTCAGCGCCTGGTTCTCGCGATCGGTGACGGTGGTCTCGAACTCGACGCGGAGGGTCGCGAAGCGCTCCTCGATCTGGCGCTTCAGCAGTTCGTTCGAGGCCGCCTTGAACGCCCGCTCCTGCTCGTAGGCAGCCTTGTAGTCGCCGAGCGCGGCATAGCTCGCCGCCAGCTCGCCGCGCGCGGTGGTCGACTCGGCGCGCGAGTCCGCGCGATCGAAGACCTTGAGCGCATCCGTCAGCACCGCGACGCTCTCCGGCGCGCGGTGCAGCAGGCGCAGCGCAACGCCGCGCTGCAGCGCGATCTGCGCGCGCAGCCGCTCATCGGGCGCGCGATCGAGCAGCGTCGCGGCCTGCTGCGCATAACGCAATGCGGCATCGCCGTCGCCTTCGGCGTTGCTGACGCTGGCCAGGCCGCGCAGCGCATAGGCCTCGCCGCGCGGGTAGGCAAGCTTCTGGCTGAGCGACAGCGCGGTATCGAAACTGGCGCGCGCACTGGCCCAGTCGCCCAGATGCTCGAGCGCGCGGCCGAGGTTGTGCTGCGTCACCGCCTGTTCGCGCACCAGACCCGAGCTGCGCTGCGCCTCGAGGGCGTTCTCGAAGTAGCGGCGCGCCTGCTCGTGGTCGCCCATGCGGTCGTAGAGCAGCGCGACCGCGAGCAGCGTGTTGAGGCCCTCTTCCGTCTGGTGCAGCCGGTCGAACAGATCGCTGGCGCGCCTCAGGTCCATCAGCCCGCTGGCCAGTTCGCCGCGCACGCCGCGCAGGTAGCCGCGCTGATAGAGCGCGTTGGCGAGCACGTCGTCGTCGTGTGCCGCCTCGGCGGTCGCGACCGCGCGGTCGTACAGCGTCATCGCCTGCGCGGTGTCGCCGGCAAGTTCGCGCAGCTCGCCGTCGCAACCGAGCAGCATGGCCGCCAGTGCCGGCCGGGTCGTGCGCGGCAAGAGTGCCTGCGCGGCGGCGAGATGGCGTTCGGCGATCGGCCGGTCGCGCTCGCCGTAGTAATCGCAGAGCTGGACCTCGGCCAGGACCTGCAGGTCGGCGTCGGGCTGGCGCGCCAGCAGGGCCAGTGCCTGCTCGGCCAGCAGCCGGCTGCGCTCGGGATCGTTGCGCATCGCCGCGCGGCTCTCCGACACCAGCGCCCGGGCCGACGGCTCGTCCGCCGCGGCGCCGCCGGTCGTGGCAAGCACCGCCACGAGCAGCAGCGGGAGGGCGGCAAGCGGGCTCGGTCTCATTACTCCTGGGCAACACGGCGATGAGGCGGCGTGGCGCCGATTGTCCTCTCCCGAGCCGGTCGGCGGTCGGCGCGGAGTCAAGCGAACACGTAATGCACCGCACGCGCCAGCGCAGGCGCATCGGTCAGCGCGACGAACGCGATGCCGGCCAGTGCGCCGGCGAAGTGCGCGTCGTGGTTCACACGGCCGCGCCGGCGCCGCGCCGCGTAGAGGCTGTAGGCGAGGTAGCCGAGCGCGAACAGCGGCTTGGGGATGGGCACCGGCAACGGCAGGATGTAGATCGCGCCCGACGGCATGTAGACGATGGACGCGAACAGCACCGCGAGGATCGCGCCCGACGCGCCGAGCGTCGCATAGTTGGGATCGTTCCGATGCGACAGCCACGTGCCGGCATCGCTGACCAGGAGGCCGAACGCATAGAGCGCGACGAAGCGCGGCGTGCCGATCGCGTGCTCGAGCCCGAACGCGAACGCCCAGAACGTGAAGCCGTTGAACAGCAGGTGCGCGAGGTCGGCATGCATGAAGCCGCTCGTGACCAGCGTCGCGTACTGGCGGCGCGGGATGAACCAGTAGGGCCGGAACAGACTCCGTTCGATCAGCGCCGGCCAGCGCATCAGACCGGCCAGGCTGACGACGACGATGATGGCCAGCAGCACCGTCGATGCGGGCGCTTGGGCGTAGGCGGACTGCATCGGGCGAGTCTACGGGCAGCGGCGCGGGCGGCTCCTCGGCACCGGCCGGACGCGGCATCACCGCCGCAGCACGCACTTCTCGTAAAGCCCCAGCAACCGCCGCCCCGGGTCGTACTTGGCTTTCAACAGCGCGTAGTCGCGCATGTGGTACGCCGCGTCGAACTCGTCTTCGCTGTAATAGCTGTCGGAATACAGCGACTTGATGCCGCCCAGCCGCGCCACTTCGCGCTCGACGAGACGGTTGTAGTGGCCGGTCTCGTGCGCCTGGCGACTTTGAACCACGTCCCAGAAGCCGAAGTTGACGTAGAGCGCACGCGGGGCCAGCGGGTACAGCGTGCAGCGATCGTCGTCGCCGGGCGCTGCCAGCGGGCAGATCCAGATCGGTGCGATGCGGATCTCGCGCAGCAGGAACTCGAGGAACGCGGCGGCATGCGCGATCGGGATGTCCACGTCCTGGATCACCGACTCGGGATGCAGCCCGCGCAGCCGCGACCAGCCGCGCGTCAGGCCCCAGCGCGAGTTCCAGCGCATGAGGCGCGTGTAGGTGCGCGAGTTCAGGCGCTCGCGGCCGAGCAGGCGACGCACCCACATCCGGTCGGCGCCGAAGTTCTTCGAGCACCAGAACCAGTCGGTATCCCAGCGCCAGAGGTAGTCGCTGGTCGACAGATGGTCGACGTCGCGTTCGAGCAGCGACCGGTAGTAGCGGTGCTCGTACGAATAGTCGCTGTGCCACGGCGCCTCGTCGACGAAGCGCGCCGCGTTGAGGACCATCGTCTCGGCGCCGAACACGACGCCGTCGATGAAGTCGTCGGCGCGCGCACGGCAACGCGCTTCGAGTTCGGCGAAGAACGCGGCGCGCGTCGGCAGACGTCGGTGCTCGACGCGCACGTACGGCCTGACCGGCAAGGTCCGCAGGCGCAGCCGCAGCGCGTAGCCGAGCGTGCCGTATGAATTCGGGAAGCCGTGGAAGAGGTCCTGATGCTCGTGGTCCGGCGTGCAGGTGACGACATCGCCGCTCGCCAGCAGCACGTCGATCTCGAGCAGCGTGTGATGCACGAGGCCCTGCGCGAACGACGTCGCCTCGATGCCGACGCCGGCCGCCGCGCCGCCGACCGTGATGGTCTTGAGCTGCGGCACGACCGCCGGCATCACGCCGCGCGGCAACAGCGCGGCGACGAGGTCTTCGTACGTCATGCTGCCTTCGACGTCGACCCAGCCGTCGCCGATGGCGATGACGTGATGCAGCTCGGTCAGGTCGAGGCGCCGCCTGCGCTGCGCGGCGCGATCGCGGAACAGGTTCGACGTCGCCTTGCCGAGCGCGAGCGGCGCGCCGGCGCCGCCTGCCGCGCGCAACGTCGCGGCCGCGCGCGCGCAACGCTCGGCATGCGCCCCTCGCTCAACGTTGGTAGACATGCGCACGGCTCATCGGATAGCTCGTCGCGGTCGCGTTGCCCTTGCTGAACAATACCTGGAACAGATGCGTGTAGCCGGCCGGCGAACGGAACATCTCGGCACAGCCGACGAGGTAGCTGCGCCAGATGCGCCGGAAGCGCTCGTCGAAGCGCGCCGGATCGAGCGCTTCGATGTGCGACCAGCGCGCCTCGAAACGCTCGGTCCACGCATCCAATGTGCGCGCATAGTGACGCCGCAGGTTCTCGATGTCGAGCACTTCGAGACCGGCCTGCTCCATCTCGACGATCACGTCGGCGAGCGCCGGTATCCAGCCGCCCGGGAACACGTGCTTGCGGATGAAGAGCTCGGTCTCGTAGCGGCCGACATGGCCGATGAAGTGCAGCATGCCGATCCCGCCCGGCTTCAGGAACTCGGCATGCGCGCGCACGACCTCGCGCAACTGGTCGCGGCCGGCATGCTCGAGCACGCCGATCGAGACGACCTTGTCGTACGGGCCGTCGACCTCGCGGAAGTCCGCTTCGCGCACCGTGAGCGCATGGCCGAGGCTGCGCCGCTCGATCTGGCTGCGCAGCCACTCGACCTGCTCGGTCGTGTTGTTGACGCCGACGCCGTGCGCGCCGGTCTTGTCGTGGGCGCGGAACATGAAGCCGCCGAAGCCGCAGCCGATGTCGACGAAGCGGTCGCCGCTGCCGAGGCGGATCTTGCGGATGACGTGGTCGATCTTGTTGCGCTGCGCCTCTTCGAGCGTGCGCGTGCCCTCCGGCCAGTAGCCGCAGGTGTACATCATCAGCGGCTCGTCGAGCCAGCACTGGTAGAACGCCGCGGGCAGCCCGTAGTGCATGCGCGCGTTCTCCTTCGCCTGTGCATGCGTCGCGTTCGAGTAGCGCCACTCGTGGACCTGGTTCTCGATCGCGTTCAGCGACCTCGCCTGCACGTCGAGCCCGGCCGACATCGCCGCCGCGAACGCCGCGCCGAGGTCGCCTTCGACATCGATGTTCTGGTCGAAGTACGACTCCAGCATGCCGATGTGGCCGCGCGCCAGGATCGCGAGCAACGCCGACTCGGCGCGAAACACGATCGTGAAGGCCGGCGTCCCCGGCCCGTAGGCATGCCGCTGTCCGTCGGGCGACGCGACCGCGAACGTGACGTCGGCGCGCTCGGCGAGCGCATCGAAGACCGGCTGCACCGAGCGCCATGCGCCGGCCTGCCACCAATTGGCTCCGTTACCCATCGGCTGATCTCCCATGACGGGCCGGCCCACGCAGGCCGGCCGCGCCGCAGCTTCGATCAGGCGGTCGGTATCGAGTTCATCACGCGACGCAAGCAGCCGCAACGTTGCGTGTCGAGGTGTCTGCTTCGCAACCGCGCGTCACGCGAGCCGGAAGCGCGCGACGCGATCGGCGAGCGCCACCGCCTGGTCGTGCAGCGCATTGCCGGCCGCGGCGGTCTGCTCGACCAGCGCGGCGTTCTGCCGGGTCTGCTGGTCGAGCGCCCGGATCGACTGGCCGCGCCGGGCTGCACGCGTCTTCGATGGAGCGTCGCGTGAACTCGATCGGCCCGAACGCTGAAGATTGCAAACGGCCGATGCGGGGGGCGCCCCTCAGTTGGTCGCGAAGCAGTAGTACAGCCCCGCGCCGCCGGTCGACACGAGCGCTGCCTGGCCGCAGCCGCCGCGCGACTGGTGCGACGAGTTCCACGACTTGGCCGGTACGCTGTCGTCCAGGCCGGTGCGGTCGCTGTGGCCCATCATCGCGGCGCCGTCGGGACCGCTCTTGGTCCAGTTGCCGCAGGTCGAGTCGACGTTGCCGGCGATGAACACGCCGCTCGGTTGCGAACCCGTCAGCATGTCGTGCGTGTTGGGCGTGTCGCCGCGGCCGTTGACGATGTCGCCCTTCTCGGTCAGCGCGGTCTGCTTGTTGATATTGTTCTTCGCGGGGTCGTGCAGGTTGTCGAGGTCGGTCGCGACGACGACGCCCTTGGCGTTCTTCCACGGGCCCTTGCCGATGCGGTCGCGCGCGTTGCCGCCGGTCGAGCTTCCGGTGGGCTGGGTGCTGAGGTAGGCATGCCAGGTCCTGCCGCCCGCGCCGGCGGCCGTGGCCAGGGCCTGGCAGTGCGCATCGGCGCCGGACAGGCCGCCGAGGTCGGCGCCCTTGCCGAGGCCGACGCTGGTGACGAAGAAGCTCATGTCGCTCTTCGAGCCGCCCGGCATGCTGCCGCAGGCGACGAGCGTCGCGACGAGCGCCGAGCCGGCCAGGACGGGCCAAGGATTGCTGCGACGGTTCATGGGTCGATTCCTCCTGAAGTTCGTATCGGGGCGCCGTGCGCCGGGATGCCGATTCCACCACAGCGGCGATGCGTGCTGCCTAGGGTAACTCGCGGCGCGGGAGACTCACGGTCTCGGCTTCAATGGCAAGCCCTCAACGAACGGGATCCGCGATGCAGAAGAAGCTCCATCCGCTGCGCTGTCCGACGCTCGCAGCCGCCGCAGCACTGCTCGCAACGGCCGCCTCGGCGCAGGACGCGCGCCCGGCCGACCCGGCGACGCACAGCGCCAACGCCGCGCTGCTGACCACGCTGCCCTGGTCGGACCGCGCCGATTTCGACGATGCGCACCGCGGCTTCATCGCCGCGCTGCCGGACGCAGCGGTACCCGGCAGCGACCCGGCGCGGCCGGTCTGGTCGATGAAGCGCTACGGCTTCCTCGCCGCCGCGGAGGCGCCCGACACGGTGAACCCGAGCCTGTGGCGCCAGGCGCAGCTCAACGCCATCCATGGCTTGTTCCAGGTCAGCGACCGCGTCTACCAGGTGCGCGGCATGGACTTGTCGAACATGACGATCATCGAAGGCGCCACCGGCCTGATCCTGATCGATCCGCTGATCTCGACCGAGACCGCGCATGCCGCGCTCGACCTCTACCTCGCGAACCGTCCGAAGCGCCCGGTCGTCGCGGTGATCTACAGCCATAGCCACGTCGATCACTTCGGCGGCGTCAAGGGCGTGGTCGACGAGGCCGACGTGAAGGCGGGCAAGGTCCAGGTGATCGCACCCGACGGCTTCATGGAGCATGCGGTCGCCGAGAACGTGCTGGCCGGCAACGCGATGAGCCGGCGCGCGCAGTTCATGTACGGCCCGCTGCTGCCGGCCGGCCCGCGCGGCCAGGTCGACACCGGCCTCGGCAAGAACGTGTCGCGCGGCACGATCTCGCTGATCGCGCCGACCGACCTCGTCAAGAAGACGCTCGACACGCGCAACGTCGACGGCGTCGAGATCGTCTTCCATCTCACGCCGGGCACCGAGGCGCCGTCGGAGATGAACATGTACTTCCCGGCGCTGCGCGTGCTCGACATGGCCGAGAACACGTCGCACAACATGCACAACCTCTACACCTTGCGCGGTGCCGAGGTGCGCGACGGCAATGCCTGGTCGCACTACCTGAGCGATGCGATGGAGCAGTTCGCGGCACGTTCCGACGTGCTGATCGGCCAGCACCACTGGCCGACCTGGGGCACCGAGCGGCTGACCGCCTACATGGCGCGACAGCGCGACCTCTACAAGTTCATCAACGACCAGAGCCTGCGCCTCATCAACCGCGGCAAGAAGCCGGACGAGATCGCCGCCGAGCTGAAGCTGCCGAAGAGCCTGTCGGACGCCTGGGCGGTGCGCGGCTATTACGGCACGCTGAGCCACAACGCGCGCGCCGTCTACCAGAAGTACATGGGCTTCTACGACGGCAATCCGGCCAACCTCGAGCCGCTGCCGCCGGTCGACGAAGCGAAGAAGCGCGTCGAGTACATGGGCGGGGCCGCTGCTGTCATCGCGCGGGCGCGCGACGACTATGCGCAGGGCCGCTACCGCTGGGTCGCGAGCGTGCTGAACGACGTCGTGTTCGCCGATCCGGCCAACCAGGAGGCGCGCCGCCTCGAGGCCGATGCGCTCGAACAGCTCGGCTACCAGGCCGAGGCCGGCACCTGGCGCAACGAATACCTGTACGGCGCGCTCGAGCTGCGCCAGGGCATGACGCCGCTGCCTGCGGTGTCGATACCGAACGACCTGGTGCGCGCGCTGCCGATGGAGATGGTGTTCGACTCGATGGGCACGCGCCTCGACGCCGGTCGCGCGGACGGCAAGAAGATCGTCCTCAACTGGCGCTTCAGCGACACCGGCGAGAGCTATGTGCTGAACCTCGAGAACTGCGCGTTGACCCACGTCGCGAACCGCCAGGACGCGCATGCCGATGCCACGATCACGCTGGTCCGACCGGCCTGGGACGCGGTGCTGCTGAAGGAGACGACGTTGCCGCAGTCGGTCCAGCTCGGCCGCATCACGATCGACGGCGACCGCGCGAAGGTCGCCGAGCTGTTCGGGCTGCTCGACAACGCGACGCCGCAATTCGAGATCGTCGAGCCGCTGAAGGCGCCGTGACGGCGCCGCGCCTCATTCGTCGAGCAGCGCCAGCGGTATGCGCACCGTCTGCATGGCGATGCGCACCTCGCCCAGGAACGACCACAGGCCGACGATCAGCGCGAAGGTCGCGGCGGTGAACAGCGTGCCGACGAGCCAGCGCAGCGAGATGGCGAGCAGCCCGTCGATGAACAGGGTCGCGATCACGGTGCAGACGAGCAGCGCCGCCAGCGTGCAGGCGTTGATCGCGCGGCTCGTCAGATGGCGGCGCCGATCGAGGTTGATGATCTCGGTGCGCAAGACGGCACGCGCGGCGGGATCGATCTGCACGCTGCCTTCGGTGACCTGGCGTCCGCGGTCGATGATGCGCGCGAGCCGGCCGGTCATCACGTTCAGGATGCCCGCGATGCCGGTGAGCAGGAACACCGGCGTGAGCGCGAGCTGGATGGCGTGGTTGATGTCGGCGATGGTGGCGATACTCGAGAACATGGCGGCCCTCTCCGATAGCGCAATCGCCGGCATTGTCCGATGGGCGCCCGGCTCGGGGAGCGCACTCAAGCCGCGGGAGCGGCCAGCGGTCTGAACAGCTCGTCGAAGTCGTCGGCGTCGAGCGCCGCATCGCTTGCCACGCCCGACAGCAACTGGTCGGCCAATCCCGCCTTGCGCGCTTGCAGCTCGAGCATCTTGTCCTCGACCGTGCCGCTCGCGACGAGCTTGTAGACGAACACCGGCTTGTCCTGGCCGATGCGGTAGGCACGGTCGATCGCCTGCTGCTCGACCGCCGGGTTCCACCATGGGTCGTAGAGGATCACGGTGTCGGCCGCGGTCAGGTTCAAGCCCACGCCGCCGGCGCGCAGGCTCACCAGCATCAGCGGCGCGTCGCCTTGCTGGAAATCGTCGACGACCGCGCCTCTGTCCTTGGTCTCGCCGGTCAGCTTCAGGTAGGCGAGCTTGAGCTTCGCGAGCTCGGGCTCGATCAGCTCGAGCATCTCGGTGAACTGCGAGAACAGCAGCACGCGCCGGCCGTCGTCGACCAGGGTCGGCAGCAGCTCGAGCAGCAGCTCGAGCTTGGCCGACGTCACGTTCCCCTTCGCCGTCCCGGCCGTGCCGCCCTTCAGCAGGCGCGGATCGCAGCACACCTGGCGCAGTTTCAGCAGCGCCTCCAGCACCATGATCCGGCTCGCCGCCAGGCCCTGGCGCGCGATCGCGTCGCGCAGCTTCTTGTCCATCGTCGCGCGCACCGTCTCGTAGAGATCGGCCTGCGCGCCGCCGAGCTCGACGCGCAGCAGGGTCTCGGTCTTCTCGGGCAGCTCGCGCGCGACCTGCTGCTTGGTGCGTCGGAGTATGAAGGGCCGCACGCGGCGCGCCAGCGATTCGGCACGCGCCGTCTCGCGGCGCCGCTCGATCGGATGCCGGTAGTGCTCGCGGAACTGCGCCTCGCTGCCGAGCAGGCCGGGGCAGACGAAGTCCATCAGGCTCCACAGCTCGCCGAGGTGGTTCTCCAGCGGCGTTCCGGTCAGGCAGAGGCGATGACGGGCGCGCAGGTCCTTCAGCACGAGCGCCGCCTGGCTGCGGCTGTTCTTGATGCGCTGCGCCTCGTCGAGCACGATGTAGTGCCATTGCTGCGCAGCGAGGGTGCCGAAGTCGCGCACGACGAGCGGATAGCTCGTCACGACGAGCTGCGCTGCGGCGATGCGCTCGAAGTCCTGCGCGCGCTGCGGACCGTGCAGCACGACGAGCTCGAGCGCCGGCGTGAAGCGCGCGGCCTCGGACTGCCAGTTGTCGATCAGGCTGGTCGGCACGATCACGAGGCTGGGCAGGTCGAGCCGTCCGGCATCGCTCTCGGCCTGCAGCAGCGCCAGCGCCTGCAGCGTCTTGCCGAGGCCCATGTCGTCGGCCAGGATCCCGCCGAGCCGCGCCGCGCGCATGAAGTCCATCCAGGCCAGGCCGTCTTCCTGGTAGTGACGCAGCTGCGCCTGCACGCGCGGCGATACCGCGACCGGCGGCAGGCCCTGCGCGCCTTCGAGCCGCTGGATGTGCGCGAGCAGCTCGCCGAAGTCGGGCGGCGCCTGCACGCGGGTGCCGCGCGTCAGCGCCGCCAGGGTGCCGATGTCGAAGCGCGACAGGCGGATGCTGTCGCGCCGCTCGCCGCCGCGCACCATCGTGCGCAGCCATTCGACGATGGGCGCCACGCGCGCCAGCGGCAGACGCAGCAGGCGCTGGCGCGTCGGCGTGTCCGGCACAGCGGCGCCGCGTGCGGGCGGTTGCGCCGGCCACGGCAGCAGGATGTCCTCGTCGGGCTCGGCCGACTCGCCGAAGGAGCCGTTCTCTTGCAGCAGCACGCCCGAATGGACCAGCGCGACGAGCAGCGGCACCAGGTCGACCGCGGCACCGTCGACCGTCACCTTGAGGCCGACATCGAACCATTCCTGCTGCTGCGGCGCGCCGGCGGCGGCCACCGGCGCCACCTGGACTTCCCAGGTGTCGGCGGCATGGGTCTCGAACGGGAAGTCGTCCGCCGTCTCGATCGCCCAGCCCTCGCGCTCCAGCGCCGGCAGCTGGCGCGCCAGCAGCACCGGCCATTGCTCGCGCCGGCGCGGCACGACGATGCAGGGCTGATCGTCCAGGCCGGACGGCAACGCGCCGGACTGCATCCGGCCACCGGCCAGCCGCGCCTGACGGTCGAGCGCGAGGCCCGCCACCGCGTTCCACGGCCGCATCTCGAGGTCGCCGAACAGGCGCTGCACCGCCTCGCCCTCGCCGTAGCCGTCGCGCGTGAAGCGCGCCAGCGCGCCGGCATCGGCGTCGTCATCGACCGGCAGGCGCACGAAGGCCGACGTCGCCGCGCCGGCCGGAAAATGGAAGTCGAGCGGCGGCCCGGCCGGCGGCCGGTAGCGCAGCCGCAGCTCGGCGGCCGCCTGACGCACGCGCGCGCCGCGCGACGACGGCAGGCCGTACGGGTCGCGCAGCGCCGCCTCGCTGATGCCTTCGGGACAGGTCGTCAAGCGCAGCACCGGTTGCAACGCCAGCGCGCCGAGATCGCGCACCTCGCGCGCATGTTCCGCCGGCAGCGGCAGCTCGAGGTGGCGCTCGGCCGCGACCGACTGCAGCCTGCCGACGAACGACGCCAATGCGTCGGCCGGCACCGGCGGCATGCGCGCCAGCCAATCGGCGAGCTCGACATCGTGCAGCGCTGCATGGACCAGCCGCGCCGGCTGCACCGTGCCGGCACCCGGGTCGAGCGCATGCGGCGCAGGCAGCAGCACGAGCTCCATCGGCGTGTCGCGATGCCGCCAGCCGGCGCGCCAGAGCCCGTCGGCACCGGCTTGCCAGTGCAAGGCCAGCGGTACCTCGTCGTCGAGCCAGCGCAGCGCGAGGCCCGGTGCACCGCCCGACACCGGCGTCGATGATCCCTGCAGCCAGGCGCGCTGGGTCGCGAGCAGTCCGCGCAGCGATTCGACGGCGCGCGCGCCGCGCAGCAGCAGGTGCGTCGGCGCGGTCAGCGCCGGCAAGGCCAGCAGGCCGGCCAGCAACGGCAGGTCGGCGTCGGCGAGATAGGCCGGACGGTGACGCAACAGATCGACCGGCGCACTCGTGTTCTGTCGCTGCGCGCTGACCTCGCCGTTCTTGCGCAGGTTGCTCATTTGCAGGCGGACGTGCAGCTCCGGGCCTTGCACGCTCAGCAGGTACATCAGGACCTGCGCGGCCGGCGCAGCCTGTGCGGCAGGCGGCACCACCGGCGATGGCGTCAGGTCGGCGAGCTCGTCGAGCCAGCGCTGCAGTCCGTACGGCAGCGGCGCGAGCTCCGGGTCGGATGCCGGCGCCGGCATGGCGGAAAGCGGCGACGATGCGGCGGCCAGCGGCGGTGCCGCAGCGGGGTTGCGCCGGCGCTTGATCTCGTAGGCCTCGAAGGCCATCAGCGCCGCGGCCACGTGCTTGCAGTTGAGGCCCATCGGGCAACTGCAATGGCCGCGCACGCGCAGGCCGAGGCGCCGGTCGACCGGCAGCTCGATGCGCTGTTCGTAAGCGTGCACGCCGCTGCCGCGCAGCCGCGTCACGAGCGTCGAGCCGTCGGTCTGCATCGACAGCAGCGCGCGCTCGGGGTCGAGGGCCATCGCCCGCGTCAAGGTCACGCGGTCGAACTGCTGGCCGAAGTCGAAATCGGCCGGAATGAAGAACTCGCTCATCGAGGCGCGAGACCTTACCGCAGAACCGCCGCGGCCGGCGCGGCACGCGCACGGCGCCTCGGCAGCTGTGCGATGCTCGTGCGCATGGACCGGCGCACGATGCTGACGACCTTGGCGCTGCTCGCGGCGCGCGGCGCGCCGGCCGCCGAGACACCGCGCGCGCTCGCTTTCCCGACCGACTTCGGTGCGCATCCTGAGACGCGCATCGAATGGTGGTACATCACGGGCCACCTCGATGCCGATGCGCGCCGCTGGGGCTTCCAGATCACGTTCTTCCGCAGCGCGACCGGTCTGGCCGCCGACAGCACCAGCCGCTTCGCGGCGCGCCAGCTCGTCTTCGCGCACGCCGCGCTGACCGACCTGCAACAGCGCCGCCTGCGGCATGACGAACGCATCGCCCGCAGCGGCTTCGGCATCGCCGAAGCGGCGACCGGCGATACCGCACTGGCGCTGCACGGCTGGCGCCTCGCGCGCAGCGGCACGCCGGAACGAAGCCGGTACCACGCGGAGCTGCAGAGCGAGCGCGCAGCCTTCGGCCTGATGCTGGACCTCGACGCGACCCAGCCCGTGCTGCTGCAAGGCGTCGCCGGCACTTCACGCAAGGGGCCGCGACCCGAGCAGGCGAGCCGCTATTACAGCGAGCCGCAGCTCGCGGTGCACGGCACGCTGATCGAAGACGGCCGCAGCCGGGCCGTGCAGGGCCGCGCCTGGCTGGACCATGAATGGAGCGACGCGCTGCTGGCCCCGGATGCCGTCGGCTGGGACTGGATCGGCATGAACCTCGACGACGGCAGCGCACTCACCGCGTTCCGGCTGCGCCGCGCCGACGGCGGCGCGCTGTGGGCCGGCGGCAGCTTCCGCGCGCCCGGCCAGGCCGTGCGCGACTTCGGCCCCGATGAAGTCCGCTTCACGCCCGGCCGCGCCTGGCAGAGCGCCGCATCGGGCGCGCGCTATCCGGTCGCATGGACGGTCGAGACGCCGGTGGGTCGAACCACCGTCGAGGCCCTGCTCGACGCCCAGGAACTCGACAGCCGCGCGAGCACCGGCTCGGTCTACTGGGAAGGCCTGAGCGCGCTGCTCGATGCGGCGGGCCGCCGCATCGGCATCGGCTATCTCGAGCTCACGGGCTACGCGGCGCGGTTGCGGCTGTGAGCCTCAGTGTGCGGCACCGGCGTCGGCGCCACCGGCACTGCGCGGCCGCTGCGCCAGCCAGATCAGCACGATCAGCGCGAGGAACAGCACCGCCGACATGTAGAACAGGTCGGTCACCGCGAGCGTATAGGCCTGCTGGTCGATGATGCGGTTGATGCTGGCGAGCGCCTGCTGGCTGTCGAACCCGCCGTTGCCGAGCTGATTCAAGGTCGCGACCGCCGCGTCGTTGCCGCGGTTCACCGACTCGGCGAGCTGCGCATGGTGCAGGCTCGCGCGGTCGTCCCAGATCGTCGTGAACAGCGACGTGCCGACCGCGCCCGCCGTGATGCGGACGAAGTTGGACAGCCCCGCGGCCGCCGGCATGCGGTCCGGCGTCAGCCCCGAGAACAGGATGGTCTGCAGCGGGATGAAGAAGAACGCCATCGCCGCACCCTGCAGCACCGTCGGGATCAGGATGCTCTCGAAATCGGCCTGGGTGTCGAAGCGCGAGCGCAGCCAGAGCACGAACGCGAAGCCGATGAAGGCCACGGTCGCCAGCCGCCGCGGGTCCATCTTGCCGACGTTCTTGCCGACCCAGGGCGACAGGATGATCGCGAGGATGCCGACCGGCGCCGTCGCCAGGCCCGCCCACGTCGCCGTGTAGCCCATGAACTGCTGCAGCCACAGCGGCAGCAGCACGACGTTGCCGAAGAAGAGGCCGTAGGCCACCGACAGCGACAAGGTGCCCATCGTGAAGTTGCGCCCCGCGAACAAGCGCAGGTCGACGATCGGATGCCTGTCGGTCAGCTCCCAGGCGACGAAGAACAGGAACGCCACCGACGAGATCACTGCCAGCGTGACGATCTGGCGGGACGAGAACCAGTCGAGCTCCTTGCCCTTGTCGATCATCACCTGCATGCAGCCGACGAAGACCACGAGCAGGACCAGGCCGACGACGTCGAACGGCACCTTGCGCGGCCCCGGGTCGCGGCTCTTGTAGATCTGCCACGTGATGAGGGCCGACAGCAGCCCGACCGGAATGTTGATGTAGAAGATCCACGGCCAGGAGATGTTGTCGGTGATCCAGCCGCCGAGCAGCGGACCGGCGACCGGCGCGACCAGCACCGTCATCGCCCACATCGCCATCGCGCTGCCGGCCTTGGCGGCCGGGTAGCTCGCGAGCAGCAAGGTCTGCGACAGCGGGATCATCGGCCCGGCCACCGCACCCTGCAGCACGCGGAACAGGATCAGCATGCCCATGTTCGGCGCCAGGCCGCACAGCCACGACGCGATCACGAACAGCAGCGTGCTCGCGATGAAGAGACGCACCTGGCCGAAGCGCTGCGTCAGGTAGCCGGTGAGCGGCACCGAGATCGCGTTCGCGACCGCGAACGACGTGATGACCCAGGTGCCCTGGTTCGGGCTCACGCCCATGTCGCCCGAGATCGCCGGGATCGACACGTTCGCGATCGACGTGTCGAGCACGTTCATGAAGGTCGCGAGCGACAGCGCGATCGTGCCCATCAGGAGCGCGCTGCCGCTGAGCGGCGGGAAGGCCGGCGGCTTGGGCGGCGCGGCCGCTGCCGGCGCAGCGGCAGGGGCGAGCGCGCCCTCGCCCGGCCGCGCCGTGGCGGCAGAGTTCGCGGTCATGTCAGGCTCCTTGGGCTCGGATGGCGTGCGGCGCGCGGCGCCTTCACTTCATCGCTGTCGTGCGTTGCAGGCTGCCCTGCGCGATCGTCGAGATGCTGCCCGCCGCAGCGGCCACCGCCGGCGTGACGCCCTTGGTGCCGGCCGCCGAGCCGTTGCGCGACACCTGCGCAGGCCCATTCGCCGCGCGGCCGCCGTTGGCCGCGATGATCTTGCGCACCTCGGCATCGGCCTGCGTGTCGTTCATCGCGAACACGTCGGTCTGCGCGGTCTTGTCGTGGCGCGTGCCGTCGGCCAGCATCGCGCCGTTGGTGTCGTGGATGTCGACGGTCGCGTCCATCGACAGGCCGACACGCAGCGGATGGTCGACCAGTTCCTTCGCGTCGAGCGCGATGCGCACCGGCACGCGCTGCACGACCTTGATCCAGTTGCCGGTCGCGTTCTGCGCCGGCAGCAGCGCGAACGCCGCACCGGTGCCCGCGCCCAGGCCCTCGACCTTGCCGTGGTACTCGACCTTCTTGCCGTACATGTCGGCCTCGAGCGTCACCGGCTGGCCGATGCGCAGGTTCTTCAGCTGGCTTTCCTTGAAGTTCGCCTCGACCCAGACCTGGTTCAACGCGATCACCGACATCAGCGGCGCGCCGGCCGGCACGCGCTGGCCGAGTTGCACGCTGCGCTTGGCGACATAGCCGTCGACCGGCGACAAGAGCTCGGCGCGGTGCAGCGCGAGGTAGGCCTCGCGCACGCGCGCCGCGGCACGCAGCACGTTCGGATGCTCCTCGACCGAGACGCCTTCGGTGAGCGTCTGGTTCGACGCGAGCTGCTCGCGCGCCGCGACCACCGCCGACTGCGCCGCGGTGACCTGACTCCTTGCCGCGGCGACCTGCGCGGTCGCGTGGTTGAACTCTTCCTTGCCGACCGCACCGGTCTGCAGCAGCGGCTGGCGGCGCGTGACGTCGTCCTGGGCGCGGATCAGATCGCTTTGCGCGCGCGCCGCGTCGGCCTCGCGCAGCGCGATCTGCGCCTTCAGCGTGCTGTTGTTCGCGAACGTGGTGCGCACTTCGCGCACGGTCTGCGCGAGCTGCGCCTCGGCCTGGTCGAGCGCGACCTGCGCATCCGCCGGATCGAGCTTGACGAGCACCTGGCCGGCCTTGACGTGGTCGGTGTCGTCGGCGCCGATCGCGACCACCGTGCCGCTGATCTGCGGCGTGAGCTGCACGAGGTTGCCCTGCACGTAGGCGTTGTCGGTCGACTCGTAGTGGTTCAGCACCAGCGCCCAGTAGGCGCCGTAGGCGGCACCGGCCACGACCACGGCCGCGGCCACGGCGGTGAGCGCTTTCTTGCGCGCGGGGTTGCCCGCATCGGCGGCCGGTGCGGCGGGCGCAGCGGCCGCAGGTGCGGGAGCGGGGGCGTTCGATTCGGACATGGGTTTCTCCGGGGATGCGGTGTTCGGGCGTGTTCGGGCGTGTTCGCGCGTATTCGGACAGCGGCGTGCGCTTCAGTGCGCGCTGGCGAGCGGCGTGTCGGCGGGCCCCTCGGTCGGCACGTAGCCGCCGCCGAGCGCGCGTATCAGCGCCACCTGCGTGTCCAGTGCACGCGCCTTGAGGTCGGCGGCCAGGCGGCGTTGCGCCAGCACGGTCGACTCGGCATTCAGCACGACGAGGTAGGTGCCGAGACCCGCCTTGTAGCGCTGCGTCGCGAGGTCGTAGGCCGATTCGGCCGCCTCCTGCGCGCGCGCCTGCTCGGTCTGCTGGCGGTCGATCGACCGCAGCGACGCGAGCTGGTCGGCGACGTCGTGGACCGCATCGATCACCGCGCCGTTGTAGCTCTCGACCGCGGCGTCGACGTCGGCCGTCTTGCCGCGCAGGTTGGCGCGCAGCCGCCCGGCGTCGAAGATCGGCAGCGAAAGCGCCGGGCCGAACCCGATCTGCCGGCTCGAGCCCTTGAACAGGTTGTCGAAGCCGAGGCTGGTCAGGCCGATCGCAGCCGTCAGGTTGATGTTCGGATAGAACTCGGCCTTCGCGGCCTTCACGTCGCTGGTTGCCGCCTCGACGCGCCAGCGCGCGGCGGCGATGTCGGCACGGCGTCCCAGCAGGTCGGCCGGCACGTTGGCCGGCACCGGCACCGCGTGCACCGCGGTCAGCGGCGGGCTCAGGCTCGCCAGCGCATCCGGCGGCTGGACCGTCAGTGCCGCCAGCGCATGGCGCGTCAGCGTGATCTGTTCATCGAGCTGTTCGATCTGCTGGCGCGTTTCGGGCAGCGATTCCTCGCCCTGGCGCAACTCGACGTTGGTGTCGAGGCCGCCCTGTACGCGCTGCCGGATCAGACCGAGCACCTCGTCGCGCTGTGCGAGCGAGCGCTCGGCGACCTTGTGCTGTTCGATCAGCCGCGCGAGCTGCACGTAGCCGCGCGCCACGTTGGACGCGAGCAGCACGCGTGCCGCGTCGACATCGGCCTGGGCCGCGCGAGCGGTGCCCACCGCCGCCTCGATCGCGGCCTGGTTGCGGCCGAAGAAGTCGAGCTCCCAGGAGACGTCGGCTTCCAGGTCGGCGTTGGTCCACCAGTTGCCGCCGAGCGGGGCCGGGAAGATGCCGTTGGCGCTGAAGCGCTCGCGCGTCGCGTTGCCGACGCCGTTGACCTGCGGCAGCTCCCTGGACTGGGCGCCCGCCACCGCGGCCTGGGCTCGCGCGAGGCGCGCCTGCGCGACCTTCAACGTCGGGCTGCCGGCCACGGCCTTCGCGACGAGGTCGTCGAGCGCCGGATCGGAGAACGCCTTCCACCAGTCGGTCGCCACGGCCGGCGCGGTCGTCGCCGCGTCGATGCCGACGCTCGCCGGCGCGACCGGCTGCGCGCTCGGCGCGATGCCGGCGCTGCTCGCGCAGCCCGACAGCGCGAGCACGATGCTCGACGTCACCGCCAGCGCCATCAGCGCGTAGGTCGGCATGTTGTCGCGCAGGGACTCGGGCAGGTGCGGCAGGTGCAGACGCCGCCCCGGCACGCCGTGCGGATGGTCGGCGCAGTGCCCGTGCTCGAGCGCGCCGGAGGGGGAAGGCTGTCTTGGCTTCATTTGCTTAGGCATGTATTTTTGATGCTCGGCCGCGTTCTCGTTGTAACGCTTTGCCGCGTCATTTCCCGCTTCTTCTCAGGTTCTTCAGGCCGCCTCGCGCAAGGCCTCGCCGTTGGCCAGCATGCGCTGCAGGTAGCTGCGCAGCGCCAGCCATTCGGTCTTCGAGAAGCCG
The DNA here is from genome assembly GCA_018241265.1 of Pseudomonadota bacterium. GTDB lineage: Bacteria > Pseudomonadota > Gammaproteobacteria > Burkholderiales > Burkholderiaceae_C > JAFEEF01. The sequence goes on along the minus strand of JAFEEF010000013.1, from coordinate 20,235 downwards.
GCCAGGTGGCCGTTCATCACGTCGCACAGCACGGCCGGCACATCGACGATCGCCGCTTCGCCTTCGGGCGTCAGTTCGACCCGCACGACGCGCCGGTCTTCGGTGCAACGGACGCGCTTACACAAGCCCTTTTTCTCCAGGCGATCGAGCAGCCGGGTCATCGCACCGGCATCGACTTGCAGCCAGCGTGCCAGCTCGGCCACGGTGCAGCGCCCGGCGCCCTTGATGCGCAGCAGCGGACCCCATTGCGCGCTCGTCAGGCCATGGGCTTCGAGCCGGATGTCGACCTGGCTGACGACCGACATCATGATGCGCTTCATCAGGTAGCCGACGCTCTCGTCCGGCCGGTAGTCGGCGGCGCAGTAGAAGTCGGCAGCGGAGGGAATTCTGGCCACGGTACGAGCCTCGTCGCGGAGCATGGACGTGAATATAATTGCCTAGACAATAATTGTCAAGGCTATTACTGCAACGACAGTCACCTATGCCCGCCGGCGTCACGACGCTCGCCTACACTGCCCGCATGTCGTCGACCTCGAACCCTCCGCTGGCGGCGCCGGCCGGCGCGGATGCCGCCGCGGCGTCCGACGCGCAAGCCGCGCCCGCGCGCCGGCTGAGCGCACTCCGCGGCCTGCTGCCGTTTCTGAGGCCGTACCGCGGCCACATCGCGCTGGCGCTGCTGTTTCTCGTGATGGCAGCGGTCAGCACGCTGGTGTTCCCGGTCGCGCTGCGCTCGCTGATCGACCAGGGTTTCATCGCCGCCGACCCCGGCGCGCGCGTGATGGCGTTGCGCGAGCACTTCTTCGCGCTGTTCCTCGTCGGCGTCGCGCTCGGCGTGTTCTCGTCGCTGCGCTTCTATGCCGTCACCTGGCTGGGCGAGCGCGTCACCGCCGATTTGCGCAGCGCCGTCTATGCGCACGTCGTGCTGCAGAGCCCGGAGTTCTTCGAGACGACGCGCACCGGCGAGGTGCTGTCGCGCCTGACGACCGACACGACGCTGGTGCAGACGGTCGTCGGCTCCAGCCTCTCGATGGGGTTGCGCAACGCGGTGCTCGGCCTCGGCGCGATGGCGATGCTGATCATCACCAATCCGTACGTGATGACGCAGGTGCTCGGCATCCTGCTGCTGGTCGTGGCGCCCAGCCTCTTCTTCGGCCGGCGCGTGCGCAAGCTCAGCCGCGCAAGCCAGGACCGCGTCGCCGACTCGAGCGCGATCGCCGCCGAGGTGCTGAACGCGATCCCGATCGTGCAGAGCTATACGCAGGAGAAGCGCGAGGCGGCGCGCTTCCACGACTCGACCGAGCATGCCTTCACGACCGCGATCAAGCGCACGCGGATGCGCTCGGTGCTGATCGTCTTCATCATCAGCGCGACCTTCGGCGCGCTGCTCTGGGGCCTGTACCAGGGCACGCAGGCGGTCGTCGCCGGGCGCATCAGCGCCGGGCACCTCGGCGAGACCGTCGTCTACGTGATCCTTCTGGTCAGCAGCGTCGCGGTGCTGTCGGAGGTCTACGGCGACCTGCTGCGCGCCGCCGGCGCGACCGAGCGGCTGATGGAGCTGCTCGCGTCGTCCTCGCCCATCGTCTCGCCGGCGCGCCCGGTCGCGCTGCCGCCGGCGCGCGGCGGCTCGGCCGTGCGGCTCGCCGACGTCACGTTCCACTATCCGTCGCGGCCGCAGCAGCCGACCTTGTCGCACGTCGACCTCGCGATCGCGCCGGGCGAGACCGTCGCGCTGGTCGGCCCGAGCGGCGCCGGCAAGAGCACCGTGCTGCAGCTGCTGCTGCGCTTCTACGACACCTCGGCCGGCGAGATCTCGATCGACGGCGTGCCGGTGCGCAGCATCGCGCTGCACGAACTGCGCGAGCGCATCGGCATCGTGCCGCAGGAGAGCGTGATCTTCTCGACCAGCGCGCTCGAGAACATCCGCTACGGCCGGCCCGACGCGAGCGATGCCGACGTCGTCGCGGCGGCCGAGGCGGCCTATGCGCACGACTTCATCAGCGCGCTGCCGGAAGGCTATGCGACCTTCCTCGGCGAGCGCGGCGTACGCCTGTCGGGCGGGCAGCGCCAGCGCATCTCGATCGCCCGCGCGATGCTGAAGAACCCGCCGCTGCTGCTGCTCGACGAGGCGACCAGCGCGCTCGATGCCGAGAGCGAGCGCATGGTGCAAGCCGCGCTCGAGCAGGCGATGCAGGGCCGCACGACGCTGGTCATCGCGCACCGCCTGGCGACCGTGCAGCGCGCCGATCGCATCATCGTGCTCGAGGCCGGCCAGATCGTCGAGACCGGCACGCATGCGGAACTCGCCGCGTCGGGCGGCCTCTACGCCCGACTGGCCGCGCTGCAATTCGACCGCTGAACGCTGTCCGCACGCCACGCTCGCGTGGCAGGCATCGCGGGCGACACAAGGTCTTACGAAGTGCGCGCCGGTGCAGTAGGCCGAGGGACCAACAATGCCGTTGTCGCAGGGCGGCGCGTTGCGGCCTGCATCGACCAACGGACACGAGGATGAAGAACATGATCAGAACATCGACGACGACGTGGCGTCTGGCCACCTGCTCCGCGCTGGTGGCGGCCATGGCACTCGGCGGCTGCGCCGGCATGACGCCGGAACAGCGCGGCACGGCGGCCGGCGCAGGCGTCGGCGCCGGCGTCGGCGCGATCATCGGCTCGCACAGCGGCAACGCCGGCGCGGGCGCGGTCATCGGCGGCGCCGTGGGCGCCGTGGCCGGCAACCTGTGGTCCAAGCGCATGGAAGACCGCCGCGTCGCGATGGAGAACGCGACCCGCGGCACGCCGGTGCAGGTCACGCGCACGGCCGACAACCAGCTCCGCATCAACATCCCGAGCGACATCTCGTTCGATACCAACAGCGCGGCCATCAAGCCCGAACTGCGCAGCGTGCTGGACCCGTTCGCGGCCAGCCTGCAGAACGACCAGGCGGTGCGCGTCGCGATCGTCGGCCATACCGACAGCACCGGCAACGACGCGATCAACAATCCGCTGTCGATCGAGCGTGCGCTGAGCGTGCGCGACTACCTGGCCACGCGCGGCGTGTCGCCGCAGCGCGTCGAGACCTCGGGTCGCGGCTCCCGGGAACCGATCGCCGACAACGCGACCGACGCCGGCCGGGCGAAGAACCGCCGCGTGGAGATCTTCCTGCGCGAACCGGCGGCCTGATTGACGTGAGCCCCTGGTCTCCGCTGCAAGCGTCCCCGAACGGACGCTTGCAGCGGACCGGCGGAGCCGGATCCGCGCAACGGCTTGATAATCGGTGCCTCACCAAGAGGCGCCGATGAAGCAGTATCTCGATCTCGTCCGCAGCGTCTTCGACGAAGGCGCATGGCAGACCAACCGCACCGGCATCCGCACCTTGAGCCTGCCCGGCGCGATGCTGCGCTTCGACCTCGCCGAAGGCTTCCCGGCGGTCACGACGAAGAAGCTGGCGTTCAAGTCGGCCATCGGCGAGCTGGTCGGCTTTCTGCGCGGCGCACGCAGCGCCGCCGACTTCCGCGCGCTCGGCTCCAAGGTGTGGGACCAGAACGCGAACGAGAACCGCGCCTGGCTCGACAACCCGTACCGGCTCGGCACCGACGACCTCGGCCCCGTCTATGGCGTGCAATGGCGCGCCTGGCCGGCCTACAAGCTGCTCGATGCCGACGCCGCCGCGCAGATCGCCGATGCGACATCGCGCGGCTACCGCGAAGTCGGACGCAGCACCGGCGAGGACGGACAGCCGCAGGTGCTGCTCTACAAGGCGATCGACCAGTTGCGGCAGTGCCTCGACACGATCATCGACTCCCCGTCCGATCGGCGCATCCTCTTCCACGGCTGGAACTGGGCGCAGCTCGACGAGATGGCGCTGCCGCCGTGTCACCTGCTCTACCAGTTCCTGCCGAATGCCGGCAAGCGCGAGATCTCGCTGTGCCTGTACGTGCGCAGCAACGACCTCGGCCTCGGCACGCCGTTCAACCTGACCGAAGGCGCCGCCTTGCTGCACCTCGTGGGACGCCTCACCGGCTTCCAGCCGCGCTGGTTCAGCTATTTCGTCGGCGATGCGCACATCTACGAGAGCCATGTCGAGATGCTGCGCGAGCAGCTGACGCGCGAGCCCTACCCGGCGCCGCGCCTGGCGATCTCCGAGCGCGTGCCGGACTACGCGACGACCGGTGTCTACGCACCGGAGTGGCTGCAGCAGGTCGAGCCGTCGGACTTCAGCCTCGTCGGCTACCGGCACCACGCGCCGCTGACCGCGCCGATGGCCGTCTAGGAGATCGCGGCAGGGATTTCCAAGCGCGCGGATACTCGCGCGATGGACACCCTGCACGAGCTGCAAGCCACCGTCGCGGCGCTCACGGCACCCGGCAAAGGCATCCTGGCGGCGGACGAGAGCAGCGGCACGATCGCGAAGCGATTCGATGCCGTCGGCCTCGCATCGACCGGGGAGCACCGGCGCGCCTACCGCGAGCTGCTGATCTCGACGCCGGATCTCGGCCGCTACATCTCCGGGATCATCCTGTACGAGGAGACGCTGGGCCAGGCAGCGGCCGACGGCACGCCGCTGCCGCAGCTCGCCGCGCGCCTCGGCATCGTGCCGGGCATCAAGGTCGACCGGGGCAAGGTGGCACTGGCCGGCGCGCCGGGCGACGACATCACCGAAGGTCTCGACGGCCTGGCGCAGCGGCTGCAGGGCTACCGCAAGCAGGGCGCGCGCTTCGCGAAATGGCGTGCGGTCTACAACGTTTCGGACGAGTTGCCGAGCCGCCTTGCGATCCGTGCGAATGCCGAGGCGCTGGCGCGCTATGCGGCGATCTGCCAGGCCGAAGGCATCGTGCCCATCGTCGAGCCCGAGGTGCTGAGCGACGGCGGCCACACCTTCGAGCGCTGCGCCGAGGTTACCGAGGCGGTGCAGCACGCGGTCTTTCATGCGCTCTACCGCCACCGTGTCGCGCTCGAGGGCATGCTGCTGAAGCCGAACATGATCGTGCCGGGGCAAAGGCACGCCGCGACGTCGGTGCCGGCGGTCGCCGACGCGACGCTGCGGGTCTTGCGCCGCAGCGTGCCGCCGGCCGTGCCCGGCGTCGTGTTCCTGTCGGGCGGCCAGGGCCCCGAAGAAGCGACGGCGCATCTCGACGCCATGAACCGCAGCGGACCGTTGCCGTGGCGGCTCAGCTTCTCGTACGGCCGGGCGCTGCAGGATCCGGTGCTGAAGGCATGGCGCGGCGACGCGGCGCAGCGGGCCACCGCACAGGCGGCGTTGCTGAAGCGCGCTCGTCTCAACAGCGCGGCGAGCACCGGCCGCTACGACGTCGCGTCGGAAGCCGACTGACCCCGCGCGCAGCCGTCAGCGGCCGCGCGCCTCCTCCTTGCGCGTGTCGTAGCCCGACGGCACGCCGCTGATGATGGGCGCGGCCCCATAGGAGTGGGGGGCCTCGGCGCAGCCGGCCGCGAGCGCGCCGGCGATCAGCGCGAGAAGCATGCGAGCGTAGATTCGGAGGGGGTTCATGTCGGCCTGCGGTCGTTGGGGTGTCGGGCGCCGTCGATCATCGCCAAGCCGACCGATAGTGAGCGCTGTGGGGATTTCCCGCATCGGCGAGTCGCTAGCATCGGGCGCATGAAGTCACCACGTCCCCTCCTCCTCGCGGCGGTGCTCGGAGCCGCCGCCACGGCGTTCGCGCAGACGCGGCCCGCCCCGCCCGCACCACCGGCCTCCGCGCCGGCGATCGGCTATCCGACCGTGGCCGCCGCATTGCAGGCGCTGCAAGCGCGCGACGGCGAGAGCACGATCGTCACGCATTCCGATGACGGCTGGGTCATCGTCAACGAGCCGATGGCGTCGGCCCAGTGGTCGTTCACGCCGAAGACGCATGCGGCCTATCCCGCCGTCGTGCGACGCATCATCCGGCGCAGTCCGGACGGCGATGTGGCGATGGACACGGCCTCGATCTGCGAAGCCCCCGCCGCCGCGTGCGCCGGTCTGCTGAAGGAGTTCGAGGCGCTCGACGAGCGCGTGCTCGAATCGGCGCGTGCCCGTGCGCCGCGCCGGCCTCCGATGCCGCCGCGCCCGATACCGCCGGCCCCGCCCGCATCGGCGCCCTGATCCGACCGCACCAAGGAGGCCACGCGTGGCAGACAACGACGGACCCATCGTCATCATCGGCGGCGGCCATGCCGGCGCGCAGCTCTGTGCAGGCCTGGCCGAAGCCGGCCTCGGCGCGCGCGTGCACCTCGTCTGCGACGAGCCGGAGCTGCCCTACCACCGGCCGCCCTTGTCGAAGGCCTACCTGAAGCAGCCCGAGCAGGCACTGCAAGCGCATCGTGCCGATGACTGGTACCGGCAGGCCGGCATCACGCTGCACCGCGGCGATCGCGCCGTCGCGATCGACCGCGCAGCGCAACGCGTGCGTCTGGCATCGGGCCGCGAACTGCCCTACGCCCGGCTCGTGCTGGCCACCGGATCACATGCCCGTCTGCTGCCGCAGCTGCCGGCAGGGCTGAGCAACGTGCTGGTGCTGCGCAGCGCCGCGGATGCCGACCGATTGCGGTCGCGGCTCGCCGACGCGCAGCACCTGACCGTGCTCGGCGGCGGCTTCATCGGCCTCGAGGTCGCGGCCAGCGCACGTGCGCTCGGCAAGGACGTCACCGTGCTCGAAGCCCTGCCGCGCCTGCTGATGCGCTCGCTGTCCCCCGAGCTTGCCGAGCACGTGCTCGCGACGCACCGCGCCGCCGGCATCGACGTGCGGACCGGCGTCGCGGCCGGCGGCTTCGAGGTCGACGGCGATCGGCTCACGGCGCTGAGCGTCGACGGCCAGCGCATGCCGGTGGACGTGCTGCTGCTCGGCATCGGCGCGACACCGCGCCACGACCTCGCGAGCGATGCCGGCATCGCCTGCGACAACGGCATCATCGTCGATGCGCGCTTGCGCACCTCCGATCCGCGCGTGCTGGCGATCGGCGACTGCGCGTCGTTTCCCGATCCGCGCGACCCGTCGCGCCGCCTCCGGCTCGAGTCGGTACAGAACGCGAACGACCAGGCGCGCGCGGCGGTCGCGACGCTGCTCGGGCGCGACGAGCCTTACGGCGCACTGCCGTGGTTCTGGTCCGAGCAAGGCGCGATGCGTCTGCAGATGGCCGGCCTCGTGCCGGCCGAAGGCGCGCGCCATCGCCGGCCCGGCGCCGATCCGGCGAGCTTCTCGATCCTGCACTACGCCGGCGACCGGCTGGTGTGCGTCGAATCCGTCAACGCGCCGATGGACCACCTGACCGCGCGCAAGCTGCTCGAAGCCGGCAAGAGCCCGACGCCCGACGCAGCTTGCGATCCGGCAACGGCGCTGAAGGCGTTTCTCTAGGCTTCGAGCAGGAAGCGTCGCAGCTCCGCGAGCGCCGCATCGGGCTCGTCGCGCCATGCGCCATGGCCTGCATTGGCGAACTTCGCGAACTGCACCCACTGCGCCGGGAGCGCCGCGACGATGTCCTTCGCATCGTCGAGTGGGCAGACCGGATCGAGTTCGCCTGCCATCACGAGCACCGGGCAGGCCGCGGCGGCGAGTCCGGGCAGCAGATTCATCGTCTGCTGCTCGCCGCTCGCGGACGTGTAGAGGATCGTCTCGTTGAAGCGGCCACGCCGGGTCGCGTCGGGATCGGCCGGCGGCCGCGTGTTGTAGAGCGGCCGGCAGTGCTCGCTGTAGACCGCCCAGGTCGCGGCGTCGGGCGCGGACCAGAAGCGCTCGGCGGCGTCTCGCGCAGCCGGTCCGCCGAGGCGCTCGAACATCGCGAGCTTGCGCGGCAGGTTCAACGCCGGCGACGTGCTGGACAGGATCACCTTGGCCGCATGGTTCGGGTGGCGCGCGATGTAGCGCTGCGCGACGAAGCCGCCGAACGACTGGCCGAGCACTATCGGCTTGACGATGCCGAGCACGTCGCACAGGCGCACGACGTCGTCGGCAAAGGTGTCGAGCGTCCATTCGGCCGCAGGCCGCGGATCGCTGCGGCCGTGGCCGCGGTGGTCGACGTAGACGATCTGCGCGATGTCCGCCAGGCGCGAGAACAGCGGCTTGAAGCTCGTGTGGTCGAAGCCGGGGCCGCCGTGCAGCAGCACCAGGGTCGGCCGCTCGCGCATCGCCGGGCCGTCGGGCACGAGGCCCGGGCCTTCGATGTCGACATAGAGGCGCACGCCCGGTTCGATCGCGATCAGCATGGCAAGGCAGACAAACAGCGGCAATGGCGCGCGATTTTGCCGCTGTCGTGCCGCTGTCGTGCCGCTGTCGTGCCGCCGTCCTGCGAAAATCGCCGCCCCGCCCGACAGTCCCCGCCGACATGAGCCTGCAAGCCTTCCTCGACACCGCCTGGAACGAGCATGCCGACGATCCGGAAGGCATCGCACGCCGCCTGCCGGATGCGCTGGCCCTCATCCGGCGCGCCGCGGACATCGCGCCGTATGCGCGCCTGACGACCCACGTCTACGGCGAGCACCTCGGCCGCTGGGACGACGGCGCCGCGCTGCTGGCGAAGCTGCGCGGCTTGCCGGCATGGGACGGCAGCGATGACGTCGACACGGTGCTGGTGCGCCACACCGCCGCGCTCGCCCATGCGAAGGGCGATGCGGCCGCGCTCGACGGCCTGGCGCCGGCCGGACGCGTCGCGGCACTGTGCATCGCCGCATCGGCCCTGGCCGGACGGCAGCAGTGGGATCGTGCCGGCGTCGCGTTCGACGACGCGCTCGCGGTCGGCCAGCACGCCACGCTCGATGCGGCGGCCACGCGCACCCTCGCGGTCGCCGGCAACAACCTCGCCGCGGCGCTCGAGGAGAAGACCGACCGCACGCCCGGCCAGACCGCCGCGATGCTGACCGCTGCGCATGCCGGCCTCGTCTACTGGAAGCTGGCCGGCGGCTGGCTGGAGGAAGAGCGTGCCGAATACCGCCTGGCGCGCAGCCTGATCCAGGCCGGCGAGTTCGATGCCGCGATCGAGCATGCGCGGCGCTGCATCGCCGTCTGCGAGACGCACGATGCGCCGCCGTTCGAGCGCTTCTTCGCGCATGCGGCGCTGGCGCTGGCGGCCCGCGGCGCCGGCCGGCACGCGGACTCCGATGCAGCGCGCGAGCGCGCCCACGCGCAACTCCAGCAGGTGCCCGAGGCCGAGCGCCGGTGGTGCGCCGGCGACCTCGCGGCCATCGATGCTGCTTGACATTGCGTGACACGCGGCGGCGGCACACGATGTATCGTCTCGCCTCCTGGTCACTGTCCGGATCGACGATGCGTGGATTGCCGCTGCTCGCTGCCTTCGTGGCCTGTCTGGCGTTCGGCGCGGGTGCCGCCAGCCTGCCGTACGACGAAACCGCCGATGCCAAGGCCGACCTCGCCCGCACGCTGAGCGCCGCGCAGGCGAGCCACGAGCCGGTGCTCGTCGTCTTCGGCGCCAACTGGTGCGAAGACTGCCGCGCGCTCGACAAGGCGTTGAAAGCCGGCCGCAGCGCCGAGCTGATCGCGCGCGAGTTCAAGGTCGTCAAGGTCGACGTCGGCAACTTCGATCGCAACCTCGACATCGCCAAGGCGTACGGCAACCCGATCAAGAAGGGCATCCCCGCCGCGGTGGTGCTGTCGCCGGACAACCGCATCCTCTATGCGACGCGCGCGGGCGAACTGGCCGACGCGCGCCACATGAGCGAAGACGGCATCTACCGGCTGCTGAAGCGCGCGGCCGGCAATGCCCAGGCGGCGCACTGACGAACCTTCCTGCGCATGGGCTGACGCGCGCCATGCCTGCCATCGAAGCGACGACGCCGCGCCTGCGCCTGCGGGGCTGGCGCGACGCCGATCGCGCACCGTTCGCGGCGCTCAATGCCGATCCGACGGTCATGGAGTACTTCCCGGCAGCGATCTCGCGCGAGGCCAGCGATGCCGGCATCGCCGCGTGGCAGGCGCAGCTGGACGAGCGCGGCTGGAGCAACTGGGCGGTCGAGCGGCGCGACAGCGGCGAGTTCATCGGCTTCGTCGGCTTGAGCGTGCCGCGTCGCACCTTGCCGTGCTCGCCGTGCGTCGAGATCGGCTGGCGGCTGGCGCGCGCGCATTGGGGCCACGGCTTTGCCAGCGAGGCGGCGCGGGCGTCGCTCGCGATCGGCTTCGACACGATCGGGCTGGCCGAGATCGTGTCGTTCACCGCGCTCGACAACCGGCGCTCGCGTGCCGTGATGGAACGCATCGGCATGACGAACGATCCGGCCGAGGACTTCGAGCACCCCGGCGTGCCCGAAGGCCACGCGCTGCGGCTGCATTGCCTCTACCGGCTCGGCCGCGACGCGTGGCGGGCGCGGCAGCAGGAGTAGTCTTCCCGGGGCTTTCCGTTCGACAACCACAAGGAGACGATGCATGGCGAAGATCGAACAACAGCTCGAGGCGCTCGGGCTCGTGCTGCCCGAACCGGTGAAGCCGCCGGCCGGCGTGGTCCTGCCGTTCCGCTTCGTGCGCATCAGCGGCAAGCGCGCGCTCGTCTCCGGGCACGGCCCGCAACTGCCCGACGGCGTGATCGCCGGCCCGCTCGGCAAGCTCGGCCGCAACCTCACGGTCGAGCAAGGCTATGCGGCCGCCAAGCTCGTCGCGCTGTCGGTGCTCGGCAGCCTGAAGCGCGAGCTCGGCGACCTCGACCGCGTGACGGCCTGGCTGCGCATCTTCGGCATGATCAACTCGGCCCCGGGCTTCAACCGCCAGCCGAGCGTGATGAACGGCTTCTCCGACCTGATCCTCAAGCTCTGGGGACCGGAAGCCGGTGCGCATGCGCGCAGCGCCGTCGGCATGGCGGAGCTGCCGTTCGACATTCCGGTCGAGGTGGAGGCGGAGGTGGAGATCGACGGCGGCTGAGGGCCCGCGCGATCAAACGCCGAGAAGCGCCGCGACGCGCGCCGGCGCGTGCATCAGCTCCGACGACGCCGCCGCGAGCGCCGCCTGTCCCTTCTGCAGCACGGTCGCGCGATCGGTATGCGCGAGCACCTGATGCCAGTCGCGGTCGACCACCAAGGTCGCGATGCCGGTTTCGCGGATCGTGCCGATCACGCGCCAGATCTCGGCGACGACGAGCGGCGCGAGGCCTTCGGTGGCTTCGTCGAGGATCAGGAGGCGCGGGTTCGTCAGCAACGCGCGGCCGATCGCGAGCATCTGCTGCTCGCCGCCCGACAGTTGCTGGCCGCCGTGCGCGAGCCGTTCGGCGAGACGCGGGAAGGTCTGCAGCACGCGGTCATAGGTCCAGTCGCGCCGGCCGTCGACGCCGGCGCGGGCGCACATCGCGAGGTTCTCGCGCACCGTCAGGTTCGGGAAGATGCCGCGCCCTTCGGGCACGTAGCCGATGCCGAGGCGCGCCATCTTCTCGGGCGCATGGCCGGTCACGTCGACGCCATCGACCAGCACCCGGCCGGGCGCCGGCTTCAGGTAGCCCATCAAGGTGCGGATCAAGGTCGTCTTGCCCATGCCGTTGCGGCCGAGCAGGCCGACCGCCTCGCCCGCAGCGATGTCGAGGTCGATGCCGTGCAGCACGTGGCTGCTGCCGTAGTAGGCATGCAGGCCTACGGCGCGCAGCAGCGACTTCATGCCGGCACCGCCGCGCCCGCATGGCTGCCGAGATAGGCGGCCTGGACGGCGGGATCGGCGCGGATCGCCTCGGGCACACCGCTCGCGATCACGCGGCCGTCGACCATCACGGTGATGCGATCGGCGATGCGGAACACCGCATCCATGTCGTGTTCGATCAGCAGCACCGCATGACCTTCCTTCAGGCGCGCGAGCAGCGCGAGCATGCGGTCGGTCTCTTCGGCGCCCATGCCGGCGAGCGGCTCGTCGAGCAACAGCACCCGCGGTGCACCGGCCAGGCACATCGCGACCTCGAGCTGGCGCTTGGCGCCATGGCTCAGGCTGCCGGCGATGCGGCCGGCGTCGGCGCCGAGGCCGGCCGCGTCGAGTGCCCGTTCGGCCGCAGCGCGGCTCGCGGCACAGTCGCCGCTCGCCTGCCAGATCGCCCATGGCCGGGGCTGTGCCGCCTGCGCTGCGAGGCGGCAGTTCTCGAACACCGTGAAGGCCGGGAAGATCGTCGTGCGCTGGTAGCTGCGGCCGATGCCGGCGCGGGCCCGGCGCGGCTGCGACCAGGTGCTGACGTCCGCACCGTCGAGCCGCACGCTGCCGGACGACAGCGCGATCTCGCCCGACAGCAGGTTGACGAGCGTCGACTTGCCGGCGCCGTTCGTGCCGATCACCGCATGCACCTCGCCGATCGCGAGCGCGAGGTTCACGTCGTCGACGGCGACGAGACCGCCGAAGCGCCGCATGATGCGATCGGCGACGAGCACCGCGGTCATCGCGCCGCCCTCCACTTCGCCGCGATGCCGATCAGCCCCTGCGGCAGCCAGGCGACGAACACGATGATGGTCGCGCCGAGCGTGAGCTGCCAATGGTCGGCGAGCGGGCCGAGCAACGCGGCGCTCGAATACAGCTCCTTCAGCAACGCGAACGCGAGCGCGCCCAGCACCGCGCCGCGCAGGTGGCCGATGCCGCCGAGGATGATCATCAGCAGCACCTCGCCCGAGCCGTGCCACGACAGCAGCTCCGGGTTCACGACGCCGTCGCGCACCGCGACGAGAAAGCCGGCCAGGCCCGCGAGCGCGCCCGCGAGCGTGAAGGCCGCGAGCTTGTAGGCATAGGTCGGAAAACCGGCCGCGCGCATGCGCTGCTCGTTGGCGCGGATGCCGGCCAGCGCCGCGCCGAAGCGCGCGCGCCGGATCAGCGCGAGCAGCGCGTAGACGCCGACCAACGCGACCAAGGTCGCATAGAACATCGGCAGCTTCGCGCCGAGGTCGATGCCGAGCAAGGTCGGCCGCGCATCGAGATAAAGGCCATCGCTGCCGCCGGCGAGCTTCGTGTCGTGCACGACGAAGTACGCCATCTGCGCGAACGCCAGCGTCACCATGATGAAGTAGACGCCCCGCGTGCGCAGGCTGAGCGCCCCGACCGCGAGCGCATAGACTGCCGCGCCGCCCATCGCGAGCAGCAGTAGCCACACGGCCGGCGCGCCGTGGTTGCCCGCGCCGAGCACGGTCGCATACGCCCCGATGCCGTAGAACGCCGCATGGCCGAGGCTCACGAGGCCGGTCATGCCGACGAGCAGTTCGAGGCTGAGCGCGAAGATCGCGAGGATCATCACCTTGACGACGAGGTCGCCGACATAGGCGCCCATCAGCGGCGCCGATGCGGCGAGCAGCAGCGCGACGCCACCGGGCACCAGCCAGCCCGGCAGCTTGCGGGCGGGTGCCGTCGGCGTGCAGGCGAGCTCAGCCATGGCGCCCGAACAGCCCTTGCGGCCGCCACACCAGCACGATCGCCATCAACAGGTAGATGCCGATGCCGCTCAGCTCGGCGAAGAACACCTTGCCGAAGGTATCGACGAAGCCGACCAGCAGCGAGGCGACGAGCGCCCCGGTGATCGAGCCGATGCCGCCGATCACGACGACGACGAAGCAGACGATCAGCACGCTCGCGCCCATGCCGGGATAGACGCTCGTCATCGGCGCGGCGATCATGCCGGCCAGCGCGGCGAGCGCGACGCCGCCGGCGAACACGATGCGGTAGAGCCGGGTGATCGGCACGCCGAGGCCGCGCGCCATGTCGCGGTTGCTCGCGCCGGCGCGGATCATCATGCCGAGCCGCGTGCGCTGCACGATCCAGTACAGGCCGATCGCGATCGCGACGCAGGCGGCCGACGCCGCGAGCCGATACCACGGATAGCTCATCACGCTGCCGAGCGCGAAGCTGCCGTCGAGCCAGGCCGGCAGCGCGACGCCGTGGACGTCGTTGCCGACGACGAGCGAGCGCAGTTCCTCGAACACCAGGATCAGCGCATAGGTCATCAGCACCTGCTGCAGGTGCTCGCGCTCGTAGAGGAAGCTGAAGAACGCCCACTCGAGCAGGTAGCCGAACAGCGCGGCCAGCACGACGCCCGCGACCAGCATCGCGACGAAGTGGCCGCCGAACAGCGGCGTCAGCGCGAACGCCATGTAGGCGCCCAGCATGTAGAAGCTGCCGTGCGCCAGGTTGATGATGCCCATGATGCCGAAGATCAGCGTGAGGCCGGCCGACAGCAGGAACAGCAGCAGGCCGTACTGCACGGCGTTCAGGCACTGGACGAGGAAGGTCGCGAGATCCACGCGCGCGATTGTGGCGGCTGGCGAGCGCGGTCAGCGCGCGATGAACGCCGCGGCCGCTTCGATCACCGCATCGGGCCGATCGCGGTGCGGCGAGTGGCCGCAGTCGGCCAGCTCGAGCAGCCGCGTCTGCGGCACGCGGCGTGCGATGCCGCGGATCTGCTCCAGCGTGCCGTATTCGTCGTCGATGCCCTGGATCGCGAGGACCGGGCAGCGGATCGCCGCGAGCTCGTGCTCGATCGACCAGTCGCGAAACGCCGGCGCGAGCCAGATGTCGTTCCAGCCGCGGAAGGCCGAGTCGACGTCGTCGTGGTAGCGCGCCAGGCGGTCGCGCAGATCGGTGTCGCGATAGGCATCGCGCGCCTTCGCGATGTTGTCGACGCTCAGATCCTCGACGAGGATGTGCGGCGCCATCACGACGAGGCCGGCGACGGCCTCGGGTGCATGCGCGGCGCGCAGCAAGGCGATCGAGCCGCCGTCGCTGTGGCCGAGCAGCCAGGGCGGCTGGTCGACGTCGAGCGCGGCGAGCAGCGCCGGCAGCACCTCGTCGGCCTGGCGATGCATGAAGTCGGGCGCCCAATGGTCGTCGGGCGCACGCGGCGTCGAGCGGCCGTAGCCGGGGCGCGAGTAGACCAGGCCGCGCAGGCCGGCCGCGTCGCAGAAGCGCTGCGGGAAGTCCTTCCACATCGCAACCGAGCCCAGGCCTTCGTGCAGGAAGACGACGGTCGGCACGGCGTACCCGGCGGGTCCGACCCACTCGTACTCGATGTCGACAGAACGTCCGCGCCAGTCGATGCCTACCTGCCCGGTCGTCATTTCGCTCCTTCGCGCTCGCGCAGTTCGAACCGCTGGATCTTTTCGATCGGGCGCTTGATCCCGTCGCAGCGACGAAGTATCTTGCCTAAGTCAGGAAGATAATCAGCAAGATCACGCATGTCAAGCACTATAGTGCATTTATCGCGTAGACCCTGAGTCCATCCCTCATGAACGATCGCGTAGCCGCCACCCTGGAACCGCCCGCGGAAGCCCACGCCGGCGGCCGCCACGCCCTGCTGGTCGCACTCGGCGAGCGCGTCCGCACGCTGCGCGCGCGCCGCGGGCTGACGCGCAAGGCGGCGGCCCACGCGGCCGACGTGTCCGAGCGCCATTTCGCGAACCTCGAGTACGGCATCGGCAATGCGTCCATCCTCGTGCTGCAGCAGGTCGCCACGGCCCTGCAGTGCCCGCTCGCCGAGCTGGTCGGCGATGTCACGACGAGTTCGCCCGAGTGGCTGCTGATCCGCGAGTTGCTCGAGCATCGCAGCGAGGACGCGCTGCGCCGAGCGCGCATTGCGCTGACCGAGCTGCTGAACAGCGCCACCGCCGACAGCGGGAGGCGCAGCCGGATCGCGCTCGTCGGGCTGCGCGGTGCGGGCAAGTCGACGCTCGGCCAGATGCTGGCCGACGACCTCGACGTGCCGTTCATCGAGCTGAGCCGGGAGATCGAGAAGGTCGCCGGCTGCAGCATCCGCGAGATCCACGACCTTTACGGCAGCGCCGCCTACCGGCGCTACGAGCGCCGCGCGCTCGAGGAGGCGGTGCAGATCCATACCGACGTCGTGATCGCGACGCCGGGCGGCATCGTCAGCGACCCGGCGACCTTCAACGAGCTGCTCGCCCACTGCACGACGATCTGGCTGCAGGCGGCGCCGGAGGAGCACATGCAGCGCGTCGCCGCCCAGGGCGACACCCGACCGATGGCCGCCAGCCGGGAAGCGATGGAAGACCTGAAGCACATCCTCGCCGGCCGCGCCGCCTTCTATTCGAAAGCGGATCGCCGGTTCGATACCAGCGGCATGACGCTCGAACAGAGCTTCGGTGCGCTGCGGACGATGGTGCGGGAGCTGCTCTCGCAGCCGGCGTGAAGGGGCGTTCAGGAGCTGGTCGGAGGGTCGCTGCAAATTTCTTCTGGACAACTGCACTATAGTGCACTATTCTTCATGTCACCCATCCGCTGACACGCACTTAACTTCATCAGGAACGTCCATGGCCACCGACACGACAACCGCCCCGCGCGTCGACTACCGCACCGACCCGAGCCGGTACCGCCACTGGAAGCTCTCGACCGAAGGCGCGGTCGCGCGCCTGACGCTCGACATCGCCGAGGACGGCGGCATCCGCCCGGGCTACAAGCTCAAGCTGAACAGCTACGACCTCGGCGTCGACGTCGAGCTGGCCGATGCGCTGAACCGCATCCGCTTCGAGCAGCCGCAGGTGCGCTCGGTGATCGTCACGAGCGCGAAGGAGCGGATCTTCTGCTCCGGCGCCAACATCTTCATGCTCGGCCTGTCCAGCCACGCCTGGAAGGTCAACTTCTGCAAGTTCACCAACGAGACGCGCAACGGCATCGAGGATTCGTCGCAGCACTCGGGGCTGAAGTTCATCGCGGCGGTGAACGGCGCGTGCGCCGGCGGCGGCTACGAGCTGGCGCTGGCCTGCGACGAGATCGTGCTGGTCGACGATCGCTCGTCGTCGGTTTCGCTGCCTGAAGTGCCGCTGCTCGGCGTGCTGCCCGGCACCGGCGGGCTGACGCGCGTCACCGACAAGCGCCATGTGCGCCACGACCTTGCCGACATCTTCTGCACCAGCGTCGAAGGCGTGCGCGGCCAGCGCGCGGTCGACTGGCGGCTGGTCGATGCGATCGCGAAGCCGGCCCAGTTCGCGGCGAGCGTGCAGGAGCGCGCGGCCCAGCTCGCGGAGCAGAGCGACCGCCCGGCGGGCGCGCAAGGTGTCGCGCTGGCGCGCATCGAGCGCGACGAAACCGCCGACGGGCTGCGCTACGAGCACGTCGCAGTCGAGATCGACCGCGCGAAGCGCACCGCCACGATCACCGTGCAGGCGCCGCAAGGCGCCCAGCCGGCGGATGTGGCCGCGATCGAGGCCGCCGGCGCGGCCTGGTGGCCGCTTGCGATGGCACGCCAGCTCGACGACGCGATCCTGCACCTGCGCACCAACGAGCTCGACATCGGCACCTGGCTGCTGAAGACGCGCGGCGACGCCGCGGCGGTGCTGGCCGTCGACGCGCAACTGCTGGCGCATCGGAACCACTGGTTCGTGCGCGAGACGACCGGCATGCTGCGCCGCACCCTGGCGCGCCTCGACGTGTCGTCGCGCAGCCTGTTCGCGCTGATCGACGAAGGCTCGTGCTTCGCCGGCACGCTCGCGGAACTGGCCTTCGCGGCCGACCGCGCCTACATGCTCGCGCTGCCCGACGACACGGCGCGGGCGCCGGCGCTGACGGTCGGCGACGCGAGCTTCGGCAGCTATCCGCTCGTCAACGGGCAGACGCGGCTGGCGCGGCGCTTCTACGACGAGGCCGGTCCGCTCGACGCGGCACGCGGCGCGATCGGCCAGGCCATCGACGCCGACGCCGCCGTCAAGCTCGGCCTCGTCACCGCGGCGCCCGACGACATCGACTGGGACGACGAGATCCGCATCGCGCTCGAGGAGCGTGCCGCGATGTCGCCCGACGCGCTGACCGGCCTCGAAGCGAACCTGCGCTTCGCGAGCCGCGAGAACATGCTCACGCGCATCTTCGGCCGCCTGACGGCATGGCAGAACTGGATCTTCCAGCGACCCAACGCGGTCGGCGACAAGGGTGCGCTGAAGGTCTACGGCAAGGGCGAGAAGGCCGCCTTCGACCTGAACCGAGTCTGATCAAGCGAGAGCAACGCCCATGAGCACCATCAACTACAGCGAGAAGATCCCCAACAACGTCAACCTCGTCGAGGACCGCACGCTGCAGCGCGCCCTCGAGCAGTGGCAGCCGAACTTCATCCAGTGGTGGGACGACGTCGGCCCCGAGGGCTCGACCAACCACGAGGTCTACCTGCGGACCGCGGTCAGCGTCGATCCGCAGGGCTGGGCGCAGTTCGGGCACGTGAAGATGCGCGACTACCGCTGGGGCATCTTCCTGAACCCGGGCGATCCGAACCGCGAGATCCACTTCGGCGACCACAAGGGCGAGCAGGCCTGGCAGGACGTGCCGGGCGAGCACCGCGCCAACCTGCGGCGCATCATCGTGACGCAAGGCGACACCGAGCCGGCGTCGGTCGAGCAGCAGCGTCACCTCGGGCTGACCGCACCGTCGATTTATGACCTGCGCAACCTGTTCCAGGTCAACGTCGAGGAAGGCCGTCACCTTTGGGCGATGGTCTATCTGCTGCATCGTCACTTCGGGCGCGACGGCCGCGAAGAAGCCGAGGCGCTGCTCGACCGCCGCTCCGGCGACGAGAACAACCCGCGCATCCTCGGCGCGTTCAACGAGAAGACGCCGGACTGGCTCGCCTTCTTCATGTTCACCTACTTCACCGACCGCGACGGCAAGTTCCAGCTGTCGGCGCTGGCCGAGAGCGCGTTCGATCCGCTCTCCCGCACGACGAAGTTCATGCTGACCGAAGAGGCGCACCACATGTTCGTCGGCGAGAGCGGCGTGTCGCGCGTCGTTCAGCGCACCTGCCAGGTGATGAACGAGCTGAAGACCGACGACGTCGCGAAGCTGCGCGCCGCCGGCGTGATCGACCTGCCGACGATCCAGCGCTACCTGAACTTCCACTACTCGGTGACGATCGACCTGTTCGGCGCCGACCAGTCGAGCAATGCGGCGACCTTCTACAGCTCCGGCCTGAAGGGCCGATTCGAAGAAGGCAAGCGCACCGACGACCACCTGCTGAAGGACCAGACCTACAAGGTGCTGGAAGTCGTGAACGGCCGGCTCGTCGAGAAGGACGTGCCGATGCTCAACGCGCTGAACGAGGTGCTGCGCGACGACTTCATCAAGGACTCGGTGGCCGGCGTCGGCCGCTGGAACAAGGTCATCGAGAAGGCTGGCATCCCGTTCCGCCTGACGGTGCCGCACAAGGCGTTCCATCGCAACATCGGCGCGCTGGCCGGCATCAAGATGTCGCCGGAGGGCCGGGTCGTGAGCGAATCCGAATGGCAGGCGAAGAAGGACGAATGGCTGCCGAGCGATGCCGACCGCGCCTTCGTCGCGTCGCTGATGGGCCGCGTCGTCGAGCCGGGCAAGTTCGCCCACTGGATCGCGCCGCCGGTGATGGGAATCAACCGGCAGCCGGTGGACTTCGACTACGTGCGGTTCGGCTGAGCCCGGAGTTCGGCGCGCGAGGAGACATACGCATGGACATGGCCGTCGACATCAAGGTCATCAAGCAGCACCTGATCGACCCCGAGATCTGCATCCGCTGCAACACCTGCGAGGCGACCTGCCCGGTCGGTGCGATCACGCACGACGACCGCAACTACGTCGTCAAGGCCGACGTCTGCAACCAGTGCATGGCCTGCATCTCGCCGTGCCCGACCGGCTCGATCGACAACTGGCGCACGATGCCGCTGGCGCGCGCCTACACGATCCTGGAGCAGTTCGGCTGGGACGAGCTGCCGGCCGAGCTGCCGCCGGAGCAGCTCGGCGGCCGGATCGCCGCCGAACCCGAACCGGCGACCGAGCCGGCCGTGGCCGCCGCGGAAGCCGGCTTCGAGGTCGAGTCGGAGACACCGTCGTACGGCGCGACCACGCCGCCATGGTCGGCCGCACACGCCTACACGAACCTCTACCCGCCGAAGAAGCCGACCACCGCGACCGTGGTCGGCAACTTCAACTGCACCGAAGCCGGCTACGCGAACCAGACGCACCACATCGTGCTCGACTTCGGCACGATGCCGTTCCCGGTGCTCGAGGGCCAGTCGATCGGCATCGTGCCGCCCGGCGCCGACGCGCAGGGCCGGCCGCATCACGCGCGGCAGTACTCGATCGCGAGCCCGCGCAACGGCGAGCGCCCGGGCTACAACAACCTCGCGCTGACCGTGAAGCGGGTGCTCGAGGATCACCAGGGCCGGCCGGTCCGGGGCGTCGCGTCCAACTACGTCTGCGACCTGAAGGTCGGCGACAAGGTGCAGGTGATCGGCCCGTTCGGACACTCGTTCCTGATGCCGAACCATCCGAAGTCGAACATCGTGATGGTCTGCACCGGCACCGGCAGCGCGCCGATGCGCGCGATGACCGA
>JAFEEF010000012.1 GCA_018241265.1 Pseudomonadota bacterium | reverse complement strand
CACCACTTCCTGGGACATCAACGCGCTTGGGCCGGTTACCCCCTAGCTTACCCCCAGCTTGGGCCGGCTTCAACGATACTTTGCAGGACGAAAAGACACGACCCCACAAAGAAAAACACCCCTAGAGCGTTGATTTCTCTAGGGGTGCTGGATCTTCTGGGATGTCCAAGAACGTTCTTGGACGAGTCGTCTGGTGGAGCTGGGGGGAATCGAACCCCCGTCCGAAAGCCATTGCCGGACAGATCTACGTGCTTAGCTGACTGATTTGGTTTTGAGGGCGCCGGTCGCGCAGCAGCACGCTACCGTCTCCCCGAGTCACTTGATTTGACCCGACGCCGAATGACGCGGCGCCAAGCGAGCCCATGTGCATGACCTCGCAGTCCTTGGGTTACCCCTCAGACCCAGCCCATAGGCCAACTGTTGCGAGGCTCACCGGTATTAAGCGGCGAGAGCGTACGTTTGATCGTTCGCAGTTACTTTGTTTCCAGTGGATTTACGAGCTTACTGGTGCTCGGCATGCCCTGTTCCAACTCCGTACCCTCGTCGAAGCCAGGTCAGCCCCAGGACGCGTAGTTTAGGCCAACGCGAGCCAGTTCAAGAGATCGGCAGGCGTGGCGACGATGTGGTCGGCGCCCCAGGCATCGATCGCCTCGCCGAGACCGAGATAGCCCCAGGCCGCCGCCACCGTGCGCATGCCTGCGGCGCGGCCGGCCTGGGCGTCGCGCAGGTCGTCGCCGACGTAGACGCACGCCTCGGGCGCGACGCCGATGCGGCGCGCGCCCTCGAGCAGCGGCGCCGGGTGCGGTTTGGCGTGCGGCGTGGTATCGCCGGCAATCAGCGCCGCGACGCGCGGCGCGAGGCCGAGCGCGCGCACCAGCGGTTCGGCATAGCGGGTCGCCTTGTTGGTGACGATGCCCCAGCGCACCGCGTGGGCATCGAGGCGATCGATCACCGCGACCATCTCCGGGAACACGCGTGTCTCCTGCAGCATGCGCGCCTCGTAGCGCGCCAGGAATTCGTCGCGCAGTTCGGCGAAGGCCGGATCGCCCGGCGCGACGTCGAACGCGCGCCCGACCATGCCGCGCGCGCCGGCGCCGACCATCGGCCGGAAGTGCTCCAGCGGCAGCCGCGGCAGGCCGCGCGCGGCGCGCATGTCATTGCCGGCACCGGCGAGGTCGGGCGCACTGTCGATCAAGGTGCCGTCGAGGTCGAACAGCACCGCGGCGATGGCCGGCGCCGCGCTCATCCGGGACGCCGGCATGCGAGCAGGTAGTTGACGCCGGTGTCGTCCGACAGCCGGTAGCGTTGCGTCAGCGGGTTGTATTCCATGCCGCGGGTTTCGACGATGTCGAGCCCAGCCTCGCGACACCAGCGCGCCAGCTCGCTCGGCCGGATGAACTTGGCGTATTCGTGCGTGCCTTTGGGCAGCAGCTTCAGCACATGCTCGGCACCGACGATCGCGAACGCGAAGGCCTTGGCATTGCGGTTGATCGTCGAGAAGAACAGCCAGCCGCCCGGCTTCGCCAACGTGGCGCAGGCCGTGACGATGGACGACGGCTCGGGCACGTGCTCGAGCATCTCCATGCAGGTGACGACGTCGAACTCGCCCGGCCGCTCTGCGGCGAGCGTCTCGGCGGCGACGTCGCGGTACTCGATGTTCGCGGTGCCTGCTTCGAGCGCATGGAGTTGCGCGACCTTCAGCGGCTTGGCGGCCAGATCGATGCCGAGCACATGAGAACCGCGCCGCGCCATCGAGTCGGACAGGATGCCGCCGCCGCAGCCGACGTCGAGCACGCGCCTGCCGGCCAGGCGCGCATGGCGGTCGATCCAGTCGAGGCGCAGCGGATTGATCTGATGCAGCGGCCGAAACTCCCCGGTCTCGTCCCACCAGCGATGGGCGAGCTCGCTGAACTTCGCGAGCTCCTGCGGGTCGGCATTGGTCATTCGGCTATGGTAGCGAAGACGAACCGGTAGCATGGCCTGCCATCGACACCGAGGAGCGGCATGAACCTGAGCCGGCGCGAGTTCGCACGGGTGCTCGCGGCAGCGGGCGCGGCCGGCATGGACCTGCTGAGCCATGCCGATGCCGCCCGCGCCGACGATGCGCTCTACGACGTGCCGCGCTACGGCAATGTGTCGTTCCTGCACTTCACCGACTGCCACGCGCAGTTGCGACCGCTCTACTTCCGCGAGCCGAGCGTCAACATCGGCGTGGGAGCCGGACGCGCGCAGTTGCCGCATCTCGTCGGCGAAGCGCTGCTGAAAGCGATCGACGTGAACGCCGGCGGCCGCCTCGCGCACGCCTACAGCTGTCTGGACTTCGAAGCGGCGGCGCGGCGCTACGGCCGCGTCGGTGGATTCGCGCATCTGGCGACGCTGGTGAAGCGCCTGCGCGCCGACCGTCCGGGTGCGTTGCTGCTCGATGGCGGCGACAGCTGGCAAGGCTCGGCGACGTCGCTGTGGACCAACGGCCAGGACATGGTCGAGGCCTGCAAGCTGCTCGGCGTCGACGTGATGACCGGCCACTGGGAATTCACCTACGGCATGGCGCGGGTGCAGGAGGTGGTGGCGAAGGACTTCAAGGATCGCATCGCGTTCGTCGCTCAGAACGTGCGCACCGCCGACTTCGGCGATGCCGTATTCGAGTCCCACGTGGTGCGCGAGATCGACGGCGTGCGCTGCGCCGTCATCGGCCAGGCCTTTCCGTACACGCCGATCGCGCATCCACGCGACTTCGTCGCCGACTGGACCTTCGGCATCCAGGACGAACGCCTGCAGCAGGTCGTCGACGCGGTGCGGAAGCTCGGGGCACAGGTCGTCGTGCTGCTGTCGCACAACGGCATGGACGTCGACCTGAAGCAGGCGTCGCGCGTGCGCGGCATCGATGCGATCTTCGGCGGCCACACGCACGACGGCATACCGCTCGCCTTACCGGTCGCCAATGCCGGCGGTACGACCTTGGTGACCAACGCCGGCAGCAACGGCAAGTTCCTCGGGGTGATGGACTTCGACGTCAAGGGCGGCAAGGTCGCCGGCCATCGTTACCGGCTGCTGCCGGTGTTTGCCGACGTGCTGCCGGCCGATCCGGCGATGAGCGCGCTGATCGACAAGCTGCGCGCGCCGCATCGCGCGCGCCTCGACGAGAAGCTCGCGGTGAGCGATGGCCTGCTCTACCGGCGCGGCAACTTCAACGGCACCTGGGATCAGTTGATCTGCGACGCGCTGATGGCAGTGCAGGACGCGCCGATCGCGTTCTCGCCGGGCTTTCGCTGGGGCACGACCTTGCTGCCGGGCGATGCGATCACGCGCGAGACCTTGATGGAGCAGCTCGCGATCACCTATCCGCAGGCGACAGTCAGCCTGCTGAGCGGGCGCACGATCAAGACCATCCTCGAGGACGTGGCCGACAATCTTTTCAACCCTGATCCCTACTATCAGCAAGGCGGCGACATGGTTCGGGTGGGCGGCCTCAGCTATACCTGCCTGCCGCATGCGGCGATGGGCTCGCGCATCGACGACCTCAGGCTGGGCGGGAAGCCGCTCGAAGCCGACAAGACCTACAAGGTGGCAGGCTGGGCGCCGGTCGCGGAAGATGCGCGTCGCGCGCCGGGCGCGCGGCCGGTCTGGGAGGTCGTCGAAGCCTGGATCAAGGCACAGGATGGCCACGTCAAGCCGCGCCGGCCGAACACGCCGGCACTGAGCGGCGTCGGCAGCGACCTGGGGCTCGGGGTCTGCTGACACGCATCCGTCGTTCACAAGGAGGTTCTCGATGCAGTTCGTTACCCTCGCCCGCCTGCGCCACGTGCTGCTGGCACTCGCCTTCAGTCTCGGGACCGGATCGGCGCTCGCTCAGGTCAAGGCCGTGTTCCACATCGACAACGCGCAGGAGCAGGCGCTCGCCGGACTGCGCAACGTGAAGAACTTCCTCGATACCGAGCCGAACGCATCCATCGTCGTCGTGACGCATGCCAATGGCGTCGACTTCCTGATGAACGATGCGAAGGATCGCAACGGCAATCCGTACGAGGTCGCGGTCGAACTGCTGCACAAGCGCGGCGTGCGCTTCGAGGTCTGCGAGATCACGCTGAGGAACCGCAGCCTCAAGAAGGAGCAGTTCATCGAGGAGGCCGCGTTCGTGCCGTCGGGCGTGGTCGAACTCGCGAAGCTGCAGGCGCAAGGCTACGCCTACATCAAGCCTTGACGGAGCCCCTGGTCTCGGGGACCTTTGCAGCGGACCGAGAAGCGCGCCAAGCGCGCCAATAAAAAGCCCCGCCGAAGCGGGGCTCGAGAGATGGAGAAGAACGGAACGGCTTACTTGGCGCGCGTACCGACCACTTCGATCTCGACGCGGCGGTTCTTCGCGCGGCCTTCTGCGGTCTTGTTGTCCGCGACCGGCTGGCTCTTGCCCTTGCCTTCGGTGTAGACACGGTTCTTCTCGATGCCCTTGGCCACCAGGTACGCCTTCACAGCCTCGGCGCGACGCACCGACAGCTTCTGGTTGTAGGCGACGGTACCGATGGAATCGGTGTGGCCGACAGCGATGATCACCTCGAGGTTGATACCGCTGATCTTGCTCACCAAGTCATCCAGCTTGGCCTTGCCTTCCGGCTTGAGCACCGACTTGTCGAAGTCGAAGAACGCGTCGGCCGCGAACGTCACCTTCTCGCTGGTGACCGGCGGCGGCGGCGGCGGGGGCGGGGGCGGCGGCGTCACGGCAGGCGCCGGCGCAGGCGCCGGAGCGGCGACGGGCTTCAGTGCGCCGTCGCAATTCGGAGCCGCGGTAGCCGGCGTCCAATTGCCATCCCGCCAGCAAAGTTCATTGGTACCGTTCATCCAGGTCTGGCCGTAGCCGTTGACCCAGTTGTCGACGGTCTGGGCGAATGCGCTGGACATGGAACTGGCGAGCGCAGCCGTTGCAAAGAGCGACGCCACCTTGTTCAGTTTCTTCATGATTCTCCTCTCGAGGGAAGGCGCAGTAATGTTCTGCAAAACGTCCGAACCAGAATCGGAAAGTAGGTAAACCCCCGCGCGTTTTGCGCTGAACGGGCGCTGACCACCGACCGAACTATTGTGCCATAGGGCTTTCGCGCAACCGGATTTTGGCCGCCCGGGAGCGGCTCTGACCGGTCGATGTTGCGTGTCTGCGACAAGCGCACCGGCTTACAATCGCGCGTTGCACTTCTCGCCCCGCCCGACCGCTCGGGCCGCCGTGCCCGCTGCATGACCCAGTTCGCCAAGGAAACCCTGCCCGTCAGCCTCGAAGAGGAGATGCGGCGTTCGTATCTCGATTACGCCATGAGCGTGATCGTCGGGCGAGCCCTCCCCGACGCCCGCGATGGTCTCAAGCCGGTGCATCGGCGCGTGCTGTTCGCGATGCACGAGTTGAACAACGACTGGAACCGGCCGTACAAGAAGTCGGCGCGCATCGTCGGCGACGTCATCGGCAAGTATCACCCGCACGGCGACCAGGCAGTCTACGACTCCATCGTCCGGATGGCGCAGGATTTCTCGCTGCGCCACATGCTGATCGACGGCCAGGGCAACTTCGGCTCGGTCGACGGCGACAACGCGGCGGCGATGCGCTACACCGAGATCCGTCTCGCGAAGATCGCGCACGAGATGCTGGCCGATCTCGACAAGGAGACGGTCGACTTCGGCCCGAACTACGACGGTTCCGAGAAAGAGCCGCTGGTCTTGCCGTCGCGGCTGCCGAACCTGCTCGTGAACGGCTCGGGCGGCATCGCGGTCGGCATGGCGACCAACATCCCGCCGCACAACCTCAACGAGGTCGTCGACGCCTGCCTGCACCTGCTGAAGAACCCGGATGCGTCGATCGACGAGCTGATGGAGATCATCCCGGCGCCCGACTTCCCGACCGCCGGCATCATCTATGGCCTGTCGGGCGTGCGCGAGGGCTACCGCACCGGGCGTGGGCGCGTCGTGATGCGCGCCAAGTGCCACTTCNNTCGAGGACATCGACCGCGGCCAGCGCCAGGCGATCATCGTCGACGAGATCCCGTACCAGGTCAACAAGAAGACGCTGCTGGAGCGCATCGCCGAACTGGTGCACGAGAAGAAGCTGGAGGGCATCAGCCACATCCAGGACGAGAGCGACAAGTCCGGGATGCGCGTCGTCATCGAGCTGAAGCGCGGTGAAGTGCCCGAGGTCGTGCTGAACAACCTCTACAAGCAGACCCAGCTCCAGGACACCTTCGGCATCAACATGGTCGCGCTGGTCGACAACCAGCCGCGCCTGTGCAATCTGAAGGATCTGATCGAGGTGTTCCTCGAGCACCGCCGCGAAGTGATCACGCGGCGCACGGTGTTCGAGCTGCGCAAGGCGCGCGAGCGCGGCCATGTGCTCGAAGGCCTGGCGGTGGCGCTCGCCAACATCGACGAGTTCATCGAGACGATCAAGGCATCGCCGACGCCGCCGGTCGCCAAGGCCGCGCTGATGGACAAGAGCTGGGACTCGTCGCTGGTGCGCGAGATGCTGGCGCGCGTCGAAAGCGGCGCCGGCGGCAGTGATGCGTATCGGCCCGAAGGCCTGCCGCGCCACTTCGGGCTGCAACCCGACGGGCTCTACCGCCTCTCCGACGACCAGGCGAGCGAGATCCTGCAGATGCGCCTGCAGCGCCTGACCGGCCTGGAGCAGGACAAGATCATCGGCGAGTACAAGGAAGTGATGGCGCAGATCGCCGATCTGCTCGACATCCTGTCCCGGCCGTCGCGCGTCACGACGATCATCTCGGACGAGCTCGCCACGCTGAAGCGCGAGTTCGGCCAGACCAAGGCGGGTGCGCGGCGCAGCGTCGTCGAGCACAACGCGCTCGACCTCGCGACCGAAGACCTGATCACGCCGACCGACATGGTCGTCACCTTGTCGCACACCGGCTACATCAAGAGCCAGGCGCTGTCGGAATACCGCGCGCAGCGGCGCGGCGGGCGCGGCAAGCAGGCGACGCAGACCAAGGAAGACGACTGGATCGACGAGCTGTTCATCGCGAACACGCACGACTACATCCTGTGCTTCACGAACAAGGGCCGCGTCTACTGGCTGAAGGTCTGGGAAGTCCCGCAAGGCACGCGCGCCTCGCGCGGCCGGCCGATCGTCAACATGTTCCCGCTGCAGCAGGGCGAGAAGGTCAACGTCGTGCTGCCGCTGACCGACGGGTTCCGCAGCTTCCCGGCCGACCACTACGTGTTCATGGCGACGGCGCAGGGCGTGGTCAAGAAGACCGCGCTGGACGAGTTCAGCAACCCGCGCAAGGCCGGCATCATCGCCGTCGACCTCGACGAGGGCGATTTCCTGATCGGCGCTGCGCTGACCGACGGCAAGCACGACGTGATGCTGTTCAGCGACGGCGGCAAGGCAGTGCGCTTCGACGAGGAAGACGTGCGTCCGATGGGCCGCGGAGCGCGCGGCGTGCGCGGCATGGCGCTCGAGGATGGCGTGAGCGTGATCGCGATGCTCGTCGCCGAAGATGAAACCCAGAGCGTGCTCACCGCCACCGAGAACGGCTACGGGAAGCGCACCTCGATCGTCGAATACACGCGCCACGGCCGCGGCACCAAGGGCATGATCGCGATCCAGCAGAGCGAGCGCAACGGTCGCGTCGTCGCGGCGACGCTGGTGCGTGCCGACGACGAGATCATGCTGATCACCGACAAGGGCGTGCTGGTGCGCACGCGCGTCGCCGAGATCCGAGAGCTCGGCCGCGCGACACAGGGCGTGACATTGATTGCGCTCGACGAGGGAACCAAGCTCACGGGCTTGCAACGTATCGTGGAGAACGATGCCAACGGCGACGCCAATGCCGGCGACGCCAATCCTGAAACCAACGGCGACTAGGGGCAGAGCCCGGCGCCTAGGAGAACCCCGAGATGAAACGATGGATCGCGACGGCGCTGCTCGGCAGCGCCGCGGCAGCCTTTGCCCAGACGCCGGCCTCCGCACCGCCCGCCGCGAGCGCCAGCGCACCGGCGCCGCTGCCGAGCTCGCCGGCCAAGAAGGAGCTCGTGAAGAAGCTGCTCGCGCTGCAGCAGCCGGGCATCGAGAACATCGCCCGCAACATGGTCGAGCGGCCGGCGATGGCGATGATGCAGCAGGCCAGCCAGATCCTGCAGACCCAGGTTCCGCCCGAGAAGCGCGAGGCCACCGGCAAGGCCATCCAGGCCGAGCTGAAGGCCTACGACGATGAAGCGGTGGCCGTGGCGCGCGACCGTGCCATCAAGCTCGCACCGTCGACGATAGGCGCCGAGATGGAAGCGCGCTTCACCGAGGACGAGCTGAAGGCGATCGTCGCCTGGTTCGAGTCGCCGATCAGCAAGAAGTACCAGCAGAACGCCGCCGACGTGCAGGACGGCTTCATGCGCAAGCTGTCGGCCGACGTCGGTCCGGTGCTGCAACCCAAGCTGCAGAACCTCGAAGAGAAGACGCGGGTCGCACTCGGCCTTCCGGCGACCCCGGCCGATGCGGCAAGCGCGCCGCCGGCGACGACCAAGCCGGCCGCCAAACCGGCGACCAAGCCCGCGCAGAAGCCGGCCGGCAAGTAAGGCTCGATCGGGCGGAACGCACCTCGTGCGGCCCGGCCTCGCCGATCCGATGCGAGAATTCCGCCCGCACCATGACATCCCCCGCCTCCGATCACGACCTGCAGGCGCTGCGCACGCAGATCGACAGCCTGGACCGCGAGCTGCTCGCGCTGCTGAACCGCCGGGCCGGACTCGCCCAGCAGGTCGGCGAGATCAAGAAGAAGGAAGGCTCGGTCGCGTTCCGCCCGGAGCGTGAGGCGCAGGTCATCGCCGGCCTGAAGCAGGCCAATCCGGGGCCGCTGCAGAGCGACAGCGTCGCGCCGATCTGGCGCGAGATCATGTCGGCCTGCCGTGCGCTCGAAACACCGACGCGCGTCGCCTACCTCGGCCCGGCAGGCACGTTCAGCGAGCTGGCGGCGCTCGGCTACTTCGGCTCGTCGATCGTGCGCGTGCTGTGCGCCAACGCCGACGAGGTGTTCCATGCGACGAGTGCCGGTTCGGCCGACTTCGGCGTCGTGCCGGTGGAGAACTCGGCCGAAGGCGTGGTGACGCGCTCGCTCGACCTGTTCCTGACGACGCCGCTGATCATCGTCGGCGAGACCAGCCTCTACGTGCGCCACAACCTGCTGCGCCGCGAGGACGCGATCCAGGGCATCGAAGCGGTGTGTGCGCATCCCCAGGCGCTGGCGCAATGCCACGCCTGGCTCTCCAATCACCTGCCGCACGCGGAGCGCCGGCCGGTCGCGAGCAATGCCGAGGGCGCACGCCTCGCGAGCCTGGACGCACGCCTGGCCGGGATCGCGAGCGAGCGGGCGGCGAGCGAGTTCGGCCTGCACATCGTCGCGCCCGCGATCCAGGACGATGCGCACAACCGCACCCGCTTCGCGATCGTCGCCCATCCGCACAGCCATCCGCAGCCGCGGACCTCGGGCAGCGACTGCACCAGCCTCGTCGTGTCGGTGCCGAACCGGCCGGGCGCGGTGCACGACATGCTCGTGCCGCTGAAGCAGCACGGCGTCTCGATGACGCGCTTCGAGTCGCGCCCGGCGCGCTCGGGTCAGTGGGAGTACTACTTCTACATCGACCTGCAAGGTCACCCCGATCAGCCGCATGTCGCCGCCGCGCTGCAGGAGCTGCGCGCCGTCTGCGCGTTCTTCAAGCTGCTCGGCGCCTATCCCATAGACACCCACTGACAGCAAGAAGCGAGCGGCAGATGTTCAACCAGCTCGGCGTGATCGGATGCGGCCTGATGGGTGGCTCGTTCGCGCTCGCCGTCAAGCGCGCAGGCCTCGTCAAGCGCGTGATCGGCTACAGCAAGTCGCCGTCGACGACCGAAAAGGCCAAGCGCCTCGGCATCATCGACACGGCTGCCGAATCGGCACTGCTCGCGGTGTCGGGCTCGGACATCGTGCTGATCGCCGTGCCGGTCTCGGCCACCGAGGCGACCTTCAAGGCGATCCGCCACCTCGTCGAGCCGGGCGTGCTGCTGATGGACGTCGGCTCGACCAAGCGGGACGTCGTCGATGCCGCGCGCCGCGTGCTGAAGGAGCGCATCGGTTCGTTCGTGCCGGCGCACCCGATCGCCGGCAAGGAGGCGTCGGGCATCGCGCATGCCGACGCCGCGCTCTACACCGGCCGCCAAGTCATCCTGACGCCGCTGCTGCAGACCTCGCCGGAGCTGATCCAGAAGGCCACCGACGTCTGGGCCGCGGTCGGCGCGCAGGTGCTGCGCATGACGCCGGAGAACCACGACGCCGCCTTCGCCGCGGTCAGCCACTTGCCGCACATGCTGGCGTTCGCCTACTTCAACGCGGTCGCTGGCCAGCCGGCCGGGCGCGACTACCTGTCGCTCGCCGGACCGGGCTTCCGCGACTTCACGCGCATCGCCGCCGGCGATCCCGAGATGTGGCGCGACGTGCTGCTCGCCAACCGCGAAGAGATCCTGAAGCAGGCCATGCGGTTCCGCCACACGCTGGACGCGATGGAGCACGTGATCCGCAACGGCAACCCCGAGGCGCTCGAGGACATGATCCGCGGCGCGTCGGAAGCGCGGGCCGGCTGGCACATGGGTGCCGTCAAGCCGGGCGGCGGCGCGCGCTGAGCCGGATCCGCATGTACGCCATTCCGTTCCTCGACCTGCCGCCGCTGCGATCGGCCGGCGGCACGGTGCGCCTGCCGGGTTCCAAGAGCATCTCGAACCGCGTGCTGCTGCTCGCCGGCCTCTGCGCCGGCACGACGCTGATCCACGACGTGCTCGAATCGGACGACACCGCGGTGATGCTCGAGGCACTGCGCCGCCTCGGCTGCACGATCGAGCCGCGCGGCACGCGCCTGGCCGTGACCGGCCTCGGCGGTCGCCTGCAGGTGCGCGTTGCCGAGTTGTTCCTCGGCAACGCAGGGACGGCGATGCGCCCTCTGACCGCCGCGCTCGCGGTGCTGGCCGGCACGCAGGGCGGAGACTACACGCTGAGCGGCGTGCCGCGCATGCACGAGCGGCCGATCGGCGACCTCGTGGACGCGCTGCACCAGCTCGGTTGCACGATCGACTACCTCGGCCAGCCGGGCTACCCGCCCCTGCGGCTGCGCGGCGAGACGGGCACCCGGCTGCCGGCCGACGTCGCGCCGATCCGCGTGCGGGGCGATGTGTCGAGTCAGTTCCTGACCGCGCTGCTGCTCGCGCTGCCGCTGCTCGCCGCCGAGCAAGCGTTGACGATCGCGGTCGACGGCGAGCTGATCTCCAAGCCCTATGTCGAGATCACGCTCGCGCTGCTCGCGCGCTTCGGCGTCCAGGTCGAGCGCCGCGGCTGGGAGCGCTTCACGATCCCCGCCGGCAGCGCCTACCGCAGTCCGGGCGAGATCCACGTCGAGGCGGACGCGTCGACGGCGTCGTACTTCATTGCCGCCGGCGCGATCGCCGCGGTCGACCGGCCGGTGCGCATCGCAGGCGTCGGCACCGATTCGATCCAGGGCGACATCCGCTTCGCCGATGCGGCACGCGCGATGGGCGCCGACGTGGCCAGCGGCCCCGGCTTCCTCGAGGTACGCCGCGGCCGCTATCCGCTCACCGCGATCGAGCTCGACTGCAACCACATCCCCGACGCCGCGATGACGCTCGCGGTGATGGCCCTGTATGCGCGCGGGACGACGCGGCTCACCAACATCGCGAGCTGGCGCGTCAAGGAGACCGACCGCATTGCCGCGATGAGTGCGGAGCTGACCAAGCTCGGTGCCAGCGTGCGCGCCGGCGACGACTGCATCGAGGTCACGCCGCCCGAAACCTGGCAGCCGGCCGCGATCCGCACCTACGACGACCACCGCATCGCGATGTGCTTCTCGCTCGCCGCGTTCAACCCGTTGGCCGGCAGCGCCGGCGTGCCGGTGCGCATCCTCGATCCGCGCTGCGTCGCCAAGACCTTTCCCGACTACTTCGAGACCTTCTTCGGGCTCGCGGCGGCACGCGCCGACGACATTCCGGTCATCACGATCGATGGTCCGACCGCCTCCGGCAAAGGCACGATCGCGAGCGCGGTCGCGCAGGCGCTCGGCTACCGGCTGCTCGATTCCGGCGCGCTGTACCGCGCGACCGCGATCGCCGCGCTCGATGCCGAGGTCGGCGCGGACGACGAAGACCGGCTTGCGCGCCTGGCCGCCGGGCTCGACCTGCGCTTCGACGATGGTGCGACCAAGCTCGCCGGCGTCGACGTGACCGAGCGCCTCCGCGAAGAGGCGGTCGGGGCGCTCGCATCCAAGGTAGCGGCGCTGCCCGAGGTCCGCGACGCGCTGCGCGACCTGCAGCTGTCGTTCCGCCGCCTGCCGGGCCTCGTTGCCGACGGGCGCGACATGGGCACCGTGATCTTCCCGGGCGCGCCGCTCAAGGTGTTTCTCCGCGCAAGCGCTGCGACACGCGCCGAGCGGCGTTACAAGCAATTGATTTCAAAGGGAATTCCGGCTAATATCGACAGTCTTCGCGCAGATCTTTTGGCGCGTGATGTGCGCGACGCGTCGCGCAGCGTCGCGCCTCTCAAGCCTGCCGAGGATGCGGTGATCGTCGACAACTCCGAACTCTCCGTCGAAGCCACGGTGGAACGGGTCTTGAGTTGCTGGCAGCAGCGCACATCTTTTCCCGGATCGGCCCCGACCTGACACGTCGAGGTGCGGAAAGCAGGACGGCGCGGGCGACGAGCGCGCGCCGCCTGAGCAGGTCCAAGGTCCGTCGCCTCCCCTCAGTGCCGTTCACTGCCTGGCACGCCTGAGACGACGGTTGTTCAACCAACCCGCGATCGCAAGGTCGCACGGAAAGTCCCGATGTCCCAAGCTCAGATTGCCTCTCACGAAGGCGTCGAATCGTTCGCCGCCATGTTCGAGGAGTCGCTCGCGCGCGCCGAAATGCGCAGCGGCGAAGTCATCACCGCGGAAGTCGTCCGCGTCGAACACAACTTCGTGGTGGTCAATGCCGGCCTCAAGTCCGAGGCCTATGTTCCCATCGACGAATTCAAGAACGACCAGGGCGAGCTCGAAGTTCAGCCCGGCGATTTCGTCTCGGTCGCGATCGACGCGGTCGAGAACGGCTATGGCGACACCATCCTGTCGCGCGACAAGGCCAAGCGCCTGGCGTCGTGGCTGTCGCTCGAGAACTCGCTCGAATCCGGCGACTTCGTCACCGGCACCGTCAACGGCAAGGTCAAGGGCGGCCTGACCGTCCTCGTCAACGGCATCCGTGCCTTCCTGCCGGGCTCGCTCCTCGACACGCGTCCGGTCAAGGACATGAGCCCGTTCGAGGGCAAGACGATGGAGTTCAAGGTCATCAAGCTCGACCGCAAGCGCAACAACGTCGTGTTGTCGCGCCGCGCGGTGGTCGAGGCTTCGATGGGTGAAGAGCGCGCCAAGCTGCTGTCGAGCCTGTCGGAAGGCGCGATCGTGCACGGCGTCGTCAAGAACATCACCGAGTACGGCGCGTTCGTCGACCTCGGCGGCATCGACGGCCTGCTGCACATCACCGACATGGCCTGGCGCCGCGTGCGCCATCCGAGCGAGGTGGTGCAGGTCGGCCAGGAACTGCAGGCCAAGGTGCTGAAGTTCGACGCCGAGAAGAACCGCGTGTCGCTCGGCCTGAAGCAGCTCGGCGACGACCCGTGGCACGGTGTCTCGCGCCGCTACCCGCAGGGCACGCGCCTGTTCGGCAAGGTCACCAACATCGCCGACTACGGCGCGTTC
>JAFEEF010000011.1:17286-24646 GCA_018241265.1 Pseudomonadota bacterium | reverse complement strand
CGCGCGGCCCGGCGAGCTCGTCGCCGAGCAGCTGGTAGGTCGGGCAGGGCGCGGTGCAGAAGCCGCAGTGCACGCACTTGCGCAGGATCGCCTCGGCCTCGGCGCCTTCGGGCGTGCCCTGGAACTCGGGTGCAAGGTGGGTTTGCATGGCTAGAGCCCGGGGAACATGCGACCCGGATTGAATCGGCCCGACGGATCGAACGCCTGCTTCAACTCGCGATGGACGCGGTCGAGGGGCGCGCGCAACGGCGTGTACACGCCCGCGGACTTGTCGAGTGCGCGGAACAGCGTCGCATGGCCGCCGACGCGCTCGACCGCGGCACGGACCTGCACGGCCGGCAGATCGCTCACGAGCCAGCGCTGCGCGCCGCCGTGCTCGATCAGCGACTCGCCGGCGAGTCCGAGGGGTGCGGTCGTCGAGGGCACCGACAAGCGCCACCACGCCAGGCCGCGATCCACCGCCGCCAGCGCCCGTGCATGGAACGCGCTCGAGTGATCGCGCAGCCCGAGCCACAGCGCATCGCCTTGCGCGTCGTCGAGGCGCTCGCCGCCGAGGCGCCGCGCGGCGGCATCCACCGCGGCCCATGCACCGGCCAGTCGCACGTGCAAGCGTCCTTCGCGCCAGGCGCTCGCGTGCAGCGGCAACGGCATGCCGGCCCAGTCGTTGAGCCGCCGCAGCGCATCGCGTTCGTCCATGCCGAACAGGAGCGTGGTGCGGGCCGCCGGCATCGGCAGCACCTTCAGCGACACGGCGCAGATCACGCCGAGCATGCCCATCGAGCCGGCAAGCAGGCGCGAGACGTCATAGCCCGCGACGTTCTTCATCACCTGTCCGCCGAAGGTCAGCAGTTCGCCGCGGCCGTTGACCATCGTGGCGCCGAGCACGAAGTCGCGCACGCCGCCGACCGCCGCGCGCGCCGGACCGGCGAGACCCGCGGCGACCATGCCGCCGACGGTGCCTCGCCCTGCACCCCGCCCTTCGAATCGCGGCGGCTCGAACGCGAGGCATTGCCCTTGCTCCGCGAGCACGGCCTCGAGGTCGATCAGCGGCGTCCCGGCGCCGGCCGTGACGACGAGTTCGCTCGGCTCGTAGCTCGTGATGCCGGAAAGCCCGCAGGTGCTCAGCGGCTCGCCGCGCGCCGCCTCGCCATAGAACGCCTTGCTGAGATGTCCCTCGATCGCGAGCGCCCCGCGCGCGCCGCGCACGCGCTCGACGAGTTCCCGGATGGCGGCTTCCATGCTCAGAAGCGAGGCAGCTCGGGGAACGCCAGCGCGCCCTTGCGCACCAGCATCTTGCCGCTTTCGGCGCAGCGCCGCAGCGTCGGTATCGCCTTGCCCGGGTTCAGCGTTCCGGCCGGATCGAACGCCGCCTTCAGCGCATGCATCTGCGCGTTCTCTTCGGCCGAGAACTGCACGCACATCGAGCCCAGCTTCTCGATGCCGACGCCGTGCTCCCCGGTCACGCTGCCGCCCATCGCGACGCTGGTCTCGAGGATGTCGGCGCCGAACAGCTCGCAGCGATGCAGCTGGTCCGGGTCGTTGGCATCGAACAGGATCAGCGGATGCAGGTTGCCGTCGCCGGCATGGAAGACGTTGCAGCAGGCCAGGCCGTACTTCTGCTCCATCGCCTGGATCGCGAGCAGCATGTCGGCGAGGCGCTTGCGCGGAATCGTCGAGTCCATGCACATGTAGTCGGGACTGATGCGCCCCGAGGCCGGGAAGGCGTTCTTGCGGCCGCTCCAGAACTTCAGGCGCTGCGCCTCGCTTTCGCTGACCTCGATGCGGGTCGCGCCGCTGCTGTCCAGCACCGCCTCCATGTGCGCGATCTCCTCGGCGACTTCCTCGGGCGTGCCGTCGCTCTCGCACAGCAGGATCGCTTGGGCCTCGAGGTCGTAGCCGGCGTGCACATAGTCCTCGACCGCGGCGGTCATCGGCTTGTCCATCATCTCGAGACCGGCCGGGATGATGCCGGCAGCGACGATGCGCGCTACCGCGGCGCCGGCCTTGCGCACGTCGTCGAAGCTCGCCATGATGCAACGCGCGAGCTGCGGCTTCGGGATCAGGCGGACCGTGACTTCGGTCGTCACCGCGAGCATCCCTTCGCTGCCGACGATGACCGAAAGCAGGTCGAGGCCCGGCGCATCGAGCGCCTCGGAGCCGAACTCGATCGGCTCGCCCATCACCGTGTAGCCGCGCACGCGCAGCACGTTGTGCAAGGTGAGGCCGTACTTCAGGCAATGCACGCCGCCCGAGTTCTCGGCGACGTTGCCGCCTATCGTGCAGGCGATCTGGCTCGACGGATCGGGCGCGTAGTACAGGCCGTGCGGCGCCGCCGCCTCGCTGATGGCGAGGTTGCGCACGCCGGACTGCACGGTCGCGGTGCGCGCATGCGCATCGACCTTCAGGATGCGGTTGAACTTGGCGAGCGACAGGGTCACGCCGAGCGCATGCGGCAGCGCGCCGCCCGACAGCCCCGTGCCGGCGCCGCGCGCGACCACCGGCACGCCGAGCGCATGGCAGGCACGCAGCACCGCGGCAACCTGGGCTTCGGTCTCGGGCAGCGCGACGGCCAGCGGCCGCTCGCGGTAGGCGGTCAACCCGTCGCATTCGTACGGAATCGTCTCCTCGGTCTGCCACAGCAGCGCGTGCGGCGGCAGTTCGGCGCGCAGCCGCTCGACGACCTCGGCCTGGCGCGCGTTGCGCTCGCCTGCAGCGGCGACTGCATCCATCACGCCGCCTCGAGCGCCTGCAGCACGCCGCGCCGCGGCGGCAGCAGGATGTCGCGCCCGACGTTGCGGATGTCGGTATGGCCGCAGAACGCCATCGTGATGTCGAGCTCCTTGTGGATGATCTCGAGGCAGCGCGTCACGCCCGCCTCGCCCATCGCGCCGAGGCCGTACAGGAAGGCGCGGCCGATCATCGTGCCGCGCGCGCCGAGCGCGACCGCCTTCAGCACGTCCTGTCCGGAGCGGATGCCGCTGTCCATCCATACCTCGATGCGCCGGCCGACCGCATCGGCGATCTGCGGCAGCGCCTCGATCGAAGACGGCGCGCCGTCGAGCTGCCGCCCGCCATGGTTGCTGACGACGAGCGCATCGGCGCCGCTGTCCGCCGCGAGGCGCGCATCGCGCTCGTCCATGATGCCCTTCAGGATCAGCTTGCCGCCCCAGCGCTGCCGGACCCACTCGACGTCGTTCCAGTCGAGTGCCGGATCGAACTGCTCCTTCGTCCACGCGCTCAGCGACGACATGTCGCTGACGCCCTTCGCATGCCCGATCAGGTTGCCGAAGCCGTGCCGCCGCGTACCCAGCATCCCGAGGCACCAGCGCGGCTTGAACATCAGGTTGACGATGTTCGCGACGGTCGGCTTGGGCGGCGCGGTCATGCCGTTCTTCAGGTCCTTGTGGCGCTGGCCGAGGACCTGCAGGTCGAGCGTCAGCACCAATGCGCTGCAGCGTGCCGCCTTCGCCCGGTCGATCAGCGCGGCCATGAAGTCGCGGTCCTTCATCCAGTAGAGCTGGAACCAGAACGGCGCCTTCGTGTGCGCGGCGATGTCCTCGATCGAGCAGATGCTCATCGTCGACAACGTGAACGGCACGCCGAACTTCTCGGCCGCGCGCGCCGCCAGGATCTCGCCGTCGGCGTGCTGCATGCCGGTGAGGCCGGTCGGCGCGATGGCGACCGGCATGGCGGCCTCCTGCCCGGCCATCGTCGTGCGCGTGCTGCGGCCCAGCATGTTGACCGCGACGCGCTGGCGCAGGCGGATGTCCTGGAAGTCGGCCGTGTTGGCGCGGTAGGTGTGCTCGGTCCACGAACCGGAGTCGGCGTAGTCGTAGAACATGCGCGGCACGCGGCGTTCGGCGAGGCGGCGCAGGTCTTCGATGTCGGTGATGACGGTCATGTCGCCTCCTTCGCCTCAGTGGATCACGAGGGCGGTGAACGGATACACGTAGGCCTGCAAGGTCACGAAGATGCCGACCAGGCAGGCCAGCGCGACCGAGTGGAAGAACACGTAGCGCAGGATGTCGCCTTCGTGGTTGAACCAGCGCGTCGCGGTCGATGCGACGACGATGGACTGGGCATCGATCATCTTGCCCATCACGCCGCCGGAGCTGTTCGCCGCACCCATCAGGTTCGGGCTCAGGCCGAGCTGGTCGGCCGCGACCCTCTGCATGCCGCCGAACAGCACGTTCGATGCCGTGTCGGAGCCGGTCATCGCAACGCCCAGCCAGCCCATCAAGGTGCCGAAGAACGGATAGAGCACGCCGGTATTGGCGAACGCGAGGCCGAGCGTCGTGTCGGTGCCCGAGTAGCGCGTGATGGTGCCGAGCGCCAGCATCAGCACGATCGTCAGCAGCGAGTAGCGCACCAGCCACAGCGTGCGCAGCCAGGTGCGCACGATCTCGATCGGGTTGTACTTCATCACCAGCGCCCCGACGATCGCCGACAGCAGGATGCCGGTGCCGGTGGCCGACAGCAGGTTCAGCACGTAGACCGCGCCTTCCTTGGTCGGCGCCTTGACGACCGGCGGCATCTTCTCGACGAGGTTGTGCAGTCCCTCCATCGGGAACGACGGCGCGTAGAGGCCATTCAGATACGCCTTCACCGACGGCAAGCCCCAGACGAACACGAACACCGTCAGGATCAGCCACGGCGTCCACGCGCGAAACAGCGCTGCAGGCGGATGGCGCACGATCGCGGTCGCCGGCTTGGCTTCGCCGCTGTCGGTCTCGTGACCCTTCAAGGAAGGCGAGGTCCAGATCTTCTTCGGCTGCCAGACGCGCAGGAACAGCACGAGGGCGACCATCGAGACCAGCGCCGCGATGATGTCGACGAGCTCCGGCCCGATGTAGTTCGACACCAGGAACTGCGGGATCGCGAACGACAGCCCGGTGACGAGGATCGCCGGCCAGATCTCCATCATCGCCTTGCGTCCGGCGAACGCCCAGATCAGCCAGAACGGCACCATCAGCGAGAACAGCGGCAGCTGCCGGCCGATCATCGCGGTGACCTGCATCAGGTCGTAGCCGTGCACCTTCGCGAGCGTGATCACCGGCGTGCCGAGCGCACCGAAGGCGACCGGCGCGGTGTTGGCGATCAGGCTCAGGCCCGACGCGGCGAGCGGCGAGAAGCCGAGGCCGATCAGGATGCCGGCCGTCACCGCCACCGGCGTGCCGAAGCCCGCCGCGCCTTCGAAGAACGCGCCGAAGCAGAACGCGATCAGCAGGAGCTGCAGGCGCCGGTCTTCGGTGATGCCGGACAGCGAGTCCTGCAGCACCTTGAAGCTGCCGTTCTGCTCGCAGAGCTGCTGCAGGAAGATGATGTTGAGGACGATCCAGCCGATCGGCAGCAGACCGGTGAAGCCGCCGAACAGCGCCGCGCGCCCGGCCATGCCGACCGGCATGCCGTAAGCCAGCACCGCCACCAGCAGCGCGGCTAGCAGTCCGAGTGCCGCCGCGATGTGCGCCTTGATGTGCAGGAAGCCGAGGCACACCAGCATCACCACCACCGGGATGGCAGCGAGCAGCGTGGATATGAACATGCTCCCGAACGGGTCGTAGATCTGCTGCCAGGTCACGGTCGTCTCCATCGTTTTGAACTGGGCGCGACTTTGACCGGTGCCGCGCCGGGCCGGTTGAGACTTCTTGCGTCGCCGCGTGAGCGTTTTTCAAGACCGCTACGGGTTCCCCCGGTGGCGGTCAGAGCGGACGATCGGCGGCAAGGGCCTTCTGGATCCAGTCCACGAACGCGGCGCATTCCCAGCGTTCCAGCGTCCCCGGCTTCCAGCAGACGTAGTGGTGGTAGCCCGAAACCGCCGAGCGCCGCGACAGCCGCACGAGGCGCCCGCTTTCGAGCCATGCGGTGCCGAGGCGGCTGCGCGTCAGCGCCACCCCGAAGCCGGCGACCGCGGCATCGAGCACCAGGCCGACGTCGTTGAACTGCGAGCCGATGCGCGGCTCGGGCAGCTTGATGCCGCAGGCATCGAACCAGTGCCGCCACGGCAGCAGCGGGCTGCGGATCAGGTGCGCGCGTTCGATCTGCTCGACGGTGTCGAAGCCGTCGAACGGACCGAATTCGTTGAGGTACTCGGGGCTGCAGACCGGGTAGAGCTCGTCCTGCAGCACGAGCTGGGTCTCGAAGCCGGCATACAGGCCGTCGCCGTAGCGGATCTCGAGATCGGCTCCCTCGGCCGTGGTGTGCTGCAGCGGGATCGCCACCTGCAGGATCAGCTCGATGTCCGGATAGGCATAGCGAAACAGCGCCAGCTTGGGCAGCAGGATCTGGCGCGAGAAGGTCGGCGTCACCGCGAGCCGCAGCTTGGTACCGACGTCCGCGTCGGCCCCGCCCGGCGGGCGAGCGAGCAGCCGGAGCGCGGCGCGCACCTGCTCGAGATAGAGGCTGCCCTCGTCGGTGAGCGCGAATTCGCTGCGCGCGAACAGCTTGGTCTTGAGCTGCGTCTCGAGCTGGCGGATGCGGTGGCTGACCGCGCTCGGCGTGACGTGCAGCTCGTCCGCCGCCTTCGTCACGCTGCGCAGCCGGGCGAGCGCCTCGAAGCTGAGCAGGCAGTTGACCGGCGGGATGCGCGGAATCGGCATGGCGGCGGACCTCGGGACGCGTCAGCTCCGATCATCCCGCGCCAGGCCGGCAATCCGATCCGTAGATTCCAGCAGGAGAGCCCTGCCCGGCATCGACGTCAGTGCGCCTCGTCCCAGTTCGCGCCGACGCCGACCTCCGACACCAGCGGCACCTTCAGCTCGGCGACCGACGCCATCACCTTCGGCAGCTCGACGCGCGCCCAGGCGAGTTCGGCATCCGGCACTTCGAACACCAGCTCGTCGTGCACCTGCATGATCATCTTCGTCGCCCTGCCCTCGCGGTCGAGCAGGCGCTGCACCGCGATCATCGCGAGCTTGATCAGGTCGGCGGCCGTGCCCTGCATCGGCGCGTTGATCGCCTGGCGTTCGGAGGCGCTGCGTCTAGGCCCGCTGCCGCCGTTGATCTCGGGCAGGTAGATGCGCCGGCCGTACAGCGTTTCGACGTAGCCCTTGGCGCGCGCCGACGCGCGCGTCTCGTCCATGTAGCGGCGCACGCCGGCGAAGCGCGCGAAGTAGCGGTCGATGTAGGCCGTGGCGGCCGCCCGCTCGATCGACAGGCTCTGCGCCAGCCCGAACGCGCCCATGCCGTAGATCAGGCCGAAGTTGATCGTCTTCGCATAGCGGCGCTGCTCGCTGGTCACGGCGTCGGGGTCGGTGCCGAACACTTCGCTGGCGGTCGCGCGGTGCACGTCCATGCCTTCGGCGAAGGCGCGCAGGAGGCCGGGATCGCCGGAGATGTGCGCCATGATGCGCAGCTCGATCTG
>JAFEEF010000011.1:396-17256 GCA_018241265.1 Pseudomonadota bacterium | reverse complement strand
GCGGATCGGGATGTTCTGCAGGTTGGGGTCGTTGCTCGAGAGGCGTCCCGTCACCGCGATCGCCTGCCCGTAGGTCGTGTGCACGCGACCGGTCCGCGGGTTGACCATCAGCGGCAGCTTGTCGGTGTAGGTGCCCTTCAGCTTCGACAGGCCGCGGTGCTCGAGCAGCCGCGCCGGCAGCGGATAGTCCTTCGCCAGCTCGTCGAGCACCTCCTCGTCGGTCGACGGCACGCCGCTCGCGGTCTTCTTCTTGACCGGCAGGCCGAGCTTGCCGAACAGGATCTCGCCGATCTGCTTCGGGCTGCCGAGGTTGAACGGCTGGCCGGCCAGCTCGTAGGCCTCGCGTTCGAGCGCGACCATGCGCTCCGCCAGCTCCTGCGTCTGGCGCGCGAGCAGCCCGGCATCGATCAGCACGCCGTTGCGCTCGATGCGACCGAGCACGCCGGTGGTCGGCATCTCGATCTCCTCGTAGACGCGGCGCAGGCCCGGCTCGGCCGAGAGGCGCGGCCACAGGTGCTGGTGCACCTCGAGCGTCATCTCGCTGTCTTCGCCCGAATACTGCGCGGCGCGCTCGATGTCGACCTGCGCGAACGGGATCTGGTTCGCGCCCTTGCCGCACAGGTCCTCGTACGACAGGCCGCTGCGGCCGAGGTGGCGCGCCGCCAGGCTCTCGAGCGCATGCGGCTTGTGCGCCTCGTAGACGTAGCTTTCGAGCAGGGTGTCGTGCCGGTAGCCGCGCACGGCGATGCCGGCGTTGGCGAACACATGGGCGTCGTACTTGACGTTCTGCCCGACCTTGCCGGCCTGCGCGTTCTCGAGCCACGGCCGCAGGCGTGCCAGCACCAGCTCGGCCGGCAACTGGTCGGGGGCGCCGGCATAGCTGTGGCGCAAAGGGACGTAGGCCGCCGCATCGGGCGACACCGACAGCGAGATGCCGACGATCTGCGCGACCATCGGGTCGAGGCTGTCGGTCTCGGTGTCGATCGCGGTGAGCTCGGCCGCTTCGGTGCGCGCGATCCAGGCGTCGAGGGCCACCTCGGTGAGCACCGTTTCGTAGTGCCGCTCGCGCTCCGGCGCGACCGGCGGCGGAATCTCGACCGGCCCGGTGGCCGGCGGCGCCGCGTCGCCGGGCGGCGCGTCGGCCGCCTCCAGCTCCTTCTTCCAGGTCTTGAACCCGTAGCGGTCGTAGAAGCCGAGCAGCGCATCGCGGTCGACCGGCCGGAACGCCAGCGCATCGAGCGACGGCCAGTCGTGCACATAGTCCGCCAGGTCGCAGTCGGTCGACACGGTGACGAGCCGCTTGCTGAGCGGCAGCCAGTCGAGCGCCTTGCGGAGGTTCTCCCCGGCCACGCCCTTCATGCCCGCAGCCGCGGCCATCACGCCGTCGAGCGAGCCGTGCTCGGCGATCCATTTCGCGGCGGTCTTCGGACCGACCTTCTCGACGCCCGGCACGTTGTCGACGCTGTCGCCCATCAGGGTCAGGTAGTCGACGATGCGCTCCGGCGGCACGCCGAACTTGGCGTTCACGCCGGCGACGTCGAGCTTCTCGTTGCTCATCGTGTTGATCAGCGTGACGTGCCGGTTGACGAGCTGCGCCAGGTCCTTGTCGCCGGTCGACACGACGACCGGCCGGCCGGCCTCGGCCGCGATGCGCGCGATCGTGCCGATCGCGTCGTCGGCCTCGATGCCGGGCACCATCAGCACCGGCCAGCCGAGCAGCTTGACGACCTCGTGGATCGGCTCGATCTGCTCGACCATCGCATCGGGCATCGGCGAGCGCGTCGCCTTGTAGTCGGCGTACCAGTCGTCGCGAAAGGTCTTGCCGGGTGCATCGAACACGCAGGCGGCAGCGGTCGCGTCGTATTGCTTGCGCAACAGCTTCAGCATCGCGACCACGCCGTGGATCGCGCCGGTCGGCACGCCGCCCGGACCGCGCAGGTCCGGCAGCGCGTGGTAGGCGCGGTAGAGGTAGCTCGAGCCGTCGACGAGCAGCAACAGCCCGTCGGACGACGACGCGGCGGAACGGGGAGTATCCATGCGACGATTGTCGGGCAAGCCCCGACGCCGGGCAGGGCCGGCAGCGCGGGCTCCTAGAATGACGCCATGAACGCCAAGCTCGCCGCCGTCCTGTTGCTGCCGTGGTCCCTCGCCTGCCTGGCTGCCGAACCGCGCGCCGAGCCGCCCGCCGCGGCGCCGGCCCAGCTCGAAGCGGCGTCCGCACCGCTCGCCGACGCGTCGGCGCCCGAGCCCAGGCAGCGCCCCGAGCCGGCCGTGCGCCACGTCATCGTCGAGGACGACGGCGCGCGCATCGAGGAGCTCAACGTGCGCGGCGTCACCCGCGAGATCACCGTCACGCCGAAGATCGGCAAGGTGCCGCTGAAGAGCTACGAGATCATCACCACCGACGGCTCGCGCGATCTCGGCCCGGGCGCCAACACGTCGCGCGGCGCGGCCGGCAAGCGGGTCTGGAGCGTGCTCCAGTTCTGATGATCCGATGGCGGTCTACACCCAGGTCTCGCACGACGAGGCGGCACGGCTCGTCACGCGCCTGGGCCTCGGCGAGCTGACGACGCTCGCCGGCATCGAAGGCGGCATCGAGAACACCAACTACTTCGTCGACACGACGCGGGGGCGCTACGTGCTGACGCTGTTCGAGCGGCTCACCGCCGAGCAGTTGCCGTTCTACCTGCTGCTGATGAAGCACCTGGCCGAGCGCGGGCTGCCGGTACCCGGCCCGAAGGTGGATGCCGGCGGCCACGTGCTGCACCTCGTGGCCGGCAAGCCCGCCGCGCTCGTCGACCGGCTGCAAGGCCGCCATCACCTCGCGCCCGACGCGGCCGACTGCGCGAGCGTCGGCGCGACGCTCGCGCACATGCACGAAGCCGGGCGCGACTACGCGCCGGCCCAGCCCAACCTGCGCGGCCTCGCGTGGTGGATCGAGACGGTGCCGGTCGTGCGGCCCTTCCTCGACGCCGGCCAGCGTGCGTTGATCGACGACGAGCTCGCGTTCCAGCAGCAGGTCGCCGCATCGTCGGCCTACAAGGCGCTGCCGAGCGGCGCGATCCATGCCGACCTGTTCCGCGACAACGTCATGTTCGACCGCGATCCCGCCTCGGACGCCGACGCCGACGGCGACGCGATCGTGCGGCTGAGCGGCCTGCTCGACTTCTACTTCGCGGCCACCGACACCTTCGTGTTCGACATCGCGGTCTGCCTGAACGACTGGTGCATCGATCTCGAGTCCGGCCGCATGGCCGAGGAGCGCGCCGCCGCGCTGGTGGCCGGCTACGACCAGGTGCGGCCGCTGACGAGCGCCGAACTGCGGCTGATGCCGGCGATGCTGCGCGCCGCCGCGTTCCGCTTCTGGGTGTCGCGCCTGTGGGACCTGCACCTGCCGCGCGATGCGCATGTGCTGACCGCGCACGACCCGAGCCACTTCGAGCGCGTGCTGCGCGCACGCA
The DNA here is from genome assembly GCA_018241265.1 of Pseudomonadota bacterium. Taxonomy (GTDB): domain Bacteria; phylum Pseudomonadota; class Gammaproteobacteria; order Burkholderiales; family Burkholderiaceae_C; genus JAFEEF01. The sequence continues at coordinate 13,795 of JAFEEF010000011.1, read as the reverse complement.
TCGAGATGCCGTGGCATCCCAACCTGCAGCGCAGCGTCGCATGACGACGACCCATCAGCGCTCCCGGCGTGCCCGTGCGCGCCGCATCGATCCATGAAACTCAAGACCGTCCCGGCCCGCGACGGCGCCCTCTGGGTGCGCCGCGGCTTCATCGTGTTCTTTCGCCACCCGATGATCTACACCGGCCTCTTCGCCGCGTTCATGTTCCTCGTGTTCGTGCTGGTGATGATCCCGCTGATCGGCGTGCCGCTGCTGCTGGCGGTGCTGCCGCTGGTCTCGCTCGGCTTCATGGTGGCGACGCGCGCCGTCGTCGAAGGACGCCAGCCGACGCCCGCCGCGCTGATCGAGCCGCTGCGCACCGGCAAGCCGCGGCTCATCGCGCTGGTCCAGCTCGGCATCGCCTATGCCGCGGCGACCTTCTGCATCCAGTGGCTGAGCGACGTCGTCGACGGCGGCGCGCTCGACGCGCTGCTGGAGGCGCTGCCGGCCGGCGGCACGACGCCGGCGGCGGTCGCCGACAAGCTGTCGAACCCGCAGCTCGGCATCGGCCTCGTGCTGCGCTTCGGCCTCGCGGCGCTGCTCGCGCTGCCGTTCTGGCATGCGCCGGCGCTGGTGCACTGGGGCGCGCAGAGCGCCGGCAAGGCGCTGTTCTTCAGCACGATGGCGTGCTGGCGCAACCGCGGCGCGTTCGTCCTCTACGTGCTGACCTGGGGCGCCGTGATCATGGTGTTCGCGCTGCTCGCCAACATCGTCTTCGCGCTGCTCGGGCAGGCGCAGTGGGTCGCGATCGCCTCGATGCCGGCGTCGCTGATGTTCTCGGCGATCTTCTACGCGTCGCTCTACTTCACGTTCGCGGCCTGCTTCGTCGACGATGCGGCAGCGGGGCCGGCGCCGCTCGCGCCGCTGCCGCCGGCGGCTTGATCCTCACTCTTCATCAGCCAGGAGACCACGCATGGCAGCCACCAAAGTCGCTCTCGTCACCGGCGCCGGCAGCGGCATCGGCCGCGCCACCGCGCTCGCGCTGCTGCGCGCCGGCTACGACGTCGTGCTGGCCGGCCGGCGCGCCGACGCGCTGAACGACACCGTCGCGCAGGCCGGCGAGTTCGCCGCGCACGCGCTGGCGGTGCCCACCGACGCGACCGATCCGGCCGCGGTGAAGTCGCTGTTCGACACGATCGAGAGCCGCTACGGCCGCATCGACGTGGTCTTCAACAACGCCGGCACCGGCGCGCCGGCGGTGCCGATGGACGAGCTGACCTTCGAGCAGTGGCAGGCGGTCGTCGACATCAACCTGACCGGCGCCTTCCTCTGCACGCAGCAGGCGTTCCGCCTGATGAAGAAGCAGCGGCCGCAGGGCGGCCGCATCATCAACAACGGCTCGATCTCGGCGCATGCGCCGCGGCCGTTCAGCGCGCCCTACACCGCGACCAAGCACGCGATCACCGGGCTGACCAAGGCGACGTCGCTCGACGGCCGCGCGCACGACATCGCCTGCGGCCAGATCGACATCGGCAACGCCGCCAGCGAGATGACCGAACGCATGACGACCGGCGTGCCGCAAGCCAACGGCACGATGATGCCCGAGCCGCGCATGGACGTCGCCCACGTCGCCAACGCCGTCGTCCACATGGCGAGCCTGCCGCTCGATGCGAACGTGCAGTTCATGACGGTGATGGCGACGAAGATGCCGTTTGTCGGGCGGGGGTGAGCCGGCGACGACCAGTGTCCGGGCGCTGGTCGTCAACCGATCATTTCGTCGTGGGCGGCTGCCCGTACAACGGCGAGCGCGGTCCTGGCAGCACGCCGTTGTAGCGCGGCGCACCCAGAAGGCGATAGTCGGCAATACCTGCGTAGTTGTACGCCGCGTCCGTTGCGGTAGCGACAATCTGATTGACTAGTGCTTGCACGAGTAGCCCGACCAGGCTGCTTTGCGACCCCTGCTGCTCGGCAGAAGTAGCAAAGGCACTCCCCTTCCAAAGCAGATCGCCCGACCGCAGATCGAGGATTTGAGCTTCGACCTCGACACGTGTCTCGCTGGAGATGACAGCGTAGCTGGTCCCGTACTTCTTGATCTTGATATAGACGACGGCATCCGCTCCGAAATAGTCGCGCAGCTTCCCCAGCGGAATGTCTTGGGCGTCGTTGGCTGTCTGAACGCCATTGTTTCGGAACGTCTCGTCGACGAGGGCAACAGGCAACACGTAGTAGCCAGCCTCCGAAAGAGGTCGGGTAGCGTGCGACCAGACACTCTGCGTCGCCTTGATGTCGGGAGAGTCGTTGACCGGCGGCATGACCAGCAGCGTGACTGGTTTCGCTCGCTGGAAGTTCGTGTAGTCCCAGGGTGGCGCCTTCGTCGCGCAGCCGGCCAGCAGCACCAGCGCACCCAGAAGAATCCTTTTAGGCCTCATGCCGGGTTCTCGCTGCTCTTGTCGGCCTTTTGCTTCCCGTCATCGAGCTTCTGGAGCAGACGGTCGATATACGGTGATGACTCGGGGAACGTGCTCTTCTCGGTCTGCCATAGCTCCCGTGCCTTGTCGGAGTTCCCGACGCTAAGGTAGAGCATGCCCAAATGGGCTCTAAAGCCCGGCGGCAACGCGGCATGCACGCTTTGGGCCTTTGTTGCATGAAGTTCCATCGCCTGGATCTGGCTTTCGGGACTCGCACCCTGATGAAGGAGCGTGTCGTATTGCTGGCGAGGAAAATCCTCCCACAGGTACAACGGCTTGGGTGCTTGCGCGCACGCAACAAGCAACACCGCACCACCCATCACTAGGAGCGTCCGAAGGCCGGACACGATGACGCGCCTCACCGACCCGGCCCCGTACCGCCCCATTGGCCCGCGTCCATACCTGCCACCAGCGAGTCGACGGCCTCGCGCATGGCCAAGTCGAGAACTTTGCCGTTGAGTGTTGCGTCGTAACCCGCAGTTCCGCCGAAACCCAGCACTTCTCGATTCGAGAGCTGGTACTCACCGGCCCCACGAGCCGAGAAAACAACTTCCGAAGTCAGCGCATTCACGACATTCAAGGTAATCTTGGCGTAGGCTACCTGCGTCTTTCCTCTTCCGAGCACGCCAAACAATTGCTGGTCGCCGACTTCCTTCCGACCAAACTCGGAGATATCACCGGTCACAACATAGGAAGCACCGCGCAGATTTTGAGCCACTCCCTGCAGCTTGGCTTCCTGGCTGGTCTCAGACAGGTTCTCGCGATCGAGCACCGCGAAGCGCTGCGACTGCTGCAAGTGCGCGACAAGAGTGGTTTTGGCCTGACTCCCCAGACGATCGACGCCATCGGAGAAAACGCCGCGCATGAAGGTCGAACGATTGTCGAACTTGCCCACCGACACTGGTAACCGCTTACCTGTGTATGGCGTGGCAGCAGCCTGCACTTTTTCAACTTCCACCGCGCGATGGCCTTCGGTGGCACATCCCCACAAGGTGGAAATCGCAGCCAGCGCTACCGCGCCCAGCAACGTTCGAACAAAGCCAACTCTTGCCATCGAACCCCTCCCGAACCGATTGCTTCATGGATCGCGTGCCTCACGACTCGCGCCGACTTGTATCAAGTTTATACAACGATCCCGGGGGCCTGTGCCGGGATTTCACTGCCCCTTGACGGCAGCTCATCGATGAATACCGGGTTACGCCACATCCATCCATGGCCCGCGTAGAAGAACAGGTCATGAGAGAGACGACAATCGAGAGGTTGTTCACGTGAAAGGACCCCATGGCCCACATCCACCTGATCGGCGGCGAGAAGGGCGGCGTCGGCAAGTCGCTGATGGCGCGCGTGCTGGCGCAATACATGATCGACAAGGAGATCCCGTTCATCGGCTTCGACACCGATCGCTCGCACGGCGCGCTGATGCGCTTCTATGCCGGCTATGCGTCGCCGGTGCTGGTCGATCGCTACGAGGCGCTCGATGCGATCGTCGAGGCCGCCGTCGAGCAGCCGTCGCGGCGCATCCTGGTCGACCTCGCGGCGCAGACCCACGATCCGCTGGTGCGCTGGATGGACGACGGCGGCGTCATCAGCCTCGCGGACGAGATGGCGATCGGCGTCACCTACTGGCACGTGATGGACACCGGCAAGGACTCGGTCGACCTGCTGCGCAAGCTCCTCGACCGCTTCGGCACCGGCATGCACTACGTGCTGGTGCGCAACCAGGTGCGCGGCAACGACTTCCACGTGCTCGAGCAATCGGGCGAGCAGGCGCGCGCGCAGCAGCAGTTCGGCGCCAAGGTGATCACGCTGAAGAAGCTGCACGACGGCGTCATCAACAAGATCGACGCCGAGAGCAGCAGCTTCTGGAAGGCCAAGACCGCGCAGGACGCGCCCGGCGTCGGCCTCGGCCTGATGGACCGCCAGCGCATCAAGATGTGGCTGCGCGACGCCTATCGAGAGATCGATGAGATCGGCTTGTAGACCGCTGGTCAGGCTCGCGATGGCGCTGGCAGCGGCCTTGCCGCTGCTGTCCGGTTGCGCCGTGGTCTCGGCCGGCGCGAGCGCGGTCGGCGCCGCCGCATCGGTCGCCGGCAGCGTCGTCTCGACCACCGTCACGGTCACGGGCAAGGTGGTCGGCAAGGCGGTCGATGCGGTGACGCCGTCCTCCGATCAGCATTGACGATGACGACGAGCCGGCGCCGGCTGCTGCAGGGTGCGGCTGCGCTCGTCGCCGCGCCGTGGCTCGTGCCGCAGGCGCGTGCCGCCGACGTGCCGCGCTTCGCGCTCGGCATCGCGTCGGGCCAGCCGCATGCCGACGGCATGGTGCTGTGGACGCGCCTGACCGGCCCGGAACTGCCCGGGCGCGTGCCGGTGCGATGGGAAGTGGCCCGCGACGACGCCTTCCGCGACGTGGTCGCGAAAGGCGAGGAAGTCGCCGAGGCCGATTGGTCGCACAGCGTCCATGCCGAGCCGGCCGGGCTGGAGCCGGCGCGCTGGTACTGGTATCGCTTCGACGCGCTCGGCCAGCGCAGCGCGGTCGGCCGCACCCGCACCGCCCCGCGGCCGGATGCGGCGGCGGCGACGCTCGCCTTCGCGATCGCGAGCTGCCAGCGCTACGACGTCGGCTGGTATGCCGCCTGGCGGCATGCCGCGGCCGAGGACCTCGACCTCGTGATGTTCCTCGGCGACTACATCTACGAGTACGGGACGTCGGCCAAGGCCGTGCGCAAGCTCGAGGGCGGCCGCGTCGAGACCTTGGCCGACTATCGCCTGCGCTACGCGACGCACAAGAGCGATCCCGACCTGCAGGCCGCGCATGCCGCCTGCCCGTGGCTGCTGGTCTGGGACGACCACGAGGTCGAGAACGACTATGCGAACCTGCAGGGCGAGTTCCTCGAACCCGACTTCCGGCGGCGCCGCGCCGACGCCTACCGTGCCTACTGGGAACACATGCCGTTCCCGAAGGCGGCGCGGCCGGCCGATGCCGACATGCGCATCACCGGCCGGCTCGACTGGGGCCGCCTCGCACGCATCCACCTGCTCGACGACCGCCAGTACCGCGACCCGCAAGTCTGTCCGAAACCGGGACGCGGCGGGTCGAACACCGTGGCCTTGAAGGACTGCCCGGCGCTCGCCGACCCGAAGCGCACGCTGCTCGGCGCGGCGCAGGAACAATGGCTGGCCGATGGCTGGGACTTGTCGCGGCCATGGAACCTCGTCGCGCAGCAGACCTTGATGGCGCGCATGTCGTGGACCGACCCGAAGGACGGCGGCGGCACCTACTGGACCGATGGCTGGGACGGCTACGCGCCGGCCAGAAAGCGCCTGCTCGCCGCAGCGGCCGAGCGCAAGGCACCGGGCGTCGTCGTGCTCGGCGGCGACGTGCACAGCCACTACGTGGCCGACCTGAAGGCCGACTACGACGAGCGCGACGCACCGGTCGTGGCGAGCGAGTTCTGCGGCTCGTCGATCACGAGCCTGTCGCAACCGCAGGCTCGCCTGGACGCCGCGCGCGCCTGGAACCCGCACATCCGCTATGCGCGCAGCGACCAGCGCGGCTACATGAGCTTTCGGCTCGATGCGAAGCAGTTGCAGGCGCAGGTGCGCGTCGTCGACGATGCGCGCCGTGCCGACAGCGGCATCACGACCGCGGCGCGCTATGTCGTCGACGCGGCGCGTCCGGGCCCGCAGCCCGCATGAGGGCGATCAGTTCCCTCGGTCAGCCCCCCTTCTGTCAGCCCCCTTTCTGCACCGGCGGGTTCGCCTTCAGCCAGGCTTCCATCTCGGCCGGCTCGATCAACTGATCATGGTTGGTATCGATCTTCGACCAGTCCCATACCTGGCCGACCGGCTCGGTCCGCATGGCCTCTCGATGCGCGGCAGCCATCGGGTGCGCCGCAGGCATGGTCTTGTCGGCCTGGGCGGCCGGCGCCTGCGCGTTGTTCTGTGGATAGGCGGCCCAGGCTGCGCCCGTGATGGTGATCGCGAGCGCGAACGAGCCCGCGAGCAGCGACTTCGTCATGTCGACTCTCCGTCTGTTCGGTGACGTGCGCCTGAAGGCGGCGCGGCCGGCGCGCGACAGGAGGGCGTCACGCGCTGCAACGGTAGATGCGATAGGGGCGTCGCGGTTCCTACGGATGTGCACCTATAGTCGGATCTTTCAGCGCCGCTGCATCCGCATCCTCGAATGTCCGACTCGCCCGCGATCACCCGCACCGAAACCCATGGCGCCTACGTGATGCGCGGCAGCGCCGCCTACCTGATCGACGTGCAGCTCTGGGAAGCCAAGGTCACGATCGAGCGCAGCGACGGCAGCGTGCGGCCGTTTGCCGTGCCGTGCGGGCCGGAGTGCTATCGCAAGAACGGCGACGACGCGCTGCGTGCTGCCTGGGCCGCGGCCCGCCAGTGGCTCGACGGCGGCCGCATACCCTGGCGGACGCTCGGTTGACCGCGGCGCAACTGACCGCCTGGCTCGCGGCGTTCCGCCCCGCGCGCATGCGCGTGAACACGCGCGAGCGCCTGCGCGCGGCGTGCGGCGCCGGCCTCGGCGTCGCGTTCACCGGCCTCGTCTGTCTGGCGCTCGCGCCGCCCGGCACCGCGGTGTGGATGGTCGGTCCGGTCGGTGCGAGCGCCGTGCTGGTGTTCTGCGTGCCGGCCAGCCCGCTCGCGCAACCCTGGTCGGTGATCGGCGGCAACACGATGAGCGCGATCGCCGGCATCGGCGCGGTGCACCTGTTCGGCAGCGGCCCGATCGCCGTGACGGCGGGCGCCGCCGTGCTGCTGTCGATCGTCTTCATGTTCGCGTTGCGTTGCCTGCATCCGCCGGGCGGCGCCACCGGGCTCACGATGGCGCTGACCCATACCGCGGGCTTCGCATTCGCGGCCCAGCCGGTGCTGCTGAACTGCGTGCTGCTGGTCGTGGCCGGCATCGCCTACAACAGCGCCACCGGCCGGCGCTATCCGCACTCGCAGGCGCCGGCGCCGAAGATCGCGCGCACCGCCTTCAACGAGGGCGACCTCGATGCGGCGCTGGCCCGCTACAACCAGGTGCTCGACGTGCCGCGCGACGATCTGCGCACCTTGCTGGCCGATGCCGAGCTCGGTGCCTATCGCCGGCGCATGGGCGACGTGCGCTGCGTCGAGATCATGTCGCGCAACGTCGCGACGGTCTCGTTCGGCACGCTGCTGCAGGAAGCCTGGACGTTGCTGCGCGAGCGGCACGTCAAGGCGCTGCCGGTCGTCGATCGGGCCGGCCTGGTGATCGGCATCCTGACGCTTTCGGACTTCATGCGCGGCGCCGACCTCGACGTCCATGAAGGCTTCGACACGAAGCTGCGCCGGTTGATCCGCAAGACGCCGCTGGCCAGCAGCGACAAGCCCGAGGTCGTCGGCCAGCTCATGGCGCGCGACGTGCGGGTTGCGAACGCCGATCAGCTGCTGGCCGATCTCGTGCCGATGTTCGCCACCACCGGCCACCATCACATCCCGATCGTCGACGGCAGTCGCAAGCTCGTCGGCATCGTCACGCAGACGGACCTCGTGGCGGCGCTGCTGGCGCACCCCGGCGCGCGGTAGCGATCAATCCACCGGCGTGAGCTTCGCGACCGAGAGCGCCAGCCATTTGGTGCCGTGGCGCCCGAAGCCGACCTGCGCGCGCGCGTCGTCGCCGCTGCCTTCGATCGTCAGGACCACGCCTTCGCCGAACTTGTTGTGGAAGACGTTCTGGCCGGGCCGCAGTCCATGGCCGGGCGCCTTCGGCACGAGCGGCGGCGGCACCGGTTCGACGCGACCCATGCCGACGATCGAATGCAGGCCCGAGCCTCGCGCCCAGGCCGCCTGGTAGTCGCGCGCATAGCCCGAGCCGAAGCCCTGGTGGCGCGGCGTGATCCACTTCAGCGCCCCTTCGGGCAGCTCGTCGAAGAAGCGGCTCTTGATGTTGTAGCGGGTCTGGCCGTGCAGCATGCGGGTCTGCGAGAAGCTGAGATAGAGGCGCTTGCGCGCGCGCGTGATCGCGACGTACATCAGCCGCCGCTCCTCCTCGAGCCCGTCGATGTCGGACAGCGAGTTCTCGTGCGGGAACAGGCCCTCCTCGAGCCCGGTGATGAAGACGCAGTCGAACTCGAGCCCCTTGGCCGAGTGCACGGTCATCATCTGGACCGCGTCCTCGCCCGCCTGCGCCTGGTTGTCGCCCGCCTCGAGCGCGGCATGCGTCAGGAAGGCGGCGAGCGGCGAGACGATCTCGCCGGTCTCGGCATCCGGCGTCACGTCGGCGGCCGCGACCGCCTGCGGCGTCCCCGGTGCAATCGTCCCTGGCGCGATCGTCCCGGCCTGCTCGTCGAGCGGCAGCGCGACGACGTCCTTGCCGAAGCCTTCCTGCGTGACGAAGGCTTCGGCCGCGTTGACGAGTTCCTGCAGGTTCTCGATGCGGTCCTTGCCTTCGCGGTCGGTCTTGTAGAAGTCGATCAGGCCCGACGCATGCAGCATGTGCTCGATGATCTCGCGCAAGGTGAGGCCGCGCGTCTTCTCGCGCATCACGTCGATCTGCGCGACGAAGCCCTGCAGCTTGGTGCCGGTCTTGCCGGGCAGGGTGGGCACCGTGTCGGCCAGGCTGCGCCCATGGGCGGCGTCCTGCAACTGCTCGAGCGTGCGCGCACCGATGCCGCGGGCCGGGAAGTTGACGACGCGCAGGAAACTGGTGTCGTCGCTCGGGTTCTCGATCAGGCGCAGGTAGGCGAGCGCATGCTTGATCTCGGCGCGCTCGAAGAAGCGCAGCCCGCCGTACACCTTGTACGGTATGCCGGCGTTGAACAGCGCACTCTCGAGCACGCGGCTCTGGGCGTTGCTGCGGTAGAGCAGCGCGATGTCCTTGCGCGGCGTGCCTTCGCGGTGCAGCTGCTGCGCTTCCTCGACGAACCACTGCGCCTCGGCGTAGTCGCTCGTCGCCTCGTGCACGCGCACCGGCTCGCCCGGGCCGGCCTCGGTGTGCAGGTTCTTGCCGAGGCGCTTCGCGTTCTTCGCGATCAGGTGGTTGGCCGCATCGAGGATGTTGCCGAACGAGCGGTAGTTGCGCTCGAGCTTGATGACGCGGCCGACGTTGAACTCGCGCTCGAACAACGCCATGTTGCCGACCTGCGCGCCTCGGAAGGCATAGATGCTCTGGTCGTCGTCGCCGACCGCGAACACCGCCGCGCGGTTGGGACCCTCGGGGCCGCAGAAGATCTTCAGCCAGGCGTACTGCAATCGGTTCGTGTCCTGGAACTCGTCGACCAGGATGTGGCGGAAGCGCCGCTGGTAGTGCTCGCGCAGCGCCAAGTGGTCGCGCATCAGCTCGTAGGTGCGCAGCATCAGCTCGGCGAAGTCGACCACGCCTTCGCGCGCGCACTGGTCTTCGTAGGCCTGGTAGACCTGCACCATCACGCGGGTGCGCTCGTCGGCGACGTCGACGTCGCCGGGACGCTCGCCCTCTTCCTTGCGCGCGGCGATGAACCAGGCGATCTCGCGCGGCACGTAGCGGTCCTCGTCGAGGTTCATCGCCTTGACGACGCGCTTGACGGCCGACAACTGATCGGACGTATCGAGGATCTGGAAGCCTTGCGGCAGACCCGCCAGCTTCCAGTGCGCGCGCAGGAAGCGGTTGCACAGGCCGTGGAAGGTGCCGATCCACATGCCGCGCACCGGCACCGGCAGCATCGCGCCGAGGCGGGTCAGCATCTCCTTGGCGGCCTTGTTCGTGAAGGTCACTGCCATCACGCCGCCGGGCGACAACTGACCGGTCGAGATCAGCCAGGCGATGCGCGTCGTCAGCACGCGTGTCTTGCCGGAGCCGGCACCGGCCAGGATCAGCGCCGCTTCCGGCGGCAGGGTGACGGCGGCGTACTGCTCGGGATTCAGGTGCCGCAGCAGGCCGGCATGGCCCGTAGGCGCGGAATGGGCGGTGCCGGAGACATCGGAGGACATCGAACGATTCTAGGAGCCCGTCACGCGCAGATCCGATCCTGCGCCGCCGGCCAGGAGCCAGCGCGGATCGAACCAGCGGTCGGCATCGCCGTCGTACGGCAGCCGCGTGATGTCCCAATGGCGGATGTAGGGCGCATAGACATCCCAGACCGGCGGGCCGCCGCCGATGTAGACGACGCGGCCCGGGTAGCGCGCGAGCACGTCCTCCGGCCGCTCGTGCGAGCGGATCACCGCGATCGTGCGGTCGGCATGGCAGAACGCGGGGACCGCCTCGATCGTCTTCGGACCGGCGAGCAGCACATGGCCGCGGGTGACGTCGAAGAAGCGCTGCACGTCCGCGACGTAAGGCTGGCTGCGTGTGCCTTCCCATGGCAGGCGGCCGTTCAGCCCGAGCTGGCCGCGCAGGCCGATGGCACAGATGGATCGCACGTCGGGCATGGCTCGCTCTCGCAAGGTCTTCGGAGAACCTATGCTAGCGGCCGCGCCGGCGGCGCGGCCCCGAAATCAGGGGCGGCGGACGAGTGCCGAGCCTCAGGACTCTTCGACCACGCTGGCGGGCACGCTCGGGCCTTCGTGCCGGCCGAGCTGCGAGAAGATCGTCGCCGCCGCGGCCGTCAACAGGCCCATGCAGATGAAGGTCGCACGGAACATGTAGAGCACCTTGGCCTCGTCGGCCGGCGGCGGCGTCCCGCCGAAGGCCGCGAGCATGGCGCCTGCCGCCGCCACGCCGAGCCCCATCGCGAGCTGCATGACCACCGACAGCAGGCTGTTGCCGGCGCTCGCGCGCTCCTCGTCGAGGTCGCTCAGGGTCAGCGTGTTCATCGCGGTGAACTGCATCGAGTTGACGAGGCCGAACAGCAGCAGCTGCACGATGATGACCGGCAGCGGCACGCTGCGATCGAGCAGCGCGAAGCTCGCGATGAAAGAGCCGACCAGCAGCGTGTTGCCGACCAGCACGACGCGGTAGCCGAGCCGCTCGATCACCGGCACCGCGATCGACTTCAGCGTCATCGCGCCGACGACCGCGGCGACCATCGAGAAGCCGGCCGTCGTCGGCGCATAGCCGAGCCCGACCTGCAGGAAGATCGGGATCAGGAACGGCGCCGAGCTGCTGCCGAGGCGGGCGAACAGGTTGCCGACGACGCCGATCGAGAAGGTCGGGATCTTGAAGAGACGCAGGCTGAAGAGCGCGTTGTCGACGCGCGCCGCGTGCATCCAGTAGGCCGCCATCGCCGCCAGGCCGCCGACCGCGAGCAGCATCGACGTGGCGCGGCCGATCGCATGCTCGCCCAGGCCCTGCAATCCGAGCGACACCATCACGAGGCCGGCCGAGAACAGCGCGAAGCCGGGCCAGTCGAAGCGCTGCTCGAGCGGGCTGCGCAGCGCCGGCACGACGCGCAGGGTCGCGACGACGCCGAGCAGGCCGACCGGCAGGTTGATCAGGAACACCCAGTGCCAGCTCGCGATCTCGACCAGCCAGCCGCCGAGCGGCGGCCCGACGAGCGGGCCGAGCAGGCCCGGCACGGTGACGAATGCGAGCACGCGCAGCCGGTCGCTGCGCGGAAAGGCGCGCAGGATCGTCAGGCGGCCTACCGGCAGCAGCAGCGCGCCGCCGACGCCCTGGATGATGCGCGAGAGCACGAGCCAGTCGAGCGTCGGCGACAGCGCGCAGAACAGCGAGCCGAGGCTGAAGATCACGAGCGCCCCGGCGAACGCGCGGCGCGTGCCGAAGCGGTCGGCCAGCCAGCCCGAGGCCGGGATCAGGAGCGCCACCGTCAGCGTGTAGACCACGACCACCGACTGCATGCGCAGCGGACTTTCGCCGAGCGCGATCGCCATGCGCGGCAGCGTCGTGTTGAGGATCGTCGTGTCCAGCGTCTGCATGAAGAACGCGATCGCGACCACCCACGGGAGCAGCTTCTCCGTGGTGGCGTCGAGGACGAACCGCTGGTCGTTCGGCATGGCGCGCAAAGTCCCGAAGTGTAGGCACGCCGCCGCGAAGTCCGTGGCGCACGCATCCGCGACCTCCCGCGTAGAATGGCGCACCGGGCCCGACGGTAGGCGCCCGGTCGCAGACCCCGCCGTGAGGCGGCGTCGGTTTCCGGAGCTCCACGACAGACGCTCGCAGCCATTCGGTCGCGCACTGCTTCAACGCGCCACCTGCCGTCTCGTCAGCCAACATTGCCCGAGGGAGCCCGTACGCCATGGAAATCTTCGACTACGACAACATCCTGCTGTTGCCGCGCAAATGCCGCGTGCAAAGCCGTTCCGAATGCGACACGTCGACCGCCTTCGGCGCGCGCCGCTTCAACTTGCCGGTCGTGCCGGCGAACATGAAGACCGTGGTCGACGAGCCGATCACCGAATGGCTCGCGGCCAACGGCTACTTCTACGTGATGCACCGCTTCGACATCGACAACGTCGAGTACGCGAAGCGGATGCGCGAGAAGGGCCTGTACGTGTCGATCAGCTCGGGCGTGAAATCGGCCGACTACGCGGTGATCGACCGCCTGGCGGCCGAAGGCGTCGGCGCCGACTACGTCACGATCGACATCGCGCACGGCCATGCCGACAGCGTGCAGAAGACGATCGAGCACATCAAGAAGAGGCTGCCCGACACCTTCGTGATCGCCGGCAACGTCGCGACGCCGGAGGCGGTGATCGACCTCGAGAACTGGGGCGCCGACGCGACCAAGGTCGGCGTCGGGCCGGGCAAGGTCTGCATCACGCGGCTGAAGACCGGCTTCGGCACCGGCGGCTGGCAGCTCTCGGCGCTCAAGTGGTGCGCACGCGTCGCGACCAAGCCGATCATCGCCGACGGCGGCATCCGCGACCACGGCGACATCGCCAAGAGCATCCGCTTCGGCGCGACGATGGTGATGATCGGATCGCTGTTCGCCGGCCACGAGGAGTCGCCCGGCAAGACGGTCGAAGTCGACGGCAAGCTCTTCAAGGAGTACTACGGCTCGGCATCGGACTTCAACAAGGGCGAGTAC
>JAFEEF010000011.1:0-331 GCA_018241265.1 Pseudomonadota bacterium | reverse complement strand
GCAGAGCTCGATCTCGTATGCCGGCGGCACGCAGCTGTCCGATCTGAAGAAGGTCAACTACGTCGTGCTCGGCGGCGAGAACGCCGGCGAGCATCTGTTCATGTAGCGCACCTCTGCGTGGGCGGGCGCATCGCGCGATGCGTTGGACACCCTCCGCCGCCCTAAAATCCGCGGCTTGCATCGCAGTGCGCCTTCCGTCATGACCGAACTCGCCAAATCCTTCGAACCCGCGGCCATCGAAGCGCGCTGGGCGCCGCTGTGGGAGCAGAGCGGCATCTACCGGCCGACGCTCGATCCGACGAAGCCGTCGTTCGCGATCCAGCTGCCGCCG
>JAFEEF010000116.1:938-2769 GCA_018241265.1 Pseudomonadota bacterium | reverse complement strand
ACAGGCCGAAGCCGCCCACGGCCATCAGTTGGCCGTCCTTGACGACGCCTTGGAGCGCCGCGGCGGCGCTGGGAAAAATTTTGTTCATCGAGATGCTCCGGATGGACTGAAGGAAGGCCGAGGAAGGCGCGCGGCGCGCCGAGGCGCGCCGTTCACCGCGAAGCGTACACCGTCGGCGCATCCGCGCCCCCTCGATATCCCCTTTCCATGCCCTTTCGTAGAATCGCGCGCCACTGCCAGCGAGGTCCGCGATGCCCGACCAAGACGCCGCAACGATCGACCATGCGTTTCTCGCCGAGGCGCTCGACAGCGTGTTCGCGGCCTGGGTACGCGACATCGGCATGACGGTCGTCGAGGCGCGTTCCGGCACCGTCGTGCTGTCGCTGCCGGTGCATGCGCGCCATGTGCATTCGGGCAGCGTGATGTCCGGCCAGACGCTGATGGCCGCGGCNNGGCCGACACCGCGATGGTGCTGGCAGTGATGTCCAAGCTCCGCAGCTTCCGGCCGATGACGACGGTGCAGTTGCAGACCAGCTTCCTGCGCCCGGTGCCGAAGGGCGCCGAGCCGGTGCGCATCACGGCGCGCGTGCTGCGCCTCGGCAAGACGCTGGCGTTCGGCGACATCCGGATGCAACTGGCCGACGGCGCGCTCGCGGCGCAGGCGACGACGACCTACGCATTGCTCTGACCAGCCGTGCAGCCGGACGTGGCCCGCGCCGCCGTCACTGCGCCGGAGCCATGCCCGAATTGCGGCGCGGTGTTGCCCGTCGCGCCGGTGCCGCGCTACTGCTGGCAGTGCGGCCAGGACACCTTGCGCATCGTGCCGCCGCTGCGCAGGCGCGCGCGCGACGCCGTCGACCGCTACGTGCGCACGCTGGTCGCGCTGATCGCCAGGCCGGGCCGGCTGACCGAGGAGTACATCGCGAACCGGCGCGAGCGCTACCTGCCGCCGCTGCGGCTCTATCTCACCGCGAGCTTCCTGTTCTTCCTGATCGTCAAGGTGCTCGGCGCCACCGGTTCGATCCACGTCGTCGTCGCACCGATGGTGGACAACCACGGCCATGCCGTCACCGCAACCTCGAATCCGGCCGCCTACCAGGCGGAGATGGCGAAGATGCACGCCTGCGTCGATCACCCGGGCAGCTGCTCGTGGGGGCGCACGCTCGCGTCGCGCATCGCTCTGGCCGGCGACGCCCAGTCCAGCCATCCCGAGGTCGTGGCGCAGCGGATGATCGCCCGCGCACCGAATGCCGTCTTCATGCTGCTGCCGGTGTTCGCTGCGCTGCTGATGCTGGCCTACCGTCGACGCCGCTACGGCTACGCCACGCACTTCGTGTTCAGCCTGCACATGCACGCCTTCTGGTTCCTGGCGTTGCTCGTGCTCTGGCAGTTGCCGCCGGTGGCGCTGCCGATCGGCGTGCTGATGCTCGCCGCCCATGCATGGCGAGCGCTGCAACGCGTCTACGGCGGCCGATGGTGGGTCACGCTGGGCCGCGCCGGCCTCGTCGTGTCGTTCTACCTGCTGGCGCTGGCCGCCACCGTCGTGGGCCTGTCGATCGCTTCGGTGATCGTCACCTGAAGCGCGGCATCACGCCGGCGCCACGAGGTGCGCGCGCAGCCAGTCGGGCAACGGCAGCGCCCTGCCGCGCACCGTGTCGATCCACACCGTCGTCGCGCCGCCAGTGGCATACAGCACGCCGGGCTCGTCGCTGCGCTCGAGCGTGAGGTAGACCGCGAAGCTGGCGTGGCCGATCGCGCCGAGGTAGTGCTTCACGACGACATCGCCGGGAAACTTGAGCTGGCGCAGGAAGTTGCAGAAGGCATTGACGAT
>JAFEEF010000116.1:424-877 GCA_018241265.1 Pseudomonadota bacterium | reverse complement strand
GTCCATGTCGCCCCAGCGGATCGGGATGACGCTCTCCGACGTGAGCCGCTTGTCCCCGGGCAGGTCGAATCGGATCGGTGCGTCCGGCTTCAATGGCGCGCGACCCCGAGTTCGGCATAGAGCCGGTCGACCAGCGCGCGCAGCTCGGCGATCTCGGCTTGCATCGCCGCTTGTTGCTGCTTCAGCGCCGCGAGCTCGCTGGTGCCCACGATGTCGTCGCCGGCAGCGATCGGCAGCGCGGTCAAGTCGATCGGACCGGTCACGAGCTGCGCCCAACGCTGCTCGCGTGCGCCCGGCGCACGCGGCAGCTTGACGGCGAGCGGGCCGCCCTTCTCGTCCGCGCGTCCGGCCAGTTCGTCGAGAAAGGCTTCGACCGACCCCAGATCCGCGAACCTGTGCAGCCGATCGCTGTTGGCGCGCAGCTCCGAAGCGGTCTGCGGGCCGCGCAGCATC
>JAFEEF010000116.1:0-385 GCA_018241265.1 Pseudomonadota bacterium | reverse complement strand
GTGCTCGTAGCGCGTCACGCGCGAACCGCTCGACTCGAACACCAGGCTGAGCGACTTCAACGCATCGACCGCAGCCTGCACGTCGCCCTCGCTCGCGTTGAGCACCGGATCGCGCGCGGTCTTCTGGTTGCAGCCGAGCGTCAGCGAGTTGAGCGACAGCGGATAGCTGTCCGGCACGGTATGCGCCTTCTCCACGAGGACGCCGAGGACGCGTCCTTCGAGCAGCGACAGCGCGCGCATGACAGTCGCCACGTCGTCTTCAGATGGCGAAGCCGTCGTCGGCCTGGATCACCGCACCGTTGATGAAGTGGCTCTCGTTCGCGCACAGCATCATCAGCACCGCATCGAGGTCTTCCGGATCGCCGACGCGCTTGCGCGGCAGCAT
>JAFEEF010000115.1 GCA_018241265.1 Pseudomonadota bacterium | reverse complement strand
CGTGACCGACGAGGCGATGTCGTCGACCAGCGCCGCGCAGCCCTCGGCGTCCATGGCCTTGCCCATGCGCGCCTCGGAGAACAGCGACATCACCGCACGGCGGGATTGCTTGATCAATGCGCCGGCGCGCTCGAGCTCCTCGCGCAGTTCGGCGCGACCGGCCGATGCCGCCTCGGGCTTGGCGGCCGGGCGCGGCATCGGTACCGTCTCGACCTTGGGCGTGTCCAACGGTCGCGCCTCGGGTGCCGCGGCCGCCTCGACATCCAGACCTTTGGACGCGTCGATCCAGCATTCGGCGACGCCGCTCGAACGCAGCTTCTCGAGGTCGGCGGGATCGCGCAGGACGAACTTGGTCTTCCAGAACGGATGGTCGAGCCACGAGCCGCACAGCTCGTGCAGGTGCATCCCCAACCGCAGTTCCGAAACGCTGATCTTCTTGAGCATGCTCACCCGTGCGCCACACCCCGCCTCCGGGATTTATCGGCGCATGAGCAGGCAGCTTGAGCAGGCGATGCTGCGGCTTTGATCGATTCGCGCCGCCGTGCCGGACGGCGCCGAATCAGCACTGTGCTCAGACGTGAACGAAGCGACTCACTCGTCGTGCCGGAAGTGCGACTGCTCGACGGTCTTCAGGTCGCCGGGCAGCGACGCGATGTATTCGGTGAGCTGGTGCAGCTCGGCATGCGTGAAGGGCTTGGCCATCCCCATCATGATCGCGTTGTTGCGTCCGATCTGCGGGTTGTTGCTCGTCTGGTAGGCCTTCAGCGCGGCGTACAGATAGTCGGGATGCTGGCCGGCCAGCTTCGGGTAGCTCGGGTCGATCGGCTTGTTGAAGTTCTCGCCGTGGCAGGAGGCGCAGTTGCCCTTCTTCAGCAGCTCGGCGACCGCGGCCGACGGCGCTGGGGCCGAGGACGAGAATGCGGAAGCGCCCTCGGCCTTGCCTTGCTGCTCGTAGAAGGCGGCCACGTCGGCGATGTCCTGGTCGCTCAGCGAGGCGGCCACCGCGCGCATCGTGGGATACCTGCGATCGCCCTTCTTGTACTCGCCGAGCGCCGCCGCGATGTACTTGGCATTCTGGCCCGCGAGCTTGGGCACGCGGTAGATCTCGGGGAAGCTCGCACGGTAGTCGTCGATGCCGTGGCAGCCGATGCACATGTCGACCTTCTTGCGCCCGGCAGCCGCATCGCCCGCCTTCGCATCCTGGGCCTGGGCCGAGGCGCCGATCGCGCAGAGCGCGGCCATGACGATCGACACGGAAAGCAGCTTCTTCATGGTTGTGTGGGCAGGCGGTTTTCGGGTCAGCGGGCATTATAGGGGGCGCCCTTATACTGCCCGGCACGCCCAGATGCGCCGTGCCACGGCCCGCGCGGACCGGTTCCGGCGCGCGGCCGGGACTTCCTTCCCCGCACCCCCCGCCCCGCTGCCATGAAGTTCCAAGGCTCCGATTCGTACGTCGCCACACCCGACCTGATGCTCGCGGTGAACGCCGCAGCCACGCTGAAGCGCCCGCTGCTGATCAAGGGCGAGCCGGGCACCGGCAAGACGATGCTCGCCGAAGAGGTCGCCGCGGCGCTCGGGATGCCGCTGCTGCAGTGGCACATCAAGAGCACCACCAAGGCGCAGCAGGGGCTGTACGAATACGACGCGGTGAGCCGGCTGCGCGACAGCCAGTTGTCCGACGTCGACGCCGGGCGCGTCAAGGACATCCGCAACTACATCATCAAGGGCGTGCTGTGGCAGGCATTCACGTCGGAGCAGCCGGTCGTGCTCTTGATCGACGAGATCGACAAGGCCGACATCGAATTCCCGAACGACCTGCTGCGCGAGCTCGACCGCATGGAGTTCTACGTCTACGAGACGCGCGAGCTCGTGAAGGCGCTGCACCGGCCGCTCGTCTTCATCACGTCGAACAACGAGAAGGAGCTGCCCGACGCGTTCCTGCGCCGCTGCTTCTTCCACTACATCAAGTTCCCCGACGCCGCCACGCTGACGAGCAGCGTCGACGTGCACTTCCCCGAGCTGAAGAAGGAA
>JAFEEF010000114.1 GCA_018241265.1 Pseudomonadota bacterium | reverse complement strand
AGTTCACACGTGTGCTCTTCCGATCTGGTCCCGAGGTCGCGCTCGCCGGGCAGGTCGGCGAGGGACGCTTGGTCGCCATCGGCGATCCCTCGATCTTCATCAACTCGATGATGCGCTACCCGGGCAACCGCGCGCTGGCGCGGAACCTCGCCGCGTACCTGCTCGACGCCGGCGGCGAGCACAAACACGACGCCAAGCTCACCATCGTCCACGATCACTTCAAGGAGCGCGGCTCGCTCGGCGGCGGCGTCACCGGTTCCATCCGCGATCGACTGCGCGGCTTCTTCTCCGCCGTCGACGGCGTGCGTCGCGAGGGCTTCGGCGGCATCGCCTCGCGCGTGGTCGCCCTCGGCATCGCGGTCGCCGCGGCCATCTGGGTCGTGCTCCGCGCCATGCTCCGCTCGAAGATCCCGCGCCCGCGCTACGCCGGTGAAGATCCCGAGGCGCTGACGGTGGCCCGCGGGCTCGACGATCCGCGGCTCTCGTCGCTGCTCGCGCGTGGTGGGCGACGCCTCTTCGGGTCGCGACCGAAGCCGACGTCCGCCGGGCTCTCGGCGGTGCACGAAGCGCTCGACGCTGCCGTGGCCGCGCGCGAGGACCTCGCCTCGCTCCCGCGCGCGCAGGGCGTGGCCAAGCTGGCGACCGAGGCGGGACTTTCTGCACCCGAAGTGCAACAAGTCGAGAAGGCCTTCACCCGGCTCCGCAACGGCATCGGGGCGGCGGCGGTCGGCGGGCGCGCCGGGGCCGCTCTTTCCCGGAGCGAAGCCGCGCTCTTTGGTCGCGTGCTCGCGCCGATCGCTGATAGCCTCCGCAGCGCGCGATGACCGCTACACCTTCCCCGGCGACCCCGCACGAAGCCCCCCTCGCGACGTCCACCGCGGCGACGCAGCAGGAGGTCGACGCGGCCCGCGGCCCCCTCGACTCGCTGCGTGCGGCGGTGGCCCGCGTCTACCTCGGACCCGCGCGCACCATCGACCTCTTGCTCCTCGCGCTCCTCGGGCGTGGGCACGCGCTCCTCGAAGGCGTCCCCGGCGTCGCCAAGACCACGCTGGTGAAGGCGTTCGCCACCGCGCTCGGGTGCTCGGTGCGCCGCGTCCAGTTCACGCCCGATCTCCTGCCGAGCGACATCACCGGCACCTACGTGCTCTCGCCGAAGGACGGCACGTTCAACCTGCGGCCGGGTCCCATCTTCGCCAACGTCGTCCTCGCCGACGAGATCAACCGCGCGCCGGCCAAGGTGCAGAGCGCGCTGCTCGAGGTGATGCAGGAGCGCCAGGTCACGATCGCCGGCGAGACGCACAAGGTGCCCGAGCCGTTCCTCGTGATGGCGACGCAGAACCCGATCGAGACCGAAGGCACCTATCCGCTGCCCGAAGCGCAGGTCGACCGCTTCATGATGAAGGTGCTGGTCGACTACCCGAGCGAGGAAGAAGAGTTCGTCATCGCGCAGCGCGTCACCGGCCCGGCCACCGGCGTCAGCGCCGTGGCGACGATGACGCAGCTCGCGGAACTGCAGCAGGAATGCCGGCGCGTCTACGTCGACCCGTCGCTGGTGCAATACGCCGTCAAGCTGGTCAGCGCGACGCGCCGGCCCGAGCGCTACGACCTGCCCGAGCTGCGCAAGTACCTCACCTTCGGTGCCAGCCCGCGCGCCACGATCGGTCTCGTCGAAGGGGCGCGTGCGCTCGCCTTCATGCGCGGCCGCAACTACGCGCTGCCCGAGGACATGACCGGCCTCGTGGCCGACGTGCTGCGCCATCGCCTCGTCCTGACCTACGAGGCGCTGGCCGACGGACTGGATGCCGACCAGATCGTGCAGCGCGTGATGAAGAAGATCGCGGTGCCGGACAAGCCGCTCGCCCCGCCTGCCCATGCCAGCACGCACGGTTGAGATGCCGCCCGAAGCGGCGGCACCGGTCGCCAGCGACGTCCTGCTGCGACGTCTGGAATGGACCGTGCTGCGCCGTCTCGACGGCCTGCTGCAGGGCGACTTCCGGACGCTGTTCCGCGGCACCGGCCTCGACCTCGCGGACCTGCGCGAATACCAGCACCACGACGACGTCCGCCACATCGACTGGAACGTGACCGCGCGGCTGCAGCAGCCTTATGTGCGTCAGTTCACCGAGGACCGCGAGCTGGCAGCGTGGTTTCTCGTCGACCTGTCGGCCAGCGTCGACTTCGGCTCCGGCGAGCGCACCAAGCGCGAGACCGCGCGCGAGTTCGTCGGCGCGCTGGCGCGCGTGCTGACGCGGCGCGGCAACCGCGTCGGCGCCCTGCTCTACGGCACCGCGGTCGACACCGTGCTGCCGGCGCGCGGCGGGCGCACGCATGTGCTCGAGCTGATCGAGCGCATCGCGGCACGTCCGGCCGAAGCACCGCCCGGCCCCACCCAGTTGCATGACCTGCTGATCACCGCGATGCGGCTCATCAAGCGCCGCAGCGTCGTGTTCGTGGTGTCCGACTTCATCAGCGCGCCGGGTTGGGACACCGCGCTCGGCCATCTGGCGCAGCGCCACGAGGTCACGGCGGTGCGGCTCTTCGACCCGCTCGAGCTCGAGCTGCCCGACCTCGGGCTCGTGACGATGCGCGATGCCGAGACCGGCGAGCAGATCGTCGTCGACACGCACGACAAGGGCTTCCGGCGGCGCTTCGCGGCGGCCGCCGAGGCGCGCGAGGATGCGCTGCGTGCAGGCCTGGTGCGCGCCGGCGTCGACACGCTCGAGCTGTCGACCGAAGGCGACCTGTACGACGCGATCGTGCGTTTCGCCGAGCTGCGCCGGCAGCGCAGCCGCCTCGCCAACGGAACCGGACAGAGCCTGCCGGCGCACCTGTCCGGCTGGCCCGCGGCTGCTGCGGGGAGACCGGCATGAACAAGGTCACGCCGTTCATCTCCTTCCTCTGGCCCGACCTGCTGTGGGGCCTGGTGCTGGTGCCGCTGCTCGTGCTCGGCTATGTCTGGCTGCTGCGCCGGCGCCGCAAGACCGCGCTGCGCTATGCGAGCCTCAGCCTCGTCAAGCAGGCGATGGGCAAGGCGGGCGTGTGGCGGCGCCATGTGCCTCCGGTGCTGATGCTGCTGGCCGTGACCGCGCTGCTGCTGGCCGCGGCGCGGCCGGCCGCGGTCGTGACCTTGCCGTCGCAGGAAGAGACCATCGTGCTCGCGATCGACGTCTCGGGCAGCATGCGCGCGGCCGACGTGCAGCCGAACCGGCTGGTCGCCGCGCAGGAGGCGGCCAAGGCCTTCATCGCCGAGCTGCCGCGCAGCGTGCGCGTCGCGGTGGTGTCGTTCGCCGGTGCCGCGGCCGTCGTGCAGGCGCCGACCCTGAGCCGCGACGACGTCGTCGCCGCGATCGATCGCTTCCAGCTGCAGCGCGGCACGGCGATCGGCAGCGGCATCGTGCTGTCGCTTGCGACCTTGTTCCCCGACGCCGGCATCGACCTGTCGGAGATCACCGGCCAGCGCGACATGCCGCCGGCGCCAGGCGACAAGCCCAGGCCCGATTTCAAGCCGGTGCCGCCGGGTTCGTACCAGACCGCCGCGATCATCCTGCTGACGGACGGACAGCGCACCACCGGCCCCGATCCGGTCGAGGCAGCCAAGATGGCGGCCGACCGCGGGGTGCGCGTCTACACCGTCGGCATCGGCACCAAGGACGGCGAGGTGATCGGCTTCGAAGGCTGGTCGATGCGGGTGCGGCTCGACGAGGACACGCTGAAGGACATCGCCAACATCACGCGCGCCGACTACTTCTATGCCGGCACCGCGCAGGACCTGAAGAAGGTCTATCAGGGGCTGTCGACGCGCTTCGTCGTCGAGAAGAAGGAGACCGAGATCAGCGCGCTGTTCGCGGCGGTCGGCGCGCTGCTCGTCGTGATCGCGGCGAGCCTGTCGATCTGGTGGTTCGGGCGCGTGGCTTGAGCTTGCACGCGCAGATCCGCTCTCAACCGTAGCGTCCCTGCAGGTACCACCCGCTGCCCTCGGCCGACAGCGGCAGGCGCGCCCGATAGATCCAGACCAGCGCGCCGCTGCTCGCTCGAGCGATGAAGTAGTCGCGTTCGGCCAGGCCCGCATCCCACCAGCCCGCTTCGATGCGCTCGGGCCCGGCGAGCATCAGCAGCGGCCGGCCATCGAGCAGCGGCCGCGACGCGCGCTCGGCGAGCGGCTCGGGCGGGTCGAGCAGCCACACCGGATGCACCGGACCGCCGCCTGTCTTGCCTGTCGTGCCGGCCGTGCCGGATGTCCGGGCACGGCGCGCGCCCCAGCCGGGAACGCCCGGCTCGGCAGCGCGCAGCTCGCCGGCACGCTCGGGCCGATGGTCGTGCAGCGCCGCCATGCAGCAGATCTGCTCGCGCCCGAGGCGGGCCTGCAAGCGCTCGATCAGGCGCGTCAGGCCCTCGCGTTCGCTGCGCGGGGTCGGGAACAGCTCGCCGTTGGGCGGCGCGCGCCGCACGATGTCGGCAGCCCGCAATCGCAGCTCGAGTGTTGGCGCAGGCAACTGCAGCGGCGCGAGGCGCTCGCTCAGCAAGCCCGCGAGGTGGGCCGCGTCGCGCGAGGGTTCGGCGAGGGCGATCTCGAGCTCGGTTGCAGCGACGTCGTCGCGGCGCCAGCGCTGCTCGTGGGCCATCACCAGCGTGTAGCGACGCACGCTGGCGTGCTGGGCAGCGAGCCAGGCGACGAGGCGCGCCAGCAGGATCCGTGCGCCGTGCAACAGCTGATCGGTGGTGTCGGCCCGCGCATGCAGTTCGAGGCGGCTCTCGAAGGCCGGCGGCGCGACGATGGGCGTGCGCGGATTGGGACGCAGGCCGTAGGCCGCATCGAGCTCGTCGAGCAACCCCTGGCCGAAGCGGCGCGCCACGCCCGAGCGCGGCAGGCAGCGCAGATCGGACAGCATGCGCAGCCCCATCCCCTGCAGCGCGTCCCAATGCTCGCGGCCGGGACCGAGCAGCCAGACCGGCACTTTGTCGAGGGCCGTTTGCGCTGCGGTCAGATCGGCCGCGTGCCAAATCTCGTGGGCCCTGGCCAGCAGCAACGCTCCTTGCGGCGTAGGCGCGCTGGCGACGTGGATCCGATGGCCGAGCGGGGCAAGCGCGCCGAGCAGGTGCTGCAGCAGCCGCTCGAGCCCGCCGAAGTAGCGCAGGCTCGCGCGCACTTCCAGCAGCACGCCGTGCGGAGAGACGGTCGGATCGTCGGCCGGCACCGGCACCACCACCTGCGGCGTGCAGGCGAGCGCGACATGCGCCACCGCGACGAGCGCTTCGGCATCGCGCTTCGGGTCGGCCTGGCCGAGGAGGATCTGCGGCGCCAGCGTCAGCGCGGTGGCGCGCCGCATGCGCGGTTGCACGCCGAAGGCTTCGGCCGCGTCATTGACGACGGTGATGCGCTGCCCATCCATCAATGCGATCGGCGCCTCTGCCGCAACGCTGGCGGCGCGGCCGAGGCCATCGACGAGCAGCGTCGCGGCGAAGGTTTCGAGCGACAGCCGCGGCAAGTGCAGCGCGATCCACAAGGGAGAAGGGACCGGAGACAGGACCGGAGGCAAGACGGGAGACGCGAAGGAAGACGTGCCCACGGCGACCCACGCGGACGGAACGCGCGCGTATCAACGCGCTTGCGCCGCGAGATTCACGAAGGTGGCCGCCGCGAGCGCCGGACGCGCCTCGGTACGAGCCCGCTCGCGTGCGCTGCCCGACAGCACCGGCGGCAGCGCCAGCAGCAAGGGCGCATCGAGCGGCGGCCCGCGGCGTTTCAGAATGCCGACGGCGAGCGTGTCGGGCACGGCCCCGGGCTGCAAGGCGAGGCGCAGCGGCGCCGCGGTGGGACGCTGCGCCGCTGCCATCTCGCGCAGCATGAAGGCCGGGCCGTCGTGCGCATGGGCGGCCAGTTGCAGGCGACGCAGCCGCTCGGCACGCAGCCGCGGCGGCAGCCAGGCGATCAGCGCGCCGACATGGCCGCTCTTCAACGCCTGCTCGCAGGCCCAGAGGCTGTCGCTGCCGGGTATCAGCCGGCTGCGGGTGTGGACGATCAGCAGTTGCTCGACGTCGATGTCGAGACGCGCCAGCGCCCAGGCGGACAGCGCTGCCGGCGGATCGAACAGCATCGCGAGCCGCCCCTCCCGCTGGACCGCAGCGAGCGCCGGCGCGAGCAGGCGCAGTTCGCCGATGCCGGCATGCGGCAGCAACAGTTCGGTGAGCGCGCGGCGCGGCCAGCCGCTGCCGGGCAGCTCGATGTCGAGCAGGCGAAAGCCACTGGCCAACGGCGGATCGACCTGACGCCCGAGCTGATGGCCGAGCCATAGCGAAGGATGCAGGCTTTCGGGCGCTGGCCGCTGCGCGGCCAGCGCTGCGCCGCCGGCCGCGGGCCCTCCCCGGCGCGGAGCGCGGACGGCGATGGAAGGCAGCGAGTCCATGCGAACTACTGTACTTTCATACAGTATCGAGCGCAAGCCCTTTCGTCCTGCGCGAAAAAGTCCTCGGGCCACCGCCGTACCCATCTCGACTCGGCAATCATATGATTGCCTTTGGCAATTATCTGCGCCAGAATCGCTGCCGCACTTCCTCGTACAGCCGATGTCCGACCTCGCCACGCCCGAAGACCGCATTGCGCGGGTGCGCGACTTCAACCGCTTCTACACGCGCCGCATCGGCGTGCTCGGCGAGCGGCTGCTCGACACCAAGTTCTCGCTCGCCGAGTCGCGCCTGCTGTGGGAGCTGGCGCATCGCGACGCCACGACCGGCAGCGAGCTGTCGCGCGAGCTGCAGCTCGATGCCGGCTACCTGAGCCGGCTGCTCGGCAGCTTCAAGGAGCGCGGCCTCGTGAAGGCCACGCGCTCGAAGGACGATGCGCGCCATCTGCACGTCAGCCTGACCGCCGCCGGCCGCCGCGCCTACGCGCCGCTCGACGAGCGCACCCATGCGCAGATCACCGCGCTGCTTGCCAGGCTGACCGAGGCCGAGCAGCAGCGGCTGCTGCGCGCGATGACGCAGGTGCGCCGCCTGCTCGACGACGAAGCGGCGCCAACGCCCGCGCTGCTGCTGCGCTCGCACCGCCCCGGCGACATCGGCTGGGTCGTGGCGCGCCATGGCGCGCTCTATGCGCGCGAATATGGCTGGGACATGACCTTCGAGGCGCTCGTTGCGCGTATCGCCGCCGACTTCATCGACCGCTACGACCCCAAGCGCGAAGCCTGCTGGATCGCCGAGCGCGACGGGGAACCGGTCGGCAGCGTCTTTCTCGTGCAGGCTCGCGACGATGCCGGCCAGGCCGTGGACGGCGTGGCGCAACTGCGCATGCTGCTGGTCGAGCCCGAGGCACGCGGCCTCGGTCTGGGTGCACGCCTGGTCGACGAATGCGAGCGCTACGCCCGCCATGCGGGCTACCGCAAGATCACGCTCTGGACCAACAGCATCCTGACCGCGGCACGCGGCATCTACGCGAAGGCCGGCTACGTGCTGATCGCGAGCGAGAGCCACCACAGCTTCGGCCATGAGCTGGTGGCCGAGACCTGGGAAATGTCCCTCGATTGAGCGCAACGGCCGATGCCGTCTGCCCGTGCCGCGACGCGCAGGGGCGGCGCTACGCCGACGGCGACCTGCAGCGCCGACCGCGATCCACGCATCCGCGGGTTCGGCGCCCTGCCGGACCGGCATGCGGCCATGTCATCATCGGCCTCCACCCGACGGATCAACGGAGTTGCCGATGCTGATGCCCCGACCGCGCCTCGCCCTGCTCGTCCTTGGCCTCGTGGCCGCCAGCGTCTGGGCGCAGACCGCGCCGCCGATCAAGCCGGGGCTGTGGGAGATCCAGACCGGGCGCGACGTCGACGGCAAGAAGGCGCCCGATCCGGGTGACCGTCTGAAGAACCTGCCGCCTGCTCAGCGCGCCCAGATCGAAGCGATGATGAAGCAGCGCGGCGTCGCGCTGTCCAACGACGGCAGCGCGACGGTGAAGATATGCCTGAGCGCGGACTCGTTGGCGCACGGAGGCTGGCAAGGCAGCGACCGCAGCGATCATGCGCAGAACGAACGCTGCAAGAGCGAGGTCACCGAGCGCAACGGCTCGACCTGGAAGTGGCATGCCGCCTGTACCGATCCGGAAGTGGTGAGCGACGGCGTCGCCGAGTTCACGAACGGCGAGAGCTACACGGTGCACCTGACCAATGTGACGAAGGCCCAGGGCATGCCGCGCACCACCCAGATGTCGATCGCCGCCAAGTGGCTGGGCGCGAGCTGCGGCGATCTGAAACCGGCGGGCGCCAAGCCCTGAACGCCGACAGCGCGCGACGACCAGGCGCGACGACCGGCCACGACGAGTACGACACACGGGAGAGGACCGGATGAACGGATTGATGATGCAGCAGCCGCTGCTGATCTCGACGCTGCTGCGCCACGCCGAGCGGCACCACGGCGACCAGGAGGTGGTGTCGCGCCGCGTCGAGGGCGATCTGCACCGCTATACCTACCGCGACCTCGCGGCGCGCTCGCGCCGCATGGCCAACGCGCTCGCGCGCCTCGGCGTGCAGCCGGGCCAGCGCATCGGCACGCTGGCCTGGAACGGCTACCGGCACATGGAGCTGTACTACGCCGTGTCGGGCTCGGGCGGGGTGCTGCACACCGTCAACCCGCGCCTGCACCCCGACCACATCGTCTACATCGCCGGCCATGCCGAGGACACGCTGCTGTTCTTCGACATGACCTTCATGCCGATCATCGAGGCGGTCGCCGCGCGGCTGCCGAACGTCAAGGCCTTCGTCGCGCTCACCGAGCGCGGCCGCATGCCGGCCGAGACCAAGGTCGCCAACCTGCTCTGCTACGAAGACCTGCTCGAGGCCGAGTCGGACGCGTTCGAGTGGCCGACCTTCGACGAGAACACCGCGTCGTCGCTCTGCTACACGTCGGGTACGACGGGCAACCCGAAGGGCGTGCTGTACAGCCATCGATCGACGCTGCTGCACACTTACTCGATCGCGCTGCCGGACGCGCTCAGCTGCTCGGGGCGAGACGTGATCCTGCCGGTCGTACCGATGTTCCACGTCAACGCCTGGGGCCTGCCCTATGCGGCGTGCATGGTGGGCGCCAAGCTGGTCTTTCCCGGGCCGGGGCTCGACGGCAAGTCGCTCTACGAGCTGTTCGAAGGCGAGAAGGTCACGCTGTCGGCCGGCGTGCCGACGGTATGGCAGGGGCTGCTCGCCTACGTCGAAGCCAACGGCCTCGAGTTCTCGACGATGCGCCGCACCGTGATCGGGGGTTCGGCCTGCCCGCCGGCGATGATCCGTACGTTCGAAGAGCGCTACCGCGTGCACGTGATCCATGCCTGGGGCATGACCGAGATGAGCCCGGTGGGTACGGTCGCGACGCCCAAGTCCAAGCACATGCAGATGGACGAGACGGTGCGCTTCAACATCCAGACCAAGCAGGGCCGCGCCGTGTATGGCGTCGACATGAAGATCGTCGATGACGACGGCGCCGAGCTGCCGTGGGACGGTCAGCGCTCCGGCGAGCTGATGGTGCGCGGGCCGTGGGTCGTGCAGACCTACTTCGGCGGCGAAGGCGGCGATCCGCTGGTGCGCGATGCGCAGGGCCTGGGCTGGTTCCCGACCGGCGACGT
>JAFEEF010000113.1 GCA_018241265.1 Pseudomonadota bacterium | reverse complement strand
GCGCAGGTCATCGTTCATCACCACGACATCAGCCGCCTCCATGGCGGTGTCGGTGCCGGCTGCCCCCATCGCCACGCCGATGTCGGCCTGGGCCAGGGCCGGTGCGTCGTTGATGCCGTCGCCGGTCATCGCGGTCGGACCGTGCTCTGCCTGGAGCGCCTTGATCGCATCGAGCTTGTCCTCGGGCAACAGGTTCCCGCGCGCTTCGTCGATGCCGGCTTCGTGGGCGATGGCCGTGGCCGTCGCCTGGTTGTCGCCGGTCAGCATCACCGGTGTGATGCCCAGGGCCTTCAGCGCTGAGACGGCTTCACGCGACGAGGCCTTGATCGTGTCGGCAACGGCAAACAAGGCGATCGGGCCGGCGTCGGAGGCCAGCAGGCTGACGGTGCGGCCCGCTTCCTCATGCGTGCGCAAGCTCGCCTCGAGGGCCGGTGAGCACTGGCCACGCTCTTCGATCAGCCGGTGGTTGCCCAGCACATAGGTGGTGCCGGCGATGTCCGCTTGCACCCCGCGACCGGCCAGCGCCTTGAAGTTCTCTGCCTGCACGCTGTTGGACTTGAGCCCCGCGGCAATGGCGCGAGACACCGGGTGGTCCGAGTGGCTGGCCAGCACGAAGGCCATGTGCTCGGCGTTCGCGGCATCGGTTGCAGGATCGAGGACGGACCAGTCCACCAGCCTCGGCTTGCCCTCAGTGATCGTGCCGGTCTTGTCGAGCGCAATCGCCTTGAGCTTGCGCGCCTCTTCGAGGTAGATGCCGCCCTTGATGAGGATGCCGCGGCGCGCTGCGGCGGCCAGGCCGCTGACGATCGTCACCGGCGTGGAGATCACCAGCGCGCAGGGGCAGGCGATGACGAGCAGAACGAGGGCCTTGTAGACGCCTTGCAGCCACGTCCAGCCGAGCAGCCAAGGGCCGAGCAGTGCCACTGCCACGGCGATCACGAACACCGCCGGCGTGTAGATCGCCGCAAACCTGTCGACGAAGCCCTGCGTCGGCGCCCGGGTCGCCTGAGCCTCCTCGACGGCGTGGATGATGCGCGCCAAGGTCGAATTCGAGGCCAGTGCGGTGACCTCGAACTCGAATGTCCCCGACTCGTTGATCGTGCCGGCAAAGACCGGGTCCCCGCTCGCCTTGTCGACGGGAATGCTCTCGCCGGTGACCGGCGCCTGATTGATGCTGGTCTGACCGGAGCGGACGACGCCGTCCATGGGAACGCGCTCCCCCGGCTTCACCCGCAGCAGAGCGCCAACCGCGACCTGAACCACGGGCAGCGTCGCCCAGCTGCCATCGGCTTGGCGAACCGACGCCTCCTCCGGCGCCATCGCCAGCAGGCCCTTGATGGCGTTGCGCGCGCGGTCCACTGCCCTGGCCTCGATCGCCTCGGCGATGGCGTACAGCGCCATCACCATCGCGGCTTCCGGCCACTGGCCGATCGCGAAGGCACCCGTCACGGCCACGGTCATCAGCGCGTTGATGTTCAGCCGCCCGTTCCGCAGCGCCGTCAGCCCCTTCTTGTAGACGTCGAAGCCGGCGAGCCAGATCGCGATGGCCGCCACGGCAAGTCCCGCCCCGCGCCAGACCATGGTCTCCGGCGCAAAGTAGCCGATGATCTCGGCGCCGATGGCCAGGATCAGCGCCCCGGCCAGCTTGGGAACCTGGCCCCGCACGACCTCGTGATCATGACCGTCGCCCGCCGCATGGCCGGCCTCCGGTTCGCTCCCGGCGATCGGCTGCGGGTCGAAACCGGACTTGCGCACGGCTGCCAGCGCTGGCGCGATCGACGGCTCGTCGGCATCGATCGTGAGCACCCGCTGGCCCAGTTGGAATCGCAGACCGCGAATGCCGGGCATGCCATCAAGGGCACGCCGGATCTCGGCCTCCTCGGCCGCGCAGTCCATCGTCGCGATCCGGAAACTGCGCCCCCGCGCAGATGGGTCGCCGCGTTGCAGCGGCGCCGCGGGCATAGCGCAGGCGCCACAACCGTCGTCCGCGCACGCGGCTTCCTTCA
>JAFEEF010000112.1:9534-11563 GCA_018241265.1 Pseudomonadota bacterium | reverse complement strand
GGGTGTAAGGCTTCTTAGTAGGTCTCGAGGTGCAGGCGGCCCAGGCGTTTCAGGTCGGCTGCGACGCTGTCCCAATTCAGGCCGGCCTGCGTTGCGACATCGCGCAGTGCCAGCACGACGCCTTCTTCCATGGCCTTGAGGCCGCAGACGTAGAAGTGCGCGCTCGGATCGGCCAGCAGCGGCACCAGATCGGCTGCGCGTTCGCGCATCAGGTCCTGCACGTAGCGCTTCGGTTTGCCCGGCGTGCGGCTGAAGGCGAGGTTGATGTCGATGAAGTCCTTCGGCAGGCGTTGCAGCGGGCCGAAGTACGGCAGCTCCGCCTGGGTCCGCGCGCCGAAGAAGAGCATCAGCTTTCCGCCTTCGAACTTGCCGCTCGTGCGCAGGCGACGTCGCCATTCGGTCATCGCACGCATCGGCGCGCTGCCGGTGCCCGTGCAGATCATGACGACGTGGCTCTTCGGGTGATTCGGCATCAGGAAGGTCGTGCCGAACGGGCCGATCACCTGCACCTTGTCGCCGACCTTCAGATCGCACATGTAGTTGCTGGCGACGCCGCGCACCGGGGTGCCGTCGTAGTCTTCCAGCACGCGCTTGATCGTCAGCGAGACGTTGTTGTAGCCGGAGCGTTCGCCGTTGCGAGCGCTGGCGATCGAATACTGACGCGGATGATGCAGTCGACCCGTGGCATCCGTACCCGGGGGGATGATGCCGAGCGACTGTCCCTCGAGGACGGGGAAGGGCACCGCGCCGAAGTCCAGGACGATGTGGTGCGTGTCGTAGTCCTTGCCGACCTCGGTCACGCGGATATTGCCTGTGACCGTGGCGGCGATGAATTTCTCCGGAGATTTCGGCCCGTACAGGTTGGCAAATGCCCGGGCCGCCGACCACGGCGGAACGGTCGCGCCGTACACGGCGCTGTTGAAGGCGGTCTCGCCGGCCGGCGCGGCCTGAACCGCAGGCTCTGCAGCGGCAGCGACTGCCTCCGCGGCCTCTGCCGTCACGCCGGCTTCAGCGAGTTCCTCCGGGCTCAACTCCGCCGGCAGGACGTCCCACTCGAGCTGCTCGGCGGTGCTGTACGCACGGCTGCGCGGCATGCTGCGCCAGTTGTCGATCGAGCCGGTCGGGCACGGCGAGATGCACGCCATGCACAGGTTGCACTTCTCCGCGTCGACCACGTAGTTGCGTGAGTCGTGGGTGATGGCCTGCACCGGGCACGTTGCTTCGCAGGTGTTGCACCGGATGCAGATCTCGGGGTCGATCAGGTGCTGCCTGATCACGCTGACAGCCATGTCCATGTCAAGTCTCCCGGGGCGGAAGCGGGAAGGGCCCGACGGGCCCTTCCATTCTTCGATACCCGTTGCAGTTCAGCCGAAACGCACGTATTCGAAGTCGACAGGCTGGCGATTGATGCCCATCACCGGCGGTGCGATCCAGTTGGCGAACTTGCCGGGCTCCACCACGCGGCCCATCAGCGAGGTGACGAACGCACGGTCTTCCGGCGAGGGCAGCCACTCGTACTTCTTGGCTTCCCATTCTGCGTCGCTGACCACGCGGCCCTCCGGCGACATCTTGATGCCGGCCAGCGCGCCGATGTTGCGATGGAACGCCTTGTGCGGCACCGTCAGGCGGAACGGGATGCCAGCCTTCTCGATGACCTTGTTCCAGCGGCCGACGCCGGCCACCGAGTCCTTGATGAAGTCGTCGCGCAGCACCTCGTTCAGCGCGTTGAGCATCGGCACGTCCTTCTCGAGGAGCCGGCCGTTCACGACTTCCAGCACCTTGTAGGTCTGGTCCTTCAGCAGGTGGTCGTCGGCGCGCTTGCCTTCTTCGAATCGGCCCTTCAGGCCCGAGCTGTAGAAGGTCGCCGCATTGCTCGACTGGTCGGCGCCGAACAGGTCGATCGTCACCGAATAGTGGAAGTTCAGGTAGCGCTGGATCGTCGGCAGGTCGATCACGCCGGCGGCGCGCAGCTTCGCGACGTCGTCGGTCTTCAGCTCGTTCATCGCCTGGCAGGTGCGCTGAACGACGC
>JAFEEF010000112.1:0-9367 GCA_018241265.1 Pseudomonadota bacterium | reverse complement strand
GCGCCCGAAGTGACGATGCAGCAGGTAGACCATCGCCCAAAGGTGACGGCCTTCCTCGACGTTGACCTGGAACAGGTTGCGCAGGTCATAGATCGACGGTGCGGTCAGCCCGAGGTGACGCTGCTGTTCGACCGACGCCGGCTCGGTGTCGCCCTGCGTCACGATGATGCGCCGCAGGTTGGCGCGGTGCTCGCCCGGCACGTCCTGCCAGGCCTTCTCGCCCTTGTGGTCGCCGAAGTGGATCTCGCGGTTCGGATCGCCCGGGTTCAGGAAGATGCCCCAGCGGTAGTCGCGCATCTTCACGTGCCCGAACTGCGCCCAGCCCTGCGGATCGACGCTGACCGCGGTGCGCAGGTAGACGTCGAGGTTCGTCGAACCTTCCGGGCCGACGTCGTCCCACCAGTTGATGAAGTTCGGCTGCCACTGTTCGAGCGCGCGCTGCAGCGTGCGGTCTTCGGACAGGTTGACGTTGTTCGGAATTTTTTCGCTGTAGTTGATCGTGCTCACAGACTCGGTCTCCAGATGAGGATGATTGCGCCGTACTGCGGCGTGCAGTGGGTCCTGTTCAGACGCGGTTCCAGTCGAAGGCGGCCTTCTCGCCCTTGCCGTAGACCTTCAGCGCTCCCTTTTCGCCGACCGCGTTGGGTCGCTGGAAGATCCAGTTCTGCCACGCAGTGAGACGCCCGAAGATTCGGGTGAACATGTTTTCCTTGCCGTTGAAGCGCAGGTTCGCTTCCATGCCGGTCAGTGCGTCCGGGCTCATGGCCACGCGCTCTTCGATGGCGATGCGGACCTCGTCGGCCCAGTCGATGTCGTCGGGATTGCTCGTGGCCAGGCCGAGCGCGAACGCGGCGTCCGCATCGAGCGGCTGACCCGCCTTGGCGCGGATCGCCTCGAGCGCAGGCTCCTCGTTGTAGAAGCGGCGGCCCAGGCGGCTCTCGCCGGTGACCATCGGGAAGATGCCGAAGTTGACGTCGCCGACGACGATCGTCGGCGCCTTCGCGTCATCGTCCGGCAGCGCGAGGTGATAGATGCGGTCGCAGGCCAGCGCCAGTTCCAGGAACGTGCCGGCGTAGGCCGAACCCGGTTCGACGAGTGCGAACAGGCTGCGCGACGACACGTCCAGGCGCGCCAGGACGCGACGCAGCAGGCCGGTGGTCTCGCGCACGAACCAGTGATCCTTGTGCTCCAGCAGCACGTCGTCCATCGCGAGCACGGCCTTCGCATCGCCCTCGGTCTTGATCAGCCAGACGCCGATGTCGAGCTCGTTGGTGCGCATCGAGAGAATCGCGTCATCGAGCTCGCGCGCCAGCGTGAGCGGATACCAGTTCGCGCCGGCCGCTTCGATCGCGGCGATGTCGCTCTCCACCGCCTTCGTCGGGGCCTTGACCGTGATGGTGGCCACCCGACGCTCTCGCTCGATGTCGACCGTGACGTGCGAATACCGGATCGCGTCGGGCTCGACCGTGCGTTGCAGCGGCGTCAGCTGGACGCCCTTCGCGTTCGCGGGGCGATCGCTCTGCTCGGCGAGCTTGAGCGCGCGTTCCTGGACCTTCGCAGCGAACTGCGCCGGCTTCGCGAGCTCGTCGACCAAGCGCCAGTCCTTCGCGCGCTGGCCTCGAACGCCTTCGACGCTGGTGCAGAAGATGTCGGCCAGGTCGTGGCGCACGTGGCGCTTGTCGGTCACGCGGGTGAGACCGCCGGTGCCGGGCAGGACGCCGAGCAGCGGCACCTCGGGCAAGCTGACCGCGCTGTTGCGGTCGTCGATCAGCAGGATCTCGTCGCAGGCGAGGGCGACCTCGTAGCCGCCACCGGCACAGGCACCGTTCACCGCTGCCAGGAACTTCAGGCCGCTGTACTTCGACGAGTCCTCGAGACCATTGCGGGTCTCGTTCGTGAACTTGCAGAAATTCACCTTCCATGCGTGCGAGCTGACGCCGAGCATGAAGATGTTCGCGCCGGAGCAGAACACCTTGTCCTTCATGCTCGTCAGCACGACGCTGCGCACTTCCGGATGCTCGAAGCGGATGCGATTGATCGCGTCGTTGAGCTCGATGTCGACCCCGAGGTCGTAGCTGTTGAGCTTGAGCTTGTAGCCGGGGCGCAAGCCGCCGTTCTCGTCGAAGTCCGCTGCCAGGGTCGCGACGGGACCCTCGAACTTCAGTTTCCAATGGCGGTACTTCGAAGGCTCGGTCTGGTAGTCGACACGGGTATCGGCGGTCACTGTCGTCTCCTTGGGTAAGCAGCAAAGCGCATGCAATGAATTTCCTGTGAAGCAGGATAGTGCATGCAATATCCTGCAGTCAACCCCTTTCTCATCGAACCGCGCGTGAAATTGTTACGGCGCGATTTCCAGGGCCGTGCGGACCAGGTTTCGAAGCGTCTCGAAGGTGGCGCCCAGGGGCTGGTCGCTCGTGTTCAGGCGATAGTCCGCCTTCGAATAGAAGGGCGCGCGCCCGACCAGGATGGCCTTCAGGTCCTCCATGGCCTCCTTGTTGTCGGCCATCGGACGCATGTCGCCCTGCGCGATGACCCGCTTCATGTGGTCCTCGGCGTCGGCCTGGAGCCAGACCGTCGTGCAGTGACTCAACAGCAGGTTGAACGTTGCTGCGTCCGACACCAGGCCACCAGGGGTTGCGAGGATCGCTTCGGGATAGATCTGGATCGCCTCTTCCACGGCGCGTCGCTCGTAGCGACGGTAGGCGTTCTGACCGTAGAGGCCCTGGATCTCGGAAATGCTGCAGCCGGCAAACTTCTCGATCTCGTGGCTCAGTTCGACGAAGGGGAAGTCCAGGTCATCCGCCAGCATCCGCCCGAGCGTCGACTTGCCCGCGCCGCGCAGGCCGATCAGGGCGATCCTGCCGCCCCGCCGCACGCTGGCATCCGCGCCGCTGTTGTCGCCGAGCAGCGAGGCGATGGCCTCCCGCGCCTTGCGCAGGGTGACTTCGTCGCGGCCTTGGAGCAGTTCCCGAAGCATCAGCCATTCGGGACTCGACGTGGTGACGTCCCCGATCAGTTCGGCCATGGAGCACTGGAGTGCTTGCGAGACCTGGAGCAGGACCAGCATGGACACGTTGCCGACTCCGTACTCGAGGTTGGCCATGTGCCGTTCGGAGATGTTGGCCGCGAGCGCAGTGGCCTTGCGCGTCATCCCTCTTCGAGATCGCAGGGAACGCACGCGCTCACCCAAGCCGAGCAGGAAGGGATTCTTCTCTTCCGCTGCCGCTGCGGTGTCCGCTTCACGCGGCACGTCATCACTCAGTATTAACCCTTGCATAGGCAATATATTGCTTGACTCGGAGACAGGTCCGAACCTAGAGTGCGAACAGGCACAATACTGCATCAAGTGGATGTAGGCAAGGCAACGAGGTGCATTCCATGAGTTCGGACCTTCTTCGCGCACAGATCATTGCGTTGACTCAAGAGTTGGCCAATCGCCCGCTCGACAGCGATCTCGACGGGTGGTTGAACCGCACCCATGGTCCCGGAACGGCGACCTTCGAGGGGCTGGTCGCCAGCTGCCGCACCGGTGTCGCCGAAGGCTGGCTGTGCAACCGCGAAGGCGGCGGCATTCGATACGGCCGCATCTTCAAGCCGGCAGAGGACCTGCACGGCTTCTCGGTCGACGTGGTCGACATGCAGGACATCGAGGGGCCGCATCACCGCCATCCGCTCGGCGAGATCGATCTCGTCATGCCGGTTGAAGAGGGCGCGCTGTTCGACGGGCGCCCCGCCGGCTGGCTCGTCTGCCCGCCGGGCAGCGCCCATCGCCCGACGGTCACGCGCGGCCGGGCCCTGGTTCTGTACCTGCTTCCTCAGGGGCAGATCGAATTCACCCCCACCCATTGAGGCCGGCGATGAGCGAACTTCTTCAGAACTACTTCGCGGGTCGCTGGCAGTCGGGCAACGGCAAAGGCACGACCCTGGTCGATCCGGTTCTCGGAACCGAACTGGTGCGCGTGGACTCGACGGGTCACGACCTGGCTGCCGGCTTCGCGTTCGCGCGCGCCGCCGGCGGGGCCGCGTTGCGTGCGATGAGCTATGCGCAGCGCGCCGAAGCGCTCGTCGCGGCGGTCAAGGTGCTGCAGGCCCATCGCGAGACCTACTACGAGATCGCCACGGCCAACAGCGGCACCGTTCGCAATGATTCGGCGATCGACATCGACGGCGGGATCTACACCTTGTCGACGTACGCCAGGCTGGGCGCGGGGCTTGGTGACCGCAAGTTCTTGCTGGATGGCGAGCCGCAGCGCCTGGGCAAGGAGCCGCTGTTCCAGAGCCAGCACGTGCAGGTGCCGACGCGCGGTGTGGCGCTGTTCATCAACGCGTTCAATTTTCCGAGCTGGGGCTTGTGGGAAAAGGCCGCACCCGCGCTGCTGTCGGGCGTGCCGGTGATCGTCAAGCCCGCCACCGCCACGGCCTGGCTGACCCAGCGCATGGTCAAGGACGTCGTCGATGCCGGCGTGTTGCCTGCGGGTGCGCTGTCGGTCATCTGCGGCAGTTCCGCGGGCCTGCTCGATCAGCTGCAGCCGTTCGACCTCGTCTCGTTCACCGGGTCGGCGGAAACCGCGTCGATCATTCGCGCCTGCCCGACGGTCATTCGGCACTCGGTGCGCCTCAACGTCGAAGCCGACAGCTTGAACTCCGCGCTGCTGGTCGAGGGCGCCGCCGCCGGCTCCGAAGCCTTTGACCTTCTGTGCAAGGAAGTTGCCCGCGAGATGACGCAGAAGTCGGGGCAGAAGTGCACTGCCATCCGACGCGTCTTTGTTCCCGAGGCCCTCTACGGCGCCGCTGCAGAGGCGATCGGTGCCCGTTTGTCGAAGACGTCGGTGGGCAATCCGCGCAATGATTCGGTCCGCATGGGCGCGCTGGTGAGTCGCGCGCAACTGGCCTCCGTCCGCGAAGGTCTTGCAACCCTGCGTCAGGTCACCGATGTGCTGCACGACAGCGACGGGCGGCCCTTCGTGGATGTCGATGCCGACGTCGCGTGCTGCGTCGGACCCACGTTGCTCGGGTCGCGTGCACCCGACAGCGCGGACCGTGTCCACGACACCGAAGTATTCGGTCCGGTCGCGACCTTGATGCCTTACCGGGACGCCGAGCACGCCCGGGCATTGATCGAGCGCGGCCACGGATCGCTGGCGGTGTCCGTCTTCGGCGACGATTTCGGCGCGTGCGCCGAGACGGCCGCGAGCCTCGCTGCGTCGC
Source organism: Pseudomonadota bacterium (assembly GCA_018241265.1). Lineage (GTDB taxonomy): Bacteria > Pseudomonadota > Gammaproteobacteria > Burkholderiales > Burkholderiaceae_C > JAFEEF01. The sequence continues at coordinate 4,159 of JAFEEF010000112.1, read as the reverse complement.
ACGGTCGCGTGCACGTGGTGACCCCTGATGTCGGCGCGACCCACACCGGGCACGGCAACGTGATGCCGCAGTCGCTGCACGGCGGTCCCGGCCGCGCCGGGGGCGGCGAGGAACTCGGCGGTCTGCGCGCGCTCGACTTCTATCACCGGCGTTCCGCGGTGCAGGCAAGCACCGAGGTGCTGAGCAAGTTCGGCCCCGCGCAGGCCCGAGAGTGATCCAGAGATACGGAGACAGTCATGAGTGTATCCATCGTCCTCCCGCCGCCGCCCGTCTTCAATCTCGCGGAGCATCTGGTCTGTACCCCGCACGCATCGCGCCCCGACAAGGCGGCGTTCGTCGACGACCTGGGCGTGCTGACGTATGCCGATCTGCAAGACCGGTTGCGTCGATTCGGCGCCGGGCTGCTGGCCGCAGGGGTCAAGCGCGAGGAGCGCGTGCTGCTGGTCATGCAGGACTGCAACGACTGGCCCGTCGCGTTCCTCGGCGCGTGCTACGCAGGCGTGGTACCGGTCGCTGTCAACACATTGCTGACCGCGGACGACTACGCGTACATGCTCGAGCACTCGCGTGCGCAGGCGGTCATCGTCTCCGGGGCCGTGCTCCCGTCGATCAACAGCGCGATGACCAAGGCGGACCACGAAGTTCGCAAGGTGGTCGTCTCCCGACCCGTCGCGCCGCTGCATCCTGCAGAACAGGAATTCGAAGCCTTCGTCACGGCACAGGCTCCCCTCGTGCGTCCGGCGACGACGCACCCCGACGATCCTGCTTTCTGGCTGTACTCCTCCGGCTCCACGGGGCGGCCGAAGGGGGCCGTGCACTCGCATGGGAATCCGTACTGGACGTGCGAGCTGTACGCCAAGCGCCTGCTCGCGCTGAAGGAGAGCGACGTCTGTTTCTCGGCGGCCAAGCTGTTCTTCGCCTACGGCCTGGGCAATGCACTGACGTTCCCGCTCAGCGTGGGCGCCACGGTCGTGCTGATGGCGGAACGTCCGACGCCGGATGCCACTTTCGTGCGCTTGAAAGGCGGCATCGGCGGCGTCAAGCCGACCGTCTTCTTCGGCGCGCCGACGGGGTTTGCAGGCATGCTGGCGGCGCCTGGCCTCCCGGCACGTTCGGACGTGAGCATTCGACTCGTGTCCTCCGCCGGCGAAGCCCTGCCGGCAGACCTCGGCGAACGCTTCAAGAAGCACTTCGGGGTCGACATCGTCGACGGCATCGGCTCCACCGAGATGCTGCACATCTTCTTGTCGAACCGACCGGGCGACGTCCGCTACGGGACGACGGGCTGGCCGGTCCCGGGGTACGAGGTCGAGTTGCGAGGAGACGAGGGCGCGCCGGTTCCCGATGGCGAGCCCGGTGACCTGTACATCAAAGGACCGTCCGCGGCGATGATGTACTGGGGCAATCGCGAGAAATCCCGAGAGACGTTCCAAGGCGGCTGGACCAAGAGCGGGGACAAGTACATCCGCAACGCCGACGGTACCTACACGTACGGCGGCCGCAGTGACGACATGCTGAAGGTCAGCGGCATCTATGTGTCGCCTTTCGAGGTGGAGGCCACGCTGGTCCAGCACCCTGCCGTCCTCGAGGCCGCGGTGATCGGCAAGGAAGACGATCAAGGCTTGACGAAGACCAAGGCATTCGTCGTCGTGAAGCCCGGCGCCACCGTTACCGAAGCCGAGCTCAAGGCCTTCGTCAAGGACCGTCTGGCGCCCTACAAGTACCCGCGGTTCATCGAATTCGTCGAGGACCTCCCGAAGACAGCCACCGGGAAGATCCAGCGCTACAAATTGCGCGATCTCGAATCCAAGCGTTGACCCCTGGCCGCGTCGACTGCTCATGTCGGTTGATCGCGCGCGGATGATCTGTCGACGCGCCTCCAGCTTTCGCTCGAGGCCGTTCAGCGGCGCCGTGAAGTACGCCGCCATCTGGGGTTGCTCCATCGCGCCGGCCACGTCGCGGGCGGCGAAGCTTTCGCGGGTGGCGTCGGGACGCATCGGGCCCGGGGACCGGTGCATCCACTGCTTGGCGGATGCGCGGGTTGGATGCCGCGAGTACGGTGAGGAGGTGCTGGCGCCCGATCGACGCGACTCGACTGGAGAGGCGACATGAACATCACCGATCCGTCCAAGCCGCCGGCCACGGTCGGCGAGCTCCGCCAGCGACTGAAGGCGCTGGGCGATCCCTGGACCGTGGCTGCTCATCTCGACGACGAAGACCGTCTGCCCCGGCGGGGGAGCGGCGGGGCGCTGCAGCGTTCCGATGCGAAGCCGACGCCTGGAGTGCGCGTCATCTCCAGCCCGGCGGAGTTCGAGGCGATCGTCCGTGCCGAGCCCCCGGCCAACCCGCACCTGTCGCGGCGCTGGGTCGAGCTTGGCGTCCTGCCGGCGTCCCGCGTCGTCGGCCCCTTGACCGCGCCGGCCGGGAATCGGGCGCAGACCGATTGGGGCGTCGCATGAGCGCAGAAAGCGTGGATTGGCGCGGTCGCTGGGGCCGTGCGTGGATTACAAGCGTGCACGACCAGGTGGAGCACCGACAATTGCTGGGCCTTTGCGACCACCGGCCTCTTCGAGGCGATGGTGCGTATCGAGCACCAGATCTGGTGCTCGTTGTCCGAGGGAGACCTGGTGCACGCCGTCGGCAAACAGGCGTGGGACTTGGGCAACATCGGCGAGGCCGTGCTCTGCGTGCAGAAGAACGGCCTCGCCGATCCCGACTGCTTTCCGTTCGGTGAGGCTGCTGCGCTGTATACCGGGCAGGACTCCAACGGCGCCACGACGTTCCTGTCGCCGACGCCGGATCGCGTCGGACGTACCGTGCGTATCGCCGGCGACACAGCCGTCGCGATCAACGATGCGGACCAGAAGAAGAACTGGATCGACCAGGTTGGCCCGATGGCTACCGTGGTCGTTCCACCGGCTGACTTCGGGTCGCTGGGCACGGGCATCTACGTGCCGACGACCACGGCGCTCGGCGAAGCGCATGCCCTGCTGGTCGTTGGCTACGACGACAATCAACGCTACTGGATCGTGAAGAACTCCTGGGGCACGAACTGGGGCGACCAGGGCTTCGGCCGAGTCTCGTATGACGCCAACCTGATCGAGCCCGCGCAGTTGTTCGGCATGCGCGGCACCGACGCCAGCCCCTGGTCTCGCCGACGCCTGCGCAATGGCGCGTTCATCCAGGGCGGCAACGGCCCAGCGCGCAACAACTTCGAGGTCTTCTTGCGGCGCGGCGCGAACATCGGGCACTGGTACCGTGAGAACAGCGACCCGGCGCTGCCGTGGAAGTCGGCCGGCGTGGTGCGCTCGGCCGACGTCTGGCGCGACACCTTCCACGACGACGCGCTCGACGCGGCCGCAGCGGTCAACAGCACCTTCAACCGCAACTATGAGATCGTGTACCGATCGAGCTCCGGCCGGATGCGCCACGTTTTCTTCAACCAGGCGTCAGGTTGGTGGGAGGACGGCAAGTTCTTCGGGCCGTCGAACCCGATCGGCATGCCGGCCTTCATCCAACGGAATCGTGGCGCGCCGGGCGACTTCGAGGCTGTGGTGGTCGATGCCGATGGCACCGGGCATCACTGGACCAAACACAACAGCTTCCCCTGGCATCAGGCACCTGGTACTTGGTACGCGCAGCACGTGGTCACGCACGATCTCGCCTTCAGCGGACCGGGGCTCGTGCAGTCGTGCGTCGGGCGAACCGCGCCGCTGGAGAACGGCAGCGGCGAACTGCACTTCGTCGGCACGAAGACGGACCATCAGATGCACCACTTTCACCGCGTCGGGACGAAGTGGGTCGAGTTGACGGTGTTCGGTGCCGACGTCGATTCGGCGCCTTGCCTCATCGAGGGTACGTAGTCGCCCCTGCAGAACGCCCGCAACCCGCACGAACACTCGCGTGGCGGGGTGAACGCCGATGGCGCGATCTCCCAGGAACCGATCCAATGAGGCGCAGTTTCCGGGAGATTTGGAGTTCCACCCGCGATGGCCACCGACGACTTCTTCCGCGCCCGGCTGGACTCGATGATCGATCTGCGGCACCCGCTGGCGGTGCTTGCGACGCGCATGCCCTGGGCCGACATCGAAGCCGCGTTGGCGCCGGCGCTCTCGCACAAGGATCGCGCTGGCCGCCCGGTCGAGGGAGCCGATCTCTT
>JAFEEF010000111.1 GCA_018241265.1 Pseudomonadota bacterium | reverse complement strand
GTACTGGGTGACCAGCGAGAGCTGGCCGTTGGCCGGCGTGGCGGTGGAGCAGCTGCCGCTGGCCAGGTGGCCGGTGTACTGGAGGTCGCCGGTGGTGTGGCCGACTGCGTTGGGATCGGTGCCGGAGAAGGCCGGGTCGCCAAGGGCACCGTCAGCGTCATCAGCAACAGCCGCCGGGGCTCCGGCGACGAGCGCACCGAGGTCGCCACCGCCATCCAGTGGACCCTCTGGGGGAAGCTCGCCGAGAACGCCGCCGAGTACCTCGGCAAGGGCAGCCACGTCAACGTCATCGGCCGGATGACCAACAACAACTATGAGAAGGACGGCCAAGAGATCTACGGCATGACCTTCACCGCCGAGGAGATCGACTTCCTCGACAGCCGCGAAGAGGGCGAGGCGCGCCGCGCCCGCCGGACCTGAACGCAGACACCCGGAGGTCCCATGAACACCAACCCCACCCTCGCGACCCGCTTCGCCCGCGCGACCCGCGTCCTGCGCGCCGAGATTCCGCTCGGCGAAGACCAGATGCGCCAGGTCGCCCCGTCCGTCTTCGCCGGCGGCAAGCACACCAGCCGTTCCGACCGCTACACCTACATCCCGACCATCGACGTCCTGCGGGGGCTCCGCCGCGAAGGCTTCGAGCCCTACATGGTCGCCCAGGGCCAGAGCCGGATCGAGGGCAAGACCGAATACACCAAGCACCTGGTGCGGCTGCGCCACGTCAGCGAGCAGAACACCAAGGCCGAGGCCAACGAGATCATCCTCATCAACAGCCACGACGGCGCGAGCTGCTACCAGCTCCTTGCCGGTCAGTTCCGCTTCGTCTGCTGCAACGGCCTGATCCTCGGAGATGCCTCGCACGACATCCGCATCCCGCACAAGGGCGATGTCCGAGGCGACGTGATCGAAGGTGCCTTCCGCGTCCTAGACGACTTCGAGGTGATCGGCCAGAGCACCGAGGCGATGAAGGCGATCGAACTCGCACCGGACGAGCGGCAGGCGTTCGCGCGAGCCGCGCTCACGGTCCGATTCGGCGAGCGGACCGAAGGGCAGCCGCCGGCCCCAATCACCACCGATCAACTGCTCGAGGCAAGGCGAGTGGAGGATGAAGGGGCCAGCCTCTGGCTCACCTTCAACCGCATCCAGGCCAACGCCGTGCAGGGCGGGCAGCTTGGACGCGGCGCCAGGGGACGCAGGACCCGCACCCGCGGCATCCGCAGCATCGACGGCGACGTCAGCTTGAACCGGGCCCTCTGGCAGCTCGCCGAGGAGATGCGGCAGTTGAAGTCCTGAGGAGACGGCGATGGACTCCGCAAGGACTTCATCGCCGCCGCGACCGCTTGGGTCCAGGGCACTGACCCGCCTGCGCATCGCCGCAACGCTGATGCGCTGGCCCCTGAGCGCAGCGACCGACGACGACTTCGCGCGCCGTGTACTCGAGACCATCGGGCGGCTGGACGGGCGCCGCCGCGAGCGGCTGCGGGGGCTGGTCGACTGGGTCGAGGCGTACGAGCAGGCCGAACAGGCGGAGCGAGTGCGGTCCGCGCGACCGGTACCGAGTTCATCAAGGAGGGCTCCGTGTCTTCACAGTTCATCTTCTCCCCGACCCTGAACATGACCGATGCGCACGGCCGCGAGGCCGTGCCTCTTCGAGTACGGGTTCAGCCTCGACGCGATCGAGCGCGGAGATTCCGACCCCGGCATGAGCGGTGAGCCCTCCCTCCCGGGCTGCCTGGTCACGTCGCTCGATCCGGAGACGCTGGTGGGCTGCGCGCTCGGCTGCAGCGAGGCGCACGAGAGACGATGCCTGAGGGGAGAGCGCCTCCTTGGAAGGGCGGCCGGTGCAGATGGCTGACGGGTTCTCTGATCGGATGAAACCACACGCAATGTAGGGCTTCGGCACGCCGAAGTGGGGTCGGCGGTAGGGCTATTCGCACCGTCACGTCTGGTCACGCGGTGAGCTCCCGAAGCGAATGGACGGTTCGGAGTTGAGGGCAGGATAAGACCTGCGTCTGCCATTGTTTACGTTCCCGTCGAAATGCCCTCCGCAACGCGCCTCGCCGTCGTCGCCGCACGCCTTGCACCGGAGCGCAAGGCCGCGCTCAACGCGCTGGCCGCCCGGCAAGGACTCTCGGCTTCAACGTTGCTCGCACTCTTCGTCGAGACGGTACTGCGCGACAACGAGCCGCCTCTCGACGCCCGCGTCCGCGACGCTGCCGTGGGTTCCCGGGACCGCATCACCGTGCGCCTGCGCCGCGGCGACCGCTCGCGGCTCGACTCGCGTGCTGCCGCACGAGGCCAGAAGTCGGCCACCTACCTGGCGATGCTCATCCGTGCGCATGTCCGCCAGGCACCGCCACTCCCGGCCCCCGAGCTGGCCACCCTCAAGGACGCCGTCAATCGGCTCGCCGCGCTCGATCGTCATCTGGTGCGCCTGGCTGCGCCGGGCAGCCCGTTGGATGCGACCGACATGGCGAGCCTGTTGCGTGCCACGACGAAACGCGTTGACAACACCCGGCAGGCGGTCGCCAACATCGTCCGCGCCAATCTCATCAGCTGGGAGACTCCCGATGCCTAAGCGAGTCGTCTCGATACCGCGCGATCCTGCGCTCATCGCGCTCGACATCGTCAGCCACGGCCGACGCGGGCCCGGAGGAAGCGTCCTCACGCCCGAGCAGATCGAACAGGTGTCCCGCACCGTCCACCGAGCGCCCGAAGTGGTCGTCAAGGTCTCCGGCGGCGCTCGCGATGCCGGCGGCGCCAAGGCCCACGCCGACTACATCGGCCGGCACGGCAAGCTCGGCCTCGAGACCGATGAAGGCGAACGCGTTGTCGGCCGCGATGCCGGTGCCCGGCTCGTCGCCGACTGGAACCTCGATCTCTCGCGCGGCCAGTACCGACCTCTATCCGACCGCGGTCGCGACACCCGCCCCAAGGTCGTCCACAACATCGTGCTCTCGATGCCCGGCCGGACCCCTCCCGAGGCCGTACTCGAAGCCGCCCGGACCTTCGCCCGCGAGAACTTCGCGCTGCAGTACCGCTACGCGATGGTGCTCCACACCGACCAGGCCCATCCGCACGTGCACCTCGTTGTCAAGGCCGAGCACGAATGCGGTGGGCCGAGGCTGACGATCCGGAAGGCCATGCTGCGCCGCTGGCGCGAGGAGTTCGCCGCTGCCTTGCGTGCCCAAGGTGTCCCGGCCAACGCGACGCCAGCGCCGCTGCGCGGCCGCGCCACGGGCGGGATGAAGGATTCGATCTTCCGCCGCCTGCGAGCGCTGGCGGATGCCGCTCGCGCGCCCGACCAGCCCGGCAGGACCCCCGTCGGCTCGACCTTCATGCGCGCCAAGGTCGAGCGCATCGCGTGGCAACTGCAGCAGGGGGCGCTTCCGGTCGAACCTGGACTGGCGCGCCTGCAGGCGACCCGCCAGAGCATCATCGATGACTGGCGCTCAACCGCCCAAGCCCTGCGCCGCCAGGGCGAGGAAGCCCTCGCCCGGGAAGTTGAGCGATACATCCAAGCCTTCCCGCCGGTTCGCACCGACGCCATGCGGATCGCCGAGCGGCTCCAGTCGCGTTGGGCCGAGTCCGGTGCGACGCGTGGTGCGGCGCCCGATCCGGGGTCGCCGCCGCCTCCTCAGGTTCCTACCGAGCCTTCGCCTCGCGTTCCTTGACGCGTTCGGCGGTCGTGTAGCGGCCTTCTGCGATCCGCTCGGCAATCCGTGCACGGCTCTGCGCGACGAAGCGCTCGCGGTCCGCTTCGAGTGCGATGTCCTTGCCGGCGAACCGGATCGCTTCGTCCAGCCGCTCCAGTGCCTTGGTGTGCTGCGGGAACTCGCGCTCGAACTGCGTCCGGGGCAGCGTGCGGAAGGCTTCGGCCTCTTTGCCCCAGCGCACGAGCCGGGCGGCTTCGGTGTCCTGCTCGATCCGGCTCGCGGCCTCTTGGCCCCACGCGGTCGCCAGGCTCGCGACCTCGCGCGGAACTCCCGGATCGGTGGCCAGCCGGGTTGCCAGCGTCTGCCAGCGCAGCACCGCGTCGGCGAGCTCGCGGGCAGTCTTGCGGCGCTCGCGGTAGTCGTCCAGCACTGCAACCGCCTTGGGCTCGCGCGCCCAGCGCTCGGCGTCCCAATGGTTGGCGTAGAGCTGCCGCCCGTCGCGCGCGACGACCTGCAGGCGATCCACGAGGTGCGCCGATTCGAGTTGCCCAAGCACGTCGCGCAGTTCGGCGTAGGCACTGTCGTGCACTGCGCCTGGGACGAACGCCGGGGTCAGGCCTGCGGCCCGGGCGAGGTCGTAGCGCGCCAGCGTTGCCTGGCGGCTCTGGTCGCGGTCGGTCGCGAGCACCACCGCCGAGAGCTGATAGGAGGCGGCGCGCAGCTGCATCGATAGAGCATGCACGCCGCGCAGGTCGCGCATCGTGCTCACGAGCACCACGTTCAGCCCGGCGGCGATCGCATCCGCCGTCAATCGGACGTACCAGCGGCCGATATCCGGACGGATGGCGTCGTAGGCCCGCAGGTCCGACGGCAAGGCCTGGCGCCACTGCGGGTGGTACTCGCGCAGGAGGTCGGCGGAGACTGCCACGCTGGGACCCACCGATGCGGTCAGGTGCGCCTGCACGCGCGCCAGCGCATAGGCCTTGCCGGCACCTGGCTGGCCGCCGATGAGGACGGCTGTCGGTGTGGCGGAGCGGACCGATTCGTCGAAATGGTCCGGACGGATCTGCTGCAGGTAGATGCGCTCGGCGTCGCGCTCGCTGAGGGAAGGGCGGGCCATCGTCAGGCGTCCTTCGTCCCAGGCCCGACGAGCGGCGTGTAGCGGGCTATCACCCGCGCCACGGCTTCGGGGTCGCTCAGGTCGAGGCTTCTCCGCAGGGCGAGAGCGTCACCGCGTTCCTGGGCGAGCCGGGCGATCTGTTCGCTGTCCCCCGCGGGGGAGACCGCCGCAAGCTGCGCGGACCGTTCCGCGATGTAGCGGACGAGCAGCGTAAGGGCCACCTCGGCGTCAATCTGCGGCTTCAGGCCCGACCACAGCCGCTGGTCGTAGTCGGCGAAGGGGCGAGGGGTGCCGGGTGCATGTGGGGCTGTTGCGTCGGCCTCAAAGGGCAGCGTGCCATCCCGGGCGATCCGACTGATCACCGTCCGCAGAACGTCGTGCAGTTCGAGGCCGAGGTCGGCACAGACCCGCGCCGCCTTCTCGCGCAGCGCGGCATCGATGCGGAATCGGACGAGGTCGGTGTCCATGCGCGCGCATTGTGCCGGCCTGCCGAGGGGAAAGGATGCGTGCCTGGCCAGAAAGCGATGTCAACCATCACAGGCGCTGGCCGATCGAGCGAGTCCGGCAACGCCCGAAGCCGATCGAAGCCGGAGTTGGCTCAGACGCGCACCGTCTTCCCCCCGCACAGGCTGTCGCGGTAGAACGCGAGCGACCGGTTCATGCCATCGACCTCAAGGTCAGCGCCGAAAGTCTCGGCTTCATCGCGCCACCTCACGCGTGCGTCGGCTCTTTGCGTCGGCCTTGCCCTCGGGGCAGGAATGCGCAGTCCCGACCAGCCGCGGCGACGTCGCGATCATGTAGAGCATCCAACTCGGGCCCGGGGATCCATGTCGGCATTGATGCCGAGATGGTGATGGAAGCACAGGCAATGGCCGCGGCGGTCATGCTTCGGTACATGAGGATCTCCTTCGCTTCATCCGTATGACGTTCGACAGCACAGGAAATCGACAACCTGCTGGCGGCCGTCGTCGCGACGCGCGATCGGTCAGCAAGCTTCAACCCCGCTCACCGGCCGCTCCGGAAACTCAAGTCAAGCTTCCTCGTCAGGTCATGCGGGCGGTACCGATGCGGCCTCGATGTCACACAGCGTCCGGTCCAGTTGCGGCATCGGCGCCACCCCCAACCGCCAGCAGCGGGCGCGGCACATAGGCATGGGGGCCTGGGCCTGCACCGCGAGATCACTGAGCAGGCGCACGGGCCGCTCGGGCTGCTCGGGCCCGTCTTTGGGTGGGCCGCCGGTTTCCTCCACCAAGGACCTGCCCTCGCCGGGGGTCAACTGCTGGCGGCACCAGCAAAATGCGGCTGGGGTCTTCCATGCCACGCGAACCCCTGGTGCCCCAATGGCATGGGCAGACTGCTTCCGGTGTGCGCCGTGCAAAGTCGGCGCTTTCCGGTGGGTGCAAGCCCCACCCGGCAACCGCTCCAGCCGGAAGCAACCG
>JAFEEF010000110.1 GCA_018241265.1 Pseudomonadota bacterium | reverse complement strand
ACCGCGACGCCGGTGCGGCATTGGATCGAGGTGCTGGACGACGCGCTGGCTGCGAACGGCTGACATATCACGGTCACGACCGTCAGCACGAAGAGGCTGCGGTTGTCGTCCTCGTCGACCTGGGCCGCGATCTCCTCCTGCAGCAGCTTGATGCGCTCCTGCAGCGTGCTCATGTCACGCAGCACGACCGAGAACTCCTCGCTGGCTTCGCGCAGCGCCTGGACGTCTTCGGTGTCGATCAGGTCGCCGCAGATCTGCCCGGAGCCATCGGCGCCGTAGCGGCTCAGCGGGGCAGCGAACGGGTGGGCGACGGCGGCCGGCACGTGAGCACTTGGCGGGCGGAAGAAAGGCGCATCAACCGCCCACTATCGATCGCCCGCATGACAGCCGCGTGACGTTGCAACCGGCAGGCGTGACAGTCGTTGACATGACATCGACGCGCCGCGGTGCCAGACTTCTCGATATGGAAGGCAGGTGCAGCGTTTCGATCATCTTGGCGTTCGCCGGCGTGCTGGTCGTGCAGCATGCCGACGCGGCGGGCGGTCATTTCGAGGTGGACGATGCCGTCGTGCTCGACCCCGGGCATTGCCAGGTCGAGACGTGGGCGGCACGGCCGCCGGACGTGGCCGGCACCGCGCTGCACGTCGGGCCGGGCTGCCGTGTCGGCCCGGTGGAACTCGGCGTCAATGCCGACCGGCTGCCGCTGGAAGGCGGAGACACCGCCGGGCTCGCGGGGCCGCAGATCAAGTGGGTCGTCGATCCGATCGCCCACCGGCTGAGCATCGGCATGGCGTGGATCCTTGCAGCCGACCTGCGCCATGGCGGTCGCTGGGGCCAGACCGGCTACGCGGTCGCGACGTGGTGGCCGAGCGAGACCTTGCAGGTGCACGGCAACGCCGGCGCCGACTGGGCGCCGGGCACCGGCGATCGCACGCGCCGCCTCGGGCTCGGCATCGAATGGGCCGCCAACGACACGGTGTCGGTCCTCGCCGAGCGGCTGGTCGCGACGTCGCAGTGGCGCTCGCGGGTCGGTACGCGCATCAACCTGACCGACCTGCTCAGCCTCGACCTGAGCGTCTCGCGTGCCGACAACCACGGGGTGCGCGGCTTCGCGATCGGACTCAATCGCGACCTGCCGCGTTGACGCGGCCACCGCGCCGCCGCGGCCGCGCGGTGCGTGTCATCGCAGCGACGCGGCATTTTCATAAACTGGGGCGATGAACGACGTCGTCTCGCCGCCGCAGGTCGCGCCGCTCGCATTGCTGAACCGCGAGCGCGCGATCCTCGCCTTCAACCGCCGCGTGCTCGCGCAGGCGCGTCGCGCCGACGTGCCGGCGCTCGAGCGGCTGCGCTATGTCTGCATCGTCTCGTCCAACCTCGACGAGTTCTTCGAGGTGCGCTTCGCCGACTACCTGGAGGCGGCACGCCGTTCCGGTACCGGCGTCAGCCTGCCGGATGTGCAGGCGGTCGCCGCCGATGCGCACGCGCTGATCGACGACCAGTACGCCGCCTTCAACGACGACGTGATGCCGGCGCTGCAGCAGCACGGCATCGTGATCGTCAACCATGCGAGCCGCAACGAGGCGCAGCGCCGCTGGGTCTCGCAGTTCTTCCAGCAGCAGGTCCGGCCGCTGATGGTGCCGATCGGGCTGGATCCGGCGCATCCGTTCCCGCAGGTCGCGAACAAGTCGCTCAACTTCATCGCGCGGCTCGGCGGCAAGGACGCCTTCGGGCGCGAGAACTCGATCGCGATCGTCAAGGTGCCGCGTGCGTTGCCGCGGGTGCTGAAGCTGCCCGACGAGCTGGGCGGCGGCCGGCAGGTCTTCGTGCAGCTCACGAGCGTGATCCGTGCGCACCTGGCCGAGCTGTTTCCGGGGCGCGAAGTCGAGGTCTTTTCGCAGTTCCGCATCACGCGCGACTCCGACCTCGAGGTCGACGAGGACGACGTCACCAACCTGCGCCAGGCCTTGCGCTCGGGCCTGACGACACGCCATTTCGGCCAGGCGATCCGGCTCGAGGTGGTGGCGACCTGCCCGGCCGAGCTGTACGAGTTCCTGCTGCGCCAGTTCAACCTGCCGGAGAGTGCGCTCTATCGCGTCAACGGTCCGGTGAACCTCGTGCGGCTCACCGAACTGATCGACCTGGCTCACGAGCAGCCGGGCGGCGCAGCGCTGCGCTTCGCGCCCTTCGAGCCGGCCTGGCCCGCGGGCCTGACGCGCGAAGAGCCCATCATCGAATCACTGCGCCGCCACGACGTGCTGCTGCACCATCCGTTCGAGTCGTTCGAGCCGGTCGTGCAGTTCCTGCGCGAGGCCGTGCTCGATCCGGACGTGCTCGCGATCAAGCAGACCATCTACCGCACCGGCAGCGAATCGCCGCTGATGGACCTGCTGATCGAGGCGGCCAGGCGCGGCAAGGAGGTGCTCGTCGTCGTCGAGCTGAAGGCGCGGTTCGACGAAGAGGCCAACATCAACTGGGCCGAGCGCCTCGAGGCGGTCGGCGTGCAGGTCGTCTACGGCATCGTCGGGCTGAAGACGCATGCCAAGCTGATGCTGATCACGCGGCGCGAGGGCGCCAAGCTGCGCCGCTACCTGCATTTGTCGACCGGCAACTACAACCCGAAGTCGGCGCGTCTCTATACCGATCTCGGCTACATGACCGCCGACGGCGACCTGACGGCCGATGCCGACGCCGTCTTCCGGCAGCTCGCGAGCCTCGGCCGCACCCGGCCGCTCAAGCGACTGCTGCAGGCGCCGTTCACCTTGCACCGGCAGATGCTGGCGCACATCGCGCAGGTGCGCGATGCGGCGGCGGCCGGGCGGCCGGCGCGCATCGTCGTGAAGATCAATGCGCTGACCGACGTGGGGATGATCGGCGCGCTCGTCGATGCGGGCCGCGCCGGCGCCGACATCGACCTCATCGTGCGCGGCGCCTGCATGCTGCCGCCGGGCGTCGCCGGCGTGAGCGAGCGCATCCGGGTGCGATCCATCGTCGGCCGCTTCCTCGAGCATTCGCGCATCATCTATTTCCGCTGGGGCGCGGCGCCCGACGACGAGGCGATGTATCTGTCGAGCGCCGACTGGATGGGCCGCAACATGTTCGGCCGCATCGAGATCGCGTGGAGCGTGCGCGATGCCGCGCTGCGCCAGCGCGTCATCGACGAATGCCTCGTGCCCTACCTGCACGACCGGCGCGACGCCTGGCAGCTGCTGGCCGACGGCCGCTACGAGCGGCTGGCCGACGACGGGATCAGCGCGCAGCAGGCCTTGCTGGCGAAGTACCGGGGAACGCCGGAGCTTCCGCTGGCCCCCGCGGGCGACCCGCGCCGAATATCGAGGAGTGCGTGATGGACCTGATCCTTTGGCGCCACGCCGAGGCGTTCGAGATGCGCGAAGTCGAGAGCGACCTGGAGCGGGCGCTGACGCCCAAGGGCGAGCGCCAGGCGCAGCGCATGGCCGACTGGCTGAATCAGCGCCTGGCCCATTCGACCCGCATCCTCGCGAGCCCGGCGCTGCGCTGTCAGCAGACCGTCAAGGCGCTCGGCCGCAAGTTCCGCACCGTGGCCGAACTCGCGCCCGATGCCGACCTGCACGCGGTGCTGAAGGCGGCGCGCTGGCCGGACGCGAGCGAGCCGGTGCTGGTGGTCGGCCACCAACCGACGCTCGGGCTGGTCGCGGCCTATCTGCTGTCGGGCGCGGCCCAGCCGTGGAGCCTCAAGAAGGGCGCCGCGTGGTGGATCCGCCGCCGACATCGCGAAGACCAGGACCAGGTGATCCTGCAGGCGGTGCAGTCGCCGGACTGCCTGTAGCCCCGTCAGGCCTTCAGCGTCAGACGGATCGCGCTGCTGCGCGACCAGGCATCCGCCTCCTCGCGCAGCAGGAAGAGCGTGCGCGGGTGCGCCTGGGCCCACGACGACGTGTAGCCCAGCAGCGCGTGTCCGGGGCCGGCGCGCTCCAGCGCCAGCACGCCGGGGTCGATGTCGCCGCGCGCATGGCATTCGATGATCGCCAGCCTGAGGCACAGCACCTGCCAGGCGACCTGCTCGGTCGTCAGGCTGGCGTCGATCTTGCGCAGCCCGCCGCGCTGTCCGAGCACGAGTTCGGCGACGCGCCGCTGCTGGCTCTGCGAGAAGCCGGCGGCATCGACGTGCGCCAGCAGGTAGGCGCTGTGGCGGTGGTGGTCGTGGTGCGACACCATCATGCCGATCTCGTGCAGCGCGCAGCCCCACAGCAGCTCGCGGCGCGCCTCGGCGCCGGCCTGCGGCTGCACGCTGGCGTGCAGCCGCGCCGCCACGCGGGTGACGCGCGTCGCCTGCTCGGTGTCGACCATGAAGCGGCGCTGCAGTTCGCGCACCGTGGCGTCGCGGATGTCGTGGCCGTCCTGCGGCAGCGACGTCGCATGGATGCGCTCGCCGAGGTCGAAGATCACGCCTTGGCGCAGCGCGCCGCGCGCCGGCTGCAGCGACGTGATGTTGAAGTGCGCGGCCAGCGTGTAGAGGATCGCCAGGCCGCCGGCGATCACGGGGCGCCGGTCTTCCTTCAGGCCCGGCAGCGAGAGCTTCTCGACGCGGCCGGCCTTCAGGCACTGCTCGATCAGCCAGCGCAGGCCGAGCGGCGTGATCGCACCATCGGTGACGCCGCTGGCCGCCAGCAGCTGCGACACCGCGCCGACGGTGCCCGACGATCCGAGCGCTTCCTGCCAATGCGCGGCGTTGAACGGCTCCAGCGCTTCCTCGAGCTCGGCGCCGGCCGCGACCTGCGCCTGGCGGAAGCCCTGCTCGGTGAAACGCCCTTCGCCGAAGTACTTGAGCGACAGGCTGACGCTGCCGATCTGGAACGACTCGGCCCGCACCGGCCGGCGGCCGTGGCCGAGGATGATCTCGGTCGAGCGCCCGCCGATGTCGATCACGAGGCGCGGCACCGGCGACGGCTGCAGCCGCGCGACGCCGGCGTAGATCAGGCGCGCTTCCTCGCGGCCGGAGATCACTTCGATCGGCAGTCCCAGCACCTTCTGCGCACGCGCGAGGAACGCATCGCGGTTGCGTGCCTCGCGCAGGGTCTGGGTCGCGACCGCGCGCACCTGCTGCGGCGTGTAGCCTTTCAGCCGCTCGGCAAAGCGCGCGAGGCAGGCCAGGCCGCGTGTCGCGGCTTCCTCGGTCAGCGTGCCGTCGGGCGCGAGACCGGCGCCCAGGCGCACGGTCTCCTTCAGGTATTCGACGCGGCGGTAGCGCTGCTCGTGGAGCTGCGCGATCTCGAGCCGGAAGCTGTTCGACCCGATGTCGATCGCTGCGAGCTGGCCGGGCCAGCGTTCATCGGCAGGGGGCGTCGTGTTCCGGTCCATGGGGGCGCATTGTCGATGCAAAGCGACCGCACCTTCGGCCGGTTCATGTCACGAGCAACCCATAGAATGCCGCTCTTTGCGCGCGCCCGGCGCGCAGCCGAGGCGCACAGAACCCGATGACCTTGCTGGCGATCATCATCGCGACCTTCGTCGGCGGCGCCTTGTCGGTGCTGATCGCCGCGAGCCTGACGATGGCGATGCTCGGTCGCATCGTGCATCACCTCGTGAGCCTGTCGGCCGGCGTGCTGCTCGGCACGGCGCTGCTCGACATCCTGCCCGAGGCGTTCGAGAGCCGGAAGGCGAGCCCGCAGGCGCTGTTCCTCACGCTGCTGTGCGGGCTGATGTTCTTCTTCCTGCTCGAGAAGGCCGAGCTCTATCGCCACAGCCACCACCACGAAGGCGACGAGCACCACCACCACCACGGCTTCGACCGCCAGCAGGCCGGCCGCGGCGGCTGGAGCGTGATCCTCGGCGACAGCATCCACAACTTCTGCGACGGCATCATCATCGCCGCGGCCTTCCTCGCCGACATGCGGCTCGGCGTCGTCACGTCGCTCGCGATCATCGCGCACGAGATACCGCAGGAGGTCGGCGACTACATCGTGCTGATCAATGCCGGCTTCCCGCGCGCGCGGGCGCTGTTCTTCAACCTCGTGTCGGGCATGTCGGCCGTGGTCGGCGGCGTGATCGGCTACTTCATCGTCGGGCCGTGGGAGGCGCTGTTTCCCTACCTGCTCGTGATCGCGTCCAGCAGCTTCATCTACGTGGCGGTGGCCGACCTGATACCGCAACTGCAGCACCGGTTGAACCTGCGCGAGACCTTGACGCAGCTCGGCTGGCTGGCGGGCGGGCTCGGCATCGTCGTGCTGGCGGTGAGCCAGCTGCACGGCGGCTGAATTCAGTTCAGCGCACGATCAGGATCGGCACGGTGCAGTGGGTCAGCACCTTCTGGGTCTCGCTGCCCAGCAGCAGCGCCGACACGCCGCGCCGGCCATGCGAGGCCATCACGACGAGGTCGCACTGGTTGCGCTTGGCATGGTCGATGATCGCCTCCCACGGATGCAGCGCTTCGACGGTGTGCGACTGGCACTGCAGGCCCTGCGCGGCGGCGTCGTCCACGACCTGACGCACGTGCGTCGCGGCGATGCGCTCCTGCGCGTCGAAGAACTCCTGCGGCGGCGTCGGCTGCATCTCGGAGATCGCGCTGTAGGGGAACGGCTCCTTCACGCCGATCGTGTAGAGCTGCGCGTTCAACGACTTGGCGAGCTGGATCGCGGTCGCGATCGCCTTGGCGGTGATGTCCGAGCCATCGGTCGGAACGAGGATGCGCTGGAACATGGTCGGCTCCTGGTCGGTCGATCGGTTCGATCGAAGCGAGGCCGCTTGGACGATGTGCCGATGCTGCCGGTTCCGTACCGCCGTGTGGGCAGCACCTCAGCCGGTAGCGATCGGCCGTGCCGGATCTGCCGACCATTCGCTCCACGACCCGGGATATAGCACCGAGCCGGCCAGGCCGGCATGCTCCATCGCGAGCAGGTTGTGACAAGCAGTTACACCCGAGCCGCATTGGTGGACGACGCCGGACGCCGCGCCGCCGCCGAGCAGCGGCAGGAACGCGGCCTGCAATTGCGCGGCCGTCTGGAAGCGGCCGTCGGGCTGCAGGTTGTCCTTGAAGAAGCGGTTCAACGCGCCGGGGATGTGGCCGGCCGCCTTGTCGAGCGGCTCGACTTCGCCGCGAAAGCGCTCGCCGGCGCGTGCGTCGATGATGCGCACGCGGCCGAGCTGCTTTTGCAGCGTGCCGGCATCGATCGTCGGGACCAGCGACGCGCGCTCCGGGTACGGCGATGCGGCGGCCGGCGGCGCCGGTTCGGTGGTGAGCGCACCACCCGCGGCCAGCCAGCCCTGCACGCCGCCGTCGAGCACGGCCACCGCGGCATGGCCCATCCAGCGCAGCATCCACCACACGCGTGCCGCATACGGACCGCCCTGGCGGTCGAACGCGACGACCTGGCGCTCCGGCGTGATGCCGCAGCGGCCCAGCGTGGCGGCGAAGGTCGCGCGACCGGGCAACGGATGGCGGCCGTTGCGGCCGGTCTTGGCGCCGCTCAGGTCGTGGTCGAGATCGAGGTAGAGCGAGCCCGGCAGATGGCCGGCCTCCCAGCTCTTGCGGCCGGCAGCGGGTTCGGCGAGGTCGAAGCTCGCATCGATCAGCACCGGCGCGGGGCCGGCGGCGATCATCTGGCGCAGCGCGGCGGCATCGATCAGCGTGGTGTAGGTCATGTGTCGCTCGAGGTGGTGGCGAGGGTTTCCTTGGCCGGGCCGCTGCCGCGCAGCATCGTGGCCGACAGCCCGGCGCCGATGATCAGCACGATGCCGGCGACCCCGGGCCAGGTCAAGCGGTCGTCGAACAGCACGATGCCGTAGGCGAACGAGAACACGATGCCGAGGTACTGCAGGCTCGCATTGACGAGCTTGTGGCCGATGCTGAAGGCGCGCGTCATCATCAGCTGCGCGGCCGATGCGAGCAGGCCCACCGCGAGCAGCAGCGCGATGCCGCCGAAGGTCAGCGCGTGCAGGCCGGTGAAGACGATGGTCAGCGCCCCGAGCGCCATGCCGCCGACCGAGAAGTAGAAGACCACGCGGTATTCCGGCTCGCCGGCCCGGCCGAGCGCCGCGACCTGCAGGTAGGCGAGCGCCGAGATCATCCCGGAGAACACGCCGATCAGCCCGTACCAGAGCTGCGCCGCGTCGATCGTCGGCCGCAGCACCAGCGCGACGCCGCCGAAGCCGAGCAGCACGGTGCCGAGCAGGCGGAAGTCGAGGCGCGCCGTGCCGAGCATCGCGGCGCCGCCGAACATGAAGAGCGCCATCCAGACCGACGACATGTAGTTCAGGGTCATCGCGGTGGCGATCGGCAGCGCGGCCAGCGTGTAGAACCACATGCCCTGCGCGGTGACGCCGGCGACGCTGCGCCACAGGTGCATGGTCGGCACGCGCGTCGCGAGCGAGCCGCGCTGCTGGCGCGCCAGCAGCGCCATCAGCGCCGCGCCGACGAGGCCGCGGTAGAAGACGATCTCGCCCGGGTGGTACTGCGCGCTGCCGAGCTTGACGCAGACGCCCATCGTCGCGAAGAGGAACGATGCGAGGACGATGAGCCACGCCGCCTTGGTGGTCGCGGCGTGGCTCGGATGCGCCTCTGCGGCCGCGACGGCCCTGCTGTCGTCGGTCATGGGTGGCGGCGGCGCCGAGCCGCCGTCAGACCGCCCCGCCCATGGCGCGCCGATACCACTCGTGGAACTGCTGCATGCCGTCTTCCAT
>JAFEEF010000010.1 GCA_018241265.1 Pseudomonadota bacterium | reverse complement strand
GAGGAAGGCGGCTTCGGCATCGTCTTCCTTGGAGACGTAGATGGTCTTGCCGTCGGGCGAGATGTCGAAGGCCTCGGGGTCGTCGCCGAGCGGGATGCGGCGCACCGACTTGTTGGTGGCCGGATCGATGATGTCGGCCTGGTTGGAGTCGGAGCACGCCAGCATCAGCTTGCCGTCGGGCATCTGCTGGATGTGGCGGCCGCGCTTGCAGGTCGGGATCGTGCCTTTGACCGCGAGGGTCGCGGTATCGATCATCGTCACGGCGTCGTCCTTCTCGCTCGTGACGTAGGCGGTGCCGGCGTGGGCCGCGGTCGCGGCGGCGAGCAGAAAGGCGGAAGCGAGCGGTCTGCGAGGGAACATCTTCGAGGCGTCTCCTGGATCGTTGGGGTTCACGAGGTCTTGCGGATGAAGCCGGCTTCGAGCGTCTCGCCACCGAGCGCTTCGGTGACCGCGGCCGGCGTGCCGTCGGCCAGCACCGAGCCCTTGTGCAGCACGACGACGCGATCGGCGCCTTCGGCTTCCTCGACCCAGTGCGTCGCCCACAGCACGCAGACGCCGCGCTCGCGCACGTCGGCATGCAGCGCGGCCAGCAGGTCGCGACGCGACTTCGGGTCGAGGCCGACGGTCGCCTCGTCCATCAGCAGCACCGACGGTTCGTGCAGGCCGGCCCGCACCAGCTCGACCTTGCGCCGGTTGCCGCCGGACAGCTCGCGCACCTTGCGATCGAGGTTGGCGTCGACGCCGAGGCGCGCGCAGCCGGCCTCGATGCGCGCCATCGCCAGCTTGTGCGGCACGCCCTGCAGGTCGGCCTGGAACAGCAGGTTGCGCCGGATGCTCAGGTCGAGGTCGAGCGAGATCTGCTGGAACACCACGCCGATGTGGCGCAGCGCCGCCTGCGCCTTGCGACGCAACGAATGGCCGGCGACCTCGACCTCGCCCTCGTCGGCGGCGAACAGGCCGGTGAGCACCTGGAACAGCGTCGACTTGCCGGCGCCGTTCGGCCCGAGCAGCGCGACGAACTGGCCCGGCTCGATCGCGAGCGACACCGACTTCAGCGCGACGTTCGCGCCATAGCGTTTGGTAAGCCCGGAGATGGACAGCATGGGTCGAGGTCTGAGCGTGGCAAAGCCACGATGATCGCAAAAGCGCGGAGCGCTCGCAGGTCGAATGCCCTGCGATCTACATTCATCCGGATCGTTCCGGCCTGGGACAGGCAACCCCGTGCGGAGCAAGTTCTGCGCCCCTCGAACCTCGTCGACGGCGCCGGCCGAACCCTGCGGAGGACGGCGCCGCAAGCCCGGGTTCACAGTGCAACACTCTGCGCCAAAACTGGCGACAGCCCGGCGGACCGACGAGGCCGCGTGCCCTCCGGCACCCGCAAGCGTTCATCGGCGCGTGCTGCGCGACCCCCGTGCTTTCCCCAAGGCGCTCGCCGCCGCCCACGCGGTTAGGGTCTGACGCACCCTGTTTCAAGTCAAAAAATCCAGGGTTATACCTAGGGCCTCGTCGCAAAAAGAGCAGGCACCTTTGAAGCCGATGTGCGCACGGCGCAGGCCTCGGCAACCGCCCTGAGTCCATGGGCATGGATGTTGCGGACGAGCGCCGTGTCACACCCTCGGCGTCGGGATTCGGGTGGCTCCCGCCGCGGCGTCTCAACCACCTCAAAGCAAGGAGACATCAATGAAGGTTTCCCGGCACTCCAGCCTGGGTATCGCGCGTCGTTTGGGGGTCGCTCTGCTCGCAGTGCCGGCGTTGGCATTCGCCAATGCCGACGTGGAAAAGAACATCGCCGACCCCAACAACTGGGCGATGCAAGCGGGCGACATGTTCAATCACCGCACCTCGTCGTTGAAGCAGATCAACACGAGCAACGTCGGCAAGATGCAGGTCGCGTGGACGTTCTCCACCGGCGTGCTGCGCGGTCACGAGGGCTCGCCCCTGGTGATCGGCAACATGATGTACCTGCATTCGCCGTTCCCGAACAAGGTGTTCGCGATCGACCTCGACACCCAGATGATCGTCTGGAAGTACGAGCCGAAGCAGGACCCGGCGGTCATTCCGCAGATGTGCTGCGACACGGTGAACCGCGGCCTGGCCTATGCCGAAGGCAAGGTCATCCTGCAGCAGGCCGACACCAACCTCGTCGCCCTCGACGCCAAGACCGGCAAGGTCGTGTGGAGCGTGAAGAACGGCGATCCGAAGCTGGGCGCCGTCAACACCAACGCGCCGCACATCTTCAAGGACAAGGTCATCACCGGCATCTCCGGCGGCGAATGGGGCGTGCGCGGCTTCATCGCGGCGTACAACCTGTCCGACGGCAAGCTGGCCTGGAAGGGCTACAGCGTCGGCCCGGACGCCGAAATGCTGATCGATCCGGCGACCACGACGACGTGGACGGACGGCAAGGTCGCACCGGTCGGCCCGGACTCCTCGCTGAAGACCTGGAAGGGCGATCAGTGGAAGACCGGCGGCGGCACGACCTGGGGCTGGTACAGCTACGACAAGGCGCTGAACCTGATGTACTACGGTTCGGGCAACCCGTCGACCTGGAACCCGAGCCAGCGTCCCGGCGACAACAAGTGGTCGATGACCATCTGGGCGCGTGACGTCGACACCGGCAAGGCGAAGTGGGTCTACCAGATGACGCCGTTCGACGAGTGGGACTTCGACGGCATCAACGAGATGATCCTGGCGGACATCAACGTCAAGGGCAAGCCGACCAAGGCGCTCGTGCACTTCGACCGCAACGGCTTCGCCTACACGCTCGACCGCACGAACGGCGCGCTGCTCGTCGCCGAGAAGTACGACCCGATGGTGAACTGGGCCACCGGCGTCGACATGAAGACCGGCCGTCCGCAGGTCGTGTCGAAGTACTCGACCGCGCAGAACGGTCCTGACGTCAACACCAAGGGCGTCTGCCCGGCGGCGCTCGGCGTGAAGGACCAGCAGCCGGCCTCGTTCGACCCGGAAACCAAGCTCTTCTACGTGCCGACGAACCACGTCTGCATGGACTACGAGCCGTTCAAGGTCGAGTACACCGCGGGCCAGCCGTACGTCGGTGCGACGCTGTCGATGTTCCCCGGCCCCGGCGGCAACATGGGCAACTTCATCACCTGGGACGCGGGCCAGGGCAAGATCGTCCAGAGCAAGGCCGAGAAGTTCTCGGTCTGGTCGGGCGCTCTGACGACCGCCGGCGGCATCGCCTGCTACGGCACGCTCGAGGGCTACCTCAAGTGCGTGGACAAGAAGAACATCGACAAGGAGCTCTTCAAGTTCAAGACGCCGTCCGGCATCATCGGCAACGTCTTCACCTACGAGCACAAGGGCAAGCAGTACATCGGCGTGTTCTCGGGCATCGGCGGCTGGGCCGGCATCGGCATGGCAGCGGGCCTCGAGAAGGACCAGGACGGTCTGGGCGCCGTGGGCGGCTACAAGGACCTCGCGAAGTACACCGAGCTGGGCGGTTCGTTGACGGTGTTTGCCCTGCCGAACTGAAACCGCATTCGGTGATCTGACGCCGAACAGAAGAAGCTAGAGCGCCGTGTACGCAGCGCGCGGCGCCTGAAGCAATCTCCCGGGGGGTGGCGTTCGCAAGGACGCCATCCCGTTTCTTTTTCAACCAGCCCACCTGCATCCAAATGAAGTTTTCCAAGACGCTTTGCATCAGTCTGTCGCTCGCTGCGGGCGGCGTCGCCCTGTCGGCCGGTACGGCGTTCGGCCAGGCTTCGGCGCCGGCCGGCGGCACCGTGAAGACGCCGCTCTACACCGTCGTCGACGGCTACAAGGTCGATCCGGACACGCTGCAAGGCTTCCGCACCTGGCGCGCCGCCGCCTGCGACCGCTGCCATGGCGCGAACCAGGAGGGCCTCGTCGGCCCGTCGCTCGTCAACAGCCTGAAGACGCTGTCGAAGGACGATTTCGTGAAGACCGTGACCAACGGCCGGCCGAACACGCAGATGGTGTCGTTCGCCGGGAACAAGACCGTGATGGACAACATCGACAAGCTCTACGCGTATCTGAAGGGACGCTCCGACGGTGCCATCACGAAGGCGCACGTCGAGGCGATGCAATGAATCTTTCCGCGCGGCGCAGCGGCTGGTGGCTGACCGGCGTGGTGCTGGCGGCGGCCGGCCTGGCCGCGGTGCTGCCGCCGGCCAAGGCACAGGACGCGCCGAAGCGCACCGAGCTCAGGGTCTGCCAGGACCCGAACAACCTGCCGTTCTCGAACACCAAGGGCGAAGGCATCGAGAACAAGATCGCAGAGGTGTTCGGCAAGGCGCTCGGCCTGCCGGTCACCTACTACTCGTTCCCGCAGCGCCTCGCCTTCATCCGCAACACGCTGCGCTACAAGCTGCCCGGCGAGGACTTCCGCTGCGACATCGTGATGGGACTGCCGGTCGGCTTCGACGAAGGCGCATCGGTCACGAAGCCCTACTACCGTTCGACCTATGCACTCGTGATCCCGAAGGGTCGCGGCATGGACGGCGTCGCGACCGCGGACGATTTCCTGAAGCTCGGTCCGGCCAAGCTGCAGGCGTTGCACATCGGCATCTACGACCGCTCGCCGGCCTCCGAGTGGCTGGAGCGGCATCACCTGGTCGAAGCCGGCGTGCCGTACCCGATCATGAACCCCGACCCGGACCAGTACCCGGGCCAGATCATCGAGAACGACCTGGCGCAGGGCAAGATCGACGCGGCCATCGTCTGGGGCCCGATCGCCGGCTACTTCGCCAAGCGCGTGAAGACGCCGCAGCTCGTCGTGATCCCGCTCAAGTCGGAGCCGGGCGTCAAGCTCGACTACCAGATGGCGATGGGCGTGCGCTACGGCGAGCGCGAGTGGAAGCAGCAGGTCGAAGGCCTGATCGACTCGCAGGCGCCGGCCATCCAGGCGATCCTGCAGGAGTTCAACGTGCCGATCGTCGACGCCTCGTACGAAGCGCCGAAGCAGAAGTAGCGGCCGCTGCATGGCGCCGCGCGGTGCACGGAACGGATGGCTGCGGCGCGGGCTGGCGCTGGCCGCGACGTGGCTCGCTGCCTGCGGCTCCGCGCAGGCCGATGTGGACCGCGCGGCCTTGATCCAGACGTCCGCGAGCGTGCTGCGCGTCGAAGCGCAACGCCTGCAGGGCGGTCTGTCGCTCGGCTCGGGCGTCGTCATCGAGCGCGAGCGGGTCGCCACCAACTGCCACGTCACGCGCGATGCCGAGCAGATCTTCGTGATCCGCGGCGGCGCGCGCTGGCCGGTGGAGGCACAGGCCGGCGACGCCTACCACGACGTCTGCATCCTGCGCGTGCCCGGCTTGCGCGCACCGGCCGTCGTGCTCGGCGACAGCCGGCATCTGTCGATCGGCCAGCCGCTGGTCGCGGTCGGCTACACCGGCGGCGTCGCGATCCAGAGCAGCCTCGGCGAGGTCGTCGCGCTGCACCGCATGGACGCGGCACAGGTCGTGCAGACGTCGAGCTTCTTCAACTCCGGCGCGAGCGGCGGCGCGCTGTTCGACGAGCAACTGCACCTGGTCGGCCTGCTGGCGTTTCACCTGCGCGGCGCCGACGGCCACTACTACGCGATGCCGGTCGAATGGCTCACGGCACGTACCGCGCAGGCCGAAGCCGAGCGCCCGGTACGTGCGCTCGGCTCGACCGAGATCGCCTTCTGGCAGCAGCCGCTCGCCGAGCAGCCGGCCTTCCTGCGCGCCGACGCGCTGGCGCACGAGGCCAACTGGGCCGAACTGCAGCCGGTCGCGCGCGCCTGGGCCAAGGCCGACGCCCACGATCCCGAGGCCTGGTACATGCTGGCGCTCGCCTTCGACGGCCAGAACCGCGCGCACGATGCGGAGCAGGCGCTCGAATGCTCGCTCGCGGCCGAGCCGACGTATGCGCCCGCGCTGGCGCGGCTGCAACCCCTCTACCGGCAGCAGGGCCGGCCGGCCGCGCAGGCCGTGCC
The DNA here is from genome assembly GCA_018241265.1 of Pseudomonadota bacterium. Taxonomy (GTDB): domain Bacteria; phylum Pseudomonadota; class Gammaproteobacteria; order Burkholderiales; family Burkholderiaceae_C; genus JAFEEF01. The sequence continues at coordinate 163,222 of JAFEEF010000010.1, read as the reverse complement.
GCCGTGCCAACTCTGACATCACCGAATCTCCCATGCCCCTCCACACATCGATCCGATCGGCGCTGCGCCTTGCCGCCGTCGCCGCGCTCGCCGCATGCGCCGCCGTCACGGTCGCCGCGGAAGAAGGCGCGAAGGACTATTCGCCCGCCGAGCGCGCGATCTTCATGAGCGACCACCTCGCCAAGGTGCATGCGCCGGCGACGTTGAACTACACGTTCCGCAGGACCGGCAGCCTCGAGACCGCGTTCGACGACAAGGTGGCGATCCAGCTCAAGCCGGCCGCCGACGGCAGCTGCTGCAGCGCGTCGGGCGAGTTCCTGAGCGGCGAGCGCCACCTCGTGCTGCCCGACATCGACGAGGCCAAGGCGAACCCGGTGATCCTGTATTTCCTCGAGCACGACGTGCGCGACATGCAGCGGCTGACCAAAGGCCAGCAAGGTTATTTCCGCAAGCGCATCCGCATGGCGATCTACGACGGCGCGAGCCTGCGCGACGTGTCGCTGAAGTACCGCGGCGAGGCGGTGGCCGCGCACGAGATCGCGATCGCGCCGTACACCAACGACCCGAACCGCAGCCGCTTCGAGAAGTTCGCCGACAAGCAGTACGTCTTCACGCTGTCCGATGCGGTGCCGGGCGGCATCTACGCGATACGCTCGCAGGTCGCGGACAAGGACAAGCCGGCTGGCGCGCCGCCGCTGATCGCAGAAGAATTGCTGCTGGACGGCGCCGAGCCCAACGGCACGCGCTGATCGCGACCCGAACCCCATCGAACGGACACGACCATGAAGCCACTCCTACGCCTTGCCCTGCTCGCCGGGCTCGCCGCCACCAGCAGCGCCGCGCTCGCCAACGACTACCCGACCGCCGACCGCGTGCTGTTCGTGCAGGAATGCATGCGCGCCAATCCCGGGCCGTACTACGAGATGGTCAACAAGTGCTCGTGCGCGATCGACCAGATCGCCAACGAAGTGAAGTTCGACGAATACACCGAGATGGTGACGATCTCCAACGGCATGACGATCGGCGGCGAACGCGGCGGCGCGTTCCGCGACGTGCCGACGCTCGCGCCCGAGCTGAAGAAATACCGCGAACTTCTCGTCAAGACGAAGAAGGGCTGCTTCATCAAGGACCCGAAGTAGGTCCTGCCGAGCGCCGCCAACCACTGCTGCCGTGAAGCCGGTCGCCGCCGCCCTGCTCGCCTGCCTGTTCGCGACGGCGTGCGCGCAAACGCCGCCGGCCGGCGATGCGTTCGCCATCAGCGAAGTCGCGCCCGGCGTCTACGTGCACAACGGCCAGGTCGACGACTGGCTGCCGTCCAACGGCGGCGATGTCGCCAACCTCGGCTTCGTCGTCGGCAGCCGCTGCGTCGCGGTGATCGACACCGGCGGCACGCCCGAGGTCGGCCGGCGCTGGCATGACGCGATCCGGCGCGTGACGCCGCTGCCGATCTGCTGGGTGATCGACACGCATGCGCATCCCGACCACGTGCTCGGCAACGGCGCGTTCGCAGGCGAAGCCGGTGTCCGGTTCGTCGCGGCGGCGCACTTCGACAAGGCGCTCGCGGCACGCGAGCCGTTCTTCGAGAACGCGCTGCAGCGCGACTTCGGCATCCGCCTGACGCACGCCGAGCTGCCCTACCCGACCGTCGGGGTCGACAAGACGATGGAGCTCGACCTCGGCGGACGCACGCTCCTGCTGCAGGCCTGGCCGACCGCGCACACCGACAACGACCTGACCATCCTCGACCGCAAGACCCGCACGCTCTACACCGGCGACCTGCTGTTCGTCGAGCACATGCCGGTCGTCGACGGCAGCCTGAAGGGCTGGCTCGCGGTGCTGCCCGAGCTCGCGAAGACCGACGCCGCGGTCGCGGTGCCCGGCCACGGCGCGGTCAGCCACGACTGGCCGGCGGTGCTGAAAGCCGAGCAGGATTACCTGAATGCGCTGCTCGTCGAGACGCGCGCCGCGATCAAGTCCAGAATGACGCTTGCGCAGGCGGTCGACCGCGTCGGCGCAGCGGAGGCCGCGCACTGGAAACTGGCCGACCGCTTCCATCGCCGCAACGTCACCGCGGCGTATGCCGAGCTGGAATGGGAAGACTGAAGGGAGTCGAAATGCATCGCTTCATCAAGTTCATCGCCGCGTTGACCGTCTTGTCGATGGCCGGCATCGCCGAAGCCGCCGTGCCGACCGGCGACAACCCCGACACCAGCCCGATGTGGCTGAAGGTGCGCGCCAGCCTGTTCGACGAGCGCCCGATCATCAAGATCAGCGACGACTCGCTGGTGCTCGACGCGCCCAAGCGCGCCGAGGATGCCGCGGTCGTGCCGATCGCGATCAAGAGCCGGCTGCCGCAGACCGCGGCCAGCTACGTCACGAAGCTCTACCTCGTGATCGACAACAACCCGTCGCCGATCTCGGCGATCTTCACGTTCACGCCGCGCAGCGGCAAGGCCGACATCGAGACGCGCGTGCGCATCGACGACTACACCTTCGTGCGCGCGATCGCGGAGACGAACGACGGCAAGCTCCTGATGGCGACGCGCTTCGTGAAGGCCTCGGGCGGCTGCTCCGCGCCTCCGGGGAAGGATCCGGCCGCGGCGCTCGCGAACCTCGGCAAGATGAAGTTCCGCGTCGACGGCGACGTCGTCGCGAAGCAGCCGGTGCTGGCGCAGCTGATGATCAGCCATCCGAACGACTCCGGCATGGTGATGGACCAGCTGACGCGGCAGTACACGCCGCGGCGCTTCGTCCGCACCGTCGACATCTCCTATGCCGGCAAGCCGGTGATGTCGGCCGACCTCGACTTCTCGATCAGCGAGAACCCGAACCTCCGCTTCTACTTCGTGCCGGACGGCAGCGGCACGCTCGCGGCCGACGTGGTCGACTCCGACAACACCGAGTGGAAGAGTTCGCTGCCGGTATCGCCCGCGACCTGATGAGGTTCGCTCCTGTCCTCGCCGGCGCGGCCCTGGCGCTGCTGTCGGCGGCAGGGCAGGCTGCGCCGTTTGCCTGGATCACGAACCAGGGCAGCAACGACGTCTCGGTGATCGACGTCGCGCAGCAGCGCGTCGTCGCGACCGTGCCGGTCGGCAAGTCGCCCGCCGGCGTCGTCGCGTCGAGCCGTGCCGGCAAGGTGTACGTGTCCAATCCGGACAGCAAGACGATCTCGGTGATCGACATGACCTCGCGCAAGGTCGTCGACACCTGGCCGGCCGGCAGCGGGCCGGTCGGCATCGATGCATCGCCGGACGGGCGCCGGCTGTACGTGGCCGACTGGTATGCGAACCGCCTGCTGGTCTACGACACCGACGCGGCACGCCAGATCGCCGCGGTGCCCATCGGCAAGGCGCCGGCCGGTGTCGCGGCGAGCGGCGACGGCCGCACCGTCTACGTCGCCGAGCGCGACGACGACGCGGTAGCCGCGATCGACGTCGCGACGAACCAGGTGCGCGCGCGCGTCCAGGTCGGCACGCATCCGTTCGCGCTGCTCGTCGACGACCAGCGCGGCCGGCTCTACGCGCTCAACGTGCTGAGCGACGACGTCAGCGTCGTCGACCTGCGCAGCCTGACCGTGACCGCGACGCTGAAGGTCGGGAAGGCGCCCTACGGCGCGGCCCTAGCCGCCGACGGCCGTCTGCTCTACATCACCAACCAGCATGCCGACAGCGTCAGCGTCGTCGATGCCGAAACCCTGAAGCCGCTGCGCACGCTCTCCGGCTTCGGCTATCCGGAAGGCATCGCGTCGTACGCCGACCGCGTCTACGTCGTCAACTGGATGGACGACGAAGTCAGCGTGCTCGATGCGCAAAGCGGCCGCGAGCTCGCGCGCGTCGCGACCGGCAAGAACAGCCGCGGCTTCGGCGCGTTCATCGGCGCGCCGCTCGCCGCTCCCTGATTTCCCACCCACCAGGAGACCTTTCCCATGCCGTCCCCCTCCTTCGCACGATGGGCGAAGCCTGCTCTCGCGCTGACCCTGCTCGCGGTCGCCACCGCGCCGGCATCGGCCCACGGCCCGACGCGCCAGAAGGTCGTCGAGAAGATCACGATCAACGCGCCGCCGGCGACCTGCTGGGCCAAGATCAAGAACTTCGATGCGCTGAAGGACTGGCATCCGGCGGTCGCCTCCAGCCCGGCCGACAAGGGCAACGCCGAAGGCTCGGTGCGCGAGGTCAAGCTGAAGGACGGCGGCGCGCTGACCGAGACGCTCGAGGGCTACGACGACGCGAAGATGAAATACAACTACCGTCTGAAGGACGGCAGCGCGTTGCCGGTGACGAACTACACGTCGACGATCCTCGTGACCGGCGAAGGCAATACCTGCGAAGTCGAATGGCGCGGCGCGTTCTACCGCGGCTATCCGAACAACGACCCGCCGCCCGACCGCAACGACGAGGCGGCCGTGAAGGCGGTGACCGCCGTCTACCAGGCGGGCCTCGCGAACCTGAAGAAGGTCGTCGAGGGCAAGTAGCAGGTCCGCGATGCGGTTCGGCGCGCGCGCGCTCGTCGCCTGGCTGGCCGGTTGCCTAGGGGTACTGGCGGCGCACGCCGCCGCGAGCGATCCCAAGGCGGTCGAGGTCGCCGGCGGTGTCTACATGCTGCCCGGCGAGGCCGGCGAAGAGCCGAATGCGACCAACCTCGGCCGCTTCGGCAATGCCGGCTTCATCGTGGGCCCGAGCGGCGTGCTCGTGATCGACATGGGCACGTCGTACCGGCACGGCAAGGCGCTGCTGGCGGCGATCGCGCGCGTCACCGACCGGCCGGTCAAGCTCGCGATCGTCACGCACACGCGCCAGGACTTCCTGTTCGGCGGCACCGCGTTCCGCGAGCGCGGCATCCCGATCGCGATGCAGACCGCGGCCGCCGAGCTGATGGCGGCGCGCTGCGAGAACTGCCTGAAGACCCTGCGCCAGCAGCTCGGCGACGAGCCGATGGAGGGCACCGCGATGTACCAGGCCGACCGGCTGTTCGACGACGGCAAGGCGATCGACGGCCAGGCGCTGATCGGCCGCAAGGTCGCGGTGCTGTACTACGGCCACAGCAGCGGGCCGGGCGACGTCGCCGTCTTCGACGAGCGGACCGGCGTGCTGTTCGCCGGCGGCATGGTCGATCGCGAGCGCATCCCCGACATCGGCGACAGCGACCTGCCGGGCTGGCACCGTGCGCTCGCCGCCTTGCGCGCGCTGCCGGTGAAGGTCGTGGTGCCCGGCCATGGCCCGGTCGGCGGACCAACGGCGATCGACGACATCGAGCGTTACCTGAGCCAGCTCGAGGCGCGCGCCCGCGCGCTGATCAAGGCCGACACGCCGCTCAGCGAGGCCGCCGATGCGACCGAGCTGCCCGACTTCGCCCGCTGGCAGCAGTACGACACGGTGCACCGCCGCAACGCAGCGATCGCTTACCTGCGGGTCGAGCGCGAACAGCTGCTCAAGTAGCCCGCGGCATGGTGCACGCCAGGCCGAATCGTGAGACGATCTTGCCCGCCATGAAAAACACCACCCGCGCTGCCCGGCGCGCGCTATTGCTGGGCCTCGGAGCGTTGCCGCTCGCCGGACGCGCCGCGATCGGCGGCCTGCCGACCAACACCGGGCCGAAGGACACGTCGCCCGAGTGGGAGGCGCTGCGCGGCAAGCTGTTCCCCGGCAAGAAGATCGATGCCGACTCCGGGCGCATCCAGCTCATCGCGCCGCTGCGGGCGGCCTACGGCGCGTCGGTGCCGGTGAAGATCGTGGCGCAGATCCCGCAGACACCCGAGCTGTACGTCAAGCGCCTCAGCCTCCTGGTCGACAAGAACCCGTCGCCGCTGGCCGCGCAGCTCGACCTGACGACCGAGGTCGGCCAGGCCAACTTCGAGACCCGCATCCGGGTCGACGAGTACAGCCATGTGCGCGTCGTCGCGGAGCTGTCGAACGGCGAGCTGCACATGGACTCGCGCTACGTGAAGACGTCGGGCGGCTGCTCGGCGCCGCCCAACCGCGACGCGCTGAACCTGATCGGCAAGACCGTGCTGCGCATGCCCGAAGTCGCGAAGTTCGATGCGCCGAACCAGGCCGACGTGACGGTCGTCCATCCGAACGACACCGGCTTCGAGCTCAACAACCAGACGGTGATGTACATCCCGTCGTACTTCGTGCGCACCGTCGCGGTGACGTTCGCCGGCCGCAAGATCTTCGATGCCGACCAGGACTTCTCGATCAGCGAGAACCCGACCTGGCGCTTCAACTTCGTGCCGCACGGACCGGGCGAGCTGCGCGCCGAGGTGAGCGATTCGCACGACGCCCACTACAAGGGCTCGTTGCATGTCGACGCCGGCTGAGCGCCGATCTCGGCGTTCGGCGCTGGGCGTCGGCCTCGCTGCAGCGGCGCTGCTGCTGGCCGCGGGCACCGCATCGGCGAGCGGCCTGCCCGCCGCCTACGCGGCGATGGTGATCCAGCCGACCGGCGCGCCCGACCGCGCCGAGTTCGACCTGACGCCGGCGATCGCGCGCGCGCAACGCGAAGGCAAGCGCCTCTACGTCTACCTCGGCGCGAACGACTGCCCGTACTGCCGCCGCTACGAAGCCTTCCTCGACAAGAACGCCGGCGAGCTCGTGCCGCAGTTCAAGCCGTGGCTGATGGTCGACCTGCGCAGCTCGCTGTCGATGACGGCCGCCAAGGTCTACTTCCGCGTCGGCCCGAAGTCGCTGCCGTATGCCGACTTCCAGCGCTCGATCAACGACGAGCGCGCCCGCATGCTGGTCTATCCGAGCGTCTGGGTGTTCGATGCGCAGATGAAGCCGCTGATGCAGATGCCGGCCGGCACCGGGACGTTCGAGACGGTGCCGGAGCAGCTCGAGATCCTCGATCTCGTGCAGTAGCGCGCCCGCATGCGGCGGTGCGCGCTACGACACGCGCGTCGCGTGCGCGCGGATCTCTTCCAACAGCGCCTGCACCACCGCCCAGTCGTACGGCTTCAGCAGCATGCGCACGTTCGGGCCGATCTCGGTGACCTGCCGCTCGAGGGCATGGCCGGTCGAGAACGCGAGCCAGAGCGCGGGCTCGCGCGCCAGGAGCCGCCCGGCCAGTTCGATGCCGGTCATGCCGGGCAGGCCGACGTCGGTGATCACGAGGTCGTAGCGGCCGTCCTCGAACCGTGCGAGCGCCTCCTCGCCGCTGGAACAGGCGACGAGCTCGACGTCCTCCTCCGCGAGCAGCGCCTCCACCGCTTCGAGCAGGTCGCTGTCGTCCTCGACGAAGAGCAGGCGCAGCGCTCCCGATGCAGGCGATGCGCCGCCTCGGTCCGGAGCGCGCGACGGCCGCACCAGATCCTGCACCGTGCGGCACAGCTCGTACGGCGAGATCGGCTTCTGCACGACGGCCTGGAAGCCTTCGGCCCGCGCGCGCGCCAGGTCTTCGGGCCGCACGAACGCGGTGATCGCGGCGGCCGGCAGACGCGCGGTGTCCAGGCCGAGCTCGTCGCGGACGCGCCGGATCAGCGTGTAGCCGTCCATCTCGGGCATGCCGAGATCGCTCAGCAGCACGTCGCAACGCCCGCTGCGCAAATGCTCGACCGCGGCGGCTCCGGAGTGCACCGTGGCGACCCGGGCGCCCCGCTCCTCGAGCAAGCGGCGGCCGACCTCGGCGACGTCTTCGTGGTCGTCGACCAGCAGCACCGCGATGCCGCTCAGGTCGACCTCGACGGCCGCGGGCGCACGCACCGCATCGACGGCATGCGGCGAGGCATCCGAAGGCGCGACCGGCGAGCCCGCCGCGTCGGCGCTCGGCAGGCGCACGCGGAAGGTGGAGCCGCTCCCCGCGCCGCCGCTGTGCGCCGTCACGCTGCCGCCCTGCTCGACGACCAGGCTCTTGACGATCGACAGCCCGAGGCCGAGTCCGCCGTGCGCCCGCGCGGCCGAGCCGTCGGCCTGGCTGAACGGCTCGAACACGTGCGGCAGGAACTCCGCGGAGATCCCGACGCCCGAATCGGCCACCTCGAGCTCGACGTGCTCGCCGCTGCGCTTCACGGCAAGGGCGATCGTGCCGTCCGCCGGCGTGAACTTCAGCGCATTGGTCAAGAGGTTCGAGACGATCTGGTGCAGGCGTTCCGGGTCGCCCTGCACGTCGAGCGGCGCGGCGCGTTCGAGCCGCGCCACGATCCGCACGCCCTTGGCATCCGCAGCCGGCCGCATCGCATCGATCGCCGCTTCCGCCACCGCTGCCAGGTCGACCCGCGCGACGTTCATGCGCAGCTTGCCCGACACGATGCGGCCGACGTCGAGCAGGTCGGCGATGAGCTGCGCCTGCGCGCGCGCATTGCGTTCGATCACTTCGATGCCGCGCCGCACGTTGTCGGGATCGGCGTCGGGCCGCCGCAGCATCGCGGTCCAGCCGAGGATCGCGGCGAGCGGCGTGCGCAGCTCGTGGCTGAGCAGCGCGAGGAAGTCGTCCTTCGCGCGCGCGATGCGCTCCCCCTCGGCACGCGCCGCGCGTTCGGCGGCGAGCAGTTCCTCGCGCCGGTGGTCGAGCTCGCGCTTGTCGGTGATGTCGAGGAAGTAGACCGACACGCCCGCGTCGGACGGATAGCAATGGCACTGGAACCAGCGGTTCACCGGCGCCGGATGGAACTCCTCGAACGACAAGGTGCGGCGACTCGCCAACGCAGCGCTGTAGTGGGACTGCGCGGCGCCGCGCAACGCCTCGGGATAGACCTCGCGGATCGAACGGCCGAGCAGCTCCGCAGCGGTCCGGCCCATCAGCCGTGCGGCCTGGTCGTTGACGAAGGTGAGGCCACCGTCGAGGTCGAGCGTCATCAGCCCGTCGGTGATGCTGCCCATCATCTCGCGCAGGCGCAGGTCGGCCGCGCGCAGCGCGTCGGTGCGCTCGACGACGCGGTGCTCGAGCGTCGCGTTCAGGTCGCGCAGATCGTGCTCGGCACGCCGCCGCTCGGCCACCTCGGCCAGCAGCGCGCGGTTCGCCGACAGCAGCGCGCGGCTCTTGCGGTAGAGATCGGCGAACACCGCGACCTTCGAGCGCAGCGCCGTCGGCACGACCGGCTTGTGCAGGAAGTCGACCGCACCGCTGCCGTAGCCCTCGAGCACGTGCTGGTCCTGGTCGTAGTAGGCGGTCAGGAAGATGATGGGGACGCTCGCGGTGCGGCGCCGCTCCTTGATCAGGTGCGCCAGCTCGAAGCCGCTCATGTCCGGCAGGTGGATGTCGAGGATCAGCAGCGCGAACTCCTCGCGCACCAGCGCGAGCAGCGCCTCGTCGGCCGAGGTCGCGCGCACCAGCCGATAGCCCGGATCGTCGAGCAGCGTCTCGAGCACCGCGAGGTTGCCCGGCTCGTCGTCGACGATCAGGATGTCGATCGGTCCGTCGTCGTAGCCGGCGTCCGCGGACCGCGGCGCCGGCGCCGGATGGCTCGTGTCGGACGGGTTCATCGGAACAGCCAGAGCCGCATCAGCGACAGCAGCTGCGCGGTGTGGACGGGCTTGGAGATGTAGTCGCTCGCGCCCGCATCGAGGCACTTCTCGCGGTCGCCCTTCATCGCCTTGGCGGTCAGCGCGAGGATCGGCAGGTTGCGGAAGCGCTGCTCGCGCCGGATCTCGCGCATCGTCTCGTAGCCGTCCATGTCCGGCATCATGATGTCCATCAGCACGAGGGCGAGGTCGGGCGTGCGGTCGATCAGCGCGATCGCGTCGCGGCCGTTGGTGGCCGACATCACCTCCATCTCCTGGTTCTCGAGCAGCGTGGTCAGCGCGAAGATGTTGCGCGCATCGTCGTCGACCACCAGCACCTTGCGGCCGCGCAGCGACTCGTTCGAGTCGTGCAGGCGGCGCAGCATCTCCTGCCGGTCGGGCGGCAGCGCGGAGACCACGCGGTGCAGGAAGAGGGCCGTCTCGTCGAGCAGCCGCTCGGGCGACTGCACGTCCTTCAGCACGATGCTCTTGGCCATGGTCTCGAGCTGGCGGCGGTCTTCGGCGTTCAGGTCGTAGCCGGTGAAGACGACCACCGGCAGCTCGGCCAGCGCCGCATCGCCCTGCACGGTGCGCAGCAGCTCGAAGCCGCTCATGTCGGGCAGCCGCAGGTCGAGCACCATGCAGTCGTAGGCCTGCTCGCGCAGTGCCGCCAGCGCCGCGGCGCCGCTCTCCACGGCCTGCACCTCGATGTCGGCGTGGCCGAGCAGGGCGACGGTCGCGCCGCGCTCGATCGCGTCGTCCTCGACGATCAGCAGACGCTTGGTGCGCGGCTGCGCGAAGCGCTTGATGCGATCGAGCGCCGCCTCCATGCCCTCGGTCGTGGCCGACTTGATGAGGTACGAGAACGCGCCGTGCGCCAGGCCATGCGCGCGATCCTCGTCGGCGACGCTCAGCATCTGCACCGGGATGTGGCGCGTCAGCGGATCGAGCTTCAACTGGTTGAGCACGGTCCAGCCGAGCATGTCGGGCAGGAACACGTCGAGCGAGATCGCGACCGGCAGGTACTCGCGCGCGAGCTGCAGCCCCTGGCTGCCCCGCAAGGCCACGACGCACTTGAAGCCGCGGTCGCGCGCCGCACCGAGGATGATGCGCGCATAGTGCGGATCGTCCTCGATGATCAGGAGCACCTGGTCGCCGGCGACGATGATGTCGCGGTCGTCCGCGACCTGCGCCTCGCGCACCAGCGGCAGCACGTTGTACGCATGCGGCGCGCCGACCTCGTCGGCCCTCGCGGCGGGCGGCGCGACGCGCTTGCCGTCGACGTCGGAGTAGCGCAGCGGCAGGTACAGCGTGAACGTGCTGCCCTCGCCGTGCACGCTCGTCAGGCGGATCTCGCCGCCGAGCAGCGCCGCCAGCTCGCGGCTGATCGCGAGGCCGAGGCCGGTGCCGCCGTACTTGCGCGACGTGCCGGCATCGGCCTGCTGGAAGGCCTCGAAGATCAGCCGCTGCTTGTCGAGCGCGACGCCGATGCCGGTGTCCTCGACGGCGAACGCGACCACCTGCTCGGCATCCTTCAGCACCGGATGGTCGGCGCTCCAGCCTTCGGTCGCGGGCGCGACGCGCACCTCGACGTGGCCGTGCGTCGTGAACTTGACGGCGTTCGACAGCAGGTTCTTCAGGACCTGCTGCAGCCGCTTGCCGTCGCTCTCCATGCTGCGCGGCAGCGCGTCGTCGAACAGCACGCGGAACGGCAGGTTCTTCGCCTCGGCGACGTGGCGGAAGTTGCGCTCGATGGTCTCGCGCAGGTTCGCGAACGCGATCTCCTCGATCTCGAGCGTGACCGTGCCGGACTCGATCTTCGACAGGTCGAGGATGTCGTTGATCAGGTGCAGCAGGTCCGAGCCCGACGAGTTGACGTTGCGCGCGAACTCGACCTGCTTGTCGGTGAGGTTGCCCGAGCCGTTGCTCGCGAGCTGCTGGCTGAGGATCAGGATCGAGTTGAGCGGCGTGCGCAGCTCGTGCGACATGTTCGCGAGGAACTCCGACTTGTACTTCGACGTCAGCGCGAGCTCGGCGGCCTGGTCCTCGAGCGCATGGCGCGCCTGCTCGACCTCGGCGTTCTTGCGCTCGACCTCGGCGTTCTGCTCGGCGAGCAGCCGCGCCTTGGTGCCGAGCTGCTCGTTGGTCTCCTGCAGCTCGCTCTGGCGCGACTGCAGCTCGACCGTGAGCTGCTGCGACTGCGCAAGCAGCCGCTCGGTGCGCATCGTCGCCTCGATCGTGTTGAAGACCGCGCCGATGCTCTGCGTGAGCAGCTCGAGAAACGCGAGCGACGCGCTCGTGAACGGCTGCAGCGACGCGAGCTCGATCACCGCCCGGGTCTGGCCTTCGAACAGCACCGGCAGCACCACGATCGACAGGCGCCGCGCCTGGACGAGGCTGGTCGAGATCGTCACCGCACCGGCCGCGACGTCGGCGAGCAGGATGCGGCGCTTCTCCATCGCGCACTGGCCGACGAGGCCCTGGCCGAGACCGATCGTCTCGGCGAGCGGCGCGCCGCCCGATTGCGCGTAGCCCGACAGCAGGCGCAGCCGCGGCGCGCCGATGCCTTCGCCCGCGGCGAGGTGGTAGATCGTGCCCTGCTGCGCGAAGAGCAGCGGCGCCAGCTCGGACAGCAGCATCTCGCTCACCGTCTGCAGGTCGCGCTGGCCTTGCAGCATGCCGGTGAACTTCGCGAGGTTGGTCTTCAGCCAGTCCTGCTCGCGGTTGCGCTCGGTGGTCTCGCGCAGGTTCGAGATCATCGTGTTGATGTTGTCCTTGAGCTCGGACACCTCGCCCTTGGCTTCGACCTGGATCGAGCGCGTCAGGTCGCCCTTGGTCACCGCGGTGGCGACCTCGGCGATCGCGCGCACCTGCGTCGTCAGGTTGGCGGCCAGCAGGTTGACGTTGCCGGTCAGGTCCTTCCACGTGCCCGCCGCGCCCGGCACGTTGGCCTGGCCGCCGAGCCGGCCTTCGACGCCGACCTCGCGCGCGACGTTGGTCACCTGGTCGGCGAAGGTCGCGAGCGTGTCGGTCATGTTGTTGATCGTGTCGGCGAGCGCCGCGACCTCGCCCTTGGCCTGCACCGCGAGGCGCTGGCTCAGGTTGCCGCCGGCGACCGCCGTCACGACCTTGACGATGCCGCGCACCTGCTCGGTCAGGTTCGACGCCATGAAGTTGACGTTGTCCGTCAGGTCCTTCCACGTGCCGCCGACGCCCGCGACCTGCGCCTGCCCGCCCAGCTTGCCTTCGGTACCGACCTCGCGCGCGACCCGCGTCACCTCGCCGGCGAACGAGTTGAGCCGATCGACCATCGTGTTGATGGTGTCCTTCAGCTCGAGGATCTCGCCCTTCACGTCGACCGTGATCTTGCGGTTCAGGTCGCCGCGCGCCACCGCGGTCGTGACCTCGGCGATGTTGCGCACCTGGGCGGTCAGGTTCGCGCCCATCGTGTTCACCGAGTCGGTGAGATCCTTCCACGTACCGGCGACGCCGGGCACGACCGCCTGCACGCCGAGCCGCCCTTCGGTGCCGACCTCGCGCGCGACGCGCGTCACTTCGGACGCGAACGAGCGCAGCTGCTCGACCATCGTGTTGATGGTCTCCTTGAGCTGCAGGATCTCGCCGCGCACGTCGACGGTGATCTTCTTCGACAGGTCGCCGTTGGCGACCGCGATCGTCACGTCGGCGATGTTGCGGACCTGGCCGGTGAGGTTCGACGCCATCGAGTTGACGTTGTCGGTCAGGTCCTTCCAGGTACCGGCCACGCCCGGCACGACCGCCTGGCCGCCGAGCTTGCCTTCGGTGCCCACTTCTCGCGCGACGCGGCTCACCTCGGACGCGAACGCGCCGAGCTGCTCGACCATGGTGTTCATGGTCTCCTTGAGCTCGAGGATCTCGCCCTTGACGTCGACGGTGATCTTGCGGCTCAGGTCGCCGCGCGCGATCGCGGTCGCGACGTCGGCGATGTTGCGCACCTGGCCGGTGAGGTTCGACGCCATCGAGTTGACGTTGTCGGTCAGGTCCTTCCAGGTGCCGGCCACGCCGGGCACCTGCGCCTGGCCGCCGAGCTTGCCGTCGCTGCCGACCTCGCGCGCGACCCGCGTCACTTCGGACGCGAAGCCGTTGAGCTGATCGACCATGGTGTTCAGCGTGTTCTTCAGCGCGAGGATTTCGCCCTTCACCTCCACCGTGATCTTCGACGACAGGTCGCCGCGCGCGATCGCGGTCGCGACGTCGGCGATGTTGCGCACCTGGCCGGTCAGGTTGGACGCCATGAAGTTGACGTTGTCGGTCAGGTCCTTCCAGGTGCCGGCCACGCCCGGCACGACCGCCTGGCCGCCGAGCTTGCCTTCGGTGCCGACCTCGCGCGCGACCCGGCTCACTTCCGACGCGAAGCCGTTGAGCTGATCGACCATCGTGTTGAGCGTGTTCTTCAGCTCGAGGATCTCGCCCTTCACGTCGACCGTGATCTTCTTCGACAGGTCGCCGCCCGCGACCGCGGTCGCGACGTCGGCGATGTTGCGCACCTGGCCGGTGAGGTTGGACGCCATCGAGTTGACGTTGTCGGTCAGGTCCTTCCAGGTGCCGGCCACGCCGGGCACCTCGGCCTGGCCGCCGAGCTTGCCGTCGGTACCGACCTCGCGCGCGACGCGGCTCACCTCGCCGGCGAACGCATTGAGCTGGTCGACCATCGTGTTGATCGTGTTCTTCAGCTCGAGGATCTCGCCGCGCACGTCGACCGTGATCTTCTTCGACAGGTCGCCGTTCGCGACCGCCGTCGTCACCTCGGCGATGTTGCGCACCTGGCCGGTCAGGTTGGTCGCCATCGCGTTGACGGAATCGGTCAGGTCCTTCCAGATGCCGGCGACGCCGCGGCCTTCGGCCTGGCCGCCGAGCTTGCCTTCGGTGCCGACCTCGCGCGCGACCCGCGTCACTTCGGATGCGAAGCCGTTGAGCTGATCGACCATCGTGTTGATGGTGTCCTTCAGCTCGAGGATCTCGCCGCGCACGTCCACCGTGATCTTCTTCGACAGGTCGCCGTTCGCGACCGCGGTCGTCACCTCGGCGATGTTGCGCACCTGGCCGGTCAGGTTGGACGCCATGAAGTTGACGTTGTCGGTCAGGTCCTTCCAGACGCCGGCGACGCCCGGTACCGCGGCCTGGCCGCCGAGCCGGCCTTCGGTACCGACCTCGCGCGCCACCCGGCTCACTTCCGACGCGAAGCCGTTGAGCTGATCGACCATCGTGTTGAGCGTGTTCTTCAACTCGAGGATCTCGCCCTTCACGTCGACGGTGATCGTCGACGACAGGTCGCCCTTGGCGATCGCGGTCGCGACGCCGGCGATGTTGCGCACCTGGCCGGTCAGGTTGGACGCCATCGAGTTCACCGAGTCGGTGAGGTCCTTCCAGGTGCCGGCGACGCCCGGCACCACCGCCTGGCCGCCGAGCCGGCCTTCGGTGCCGACCTCGCGCGCGACCCGCGTCACTTCGGACGAGAAGCCGTTGAGCTGATCGACCATCGTGTTGATGGTCTCCTTCAGCTCGAGGATCTCGCCCTTCACGTCGACCGTGATCTTGCGCGACAGGTCGCCGCGCGCCACCGCCGTCGTCACCGTGGCGATGTTGCGCACCTGGGTCGTCAGGTTGGTCGCCATCGCGTTGACGGAGTCGGTGAGGTCTTTCCAGGTGCCGGCCACGCCCGGCACCACCGCCTGGCCGCCGAGCCGGCCGTCGGTGCCGACCTCGCGCGCCACCCGCGTCACTTCGGACGCGAACGAGCGCAGCTGGTCGACCATCGTGTTGGTCGCTTCCTTCAGCTGCAGGATCTCGCCGCGCACGTCGACCGTGATCTTCTTCGACAGGTCGCCGTTGGCCACGCCTATGGTCACCTCGGCGATGTTGCGCACCTGGTCGGTGAGGTTGCCGGCCATCTGGTTCACCGAGTCGGTGAGCTCCCGCCAGACGCCGGACACGCCTTTGACTTGCGCCTGGCCGCCGAGCTTGCCTTCGATGCCGACCTCGCGGGCGACGCGCGTGACTTCGGACGTGAAGACCGAGAGCTGCTCGATCATCGTGTTGACGAGCCGTGCCGAGCGCAGGAACTCGCCCTTCAGCTCGCGGCCGTCGACCTCGAGCTCCATCGCCTGGCCGAGGTCGCCCTTGGCGACCGCGCCTATCGTGCGCGCGATCTCGGTGGTCGGCCGCACGAGGTCGTCGATCAGCGTGTTGATCGCGTCGACCTTGGCGGCCCAGCCGCCGATCGAGCCGGACATCGACAGGCGCTGCCGCAGGCGTCCTTCCTTGCCGACGGTGGCGCTCAGGCGCGCGACCTGGGCCGAGATGCGCTCCTCGTGCTTGATCGCCTGGTTGAACACGGCGGCGATCTGGCCGTCGACGCCGTCCCAGTCCGACGGCAGGCGCCAGGCGAACTCGCCGTCGCGAAACGCCGTCATCGCGGCGAGGATCCGGCGCGAGCGTGCGTCGGCGGCATCGGCTCTGTCGGCGGCGGCCGGCTCGCGGCGCCGCGCTGCAGGGTTCCGGCCGGCACCGTTGGCGGCCGCGGAGCCCTTGCCGCCTCGGGCCGCGATGGTCGAGTCGCTCATCTTCGTGTCTCCCTGCGATGCCTCATCGCGGCCGTTGCGGCCGCCTGAGGAGCGTGATCGCAGGGTAGCGTAGACCGGGTCTCTCGCCAATGAGGTGCAGGTGACGAACGGTCGCGCGGCAGGGGGTCGCGTCCCCATCCGTCAGGGACGGAAATGTCCTACAAGCCGCGCCCGGCGCCGATGGCATCATCGAGCGCCGCAGTTTGTCCCGGCCGGCGCCGCGACCCCTGCCGTTCAGCCCCGCGATGAATGCCGAATCCGCGATCACGCGCGCCAACTGGCGCACGCCACCGGTGCTGCGCCTGGCCTTCCGGCACATCGACCGGATCCTGCCGGTCGCGACGATCGCGCATGATCCGGCGCGCGTCGTCGCGCTGCCCGAAGCGCCGCGCGACTTCGACGCGTTGCGCTTGAACCTGCAGGGCGCGACGCTGACGTGGCCCGAGTTCCTGCGCCGCACCCACACCGACGGCATCGCGGTGCTGCACGACGGCCGGCTGGTCCACGAATGGCTGGACGACGGCATGACCGCGGACACGCGGCACATCGTCATGTCGGCCAGCAAGTCCATGGTCGGGCTGCTGTGCGGCGCGCTCGCGGCGCGCGGCCTGCTCGATCCGTCGGCGCCGGTCGCGCACTACGTGCCCGAGGTGGCCGACAGCGGCTACCGCGGCGCGAGCCTGCGCGACCTGATGGACATGCGCGCCCAGCCCGGCTTCAGCGAGGCCGAACTGCAGCGCTACGCCTGGGCGACGAACTGGGATGTGCCGCCCGACGGCGTCGCGGCAGCCGGCCTGCATGAATTCTTCGCCGCGCTGCCGCCGCGCGCGACGACGCACGGCGGGCCGTTCCGCTACCTGTCGCCCAACACCGACCTGCTCGGCTGGGCGATCGAGCGCGCCGGCGGCCGGCCGTTCGCGGCGCTGGCCGGCGAACTGCTGTGGGCACCGACAGGCGCGCAGCACGACGCCGCGATCACCGTCGACCGCGACGGCGCGCCGCGCGCCACCGGCGGGCTGTCGATGACCTTGCGCGACCTCGCACGCGTCGGCCAGTTCGTGCTCGATGCCGACGGCGCGATGGGTGCCTGGATCGCCGACATCCTGGACCACGGCGATCCGGCCGCGTGGGCGCAAGGCGACTTCGCGCAGGCCTTCGGCCGGCGCATGCACTACCGCAGCGGCTGGTACGTGATGCGCGACGAGCCGCGCATGCTGTTCGCGATGGGCATCCACGGACAGCATCTGTTCGTCGATCCGGCGCACCGCCTCGTCGTCGCGAAGCTGAGCGCGCAGCCGCAGGCGCTGGACGCGCAGGCGACGGGGTGGACGATGCGGGCGGTGGCGGAGCTGAGGCGGGCGCTCGGCTGACCCGCGCTCGCAGTGCCCCTACCGCTGCATCCTCATGATCTCCTGCATCGGCATCACCCGATGGCTCATGTGCGTCATGATCCAGAGCGAGCCGAACACCAGCAGCATCACGATCAAGAGCCCGAACGCCAGCGCGAGCGCGTTGTTGATGTTGTCGGACCCCGACGTCATGTGCAGGAAGAAGACCAGGTGCACGCCCATCTGCGCGATCGCCAGCACGGTCAGCGCGATCGGGATGCTCGGCTGCCAGACCAGCGTGCTCTGCGCGATGTAGAACGACACGCCGGTCAGCCCGGTCGCGAGGACGAGGCCGACGAGGTAGCCGCGTATCCCGCCCGCGATGTCTTCGCCGCCTTCGTCGCCCGGCGCCAGATCGCCGTGCCGGGAGTCCTGCGTGGTATTCATGTCGGTGCCGTCCCTGCGAGATAGACCAGGCTGAACAGGCCCACCCAGACGATGTCGAGGGTGTGCCAGAAGAGGCTGAAGCAGAGGATGCGGCGCAGGATGTCGTCGCGGTAGCCCTTGGCGTAGACCTGCGCCATCATCGTCAAGAGCCACAGCAGCCCGGCCGAGACGTGCAGGCCGTGGCAGCCGATCAGCGCGAAGAAGGCCGACAGGAAGGCGCTGCGCGCCGGCCCGGCGCCTTCGCCGATCATCGTCGCGAACTCGTGCAGCTCGATCGCGACGAAGCCCGCGCCGAGCACAAAGGTGACCGCCATCGCGCCGTGGAACATCGCGTTGCGACGCGCCTGCGCGCCGATGCCGGCGATGCCGCAGAAGAAGGTCGAAGCGAGCAGGCAGCCGGTCTCGACCGCCACCGTACGCAGGTCGAACAGGTCCCGGCCGCTCGGCCCGCCCGCGGTGCTGTCGGTCAGCACCGCATAGGTCGCGAAGAACGCCGAGAACATGATGATGTCGCTGATCAGGAAGATCCAGAAGCCGTAGCCGACGACGATGCGCTGGGCGCCGGCGTGGCCCGCCTCTTCCGACAGCCCGGCCGCATGCGCATGTGCATGCGCGAGGCCGATCGACGGACCCGACGGCTGCGGCGCGGTCGTCGCGACGCTCACGGCACCGCCCCGGCCAACGCCGCCTGCACCGCGCGGCGATGCGCGCGGTCGTCGGCCGCGATGCGATCCGCCGGGATCAAGTCCTCGTGCACGTCGCGCCACGCGAGCACCACGAAGGTCGCATAGGCGCAGACGAAGCCGAAGATCACCAGCCACCAGATGTGCCAGATCAGCGCGAAGCCCATGATCGTCGCGAAGAAGGCGCAGACGAAGCCGGTCGCGCTGTTCTTCGGCATGTGGATGTCGCGGTAGGGCGGCTCCGGGCCGAGCGCGGCGGCGCTGCGCGCGGCCTCGCGGGCATGCCAGTGCGCTTCCTCGCGCTCGACGTCGGGCAGTACCGCGAAGTTGTACATCGGCGGCGGCGACGCGGTGGACCATTCGAGCGAGCGGCCCTGCCACGGATCGCCGGTCGGGTCGCGCAGCGCGGCGCGATGGCGGATGCTGACGACGAGCTGCGCCGCCTGCAGGCCGATGCCGACGAGGATCAGCAGCGCGCCGAACGCCGCGACGATCAGCCACGGCTGCCAGCCGGGCACGTCGTAGTGCTGCATGCGCCGCGTCATGCCCATCAGGCCGAGCAGGTAGAGCGGCATGAAGGCGACGTAGAAGCCGACGATCCAGAACCAGAACGCCGCCTTGCCGAGGCCCTCGTGCAGCCGGAAGCCGAACGCCTTCGGGAACCAGTATTCGTAGCCGGCGAAGGCGCCGAACAGCACGCCGCCGATGATGACGTTGTGGAAGTGCGCGACCAGGAACAGGCTGTTGTGCAGCACGAAGTCGGCCGGCGGCACCGCGAGCAGCACGCCGGTCATGCCGCCGAGGATGAAGGTCACGACGAAGCCGAGCGACCACAGCATCGGCGCCGGGAACACGACGCGCCCGCCGTACATCGTGAAGAGCCAGTTGTAGATCTTCACGCCGGTCGGCACCGCGATGATCATCGTCGCGATGCCGAACACCGCGTTGACGTCGGCACCCGCGCCCATCGTGAAGAAGTGGTGCAGCCACACCATGAACGAGATGATGCAGATCGCCATCGTCGCCATCACCATCGAGCGGTAGCCGAACAAGGGCTTGCGCGAGAAGGTCGAGAACACCTCCGAGTAGATCCCGAACGCCGGCAGCACGAGGATGTAGACCTCCGGGTGGCCCCAGGCCCAGATGAGGTTCATGAACATCATCACGTTGCCGCCGCCCTCGTTGGTGAAGAAGTGGAAGCCGAGGTAGCGGTCGAGCAGCAGCATCGCGAAGGTCGCGGTCAGGATCGGAAACGCCGCGACGATCAGCAGGTTGGACGCCAGGGTCGTCCAGCAGAACATCGGCATGCGCAGGTAGCTCATGCCGGGCGCGCGCACCTTGAGCACCGTCGTCACGAGGTTGATGCCCGACAGCAAGGTGCCGACGCCCGAGATCTGCAGCGCCCACAGGTAGTAGTCGACGCCGACGCCGGGCGAATAGGTCAGCTCGGACAGCGGCGGATACGGCAGCCAGCCGGTGCGCGCGAACTCGCCGACCACGAGCGAGATGTTGACGAGCAGCGCACCGGTGGCGGTGAGCCAAAAGCCGACCGAGTTCAAGGTCGGGAACGCGACGTCGCGCGCGCCGAGCTGCAGCGGCACGACGAAGTTCATCAGCCCGATGACGAACGGCATCGCGACGAAGAAGATCATCAGGGTGCCGTGCGCCGAGAAGATCTGGTCGAAGTGCTCGGGCGGCAGGTAGCCGGGCGACGCATAGGCGATCGCCTGCTGCGAGCGCATCAGGATCGCATCGGAGAAGCCGCGCAGCAGCATCACGAGCGCGAGCACGATGTACATCACGCCGATCCGCTTGTGGTCGACGCTGGTGATCCATTCGGTCCACAAGTAGGGCAGATGGCCGCTCAGCACGATCCATGCGAGCACGCCGACGACGACGAGCGCGACCACCGCCGCCGTGACCATCACGATCGGCTGGTGGATCGGTATCGCGTCCCAGCTCAGCTTGCCGAACATGGCGCCGGCCTCCGTGTGCGGTTCATCGGGTGGCGGATGTGGGCGCGGGCTGCCCGGAGGCGCCCTCGCGGCCGGTCTCCGGCCCCGGCCCGGGCGGCAGCACTTGCATCACGATCTGATGGAACAGGTCGGGCTCGACCGCGCCCCAGGTCGCCGGCGCGACCGGACTCCCCTGGCGCGAGAGCGCGCGGTAGGCGGCGCCGTCGAGCGTGCGGCCGGCCTGGTGCGCCGACTGCAGCCAGGCCGCATAGTCGCTCGACGACAGCGCGCGCACGTCGAAGCGCATGTCCGAAAAGCCGTCGCCGCTGAAGTGACCCGACAGCCCGAGGAAGGTGCCCGGTTCGTCGGCCTGCAGATGAAGCTGCGTCGCCATGCCGTTCATCGTGTAGATCATGCTGCCGAGCTGCGGCACGAAGAAGGTGTTCATCACGCTGGCCGACGTCAAGGTCAGGTGCAGCGGCACGCCGGCCGGCACGACGAGCCGGTTGACGCTCGCGACGTGCGCCTCCGGATAGATGAACAGCCACTTCCAGTCGAGCGAGACGACCTGGATCTCGACCGCCGGCGTCCTGGATGCGAGCGGACGCGCCGGATCGAGCTGGTGCGAGCTGATCCATGCGACGCCGCCGAGCAGGATGATCGTCATCAGCGGGATCGCCCAGACCACGAGCTCGATGCGCCCGGAGAACTCCCAGTCGGGCAGGTAGCGCGCCTTGGTATGCGCTGCGCGGTACCACCACGCGACGCCCAGCGTCGCGATGATCGTCGGCACGACGATCGCGAGCATGATCGCCAGCGAGTCCAGCAGGATCGTGCGCTCGGCCTGGCCGACCGGGCCGCGCGGGTCGAGCAAGGCCGTGCCGCAGCCGCCGAGCACGGTCACGGCCGCAACGGCAATGCCTCCACGTCCCCAACGTTCGATCCGGTCCATGCCGAAGCTGCCTCCATCGACGCGCGACGCAACAGCCACCGGCGCCGCCTGCATGCCGCATCGGACGCCGGATGGACAGCCTGCCTTGTAAGCACACCGCGCCCGAAGGTCAAGCGGCGGCCCGGAGCTTTACCGGCGCTTGCCTGGCGCTCGTCAGAGCCGGGCCGCGAGACCGCGCACGATGTCCGCGGCAGGCACGTCGCGTGCTCCGCCGGCGTTCTGGCCGGACCACAGCGGCGAGCAGTCGCCGATGCCGCGGGCCTCGGCTGCGGCGCGCAAGGGCGCGAGCGCGTTCACCGCGGTCGGAAACGGCGGCACGTCGGCGCGCATGCAGCCGAGGTCGCGCATCAGCCGGTTGACGATGCCGCGCGCCGGTCGGCCGCTGAACAGGTTGGTGCAGGCGGTGTGCGCGGCCGCCGGGCTCGCGAGTGCGGCGCGGTGCGGTCCGCTCGTCGTCGCTTCGGGGCAGCGCAGGAATGCGGTGCCGACCTGCACGGCGGCCGCACCGAGCGCCAACGCGGCGGCGACGCCCTTCGCATCGGCGACACCGCCGGCCGCGATCACCGGCACCTTCACCGCAGCGACGACCTGCGGCACGAGCGCATACGTGCCGAGCTGCGTCGTCAGGTCGTCGGTCAGGAACATGCCGCGATGGCCGCCGGCTTCCAGGCCTTGCGCGATCACCGCATCGACGCCGCGCTCGTCGAGCCAGCGCGCTTCGTCGACCGTCGTCGCGCTGGCCCAGACCTGTGCGCCGCTCTGCTGCAGCCGCGTGACGATGGCCGCCGCGGGCAGGCCGAAATGGAAGCTGACGACCGCCGGCGCAAGCGTCAGCACGGCATCGAGCGCTTCGTCGCCGAACGGGAGCCGGCCCGGGCCCTCCTGGATGGTCGCCGGATCGACACCGAGCTCGGCGTAGTACGGCGCGAGCACGGCACGCCAGGCGCGCTGGCGTTCGGCGTCCGGCGCGGGCACGGCGTGACAGAAGAAGTTGAGATTCACCGGCACGCCGGCCGCGCGCACGAGGGCGGATTCGTCCGCGAGCCTGCGCGCATCGAGCGCCGCGCCCGGCAGCGAGGCGAGCGCGCCGGCCGCTCCCGCGGCCGCCGCGAGCCGCCCGGCCTGGAACCCCGCCATCGGCGCCTGCACGATCGGCAGCGCGATCCCGAGGCGATCGGTGAAGGCACGCGTCGTCGGGCTCATGCGATCTCTCCGTGGCGGTTCCGTGGACCAGCGCGGGTCAGTGCGCCGCGATCGGCTCCGCGCCGGGCGGCAGCTCGGCCACGGCCACCGCATCGGGCGCCAGGATGCGTCCGAACACGACCTTGCACGCCAGGAGCAGCACGCCGGCGATCGCGACCAGCGCGGCATGCATGCCCCAGAACGTCGAACCCGGCATCGTCTCGAGGAAGCCCGCGAGCCAGCCGACCAGCATGTTGCCGATGAAGAGGTGCAGGTAGTAGATGCCGATCACGAGACCTTCGAGGCTCTTGGGCGCGACGCGCGAATAGAGCGCGAGGCCGACCGGCAGGATGTTCGCGAAGCCGAGGTCGTTGACCACCGTGTAGCCCACGGTCCAGATGAAGCCGACCTTCCCGTGCGTCTGCTCGACATGAGCGGCGGCGATCATCATCAGCGCCGGCGCGCCGGCCGCGAGCAGCGATCCGAAGCCCATCTTGGTCAGCTCGTCGGGCTCGCGGCGGCGCGTCGCCCACCACTTCCAGAATGCGATCGACAGCACCATCGTCGCGGTGCTGACGAACGCATCGACCGCCTGCAGCCAGGTCACCGGCACCTGCCAGCCGAACAGCACGAGGTCCATGTGCTTCTCGGACCAGAGCGGAAAGGCGTTGGCGTACTGCTGGTTGCCGACGATCGACAGCATCAGCACCGGGATCAGGCCGATCAGCAGCGCGAGTCGCGCGAACTCGGTGCCGCTCATGCGTTGGCGCGGCCGGGTGTCGCCGGTCGCCGGCCGACGCTCCGGCTCGGGCGGCAGCCAGCGCCGGCCGGCCAGGTACACGCACAGGCCGATCAGCATGCCGACGCCTGCAGCGCCGAAGCCCCAATGCCAGGCGACCTTCTCGCCGAGCGTGCCGCAGACGATGGGCGCGAGGATCACCGCGATCTGCACCGCGAGCATGAAGATCTGGAACGCGCTGGCGCGCCGCTGGTCGCCCGGCACGTAGAGGTCGCCGACCTGCGCCGCGATGTTGCCCTTGAAGCAGCCGACGCCGATCAGCAGGCAGGCGAGCGCCGGCAGGAGGCTGGCCTCGAACGCCATCAGGAAGTGGCCGAACGCCATCAGGCTCGCGCCGATCACGACGGTCTTGGTGCGGCCGAGGACGCGGTCGGCGAGCAGCCCGCCGAGCAGCGGCGTCAGGTAGACCAGGCCGGCATAGAGCCCGAACACCGCCGATGCGAACTGCTGCGGCGAGCGCGGGCCGGTGAGGCTTTCGATCGCGCTGCGCAGCGTGTCGATGCCGGCGACCTGGCCGACGTGCTCGGGCAGGAACAGGTAGTTGCTGAGGTAGAGCACCAGCAGCGCCTGCATGCCGTAGTAGGAGAAGCGCTCCCACAGCTCGCAGGCGGCAAGCCAGCCGAGGCCGGCGGGATGCCCGAGGAAGGCGCGGTCGCCGCGGCGTGCTGCCGCGTTGTCGATGGGTGTGGACACGATGCGAGGGGACGTATGGAAAGCCGCGACTGTGGCGCAAACGCCGGGCCGCCACAATCCGCGCCGGCCCCGAGCGCTCGGCGCATGTCCGATACTCGGCGCGCCACGACGTGCACATGGATGACAACACCTTCATCGACAGCGTGGTCGCCGCGGGCCGGCTCGTGGCCGCGTGCGATCCGGTGCTGCTCGCGATCGTCGGACGTTCGCTCGCGGTGAGCGCGCTCGCCAGCGTCTTCGCATGCGCCGTCGGCGTGCTGCTGGGCGGCTGGCTCGCGGTGGTGCGCTTCGCCGGGCGGGGCATCGTGCTGACCTTGCTCAGCACCTCGCTCGCGCTGCCGTCGGTCGTCGTCGGGCTCGTCGCCTATCTGCTGCTGTCGCGTGCGGGTCCGCTCGGCTTTCTCGGCTGGCTGTTCAGCTTCAAGGCGATGGTCGCGGCGCAAACGGTGCTGGTGCTGCCGGTCGTCGCGGCGCTGACGCGCCAGACCCTCGAAGACGCCGATCGCCTGCACGGCGAGCAATTGCGCTCGCTCGGCGCCGGCACCTGGACGCGTGCCTTGCTGCTCGCGTGGGACGAGCGCTATGCGCTCGTCACGGTGGCCCTCGCGACCTTCGGCCGCGCCATCTCCGAGGTCGGCGCGGTCGTCGTGGTCGGCGGCAACATCGACGGCTACACGCGCGTGATGACCACCGCGATCGCGCTCGAGACGAGCAAGGGCGACCTGCCGCTCGCGCTCGCGCTCGGGCTCGTGCTGCTCGGCGTCGTCCTCGCGCTGAACGCCGCGATCGCGTCGGTGCGGGGCTGGCGCGAGCGGGTCGACGGCGGCATCGCCGATGCGGCCGGCGCGCTCCGCGTCGAGGCCGCGCCGTGACGCTGCTGTTCGAGATGCGCAGGGTCGACGTGCGCTACGGCCGCGTCATGGCGCTGCGTGACGCGGGCCTGTCGATCCGGGCCGGCGAACGCGTCGCGCTGATCGGCGCCAACGGGAGCGGCAAGAGCACGCTGCTGCGCCTGCTGCACGGCCTCGTGCCGCCGGCGGCCGGCACGCTCGCGCGACATGCGCCGCAGCGCGTCCAGGCGATGCTATTCCAACGCCCGCACATGCTGCGCGCCAGCGCGCGCAGCAACGTCGCGCTGGCGCTCTGGCTGCGCGGCACCGCGTGGCGGCACGCCGAACGCGTCGCGATGGGCGCGCTCGAGCGGGTCGGCCTCGCCGACGTGGCGACGCGCAACGCGCGCACGCTGTCGGGCGGACAGCAGCAGCGCGTCGCGCTGGCGCGCGCCTGGGCGACGCAGCCGGAGGTGCTGCTGCTCGACGAGCCGACCGCCAACCTCGATCCGGCCGCCAAGCGCGACGTCGAGGCACTGATCGGCGAAGCGGCGCACGGTCGCACGTTGATCCTGGCAAGCCACAATCCGGGTCAGGTCAAGCGCCTCGCGAGCCGCGTCGTCTACCTCGAACGCGGCCGTGTGCTGGCCGACCTGCCGGTGGACGCGTTCTTCGACGGACCGCTGCCGGCCGAGGCCCACGCGTTCGTCAAGGGGGAGACGGCATGAGTTTCTTGAAGCGTTTCGCACGACCGGTCGCGGCGCTGCTGGCGGCGGCTGCGGTCACGATCGCGCAGGCCGAAACCATCACGATGGCATCGACCACGTCGACCGAGCAGTCGGGCCTGTTCGCGCAGCTGCTGCCGGCCTTCAGGCAGGCCTCCGGCATCGACGTCAAGGTCGTCGCGGTCGGCACCGGCCAGGCGATCGACATCGCGCGGCGCGGCGATGCCGACGTGCTGTTCGTGCACGACACCGCGGCCGAAGAGAAGTTCGTCGCCGAGGGCTATGCGGAGCGCCGCTACCCGGTGATGTACAACGACTTCGTGCTGATCGGGCCGAAGGGCGACCCCGCCGGCGTGCGCGGCCGGGACATCGTCGCGGCATTGAAGAAGATCGCGGCAGCGAACGCGCCGCTCGTGTCGCGCGGCGACAAGAGCGGCACCGACGCGGCCGAGCGCCGCCTCTGGGCGCAGACCGGCCTCGCCACCGACGGCCCGGCGGTGGCGAACGAACGCAAGGGGTCCGGCTACCGCGAATGCGGCTGCGGCATGGGCCCGGCGTTGAACATGGCGGCGGCCACGCAAGCCTATGTGCTGTCCGATCGCGGCACCTGGCTGGCCTTCAGGAATCGCGCCGACCTCGCGGTGCTGGTCGAGGGCGACCGGCGCCTCTTCAACCAGTACGGCGTGATGGTGCCGAGCGCCGCAAAGTTCCCGCGGCTCGACCATGCCGGCGCGCAGAAGTTCGTCGACTGGGTGACGTCGCCGGCGGGGCAGGCGACGATCGCGTCCTATCGGATCGGCGGCGAGCAGTTGTTCTTTCCGAACGCGGAGCGCTGAGCGAGGCCGGCGTTGCGCGCCATGAGCCGCTGAGAGCCGGCAACCGGCGCGCTATCCTCCGCCGGTTGCGGGACCACACCCGCACGTCCGATCGCAGGAGTTGTGGATGCGCGCATGGACCGTAGACGCCGACGACATCCGCGTCGCCGATGACTTCGACGAGTCGCTGCTGCACCGCACGCCCGAGATCGACGCGTTCCTCGCGCCCGACGGCGACGACAACAAGTTCATCGTCATCGGCACCAAGGGCTTCGGCAAGACGCTCCTGCTGAAGGCCAAGCGCGTGCTCTACCAGCGCGAGGCGCGCGCGGTCTGCCTGCCGAGCGGCAGCCTGCTCGACAAGCCGATCGGCGACAAGATCTTCAACCGCGAGACGCTCGCGTTCTTCGCGGCGTCGGCGCTGCCGTGGTCGAAGGTGTGGCTGACGGCGATCTCGCTGGCGGTCCTCAAGCACGAGCGCGCGCTCGACGGACTCAAGGTCAACGCGCGCCTGACCGGGCTCGTGCGCGACGAGCAGCTGCGCGGCGTCATCGATCATTTCGTCCGCCTGCTCGACTTCAATCCCGGCGACCTGCAGCGCTGCGCCGCCGACACCGACGGCCACCTCGTGCCGCGCCTGCGCTCGGTCAATGCGCCGATCGCGATCTTCATCGACGGCATCGACGAGTACTTCAACAAGCACGTCGAGCAGCGCGCCGGCAACCCGAGCGTGACCGGCGAGCTGTCGCCCGACGTCTGGTACCACGCGCAGCTCGGGCTGGTCGAGATCGCCTACCAGCTCCGCCGCATCAACCACCACGTCAAGGTGTATGCGGCGATCCGCAAGGAAGCCTATGCGAGCCTGCCGCGCCGCACCGCGATGGCGCAGCAGTACCGCGGCAGCGCGATCGACATCGTCTATTCGCCGGAGAGCCTGCGCGAGATCTTCGTCAACAACGTGCGGCTCGTGAAGGCCGACCGCATGGTCAGCCCGGCGCGTGCGAAGACGCATCCGCTCGAGGCCTTCCTCGGCCGCACCTGCGTGACGGACACCTACACGCGCGAGGAAGAAGATGCGCTCGAATACCTGTGCCGCCATACGCTGCTGCGGCCGCGCGACCTGATGACGATCGGCGAGCGCCTCGGCGCGCAGCGCCCCGACGAGCGCCGTCACGAGGCGCAGCTCAAGGAAGCGGTGAACCAGGCCGCGACCGAGATCGCGCACGAATACCTCGCGGAGGTCTCGCCCTATCTCGGCGAACTCGACCTCGACGGCCTGCTCGCGCAACTCCCCGGCCCGGTGCTGACGCGTGCCGAGCTCGACGCGCTCGCCGCTGCCGATTCGAGCGGCGCGGCGCCGCAGATCTTCTGGGGGCTGTACCGCGTCGGCCTGCTCGGCTACGTGCAGCACGACCGCGTGCGCGGCGAATGGCGTCAGCGCTTCCTGCGGCCCGGCGAGGCGACGCTCGATCCGGACGGCACCTTGCCGCCGGCCTCGCACTACCTCGTGCATCCGGTGCTGTCCGACGTCATCGCGCGGTTGCAGCCGGCCTACGGCCAGCGCATGGACCGGACCAACATCATCGGCTACGACCGGCCCTGGCGCGACGTCGCCGGCCACGAAGTCCACTTCGAGGCCTACCTTCGGCCGTGCTGCGTGCTGAAGGCCGACGTGCACGGCTTCGGCGCGCTGATGCATGCCGGTGCCGACCTGCCGGTGCGCAAGGCGATGGAGGAAGCGGTGCGCCGCTGGGCGCCCCCCGGCGCGATCGCCGAAGTCGGCGCGGGCGATGCGGCGTTGGTGGCCGACGACGATCCGATCGCGCTCGCGCAGACCGCGCGCCACCTGATCGACGAGGTCTATCGCGCGCCCGGGCAGCCGCGCCTGCGGGTCGCGCTGCACTACGGCGACGTGCAGTTCCGCCAAGGCGATGCCGATGCGCCGCCGCTCATCGTCGGCGGCGAAGCGGTGCTGTGCGCGGCGCGCGTCGAGCCGTTCGTCGAGCCGGGGCAGATCTGGGCGACCGAAGAGTTTCGGGCGCAGCTTCAGGAGCGGCCGTCGCTCTGGCGCACGACACAGATCGAAGCGCCGGCCGGCGATGCCGGCTTCAACGTCAAGAAGCCGGGTTCGAGCGAGCCGGACCTCCGGGTACGGCTCTACCGCGTCGAATTCTGATCGGCACGCCAGCCGATTCCGACAGGCCCTTGCGGCGAGCGCCGACAGGGCGACCCCGGTACACAGCGCAACCATGGACTTCGACGGCGCCTCGGCGCCCGGGGAGTCTGCATGTCTTGCCTCGTTTCATATCTGGCTCGGCTCGGCGGCTCGCGTATCTGACCAACGAAGGAGAAAACGACATGAACCCATGGAGCAAGCTGGGCGCGATGACGGCGCTCGCGGTCGCAGCGGGGCACGCCTGCGCCGATGTGACCTTCTACGAGCAGGAGAACTTTCAGGGCCGCGCCTACATTGCGCAGGGATCGGTGCCCGATCTCGCCCGTCTCGGCTTTCGCGATCGCGTGGCGTCGGTCGTGGTGAGCGGCACGCCGTGGGAGGTTTGCGACGACCGCAGCTTCGCAGGGCAATGCATGATCCTGCGCCCCGGCAGCTATCCGTCGCTGCGTGCGATGAGCCTGAACGACCGCGTGGCGTCGGCACGCCAGGTCGAAAGCGACCGGCACTATGAAGCCAGTCGCTATGCGCCGACGCCGCCTGCGCCGACCGGGCAGGTGACGTTCTACTCGAGGCCAGGCTTCGACGGCCGCAGCTTCGCGTCCGACGGCGACGTCGCCGACCTCGCGCGCTTCGGCTTCAACGACCGCGCGACGTCGATCATCGTGCGCGGCAGCGAGCGCTGGGAGGTCTGCGAGGACGCGAACTTCAGCGGCCGCTGCGCCGTGCTCGGCCCGGGCAGCTACCGCGACCTGTCGGCAATGGGCCTGAGCCACAGCGTGTCGTCGGTGCGCCTGGCGGAGCCGGGTGCGCAGACCGCGCAAGCCTATGTGCCGCCGCCGCGAACCTATGAATCGCGCAGCGATCAGCCGCTCTATCAGGTCGACGTCGACAGGGTGCATGCGGTCTACGCGACGACCGACCAGCGTTGCTGGGTCGAGCGCAATCAGGTCGTGCAGGACGGCACCGCGGCCGTGGCCGACGGCCAGGTCGTGCGCACGCCGCCGACCATCTCGACCCAGGACGTGCGGCACTGCGACCGCCTGCC
The DNA here is from genome assembly GCA_018241265.1 of Pseudomonadota bacterium. GTDB lineage: Bacteria > Pseudomonadota > Gammaproteobacteria > Burkholderiales > Burkholderiaceae_C > JAFEEF01. The sequence continues at coordinate 133,556 of JAFEEF010000010.1, read as the reverse complement.
GCGCTCGGGCCAGCCCGACTACTGGGACGTGACCTACTACTTCCACGGCACCGAGCACCACGTGGAGCTGACGGCGCCGCCGGGACCGACGATCACGGTGGACGGAATGGGCGATCCGCGCATGTGATGACCGGCGCTCGACGACGGCGCGCGGTCGCCGTGCCGTCGTTCGCGCCGTGCCGTCGTTCGCGCCTGCCGGCGCTTACGAGAGGTTGCACGGCGACGTCGTCGGATTCGGCGGCCGGCGCGTTGTCGATGCGAAGGACCGGGCGGGAAGACCCGGCATGACGATCCAACCATCCGCGACCGGAGGGCATCCATGAAGAAGAGCTTGATCCAGCTGAGCGCCGCCGCCGCGCTCGCCGTCGTCGCGCTGCAGGCCTCGGCCGACGTGACGTTCTACGAACACGAGAACTACGAAGGACGCTCGTTCACCGCGCAAGGTCCGGTCGGCGATTTCCGGCGCTTCGGCTTCAATGACCAGGCTTCGTCGGTCGTCGTCACCGGCTCGGCGTGGGAAGTCTGCGGCGACCGCAACTTCGGCGGCCCGTGCGCGATCCTGCGGCCCGGCAACTATCCGTCGCTGCGCGCCATGAACCTCAACGATCGCATCTCGTCGGCCCGAGCGACCGACCACGATCGGCACTACGACCAAGGCCGCTACGCGCCGCAGCCGATGGCCGGCCAGATCACCTTCTATTCGCAGCAAGGTTTCCAGGGCCGCAACTTCGCGGCCGAAGGCGACGTTCCCGACTTCTCGCAATACGGCTTCAACGATCGCGCGTCGTCCGTCATCGTGCTCGGCAACGAGCGCTGGGAGGCGTGCGAGAACGCGAACTTCAACGGGCGCTGCGTCATCCTCCGGCCGGGCCGCTATTCGGATCTGAGCGCGATGGGGCTCAACAATGCGGTGTCGTCGGTGCGCCTCGCGCATCCGGGCATGCGCTACGAGGAGAGCCGCTACGCGCCGCCGCCGGCGCCTGCCTACGACTGGCGGCGCCGTCACGACGAGCGCGTCTACGAGGTGAACGTCAGCGCGGTCCACGCGGTCTATGCGACGCCGCAGCAACGCTGCTGGGTCGAACGCCAGCAAGTGGTGCAGGACGGCCGCAACGTCGGCGGCGCAGTGGTCGGCGGCATCGTCGGCGGCATCCTCGGTCACCAGATCGGCGGCGGCACCGGCAAGGCCCTCGCGACGGTCGGCGGCGCGGTTGCCGGTGCGGCGATCGGCGCGAACGTCGATCGCGGCCCGACGACCGCGTACAGCCAGGACGTGCAGCGCTGCGCCGAAGTGCCGCGCAACGGCCAGCCCGACTACTGGGACGTGACCTACTACTTCCGCAGCGCCGAGCACCACGTGCAGATGGCCGCGCCGCCAGGGCCGACCATTCAAGTCAACGAGGCCGGCGAGCCGCGCGTCTAGGGCGCAAGGTGGCGCGCTCGGCGCCGCACTGCGCGCCACGCGCACAGCGTCGCCAGCAGCGACAGCAGCGCACAGCCGCCGATCACGAGCGCATAGCTGCCGCGCACGTCGAACACGCGGCCGGCGACCCACGGACCGGCGGCGTTGCCGAGCGCGGCGCCGGTGTAGAGCGTGCCGATCACCGACGACACCGAGCGCGCGCCGTAGAGGTCCATGCAGAGCGCCGGCATCAGCGACACGATGCCGCCGTAGCTGAGGCCCATCCAGAGCGCGAACACGGCGAGCGCCGGATAGCTGCCGGCCACGAGCCACAGCAGCATCGACAGGCCCAGCGATGCCTCGACCGCGATCAGCGCCAGCGGCCGGCCGATGCGGTCCGCCACTGCGCCGACTGCGAAGCGCCCGGTCAGGCTGCCGATGCCGATCAGGCCGACGAGGCCGACCGCTTGCGCATCGGCCACGCCGAGGTCGCGTGCCGACGCCGAAAGATGCGCGAACGGGATGAACATCGCCGGCGCGCCGAGCATGCACATCGCATACATCCAGCGGAAAGATGGCGCGCGCAACACTTCGCCGAGCGCCATGCCGGGCACGCTGCCGTCGGCGCGGCGCATCGCGCCCGGTGCGCGCTGCAACAGCAGGGTCGATGCCAGACCGACCACGACGACGCCGGCGGCCAGCGCCCACATCGCGCTGCGCCAGTGCCACTGCGCGATGGCCGCGGCGGCGAGCAGCGGCACGCAGAACGTGCCGGCGCCGATGCCGGCGCTCGCGATGCCGGCCGCGAGGCCGCGGCGCCGCGTGAACCAGGGTTGCACGCAGCCGATCGCCGGCGTGTAGACGAGCGCGATGCCGACACCGACGCCGACGCCGTACGCCAAGGTCAGCGCGACCATCGACGTCGCCAGGCTGCCCAGCACGAGTGCGCCGGCGATGCACAGCATGCCGGCGCTCGTGACGATGCGCGGCCCGTAGCGGTCGGCGAGCATGCCGCCGAAGGCACCGAGCACGAAGTACAGCAGCCCCGACAAGCCGAAGACCAGCGAGACCTGCGCGCGCGTCGCCTGGAACTCCGCAGCGAACGACTCGAAGAATGCGGCGAACGAATAGGCGATGCCGAAGATCACCGCGAGCGCGGTGAAGCTCGCCCAGACGACGACCCAGCCGCGTGCCGGCTCCTGTTCGACGGCCGCCGGCGCAGGCCACGCCGCGGCGTGCGGCTCGGGGGACGGAAGTTGCATGGCTCGATCCTAGTGCAGCGTTCGACACCGTGCGACACGGCCCGAATCGCGCCTTGCCCCGGCATCGAGGGTGCCCATGAGGCGCGCCGCGCTGCCTCTGGCAAACTGCCGCCGCCCATCATCGTGGGCACGAAGCCCGTCCTGAAGCAACGACTCCACGAACGAAAGGACCCCATGAACTTCCTCCACCGAGGTCTCGGTGCCGCGCTGATCGCGCTGGCCGCCATCGCCCCCGCGCAGGCCGCGCAACCCGCGCTGGCCACCGTCGCGAACCTGCCCGAAGGCGCCCGCCCGGCCGGCGTTCCGCTCGACTACGTCGTGACGCCGAACGGCTACTTCCACCCATCCTGCGTCGTGCGCCTCGCGGCCGGCGAGACGGTGCTCGAGGACGGCAGCGTGCAGCGCAGCGACGGCAGCCGTCGCGCCGTCGCGGCCTGCCTGCACGCGGCCTACGAGACCCGCGCCGCAGCGAGGAATCGTCAGCCCGACGCCGCAGCCTTCGACGGCTGGCTCGCCTACAGCCTGACCGACCCCGACGTCACGCCGCCGGCCTCCGGCATGGTCGCCGACTGGACGGTGCCGGAAGCGCCCGCCAACGCGTCCGGCCAGGTGCTCTACTACTTCCCCGGCCTCGAGGCGGTGCCGAACACCAGGAGCATCCTGCAGCCGGTGCTCGGCTGGAACGGCTACAACAACGCCGCGTGGACGATGGCGAACTGGAACTGCTGCATCCGCGGCACCGTCTACACCGACACGCCGTTCAACGTGAACGTCGGCGATGCGATCCACGGCCAGATGCGCGGCACCGGTTGCACGGAGACGGCGCCGTGCAAGGCCTGGCAGATCGTCAGCACCGACACGACGAACGGCCGCACGACGACGATGCGCACGCGCGCCTACGGCCAGGTCTTCAACTGGTACTTCGGCGGCGTGATGGAGGTCTACGGCATCCGCAGCTGCGATCAGCTACCGGCCAGCGGCAGCGTCGCTTTCACCGGCGTGCGCGTGGTCGACTTCAACGGCCAGCCGGTGCGCCCGCCGTGGCAGACCCAGATCGACAACACCGCGCCGGCATGCAGCTACGGCGTCGACACCGGCCCGCGGACGACCACGATCACGTTCGATCCGGCGTCCTGAGCCTGATCCGGCGACGCTGCCCTAGCCCGTCTTTCTCAGCTAGCCGCCCGCCAGCGCGCGCGAGTTCTTCGGATCGCGGAACACCAACGGCTGCTCGCGCACCGGCGCGGGCGTGCCGGCCTCGGCGCGCTCGACCGCGGCGAGCACGTCGCCATGGTGCGGGCTCTTGACGCAGACCGGATCGGCGGCGGCCGGATCGTTCGCGATCAGGTAAGCCTGGCAGCGGCAGCCGCCGAGGTCGACCTCGCGCCGGTCGCAGCTCGCGCACGGCTCCTTCATCCAGCCGGTGCCGCGGTAGCGGTTGAAGCCCTCGGAGTCGTACCAGATGGCCGACAGCGACTGGTCGCGCACGTTCGGGAACGACAGGCCCGGCAGCATCTTCGCCGTGTGGCACGGCAGCGCGGTGCCGTCGGGCGTCACGGTGAGGAACATGCTGCCCCAGCCGTTGACGCATTTCTTCGGCTGGCCTTCGTGGTAGTCGGGCGCGACGAAGAACAGCCGCATGCGCTCGCCGAGCTTCGCGCGCCAGCGGTCGGTGACTTCCTCGGCGCGGCGCAGTTGCTCGCGCGTCGGCAGAAGCCGGTCGCGGTTCAGGAAGGCCCACGAGTAGTACTGGGTGTTGGCGAGCTCGAGGTATTCGGCGCCCATCTCGTCGGCCATCTCGATGATGCGATCGATGTGGTCGATGTTGAGCCTGTGGATCACGACGTTCATGACCATCGGCCAGCCCTGGTCCTTGATGATCTTCGCGACCTTGTTCTTCAGCTCGAAGGTCTTGGTGTGCGAGAGGAAGTCGTTCATCTCGCGCGTCGAGTCCTGGAACGACAGCTGCACGTGGTCGAGGCCGGCCGCCTTCAGCGCCGCCGCACGTTCGGGCGTCAGGCCGACGCCCGACGTCAGCAGGTTCGTGTAGTAGCCGAGCCGCCGCGCCTCGGCGACGATGACCTCGAGGTCGTCGCGCACCAGCGGCTCGCCGCCCGACAGGCCGCATTGCACCGCACCCATCGCACGGCCTTCGCGCAGCACGCGCAGCCAGTCGTCGGTCGACAGTTCGTCGCCCGCCGCGGTCTGCGCGAAGTCGACCGGGTTGTAGCAAAAGACGCAGTGCAGCGGGCAGCGATAGGTCAGCTCGGCCAGCAGCCAGAGCGGCGGCCCGGGGCGGGCGGTTGCGGCATCGGCAGCATCGTTCATCGCTGCCGCTACCACGTGAGCCAGCGCTGCTTGCCGGCGACCCCGATGAAGCCGAGCACGTCCTTCTCGAGGCCGCTCGCGGCGAAGGTCTGCTCGAGATCGGCCACGATCGCCGCGACGTCCTTCTCGCCGTCGCAGCGCTTCATGATCTCGCCGGCGCTGCCGTTGAGCTTGACCATGCCCTCGGGATAGAGCAGCACGTGGCAATCCTGCGCCGGCTCCCACTGCAGGCGGAAGCCCGCGCCGACGCGCGGCTTGTCGGCGGTCGTGATCTCGCCGCTCATGCCTGCACGCCGTACTTGGCGACCAGGGCATCGCTCAAGGTCCACAGGATGTCGAGCTTGAACTGCAGGATCTCGAGCGCACGCTCCTGCAGCGCCCGCGTATCGAAGTAGCTCAGCGTGATCGCCAGGCCCTGCTCGACGTCGCGTCGCGCCTGGCTCACGCGGTTGCGGAAGTAGCTCAGGCCTTCGGACTGGATCCACGCGTAGTGCTCGGGCCAGGTGGCGAGCCGCTGCTTGTGGATCTCGGGCGCGAAGAGCTCGGTGAGCGACGAGCACACCGCCTCCTGCCACGGCGCGCGGCGCGCGAAGTTGACGTAGGCATCGACCGCGAAGCGCACGCCCGGCGCGACGTGGCGCAGGTCGATGACTTCCTCGCGCGTCAGCCCGACGGCATCGGCGAGGCGCAGCCAGGCCTCGATCCCGCCCGCATCGCGCACGCCGTTGATCTCGAAGCCGTCGTGGTCGAGGATGCGCTGCACCCAGCCGCGCCTGACCTCGATGTCGGGGCAGTTCGACAGCACCGCCGCGTCCTTGATCGGGATCGCGATCTGGTAGTAGTAGCGGTTGGCGACCCAGCCCTGCACCTGCGCGCGCGTCGCCTTGCCGGTGTTGAGCATGACGTTGTACGGATGGTGGATGTGGTAGGCCTTGCCGCGCTCGCGCAGCCTGGCCTCGAACGCCTCGCGGCCCCACGCCGGCGCGTCCACCAACGCCGGCATCTCCTGCAGTCTTTCGGCCTTCATCATGATGGTCAGATCTCGATCAGCATGCCGTCCTCGCACGGGCGGATGCCGGCACGCAGCAGCACGGCGCGCTCCGGCGAATCCTCGTCGAGGATCGGGTTGGTGTTGTTGATGTGGATCAGGTAGCGCCGGACCTGCGGCGGCAGGCGCTCCATCCAGTCGATCATGCCGTCGGCGCCGGCCTGCGGCAGGTGGCCGATGCTGCGCGCGGTCTTCTTGCCGACCGCGAGCGTGAGCATCTCTTCGTCGGTCCAGAAGGTGCCGTCGACCAGCACCGCGTCGGCCGACGACATCGCGTCGAACACCGGCGGCGTGATGTCACCCAGGCCCGGCGCATAGAACACCGTGGTGTCGCGGCGCACGTCGTGGATCTGGATGCCGATGTTGTCGCCCGGCACCGGCCGCTCGCGGTGCGGCGAGTAAGGCGCCGCCTTGCTCGACAGCGGCAGCGCGCGAAACTCGAGGCTCGCCGCGCCCGGCACGAAGAACGGCTTGCCGTCGAGCGCGATCCGGTGGCGCTGCACGCCGCAGTAGTGCTCGAGCACGCGCAGCACCGGGTTGCCTTGCGTCAGGTCTTCATGGACCGGATCGGTGCACCACAAGGGCAGCGGCGCGGTGCGCTCGCGCAGCATGAAGAGGCCGGTCGCATGGTCGATCTGGCCGTCCATCAGCACGACGCCGGCGATCGCGCTGTCGCGCAACGCGCGCGCCGGCTGCAGCACCGGGTTGGCGCGAATCTGCTCGAGGATGTCGGGCGACGCGTTGAACAGCACGCCGTCGTCGCCGTCGTCGGGCCGGATGAAGATCGACGACTGGGTGCGCGGCTTGGCGCGGACCGTGCCGGCACGCACGCCGGCGCAATTGCGGCAGTTGCAGTTCCACTGCGGGAAGCCGCCGCCGGCGGCCGAACCGAGGATCGTGATGCGCATGGGCCCGAGTATTGGCTAAAAGTGCCGCTCCACTAAGACCAACGCCCTGGCAAGACCAGGGCGTCGGCTGCTGACACTGCCGCGATCAGCGCGCGGCGACGTACATCGTGATTTCGAAGCCGAAGCGGAAATCAGTAGCCGTCGGAGTGGTCCATTGCATACGAGTCTCCTTTCCTGAAAAACGTGTCGCAGCGCCGGCTGGCCGCCGCGGGGCGTGTTTCATCCCGCACTGCATGGTGGCTCGGGCGGCGCGCCGGCACCAGACGGCCGGCCTTGATTCGCGCCTCATGATTTTCATGAATCGCCCCGCGGGCTCGACCTTAGGCGGCTCAGGGCACATGGAACGCGCGACGAAGGTCGGCCAGAATTTGCCCGTCGCCGCTCGAGTCCATCCTTCGTCGTGAGCCTCCAACTCAAGATCAACCTGATCGTCGGCGCGCTGACGATCCTGTTCGTCGGCGCGGTCCTCGAGCTGCAGATGCGCAGCATGCGCGACTCGGTGAACGAGGAGGTCGTCGCCGCCAACCGCGTCGCCTCGCAGATGCTGAACCGCACCGCGTGGCTTTACGCAGCGCAGGGCACGCCGGCGATGCTGGCATTCCTGCAAGGCGTCGGGCGCATCCGCTCGAACGACATCACCTTGCTCGACGCGCAGGGCAAGGAGCTGTACCGCTCGCCGCCGTCGCCGTACAAGGCCGGCCGCGACGCGCCGGACTGGTTCGACCGGCTGATCGCGCCGCCGCCGTCGGTGCAGTCGATCCGGTTCCCGGACGGCAAGCTCGTGATGACGTCGAACGCATCGCGCGCCGTGATCGACGCCTGGGACTACGTGGTGGTGCTGGCACTCGGCGCGGCCGGCCTGCTGGTCGTCGTCAATGCGATGGTGTTCCTGATCGTGCGCAGCACCGTGCGGCCGTTCGCCGCGATCGTGCAGGCGCTGCAAAGCCTGGAGGCCGGCCGCTTCGACGTCGTGCTGCCGCGCCTGCCGGGCAAGGAGGCCGGCACCATAGGCGCGGCGTTCAACCGCATGGTCGGCGTGCTGCAGGCCAACATCGAGACCGAGCGCCGCGCCGCGCAGGCCGAGCAGCAGCTCTCCGACAGCCGCGAGCTGACGCGCTGGATCGACCGTCAGATCGAGCAGGAGCGGCGCCTCATCGCGCGCGAGCTGCACGACGAGTTCGGGCAGTCGGTGACTGCCGTGCGCAGCATGGCGCTGTCGATCGCGCAGCGCGTCGCCGCCGTCGATCCGCAGGCCGAGCAGGCGGCACGCGTGATCGCCGACGAATCGTCACGCCTCTACGATGCGATGCACGGCATCATTCCGCGCCTGACGCCGCTGGTGCTCGACAAGTTCGGGCTCGGTGCGGCGCTCGCCGATCTGGTCGAGCGCACGCGGCGCAGCCAGCCCGACCTGAAGATCGACCTCGACGTGAACCTCGACGATGCCCGGCTCGACAGCGACGCGACCCTGGCGCTCTACCGCGGCGCGCAGGAAGGCATGACGAACGCGCTGCGCCACGGCCATGCGCATCACGTGAAGCTGGCGTTGTCGGGCGATGCCGCAGCCGGCGTCACCTTGACCTTGACCGACGACGGCGACGGCATGTCGCCGGACGCCAGCCGTGGCCATGGCCACCATGGCCTGCGCTGGCTGGCCGAGCGCGTCGAAGGACTGGGCGGCGACTTCCGCGTCGCAGCGGCCGAACCGCGCGGCGTGACCCTGCGCGTCCACCTCCCGGCCGGCCCCGCCGCCTCCGCCGCATGATCCGCGTGATGCTGGTCGACGACCATGCGCTGGTGCGCATGGGCTTTCGCATGCTGCTGGCCGACGCGCAGGTCGAGGTCGTCGCCGAATGCGACACCGGCGAGCAAGCCTGCGCCGACTATGCGCGCATCAAGCCCGATGTCGTCGTGATGGACCTGTCGATGCCCGGCATGGGCGGCCTCGAAGCGGTGCGCCGCATCGTCGCGCAGGATCCGAAGGCGCGCGTGCTCGCGCTGTCGGCCCACGAGGACACGGCGCATCCGCAGCGCGTGCTGCGCGCCGGCGCGCTCGGCTACCTCGCCAAGCGCAGCGCGCCGGATGCGCTGATCGCGGCGGTCACCGCGGTCGCGGGCAACCAGCCGTATGTCGACGCGCAGACCGCGCAGACCCTGGCGATGGCGCAGGTCAAGGGCGAGAAGAGCCCAGCCGACACCTTGTCCGAGCGCGAGTTCTCGGTCTTCGTGCAGCTTGCGCGCGGCCTCAGCGTCGCGCAGATCGCCGACAACCTGAAGCTGTCGCCGAGCACCGTCGGGACGCACCTCTATCACGTCAAGCAGAAGCTGGGGGCGAGCAACCAGTCCGAGCTGACCTTGGTGGCGCTGCACTGGGGGCTGATCCAGGCCTGAAGAAGCTGTGAACGAACCCGGCACGCCACTTGCAAAACACGGGAAAACCCGCGAGGGTTTCTCCAGAGGTGCGCGATGTGGTGGCGTATGCTGGTCCGCTGGCTGGTACTCTCGGCCGGCATGGCCATCGCCGGATCGGCGTGGCCCGAAGGCATCGTGCAGGTGCTCGATCGCTCGCAGCAGATGCGCCTCGACAGCCTCGAGGTCAGCGCGGTCGATTCCGCTCGGGCGCGGACGCTGCAGGCCGATTTCGACCGGCTCGTGCGCAGCCTCGAGTTCGACCAGCCGGTCACGCTGCGCGTCGTGCGCGCACCGCTCTGGGCCGAGACGCTGCTCGGGCGCGTCGTGGTCGCCAACGAGGCGCTCGCCGACCTGCCGGAAGGCGCGCGGCTCTTCATCCTGGCGCACGAACTCGGCCACGTCCGGCTTGGTCACTGGGCGCAGATGGGTCTGCTGTTCCGGCAGTGGGTGCCCGGCGACGTGACGCCGCAGCACACCGACGCGGTCGCCTCACGCCTCGGCAGCGACGCATCGGCGCTCGCGCACCGTCAGGAGTTCGAGGCCGACGCCTATGCGCAGCGCGCGCTGCGCCGCATCGGCGTGTCGTCCGGCGACATGCTGGCGGTGTTCCGGCAGATCGGCGGCGACGACGACACGGCGACCCATCCGAGCGCGAACGAACGCATCGAGGCGCTCGAGACGCAGGCGGCGCACGATCGGTCGAACGTCGCGGCGGCGCCGCGCTGAGCGACACGGAAGCGCCACGGAAGCGCCGCGGACCGGCGGTCCCGATCCGGCAGCCCTTCAGGCGACGACGCGGAACGAGCTCATCGACTCCGACAGACGACCCGACTGACCTCTCAGCGACTGCGCCGATGCGGCCAGTTCCTCGACGAGCGCGGCGTTCTGCTGCGTCATCGTGTCGAGCTGGGACAGCGCGTCGTGCACTTGCGAGATGTCGGTGCTCTGTGTGCGGCCGGCTTCGGCGATGCTCGAGATCAGGGTCGACACCCGTTTCACGCTGTCGAGGATGTCCTGCATCGTGCGGCCGGCATCGTTGACGAGACGCGCGCCCGCATCGACCTTGTCGCTCGAATCGCCGATCAGCACCTTGATCTCGCGCGCCGCGGTGGAGCTGCGCTGCGCGAGGCTGCGCACTTCCGACGCGACGACGGCGAAGCCGCGGCCATGTTCGCCCGCACGCGCCGCTTCGACCGCAGCGTTGAGGGCCAGGATATTGGTCTGGAACGCGATGCCGTCGATCACGCCGATGATCTCGGAGATCTTGTGCGACGAGGCGTTGATCTCGACCATGCGCGCGATCACGTCCTGCATCATTTCTGCGCCGCGCGCCGCGACGGCGCTCGACTGGGCGACCTCGTTGCGCGCCTCGTCGGTACTGTCGGCATTGCTGCGCACGCTGCCGGCGAGCTGCTCGATCGAGCTGGACGTCTGCTGCAGCGCGCTGGCCTGCGTTTCGGTGCGGGTCGACAGGTCGAGGTTGCCGCTCGCGATCTCGTCGGACGCCGTGTTCACGCTGCCGACCGTCTGATGCACTTCGAGCACCGCCTTGCGCAGCTTCTTGCGCATGCCGTTGAGCTCGGCGCGCAGCCATGAAATCTCGTCGCGCCCGGGCGATTCGATCTTGGTCTCGAGGTCGCCGCCGGCGATGCGGACCACGCAGGCGATGGTCGACTCCACCGAGTCCTTGATGCTCGAGCGGATCAGCCAGCCGGCAAGTAGCGCCAGCACCACGCCGACGAGCGCCGCGGCACCGAAACCCCAAACCGCGGTCGCGGCCTGCGATTGCCATTGGGCGACGCCCTCGGGCAGTGCGACGTGCGCAGCACGCGCAGCGTCAGTCCATTGCGCCAGCCGCTGTGCCTGCAGGCTGGTGAACCAGGCTGCCGCCGTATCGGTCGCGGCGATCGAGACGCTCAGCACCGAGAAGCCGATCACTATCCTGCGCACCAAACTGACTTTTCTGACCCACTCCATCTTTGTCGCCTCCTGCAAATACGGCAGTCCTGATGTCGCCAATCATGGCCAGAGGTTTCTCGGCTTTCGCGGGACGTTCTTGAGGTGCGACCGGAGGCAGCCGGACAAACGGTCGATCGACGCATATTTGCCGACCGTTTCTGTCACTTATGCCGCATTTTGTTGGCACCCGGCACCGTGGGGTCTTCTCCCTTGGCATGGGCGCGGCCGGCCGCTTCGGCGCGTTCGAGGTCGGCGGCTTCCCGGGCATCCCTCGGTGGTGCCGCATGCGCGGCGGCATCGACGCGGCCGCTGTCGACGAACGCATGCTCGGCCCGGTTGTAGCGGCGTGCAGCTTCCTTGTCGCCTTCGCCCTGGTTTCGAGGTTGCTGCCGGTTTTGCGGATGCTTCATGAGCTTGCTCCTTGGCAAGTGAGTGGCTGAACGATCCGTGAGCGTCGCGCGCCCCGACGGCTGTTCGCGCCGGGCGATCGGCTCGGCCTGCGTAGGACGATGCCGCGGACGCACCGCGCCGACGTGCAGCCGGGCGACGGTCCTACAGGGCATGCCCGGTGCCCGGGCGACGATGGCCGCATGGGACCGCGGCAGCCGCCGCGCGCCGCATCTTGCGAAGGAGATCGTCATGTTGAGGAGCATCAGCGAACTGAAGGGCGCCACGATCCAGCCGCTGGGCGAAGCCATCGGCACCGTCGAGGAAGCCTACTTCGACGACGAGGCCTGGACCGTTCGCTATCTGGTGGTCGAGACCGGCAGCTGGCTCTCGGGCCGCGAAGTGCTGATCTCGCCGTACTCGGTGCGGCAGCCGCTGGAGCGCTTGGCAGCCGACCCGAAGATCATCGAAGTCGCGTTGACGCGCGATCAGGTACAGAACAGTCCGCCGGTCGACACCCACAAGCCGATCTCGCGCCAGCAGGAGCAGGAGTTCCTCGGCTACTACGGCTACCCCGACTATTGGGGCCACGGGGATCTGTGGGCCATGGGCGCGTTCCCGTTGCTGCCGCAGCCGGCGCTGCCCGATGCGCCGGGCTACGCGGCGCCGATCCGCAAGGAGGTACCGCCTGCAGACGAGCACCTCCGCAGCACCAAGGACGTCAGTGGCTACGACATCCAGGCCAGCGACGGCAGCATCGGCCACGTCAAGGACTACATCTTCGACGACGAGTCATGGGCGATCCGCTACCTCGTCGTCGACACCCGCAACTGGTGGCCGGGCGGCCGCAAGGTGCTGCTCGCGACACGCTGGATCGATCGCATCGATTGGGCCGAGTCCAACGTCTTCACGACCTTGACGCGCGACGAGGTGAAGGCCAGCCCTGAATACGACGAGACGGTGGCGGTCCAGCGCGACTACGAAGCCAAGCTGCACGCGGCCTACAACCGCGACGTCTATTGGAAATAGGCGGGTCGCACGGCGCGGGCTTCAGGCGCCCGCGGGCAGCGCGGCGCATGCATGCACCACGCGCGCCGGCAGCGCGCCGCGCAGCGCATTGCAGACGACGATGGCCTCGGCACGCCCGAGGTCGCCGCGCGTCAGCGTGCGCTCCGCGGCCTGCCACGCCGGCTCGTCGAGCAGCACCGAGCGCATCACGCCGGGCAGCACGCCGTCCGCCAACGGTGGCGTCCACCAGCGGCCTTCGAGGCGCAGGAAGACATTGCTGCGGCCGCCTTCGACGAGATGTCCCGTCTCGTCGAAGTGCAGGCTGTCGAATGCGCCGGCTTCCTCGGCGCGCCGTATGCCTTCGTCGTAGTGCTGTCGTGCGGTGGTCTTGTGGGCGCGCAACGGATCGACCGACGGCAACGGCGCCTCGGCGATCAGCAGACCGACCGGGCCCGCCGGCAACGGAGCCAGCGGCGCATCGACGAGCGTGAACGCTCCGCTCTTGCCGAGCGCGAGGCGCACGCGCATCGCCGTGGTCGAGGCCGCCAGGCGCAACGCGCGCCGCGCGAGCGCTGCGTCGATCGCCGCGCGGTCGCATGCAAAGCCGAGCGCCGCAGCGCTCGCCGTCAGGCGCGCGAGATGGCGCTCGATGCGTGCATAGCCGGTGCCGGGCTGCCACAGCATCGTCTCGAACAGCTCGAAGCCCGGATCGAGCGCGCTGAGGAACCGGCCCTTCAAACGGCACTCGTCCCATTCGTCGGCGGCACGGCTGTCGATCACGATGCCGGCCCCGATGCCGAGGCGGATCGGCCGCAGACCCGTCGCCGGTTCCGGCTGGCCCAGCGTTGCGGTACGGATCGCCACCGACAGGCAGAAATTGCCGATGCGCGCATCGCCTCGCGGCGCGTCGAGCCAGCCGATCGCGCCGCAGTACAGGCCGCGCGGCGTCGTCTCGAGGCCGGCGATCAGCTCCATCGTGTGGTGCTTGGGCGCGCCGGTGATCGAACCGCAAGGGAACACGGCACGCAACAGCTCGGGAAAGCCGACCTCGGACCGCAGCCGCGCCTGCACCGTCGACGTCATCTGGAACACCGTGCTGTACGGCTCGATCGCGAACAGCGCCGGCACCGCGACCGAGCCGACCTCCGCCAGGCGGCCGAGGTCGTTGCGCAGCAGGTCGACGATCATCAGGTTCTCGGCGCGGTTCTTGATGTCGATCGACAGCATGCGCGCGGTCTCGCTGTCGCTCTCGGGCGCGGCGATGCGCGGCGCGGTGCCCTTCATCGGGCGCGCCGTGAGCAGCCCGTCGTCATGGCGCAGGAACAGCTCGGGCGAGCACGACAGCACATGCGTGATGCCGCCGGCGGCCTCTTCGTCCGGCAACGCGATGAACGCGCCGTAGGCCACAGGCTGGCGCTCGCGCAGCCGCCGATACAGGGCGACCGGCGAGCCGAACGCGCGGCCGCTCAGCCGATAGGTGTAGTTGACCTGGTAGGTCTCGCCGGCGCGGATCGCTTCGTGGATGCGCTCGATCGCATCGACGAACGCCGTGCGGTCGACGCTGGAATCGAGCGCGCAGGTGCCGGCCGGCTGCGGCTCGTCGCGGCCTTCGAGCGCGGCGAGCCACGCGGTCGCATCGGCTTGCGACAGGTGCCCGACGCGCTCGAACATCAACACGCGCAGCGCCGACCGATCACCGGCCGCGAGGCCGGCATGCCCGGCGCGCAGCAGCTTCGCGCCCCACTCGTAGTCGGCCAGCACGACCGCATGCAGGCCGGCGCGCAAGTCGGCATCGACCGCGGCCCAGGTCGCGTCGAGCGCGGCCGGATCGATGCAGCGATGCGTACGGACATGGCCTTCGTACAGCCGGCTCGTCGGCGCCTCGCGCGTGGCGTGGCGGTCGTCGAGCAGCGCGAAGGCAGCCATCTTCAGCTCCAGTCGTCCATGTCGTGCTTGATCTTGTGGCGGTTCGCGATCAGCTCGTCGACGCTCGGCTCGTTGTTCAGCGCCCGCTTGATCGCGAGCTTCGTCGCCTCGTGGTTGGTGCGGTACATGTCCTTCTTGTCGAGGTTCGGATCTTTCGCGCAGCGCGGATCGATCCACACCAGGCTGATGATGCACAGCTCGTTGGCCACTGCCTTCGGGATCGTGCCGTCGATCAGGCAATCGACCACCGCGTCGGCGGTCGCGCTCTGCACGACGCCGCCGAACAGGTCGATGTTGGCCATGTCCTTCAGCGTGACCTTGGGCACGACGATGGTCGCCGGGCGGACCAGCTGGTTGCAGGCGCGGATCGCGAACATCGCGGTGTGGCCCTTGGTCTGCGCCATCATGTTCGCGAAGGCCTGACCCACGGGTCCGTCGGTCCGGCCGATCAGGATCTCGGGCATCGCGTCGGTGTACTGGCCGTCGCGCGCAAGCACCGTGGCTTCGCCGGCATGGAAGAGGTAGGGCTGGGTCATCGTCTCGAGGTCGGAGTGAAGAAAGGGATGGAAGCACCGCCGGTGCCCGCGAGCACCGGCAAGGCCAGCCTACCGGACCGCGATCAGCTCGCCCTTGCCGGCCGCCGACAGGTCGCCGAGATGGCGCTCGATGCCGCGTGCCGGGAGGCCCGCGAACGGACCGCCATGGCGCGCGAGGTCGCGCGCCAGCAATTGCCAGAAGACCGCCGCTTCGGCACCGGCCGGCACGAAGGTCGCCGGCATCGCCGGCACGGCGCCGGCGAACACCACGCTGCCGCGCCGCATGCCGTAGCCGACATGCGCACCGGCCGTGCCGCCGAGCGCGATCGTGCCGGCGACCATGCGCGATGCGAGGAAGTCGCCGGCATCGCCGTGCACGACCAGCGTGCCACGACGCATGCGATCGCCGCAGCGCGCGCCGGCGTTGCCGCGCACGACGAACGTGCCGCCGCGCATGCCGTCCATGCTGCCGGGCTGGTTGCCGGCCGCGTGATCGCCGACGTTGCCGTCGACGGTGAGCGTGCCGCCCGCCATCTCGCAGCCGGCGAGCAGGCCGGCATCGCCATGCACGACGAGTTCGCCCGCATTCATGCAGGCGCCGGCGTACGCGCCGACGGCGCCCCGAACCTCGATGCGCGAGCCGGCGAGCTGCCAGCCGATGCGATCGAAGCGGCTCAGGTCGCCGTCGATCGAGAGGCCGTCTTCGGCCTGCTCTTCGACGCGGAAGAACTCGGCGAGCGGCAGCACCTGCGTGCCGTGGGTCAGCGTGACGCGCTCGATCTGCGCCGGCGCCAGGCCCGCGAAGGCAGCGGGCGACAAGGCGCGCGCATCGACACGCAGCGCCGGAGCCTGCCTCAACGTCAGTTGCCAGCCGCTCACGAGGCCGCCTCCATCAGCTTGCGCAAGTGGAAGTGGAACGGCCCGAGCTTGCCGCCGTAGTTGCCCGCCGAGATGCGCAAGAGCCCGCCGGCCGCGCCGATCTCCACGCAGGCGTCGAGGCCCGCACGCATCGCCGTGGCGACGTCCTGGTCGGTCAGGCCGTCGATCACGATCTCGAGCACCGAGCGCACGTCGCGCGTCAGCTCGCTGCGCGGCGCGAGACCGACGAGGCTCGGGCAATAGGCATCGTTGGTCGATGCGCTCAGCGCCGCGTACTTGCTGCCGACCTTCGAGCCCGAACGCACGACGCCGCCGGGGAACGGCATGATGACGTTGGGCACGCGCTTCATCGCGCAGACCGCGGCCGATGCCGCAGCCAACGCGGCGTCGGTGTCGCGCGCGAGCAGCAGCAGGTTGCCGCCGCCGACCGCCTTGGTCACCGCGGTCGTCTCCTGCGCGACGAACTCGCCGTCCATCACCGGCACGCGCCAGTAGCGCACGCCGGCGATGACCTTCGACATCTGCCAGCCGTCGCCGAAGAAGCGCAGGTTCTTGCCGAGCGCCACCGCCTCGCCTTCGGCGATGCCGGCGTAGACGGCGGTCGTCGGGCAGGTCAGCACGCACTGGCCGACGCGCCGCTCGATCTGCTTCGTCAGCTCCTTGCCCGACATCGCGAAGATCAGCACCGCGCAGCCGGGCCGGCCATCGGGCGTCTGCGACGCATCGAGCTCGGCCTCGATGCCGGCTTCGCAGCCGCAGGCGATCACCGACGTCGCGAAGCCGGTCGCGCTCACCGCCGCATGGCGCGCCCATTCGATCGTGTGCGCGGTGACGACGATGCGCGTCGCCTTCATCGGGAAGGCTTCCGCGAAGCTGTCGTCGATCGCGACGCCGTTCTTGATCATGCGGAGCACTCCGGGCCGAGCGCCGGGCCGCCCCAAGCCGGCCCGGGTCCGCTTGGTGGACCGGCCGACGTACCCGGCGGACGAGGGGCTGTCATGATGAAAAGCACGCGGCCGGCAAGAGGCGGCCGCCGTTGCAGCAACTGCAGAGCTCGTCCTTGCCGATGTAGGCGTGGTCGAAGCGGATCGAGCCGTGCATCTCCCAATGACGCCGCAAGGTCTTCTCGATCGCCGTGTCGTAGCCCGGCTCGACGAAGTGGGTCCCGCCGGTCGGCAACGCGAGGATGTTGCCGCCGCGCGCCACTTCGACGCCGTCCTTGTAGACGTGTTCGGGCGTGGCGAACATCGCCTCGCGGTCGGCCTGCTCGCGATAGACCGCGATGTCGGCCGCCGCGCCGGATGCGAGATGGCCGCGGTCCTTCAGGCCCAGCAGGCGCGCCGGCGCCGAGCGCGTCATCACGGCGATCTCGGCCATGCTCAGCTCGCGCCTGATGTCCTTCAGCGCGCTCTGCGTCGCGACGTCGGGATGGAGCTTCGCGAGCTGCTCGTCGCGGAAGCCCTTGTCCATCAAGAGCCGGATCAGATGCGGATAGCTCGTGAACGGGCCGCCGTTCGGATGGTCGGTCGTCAGCACGACCTGCCACGGATTCTTCACGAGCAGGAACAGCTCCAGGCCGATCGCCCACTGCAGCGCATTGACGTAGCTCTGCTCGCGGTAGCGGAACGGCACGACGCCGCAGCCGGCGACGTTCTCGATGTCGGAGCCGATCCACTTGCGCGGGTTCGCGAGGTCGGACTGCGCATGCTGGCGCATCGTGTCGCCGGACGCCGTGACGGTCTGGCCGAAGATGATCTGGCCGACGTCGATCGACACGTTCGGATGCGCATTGACGGCATCGGCCAGCTGCAGCGCGGCCGACGAGAACTTCTTCGGCCCTTCGGTGCCGTAGGCATGGAACTGCACGTGCGTCAGGTGCGCAGGCAGGCCTTCGAGCGCAGCCATGGTGGCCAAGGTCGATGCGATGTTGCCGGCCACGCCGAGGTTGCTGCCGTGGATGTGCAGCGGGTGCCGCACGCCGAGCTCGTGCACCGCGCGCGCCAGCGCATGCACGACCTGCCGCGGCGTGACCTGCCAGTGCACATGCGGCTCGTCGACGTCGAGCTTGCGCTGGTTGAACTTGAACGCCGAGATGCCACCCGGGTTCACGACCTTCACGCCCATCGCCTTGGCGGCGTTGATGGTCCAGGCGGCGTAGTCGCGCAGCTCGCTGTAGTTGCTCATCGCCGGGCCGCCGCGCGCGAGCATTTCGAGGAACAGCTCGTCGTTGCCGAGCATCACGTAGGCGCCATGGTCGAGCACCGGCACGTCGCCCATTTCCATGTGCGCGTGGCGCGCGTTCGACGGCAGCATCGCCGGCTCGAACGCGGCCGTGTAGCCCATCTCGACGTAACGGTAGCCGGTCGCCAGCGTGCCCGGCGCGCAGCCGCCGCACGATGCGAGCTCGAGCGCATTGGTCGGCAGCGCGAGTCCGGTCGAGCGCTGCGCGTCGACCATCAGCATGCGCGCAAGGTTGACCTTGCCGCCGCCGATGTGGGTATGCATGTCGATGCCGCCGGCCATCACGACGCAGCCGGTCGCATCGACGTCGGTCACGTCGCCTGGGGTCGCATCGACGATGCGGCCGTCGCGCAGGTACAGGTCGCGAACCTCGTCGATGCCGTGGGTCGGATCGACGACGCGACCGCCGCGCAGGCGCAGGGTCGCGGTCACGCTGAGGCTCCTGTGCGCGCGAGCGCCGCTTCGATGCGCTGCACGATGGCGGCCACGCCGGGCAGGCCGTCGTCGCGCACCGCATCCAGCGGCATCAGCACCGTGCCGTCGGTGCGGAACAGATGGCCGCGCGCGCCGATGCCCGGTGTCGCGACCGGTATGTAGACGGCAGCGCGGGCACGATCGGCATGCGCCGGGCCGAGCACGATGACCGGCACGTCGGTGTCCGGCGGCGCGGCGCCTTCGAAGCTCGACACCCACAGCAGCGCATCGACCGCCTGGTCGGCCAGCAGTCGGCCGGTGCCGAACATCAGCGGCTCGTGCTGCATGCGATCCGGTCCGCAACGCGTGCGCAGCGGCAGGCCGGACAGCCAGGCATGCACCTGGTTCGCGGTCGCCGCGCCGTCGTTGCCGCCGAGCGCGAGCGTCGCTGCGCGCGTCGTGCGGTTCAGCCGGTTGACGATGCGATCGAGCGCTTCGATCACGAGCGCTGCATGCGGGCCGAGGCGGCCGGGCTCGTAGACGAGGACGGCATAGCGCGCATTGCGCAAGCGATCGGCCAGCACCGCGAGCGCCGGCGGCGCGGCCGCCGCGTCGTAGCCGTTGACGCAGGCGGCCAGCACGGCGACCGTGGCCGGAACGCCGCCGTCCGTGCCGGCGACCGCCTCCGCGCGGTCACCGATGCGATCGCCGAGCGCTTTCCATGCTTCGGCATCGGTGCCTTCGATGCCGTCGCCGACCAGGCACACCGCGGCCTGATGGTTGCGCGCCTCGAACACGCCGCAGCGCTTGAAGAACTCGGGGAAGCGCGCGCTGGGCACGCCGCCGACGCAGACGATCAGATCGGCCCGCTCGCGCACCTCGGCGAGCGTCATCGTGAACCCGCCGCGGTCCTGCAGCACGCGCAGGCCTTCGGTCAGCGCATCGCCGCCGGCGGCATCGCAGATCGCGCCGGTCGCGCAGGCCAGCCGGTAGAGCGCCCGCATGCCGGCGACGTCGGTGCCGAGGCCGCCGAAGAGCGGCTGGCGGCTCGCGCCGAGCAGCCGGGCGCAGGCCGCGATCGCGTCGTCGAGGCTCGCCGGGCGGCCGTCGATCTCCGGCGCGGGTGCCGGCGCGCCGACGGCGAAGCGGGCCAGCGCGGCCTGCGCACGCGGGCAGTCGCTACCGCGCAGCGCCAGCGACGAGGGGCCGGCCACGGCGCCGTAGCCGTCGCACAGCAACGCACAGAACGGACAGGTCCATGCGGTATCGGCGGGGCTCGAAGCAGCGGTCATCCGGCGTTGCGAACGCAAGCGATGTGCCATCGCCGATCCGGCGGTCCAGCCGCATGCGCCCGGGCCGGCGCGGCCAGATGTGCCACACAGTGTTGCGCTTTTGGAGGCGCGCCCGCCCCGCGCAGCCCGATTCGGGATGGCACGATTCGTGATGGCGTCGGCGCCATGTTCTTGGGAGACAACAGCGCCTCGCGGCCTCAGCGTCGGCGCGACGGCAGCTGCAGATCGTGCAGGGCGCTCGCGACCAGCCATGCGTCCGCGCCGGCTGCCGCCGCGCGTTCGAGGTCGGCTTCGGAGCGGACGCCGCCGGCGCCGACGAGCCGCGCCGCCGGTGCCTGCCGGCGCACGTCGGCCACGGTGTCGAGGTCGGGCCCTGCGCCGGAACCGACCCGCTCCAGGGTCATCACGATGACGCGCGACGGCCAGCGCGCCGGCACGTCCCAGCAGCCGGCCGGATCGAGCCGCGTGCCGCCGCGCCGGTCGAGCGACAGCGCAGCGCGTTCGCGCCATGCGCCGGCCGGGCCGAAGCAGCGCTCGAGTTCGTCGCGCGATTGCAGCGATTCGCTGCCGAACACCGCGACGACGCGCGCCGCATCCGCAGCGAGCGATTCGAGCAGCCGTTCGGCCGAGGCCGCGCTGCCGAAGCCGGCGTCCAGCCACAGCTCGATCGCGGGCAGTTCGGCCAGCAGCTCGCGCAGCACGGCGACATGCGCCGGCCGCGCCTGGATCGCATCGAGGTCGGCGATGTACAGCCGGCGCGCCGCCGCACGCTCGACGAGTACCTGCGCGACCGCGATCGGCTCGCTGGTCCCGCACAGCGGTGACTCGATCGGCCGGTACGCCTGCCGGTTGCCTTGCACGCCGCGCACCACCGCGCCGCCGAGCAGGTCGACGACGGGGATCAGCTCGATCTCGGCAGCGGGCATGGCGTCTGGGAGGATGTCGCGCAGCGGCGCGCTCGACGGGACACGCGGACCATGGTGATGCGCGTCTTCGTGTTCGAGTATCTCACCGGCTGCGACGACGACGGCGCGTCCGCCGAGTTGCTGGCGCAAGGCCTGGCGATGCGCGATGCGGTGGTGCAGGACCTGCTCGCCGCAGCCGGCATCGAGGTCGGTTGCGCCGCCGCGCCGGGACAGCGTGCCGCGCCGCTGCCTGCCGCGACCTTGCGTCCGCACCCTGGCGAAGGCGCATGCGAATTCGTCGCGCGGCAAGCCCTGCGCCACGACCTGACCTGGGTCATCGCGCCCGAGTCGGGCGGGGTGCTCGCCGCGCTGCAGCGCGCGGTCGACCGCGACCGCTGGCTGGGCTGCGACGGCGCGACGATCGCGGTCGCGAGCTGGAAGGCCGCGACGCTCGACCTGCTGGCCGCCGCCGGCATCGCGACGCCGCGCGCCTTCGAGCACGATCCGCACGTGCGGCGCTGGGTCGTGAAGCCGGACGACGGCGCCGGCAGCGTCGACACGCAAGTGCACGACAGCCGCGATGCCGCCTATGCCGATCGCGCGCGGCGCCGCGCCGCGGGCGCATCGGCCACCCTCGAGCCGTGGATCGAAGGCGATCCGCTCAGCCTCACCTTGCGCTGCGATGCGAGCGGCGTCGAACTGCTGAGCGTGAACCGCCAGCGGTTCGAGATCGATCCGCTCGGCATGCTGAGCTTCCATGGCGTGACGACGCACGTGCTGCCGCCTCACGATGCGCGGCTGCCGGCGCTCGAGCGGCTCGCCGAGCGCGTGCAGGCCGCACTGCCCGGGCTGCGCGGCATCGCCGGCATCGACCTCGTCTGGCACCCGCATGCCGGGCCGGTGACGATCGAGATCAACCCACGCACGACGAGCGCCTACGTCGGCCTGTCGCACGCGCTCGGACGCAACCTGGCGGCCGAGGTCGTCGCCGCCCACCTGGAGGAAACCGCGCGATGCCCGATCGTCACATGATCGGCTGGGACGTCGGCGGCGCGCACCTGAAGGCGTGCGTGCTGCGCCATGGCCGCGTCGTCGACGTCGCCGAATGGGCCTGCCCGCTCTGGCAGGGACTCGATCGGCTCGACGCCGCGCTCGACGCCGCGCTCGCCCGCTGGCCGTGGGCGGCGACCGTCGCCACCCATGCCGCAACGATGACCGGCGAGATGGTCGACCTGTTCGACGATCGCGAAGCAGGTGTCGCCCGCATCGCCGCGCGGCTTGCAGGGCGCCTGGCCGGCGTGACGTTCTACGCCGGCGCGTCCGGCTGGTGCGACGCCGGCGAGGTCGCCGCCCGCTGGGCCGCCATCGCCTCGGCCAACTGGCATGCCACCGCGCAGCATGCGGCGCTGCAATGCGATGCCGCGGGCGGCGTGCTGGTCGACATCGGCAGCACGACGACCGACCTGATCGCGTTTCGCGACGGGCAGGTCGCGACGACGGACGGCGGCGACCACGAACGGTTGGCCAGCGGCGCGCTCGTCTACCAAGGGGTCGTGCGCACGCCGCTGTGCGCATTGGCGCCGCGCATCGAATGGCGCGGCAGCTCAGTCAACGTGATGAACGAGCTGTTCGCGACGACCGCGGACGTGTATCGCCTGACCGGCGAGCTCGCCGGCGCGCACGATCTGCAGCCGGCGGCCGACGGCGGCGCGAAGGATGCCGACGCGACGCGCCGCCGGCTCGCACGGATGATCGGCCTGGATGCACGCGATGCCGACGCCTATGCCTGGCTCGCACTGGCGCGCGCGTGGCGGGCCGCGCAGGTGGCCGAGATCGCCGGACAGCTGCGGCGCGTCGTTCACGACCATGGCCTGGAGCGCGGCGTGCAGGTCGTCGCTGCCGGCTGCGGCGCCTTTCTCGTCGAAGACGTCGTGACCGCAGCCGTCGGCCGCGAGCGGCCGTGGCGCGCGTTCGGCTATGGCCGCGACGTCGCTGCGGTGGCCGCCGACGCGGCGGGTGGCGATCGGACCGTCATCGAGGCATGGTGCGATGTCTGCGCGCCGGCCGTCGCCGTAGCCGCGTTGCTCGACCGGGAGCATGGCTGATGTGGGTGGTCAAGCTCGGGGGCAGCCTCAGCGCCGATCCGCTGTTGCCGCAGTGGCTGGAGCTGCTGTCGCAGCTCGGCGGCGGCCGCGTCACCTTGGTCTGCGGCGGCGGCACCTTCGCCGAGGAGGTGCGGCGCGTGCAGGCGCGCTGGCAGTTCAACGACCTGGCGGCGCACAACATGGCGATCCTCGCGATGGCGCAGACCGCCTATCAGCTGCATGCGCTGCAGCCCAGCCTGCGGCTCGCCACCGACAGCGTCGACCTGCTGCGCGTGCTGCACCGCGGGCACACCGCGGTGTGGTTGCCGTTCGAGCTGCAGCGCCGCGAGCCCGACGACCGCACGCATTGGGGTGCGACGTCCGACACGATCGCGCTCGACCTCGCGCGCAAGCTCAACGCCGAGCGCCTCGTGATGGTGAAGTCGTGCGACCTCGACCCGGCGCGCACGCTGACCGAGCACGTGCAGGCCGGCGTGCTCGACGAGCAGTTCGCCGCCCTGGCGCATGGCGCGGCGTTTCCGATCGAGCTGATGCACAAGTCGGAGCTGGCGCGGATGCGGAGCCTGCTGCTCGGGGGAACGTCGTACCACTGACGGCCGGTCGAGCCGGATGTGTCGACGAGCTCGGCGATACTCGACCGCATGAGAGCAGAGGCCCTGGCGCACGCCGACGCCTACTTCGAACGCGGCGACTTCGTGCGCGACGTGGCACGCCGCGTCGCGTTCCGCACCGCGAGCCAGGATCCGGCCGGCGCCCCGGCGCTGCAGGCCTACCTGGCCGACGAGCTCGCACCGACGCTGGCAGCGCTCGGCTTCGCGGGCACGATCCACCCGAACCCCGAAGCGCACGGCGGACCCTTGCTGATCGCCGTGCGCCATGAAGACGATGCGCTGCCGACGGTCCTGATGTACGGGCACGGCGACGTGATCCGCGGCCAGGACGCGAGCTGGACCGCGGGTCGCGGACCGTGGGACGCGGCAGTCGACGGCGATCGCCTCTACGGTCGCGGCACCGCCGACAACAAGGGCCAGCACAGCATCAACCTGGCCGCGCTGGCGCAGGTGCTCGCGGTGCGCGGCCGGCTGGGCTTCAACGTCAAGTGGCTGTTCGAGACCAGCGAGGAAACCGGCTCGCCGGGCCTCGCGGCGTTCTGCGCCGAGCAGCGGCAGCTGCTTGCCGCCGACGTGCTCATCGCGAGCGACGGTCCGCGCCTGCACGCGGCCGACCCGACCGTCTTTCTCGGCTCGCGCGGCGTCGCGAACTTCGATCTCACGTTGACCTTGCGCGACGGTGCGCATCATTCCGGCAACTGGGGCGGCCTGCTGAAGAACCCGGGCACCGTGCTCGCCCATGCGATCGCAGCGATGGTCGATGGACGCGGCCGCATCCTCGTCGATGCGCTGCGCCCGCCGCCGATACCCGACAACGTGCGCGCGGCGCTCGCCGGTCTGGAGGTGGGCGGCGATGCGGGCGATCCGGCGATCGATGCCGATTGGGGCGAACCGGGGCTCACGCCGGCCGAGCGCGTGTTCGCATGGAACACGCTCGACGTGCTGGCCTACCGCACCGGCAACCCCGACTTCCCGATCAACGCGATCCCGCCGAGCGCGAAGGCCCAGCTGCACATGCGCTTCGTCGTCGGCACCGACATCGCGCGGCTGCGTGAGCACGTGCGAGCGCATCTGGATGCGCGCGGCTACGGCGCCATCGAGATCGGCGAGCCGATGGTGATGCCGGCCACCCGCCTCGATCCCGACGACCCGTGGGTGCGCTGCACGCTGGCCTCGCTGGAACGCACCGCCGGACGCCGGCCGGTGCTGTTGCCGAACCTCGGCGGATCGTTGCCCAACGATGTGTTCGCCGACGGCCTCGGCCTGCCGACGGTCTGGATACCGCACAGCTATCCGGCGTGCCAGCAGCATGCGCCGGACGAGCATCTGCTGTTGCCGGTGGCGCGCGAAGGCTTGAAGCTGATGACGGGGTTGTTCTGGGATCTGGGGAAGACGGGGCCGGGCTGCCGCGGCGCTCGGGCGGGCGCCAAGAGCAAGCTGCCGCTTAGCTCAGGCCGTGCTGGGATGGGGCCCCGCCCAGATGCCGAGCGAGCGCCCGAAGATCGGGAAAGGCCAGGTCGCACTCGGGATGCGAGGCTCGCACGAGGATCGCATCGAGTCCGGCATCTCGAGCACCGCGATAGTCGGCATCAAAGCTGTCGCCCACCATGATGATGGGCCCGTCGCGCTGGACTTCCGCGATTGCATGCCGGAATGCCTCGGGATGAGGCTTCTCACATCCCAGCGTCGCCGACGTCAGGACGCGGTCGAAGTGCCGGCCGAGACCCAATCCCTGGACGATCTGCGGCAGCTCCGGTGCATGGTTGGACAACACGCTGTGCCGCCAACCCGCGCTCGACAAGGCAACCAGCGCGGCCTCGGTATCGTCGAACACGACCCAGCGCTGCGGATCCACATACGCGCCGCGAACCCGGCCCGCGATCTCGAAGGCCAGCGAGGGATCGATCCGACCTCCGAGCACCAGTGCAGCAGCCAACACCGGGCGCAGGCTCTCCCACCAGGCATCGGGGCCCGTCAGGTGGGGATGTGCCGAATCGGGCGCATGCCACGGAAAGCCCGTCGACAAATGCGGCGCGAGTTGCTCGCGGGTTACGTTGGCCCCTTGCGCCCTCGCATTCGCGACTTCCGCCAAGCACCCGGACCACATACCGGGGCGATAGGCCAAGGTGTTGTCGAAGTCCCAGATGATGTGCGGCATCGGGTCGGCTCGATCAGGGGAATCTCCTCGCTGCCGCGACGATCGATCGTCCGGCAACGTCAATCGAATGGAATGGCTGAAGGGGAGATGCTAGACTGGTCTGAATTCTAGTCAGAGGTGCATCATGCAAACATGGCCTGTCCAGGATGCGAAAGCTCGGTTCAGCGAATTCCTGGAGCGGTGTTTGTCCGATGGTCCGCAAGTCGTCACCAAGCGCGGGACGGAAGCTGCCGTACTGGTGCGGATGGACGAATGGCGCCGACTTCAGGCCGCGGCGCGGCCTTCGTTGAAGCAGCTTCTGCTCTCGGACATCGCCAGGGGCGAGCTTCCGGTTCGTGCGCGGGGCAATAGCAAACGGCGCAGCACGCCCGAGCTGTGAGCAATGTACCTGCTGGACACGAACGTCGTCTCCGAACTGCGGAAGAACAAGCCGCACGGAGCCGTGCTGGCCTGGATCAACGCCGCGGACGATGCGAACCTCTTCCTGTCGGCCGTGACCATCGGCGAGATCCAGGCGGGAGTCGAGAAGACCCGCGAGCAGGATCCCGCGAAGGCCGCGGAGATCGAGAACTGGCTGGAACTGCTCGCCGCCTCGCACACCGTGCTGCCGATGGACGCGGCCGCGTTCAGGGAGTGGGGGCGGTTGACTCACCGCAAGTCCGACACCCTGATCGAAGACGCGATGATCGCTGCGACGGCGCGGTTGCATCACCTGACCGTCGTGACGCGGAATGTCGCCGACTTCAAGGCGCTTGGGGTGAAGACGCTCGATCCGTTCAAGAGTCGCGGCGCATCGGGCGGTTGACCCAGTGCGGCTCCGACCGGCGTAGCCTGAACGCTCTGTTCACGACGCGTCTGTTCCGGCCAGCCATGAAGGCTTCAACGAGATGAGCCCGGCCGGTTCGATGTCGGCGCCCCCGCGCGGTCCTGGCCCCTCGCTTCAACGCCCTTCCGGCGGCTCCCACAGTTCGACGCGGTTTCCTTCCGGATCCCGTACCCAGCCGAACTTCCCGAACTCGGACTCGTCGACCTTGTCCTCGACATCGCAGCCTTCGGCCCGCAGCGCTGCCAGCAGCGCATGCAGGTCCTGCACGCGGAAGTTGATCATGAAGCTCGCACCACCGGGACCGAAATGCGTGGTGTCGCTCTTGAACGGCGTCCAGATCGTCGTTCCGGTGCCGCTCGGGTTCTCGGGCGTCACCCAGGAGAACTTCACCCCGCCCCACCCTTGGACGTCCATGCCGAGATGGGTTCGATACCACTCGCCGAGCGCCTTCGGGTCCTGGGACTTGAAGAACACGCCGCCTATGCCGGTCACACGTTTCATCGGAATCTCCTTGATGCCGTGACGATCGATCGTCTCGCGGCATCACTCGAATGGAAGGGGATGGATTCGTTCCGATCGCTCTGCATGACGGATGGATCGGACGCCGCACCATTATCGTGGCCGGCCTACGCGCCTATGGATCCGGTGTTGGTGGCCCCGCGTCGAGCAAGACATGGGAGTACATGTAGAAATTGCCCGGGCTTCCGCGCACCAGCCGGTAGCAGCGCAGCATTCCTTCGCGCTCGAAGCCGCTCCGTTCGAGGACCCGGATCGACGCCTGGTTCGATTCGAGCACTGTGGCCTGTACGCGAAGCACATTCGCCTGCGCATGCGCCCACGCGACCATGAGCCGACACATGTGTGCCGCAATGCCACGACCCCAGAACGACGGCGCGAGGTCATAGGCCAGCTCCGCGCTCCGATGGACCGGCACGACCGTGTGGAAGCCGATCGTCCCGACGAGCTGGTTGGTGTCGCGAGGCACGATCGCGAGCCGGAGCAGGTTGGCCGGTGTCCGCATCGCGGGCGACCAGGCGTACGGTTCGAGGTCTTCCAGCGTCGGATGATTCCAGCTCGTGTGTCGATACACCTCGGGCAGGTCGAGGTAGGCGAGCCAGTGCGGCAGGTCGTCCGCCTCGATCGGGCGGAGCGCGTAGGCCGGGTGATCGGATACCGGTAGTGCTGCGAACTGCATATGGCAGGCCTCCCGGCAATCGGCTAGACGTCCATGCGTTGCGAGCGAAGGCCTCGGCGCGTCAGGCCTGCGCCAGCGCAGCCTCGAGCGCCGACCTCCAGTGGCCATGCACGGCCGGATCGTAGCGAACGGCATCGCTCCAGTCGTAGAACCACGCGGGTTTCGTCCTGAGCTCCGGCGGTTCGTGGCTGAGCCGCGGAAAGATGTGCGCGTGGAGTTCCGGTTCGGAGTTGCCCAGGATCTCGTAGTTGATGCGCGCAGCTTTCGTCACGCGCAGAACCGCATCGCCCAGCAGGCCCATGTCCTCCAGATAGAGGGCCCGCTGCGCCTTGTCGAGATCGTTGAGACTGGGCACGACCGGATCGGGCAGCAAGAGAGAGTAGCCCGGAAGAAACTGCACGTCGCCGATCACCGCCCATCCGGAGCGCATGCGGCGGATGACGTAAGGATTGTTGCCGGCGTGGGCGAGTTCGACGCGTTGTGTGATGAGGGCCATTCTCGTGCACCCGGTCGGTGGCGGTCACTCAGAACCTGATCGAGCGATCGGAGGCTGGCTGCTCCCACATTGACGGCAGATACCGCAACCTGACTTCCCCAACTGGCAACGAGCGCAGCGTGACTCCTTGTCGGGTTATCGGAGTTCGAGACGCGGCAACTGTCTTGCCAATAGGAATGAGCATGACATCTCCTCCCGAAATTGCGGCAAGATTTAGCTCCTGGCCAAGGAGACGCTCAAAAGTCGTCACGACGATGTACTTCTCTTTTGGCGTTGCCTTTCGGTCTATTTTCGCGAACAGATAAAGGCTCTCTCTTTCGCCGTAGATGCGCTTTTCGGGAAGGTATGACAATGTGGACGGCGACGACGCTCGAGATACTGAGAAGTCCTTGTTCAGTATCAAAACCAACGGAACGACAACTTGAGCGGACGCCTCGTCGGTACGAGATACAAAACTCTCGACTCTGAAGTAGTAGGTCTTGTCGTCATCGGGAAGGACGAACGACGTATAGAAGCCTTTGCCTGCAGGTGAGGCAAGGAGCGGCTGTTCGTCGGTAGACGGCAACCAACGCTCGGCTTCCAGAGGCGAGGGCGCGATCTCTGCAAGCGACAAACAGCATTTTGCAGCTTGGAATCGGACCATAGCCTCTTCCGCCGTAACTCGCGGCTTTCCATCCGTCGACGGCGCAGTCGAACAGGCTGCAAGAAGGAAACCAGTTGCAGCGAATTGAAGAAACAAAGTTGCTCTATTGATTTGCATAATTTGACTTCGGCGAATGCAAGTAATCCCGATGAACGCTGCTCCGTTGCGAGCGAGTGACACCGACACCTTCCGCAACGGCCCTATCGACCTGCACGCGGAGATGCAGGCCTGGCATGGCCCGCGAGCCTTCGCCGCGATCGTTGGCGAGCACGGCCAGTCGCTCGCGATCTGCGGCGGCCCACGGTTGCGGCACGATGGATTCGAGAGAGGTCTTTATCTGCATAGCGGTGGAAATCTGCGGCGAAGAGCGATTGACAGAGGGCCGGTTTGCAAGCGCAGAATACCAGTGGATGGCTTCGGTAGGATCCCGAACGATTTCGGAGCCTGCAGCCTGCTTCCTGCACGGCTCGGGTTGCTTGCCCGTGACCTTGGTGCTCCAGCGACGGAAGGTACGAAACCTCAATGTCCGTCTTGCCGTTGCTTGTCTCGTAGAGCGACGCCGCTCTGACGATGGCCTCTACTTCTGGAACCGGGCCCCCGAGCAGGCACCACGGCCAGGATGAACTTCGTCGCCCTCGTCAGGCGATATCGCCGTAGGCCGGCTGGTGGGCCGCGACCTCACAGGCGCGCAGCGCCTCCGCCAACGCGCGCAGCCGCTCGCGGTCGAGCGGGCCGCCGCGATGACCGCTGCTGACCGCGCTGCGAAAGCCTGCGAAGTCGGGCGCCAGCTCGGCCAGCCGCGGCAGGTCGCCGATCCGCAGCGCACCCGCGAGACCGGCGAGACGCTGCGCGGCACGCACGCGGGCAACGAAGGATCTCAGCGTGTCCATCGGCAGCAGATCGAACAGGCTGCCGGCATGCTTGTCGGCCGTGTCGACCATCAGCGCCGGGAAGCCGAGGCTGCATGCGCGTGCGACGTGGGCAGCGGCGATGCCGCGATCGGCGATGAACACCGGCACGATGGCGGCTGCGGTCGATGAGGACTGCCAGGCAGCCAGCGCGTCCAGCAACGACGGCGCCGCCGCATCGTGCTCGATGCCGACCTTCACATAGTCCACGCCGCAGGCCGCCACGGCGCGCACCTGCGCGAGGATGGCGTCGAGCCGGCTCGGCGTGTAGTCGCCGATCGTCGCGCTCACCGGCAGCGTGATGCCGTCCGCACGCAAGGCGCGAACGATCGCGGCGATGGTCTCCGTCGGCAGCCCGCCCAGTGCGCCGCGATCGGGCTCTTTCAGGTCGATGAAATCGGCGCCGCCGCGCGCTGCGAGCAGCGCCTCGTCGACGCTGCGCACGCTGACCAGCAACCGCATCGCCGTCATCGCACGGCCTCCCCGGCGCGAAAGCGCTTGACCGCATCGGCGAGCCAGCCCCAGGCTTCGTGCTCTTCGGGTCCGGCGGTCTTGTCGATCGCGATCTGCAGGTAGGCCATCTCGCGGTCGACCTTGTCGGCCGGCAGCATGCCGAGCCGGCTCACCAGCACCGCGCCTTCGATCACCGCGGCCTGCGCACGGTTGAAGCCGACGTACGGCGCATGAACGGCTTCATGGACGCGCCGCATGCGCAACACCGGTCGTTGTGCGTCATCGGTGCGCTCGGCCACCGCGAGCTCGATGTGGCTCAAGGCTGCCGCCAGCCGCACGCCGGCGACCCGCTCGGCCGCAACGGTCGGCCAGTCGCGCCGGCCGGTCACGCAACCGGCAAAGACGCGCGTGTCGACGACGATGTTCAGCACCGCATGCCCGGTCGCGTCGATGTTGTCCAGGGTCGTCGACGGCTTGAACGGCATCAGGATCACGTCGCCGCCTTGCGCGGCCGGACGGTAGCGCACGCCCATCGGCGCGACGTGCACCTTGCCGTCGCGGTTCACCGTCGTCACGACGGTCTCGTAGATCACGTCATTCATCGATCATTCGTCCTGCCGGCCGCGCCGGCGGCCGGTCTTCAGTGTCGTGCCCGGCGCGCACCAGGCGTTCAGGTCTTCGGGTCCGGCCTCGATCGCGCAGCCCCAGTCGAGCGGCTGGTCCTGCACGTAGCGCTTGCCGAGGCGCCATGCGAGCTCGGCATGCGCGAGCTCGACGCCCATGTAGAACGCATGGCTCGCATCGCCTTCGAGGCCGAGCTGCGGCCACAGCTCGAAGGCGCCGCTGCCCCGTCGCATGCCGTCGCGGTTGTAGACGTGCAGGCCCTGCTCGGAGACCTGCACGCGGAAGTTCGGATCGCGCACCTCGGCCGCCACCGCGGCGATCTCGTCGGGGCTGTCGGGAAACGGATGCTTGGCATGCACCGTCATCAAGGCATCGTGGATGCCCTTGGGCAGGCTCTGCTGCGCCTTGGCCGCATGCATGATGCGGCGCGCCCAGTCGGCCTCGCGGATCGCGCGCCGCGCATGCCGGCTCACTTCGGTGGTCAGCACCGCGGCGACGTCGAGCTCGGCGGCGATGCCGAACAGCACCGCGTTGATGCCGCTGGTGTCGGCCTCGGTCAGCTCGGTGACGTTGCCGATGCCGAGCATGATCGCGACGTCGGGATAGCGCTCCCGCAAGCGGTGGTAGCGCACGATGGACGCGGCGAGGCCGAACGGTATCGGATCGAGGATCGCATCGGCGAGGAAGGCACGGCCGCGTGCCTGCATCGCGTCGATCGCTGCGGCCAGCGATGCCTCGTCGCTCGGCGTGCGCGGGATCAGGATCGGCGTCGCCGCCACTTCATCGGCCACCCACAGCGTGTCCATCGTCAGGCTCAGCAGGTAGTCGGCGCCGGCGCGGCCGCCGCGCAGCAGCTCGTCGGTGGCGATCGAATCGACGCTGACCGCATGGCCTTCGGCCTTCAGCGCCCGCACGCTGTCCTCGAGGTGCGGGAACGGCGTCGCCGGCAACCCGCCGAGGTCGATCACGTCGGCGCCGTCGGCCGCATGGCGCCTGGCCCGCGCGACGATCTGCTCGACCGTCAGGCGCGGCGCATCGACGATCTCGGCGAAGATCGCGACGTCGTACTCCGACAGGTCGATCGGCTTGGCCGCGCGGTCGAAGTAGCGCGGCAGGTCCTTCAGCTCTTCGGGGCCGCGCTCGACCGGAATGCCGTAGTGGGCCGACAGCGCATCGATGTCGCCGCGGCAACGGCCCGGCACGATGATGCGATCGACCTGCCGCGGCTGGCCGTCGAGCAGGCCGACGATGGGCGCGGCGACGCGCCGCCGGATCATGTCGGCCGTCATCAAGGCCGCGACCTGCAGGCCGATCTCGCGCACTTCCCACGTGAACGGGATCGCGTCGATCGACCCGAGCACGCGCTCCAGGCTCTTCTGCGCCAGCCGGCCGGTCAGGAAGACGATGTGTTGCATCGAGGTTCGTCAGCGGCAGGCGCACGAGGCGCGCGCCGCCGGCTGCGGGGAATGCAAGCCGGGTGCCTGCGACGCAGGCCTGGCGTCGATTCCGCGGACGACGGGCGGCGTGCCGCCGCCCCACCGCGCTCAATCGGGATGGGAGACTTCGATGTGCAGCTTGTGCAGCTTGCGGTAGAGGGTGTTGCGGCTGACATCGAGCGCCTTGGCGACGTTGCTGACGTTCCAGCGATGCTGCTCGAGCATCTGCACCAGCACCTGCCGCTCGTTGGCCTGGATCGGGTTGAGTTTGACAGGGATCTGCGGCGCCTCGGGCGGCGCGGCGGTCGGCACGGGCTCGGCGCGACTCTCGACCGGCGGCGCGGCCGGCGTGCCCATCGCCTGCAGCGACGGCAAGTGCTCGCGCGTGATCGGCTTGCCGTCGGCGAGCGCCACTGCGCTGCGCAGCACATGGCCGAGCTGGCGGATGTTGCCCGGCCACGCATGGTCGAGCAGCAGCCGCTCGGCCTCCGGGCTCAGCACGCCGTTGCCGCCGGACTCGACGGTCAGCAGGTTGCGGATCAGCTCGCGCTTGTCGCTGCGGTCGCGCAGCGGCGGCAACTGCAGCTCGATGCCGGCGAGCCGGTAGTACAAGTCCTCGCGGAACTTGCCTTCGCGCACCAGCGACGGCAGATTCCGGTGGCTGGCGCTGACGAGCTGGAAGTCGACCGGATAGGTGTCCTCGGTGCCGAGCGGCGTGACCTGGCGCTCGTCGAGCACGCGCAGCAGCCGCGCCTGCAGGTCGATCGGCATGTCGGCGATCTCGTCGAGGAACAGGGTGCCGCCGTCGGCCTGCAGGATCTTGCCGCGCCGGCCGGTGCGCTGCGCGCCGGTGAAGGCACCGGCGCGGTAGCCGAACAGCTCCGACTCGATCAAGGTCTCGGGCAGGCTCGCGCAGTTGACCGCGACGAAGGCGCCGTTGGCGTGCGGGCTCGCGTCGTGCACCGCGCGCGCGAAGACCTCCTTGCCGGAGCCGGTCTCGCCGCACAGCAGCACCGGCGTGCGCCGCGCGACGACGCGGCGCGCGGTCTCGAGGTTGGCGACGAGGCGCGCATCCTTGAAGGTCGACGTACCCGGCAGGCTGGTGCGCACCGGCGCACGCGTCGGCAGCGGGCCGGGCACGCCGGCCACCGAGGGCGGCGCGGCCACGCCGGCGGCCAGCGCGGTGCCGAACGAACGCGCCGGCACGGTCGCATCCAGCGCAGGCCGCCGCGCGACCGCGAAGAAGCGCAGCGCTGCGTTGGCGCGGTAGGTCACCACCGGGTGGTACGACGACGTCAGGCTCCGCTGCAGCATGTCCTCGAGCGAGGTCTGGAACAGGTCCTCGATGCGCCGCGTGCGGATCTCCTCCATCGTCTGCAGGCCGAGCTGGAACAGCGCGCTGCGGTTGGCCGCGAGGATGCGGCCGTCGTCGCCGACCGCGAGCTTGCCTTCGTGCAGCGTATAGACGAACTCCGGCCGGCTGTGGAAATGCAGCGGATGCGCGTTGCGGAAGCGCTGGTCGATCAGCCGGTTCTCGATCATCCGTGCCGTCATGCCGAGCAGCACCAGCACGTGCTGCTGCATCAGGCTCGAGCGGCTCGTCACGTCGAGCACCGCGGCGATGTCGCCGGACGGATCGAACACCGGCACGGCCGAGCAGGTGAGCTGGGTGTAGCGGCTGAAGAAGTGGTCCTCGCGGCGGATCGATACCGGCCGCTGCGACGCGAGGCACGTGCCCATGCCGTTGGTGCCGGCTTCGACCTCGCTCCAGGTGCCGCCGGTGCGCAGCCCGAGCGGCGCGACCTCGGCGCCGAACTCGGGCGACGAGACCATGTGCACGATGACGCCGTCGGTATCGGTCAGCACGACCGCCGACTCCATGTCGGCGAGCTGCTGGTACAGCGTCGTCATCTCGTAGCGCGCGCAGTCGATCACGTCGGCCTGCTTGGCGCAGCGGCTCTCGAGCGCGGCGCGGGCGATGATCGCCGGCTCGCGCGGGCGGTCCGGATGGAGCTGGTACTGGTTGAGGCAACGGCTCCACGATTGCGTGACCACGTCGTTGCCTTGCTCGTGCATGCCGTTGCGCACCACGTCGAAGACGCGGTCGGCGTGACGGTCACTTCCTCGCAGGATCAGGGCCATGCAGTTGTCTCCCGGGTCGAAGAACAGCCGCGCTCGAATCGGATCGACCCCGGTTCGGGGGCGGCGGCCGCGGCCGCCGGGGGCTCTTCCCGGCGGGCCGTCACGCGATGGTATCGATGTTCCAGCACCCGATACGCGGCGCGGCCGACTCCGGATTCTGGTCCATGCCGGACCCTGGTGTACCGGGTGAAACACCCGGGTGACTTGATCGCGCCGGATTGGCGCATAAATTGCGATGTGTGGCCCTCGCGCCCCACTGCCGCCACCTCATCCGCCATGCTGCCGAACCCGCGCCCCACGCCATCGAACGCCGCCGAGCCGGCACCGCTCGACCTGATCTTCATCGAAGGCCTGACCGGCCAGACGGTGATCGGCATCCACGACAGCGAGCTGCACCGGCCGCAGCCGCTCGTCATCGACGTCCATGCCGGCGTGCCGCATGCGCGCGCCTGCGAGACCGACCGGATCGTCGACACGATCGACTACGGCGAAGTGCGCGCGCGGCTGCACCGGCTGCTCGTCGAGCATCGCCTGCAGCTCCTCGAAGCCTTCGCCGAGGCGATCGCCGACATCCTGATCGGCGAGTTCGGCGCGCACTGGGTGCGCGTGAAGGTCGTCAAGCCGCAGAAGTTCGACGACGTGCAAGCGGTCGGCGTACAGATCGAACGGACGGCGCCGCCGCGTTCCGATGCGGGCGCGAGCCGCGGCGCGGCCGTGCTGCAACTGATCGGCAGCGGCATGGTGCCGGGCGGGCGCTGATCCGCAGCACAGCCTCCCCATCAAGCAAAAGCCGCCCGACCGGGCGGCTTTTTCCATTCGGCGAACGCTTATTGGTGCGCAGCGAACGGGTGGGCGGCGCTGCCCTTCTTCGACACCACTTCGGCGGCGGTCGGCGTGCCGGCGACGGCGCGCTTGATCGACTCGCGGGTAGCCTGGTAGTTGTAGTCCTGGATCTTCTTGTCGTCCTCGGCGAGCCAGTGGATGAAGACGCCGACGCAGACGAACAGGTTGTCGGCTTCGTCGGCCGGGATCGTGCCGTCCTCGACGGAATCGGCCACCGCCATCGCGACGCCGCGCTGGGCCGGACCGAACATCTGCACCGCCTGCTTCGCGCCCTTGATCGTGACCTTGTTGAACATCACGGTGGCCGGCTTGGTCAGCAGGTTCGGAGCCACCACGGCGAGCAGCGACGTGAAGCCGTCCTTGTTGTTGGTGAGCGCGTTCGCGAACGCAGCTTCGGCCGGGCTGCCGCGCGGGCCGATGATGAGGTCGATGTGTGCCACCTCGTTGCCGTCGCCGACCAACGACTCGCCCACCAGCATGCGATCGATTTTTGCCATGGTGCTTGTATCTCCTGAATAGCAGTTCTAGGACGATCACGACACTGGCAGGATCGCCAGCGTGGGGGTGAAGGTATCACGTTCCGTGCCATGACCGGCAGGTGACGTCGCCGCCGTCAGGCCGGCGCGGCCGAGCCTCCCATCAGCCCGGCGACGAACAGCGTCGCCACGGCGAAATCGGCCGTCGTGCCCGGGTTGATACCGACGCGCTTGAGTGCCTCGTCCCAGGCGGCATAGGCCGGATCGGCATCGAGCCGTTCGCCCTGCGCCGCACGCTCGGCCCAGGGCTGCGCCGCGGCCATGACATTCTGTGCCACGCCGGCGCCGTGTTTTCGAACAATGTGTGAATCGGGAAAAGCGGCGAGCAGGCGCAGGTACACGGCCTGGACGGCAGCCACGATGGCCGGCTCGACCGGGCCCTCGATCTCGATGCTCCCTGGTGGAAACACCGATGGCAGTGCCGGCAGCGCGACGTCGAACAGATCGGCATAGCCGTTCGCGTACTGGCGCGCGATCAGGTCCCGATCGGCGGCCAGCGCCATCGCGGCGCGCAGGCCGAGCGTGGGCGCCGCGTGCACGTCCTGTTCGGGCGCGCTGCCGAGGCCGCCGGGGTTGGCCCGTGCGATCGCGCGATAGGCCGCGCGCGCATCGTCGACGTCGAGTTCGTCGAGCACCGCACCGAGCGCCGCCTGCAGCCGGCATGGTCCCGCACGCTCGGCGGCACGCGCGACCGGCGCGCAGAGCAGCAGGATGCCGAGGTTGGTGTTGCAGCCGGCCGCCGCCCAGCTTGCCGCCATCGCCGTTTCGATGCGTGTGCCGACGCGCGCGCCCGGCGTGCACAGCGACCCGGCCGCGGCGCGGGCGCTGCGCACGAACAGGTCGGCCTGCATGCGGTGCCCGGCCGATGCGACGCTGACGTTGCCGGCCTTGCGTACCGCGACGTCCAGCCAGCAGGCACGCAGAAAGGCCTGCGCGATCTCGGTCGACGCCGACGTCATGCGCGCCGCGCGGCCGGCTGTGCGAGGCGGCGGTCGAACAGGTCGTCGACGATCGCGCGTGCGATCGAGAAGCCGGTGACGCGCTGCAGGCCTTGCCAGGCCGCGACGCCGTTCACCTCGAGCACCTGCGCCGGCGCGCCGTCGGCCGACGGGATCAGGTCGATGCCGGCATAGTCCATCGCGAGCGCCGCGGCAGCGCGTTCGGCCGGCGTCGCGAGCTCGTCGGTCAGCTCGGCCGGCTCGCAGCGCGCGCCCTGCGCGACGTTGTGGATCCAGTGCGTGCTGACGCGCCGCATCGCGGTCCGCGCGCGGCCGCCGACGACGAGCACGCGCCAGTCGTAGCCCGGCGTCGTGATCGGCGCGATATAGCGCTGCAGATACGCGAACGCGCCGTAGCCGTCGGCCAGCGCCGGCAGCGGGCGATGGGTGCCATCGACCGAGCCGACGAGCTGCAGGCCCTGGCCTTGCGAGCCGAACAGCGGCTTCAACACCAGCGCTCGGCCGGCCGCGCTTTCGCGCATCACGATGCGCTGCGCCTGCGCGGCGGATTCGGTGGCCCAGGTCGGCGGCGTCGGGACGCCGGCCGCATGGAGCAGCAGGCTCGTCATCGACTTGTCGACGCTGCGCTCGATCGCGCGGGCATCGTTGTAGACCGGCACGCCGAGCTCGCGCAGCGCATGCAGGACGCCGAGGCGCTTCGTGACCTGCTCGAAGGTACCGCCGGCGATGCCGCGCACCAGCGCCGCATCGGGCAGCTCGCGGCCGTAGCCGGGGATCACGAGGCCGTGCCAGCTCGCCGTGGTGTCGATCGCGCAGTCTTCGAGGTCGACGCAGCG
The DNA here is from genome assembly GCA_018241265.1 of Pseudomonadota bacterium. Classification (GTDB taxonomy): domain Bacteria; phylum Pseudomonadota; class Gammaproteobacteria; order Burkholderiales; family Burkholderiaceae_C; genus JAFEEF01. The sequence goes on along the minus strand of JAFEEF010000010.1, from coordinate 95,878 downwards.
GCCGACCGCGCCGCGCGCGCGCAACGCGGCCCGCAGCTGACGCGTGTGCCAGCCGATCGCGTCGGTGAAGATCGCGACGCGCACCCCTACGCCTCCTTCTGCCAGAGCCGCTGCAGCAGCCCCAGCTCCAGCCCGCCGCCGTGCCAGGTGTTGCCGCTCCGGATGTTCGTCACCCACACCTCGGCGGGCGCGAACAGCGCGCCGTCGATCTTGTAGAAGTCGTACTCGACCTCCTTGAAGATCTCGGCGAACGAGCGTCCATGGTCGCGCGAGTTGCGCGACGGCAGCTTCTGCGCGAGGTCGCGCGCCGCATCGTCGTCGCAATCGACCGTCAGGTGCACGCGGCCGCCGTAGAGGATCGCGTCGTTGGTGCGGCCCATCGCCTCGACGCCGTCGGGACTCGGCGCCGGCAGCGGCGCGGCACCCGCGCCTTCGACCACGCGGGTCAGGTCGAAGCCGAGCTCGTGCGCCTTGTGCAGGCCGGTCTCGAGCACGCGCGTGACGACCTGCGTCGTGCCGGCGAGGCTGGACGTCGGCGCGACGACGATCGTCAGGCCCTCGGCCGCGAGCCGGCAGTCGCGCAGGATCTTCTCGATGACGACAGCCGGCGGCCGGCGATCGACCTCGAGCACCAGCACGCCGGTGGCGGCCTGGTCGCGGTAGCCGAGCTCGTCGAACAGCGTCTCCTTGGCCGCGAGCGCACGCGCCGGCCCCGAGCCGAGCGAGAAGAACTTCTTGCCGCCCGTCTCCTCCTTGCTGGCGGCGAGGCTCCAGCCGGCGTACTGGCTCGCGAGGCAGCCGATCACCGGCTGCGAGCTCGCGACCTCGACCCAGGTCGGCCAGCCTTCGCCCATGCCCGGACGCAGGCTCACGCGGCCGAGGCCGCCGAGGCAGATCTCGCCCATGCGCAGGCCGGCTTCGATGCCGCCGCGCACATCGATGCCGGCATCGATGAGGGTCACGCCGCTCGCATCGCGCTCGACCGCGACGTCGAGCTCGGCCGCATCGGCGATCAGCCGCTCGACGAGCGGCTGCGCACGCGCATTCACCGACAGCACGGGAGCGACAGCAGGATCGGCATTCATGGACAGGTCTCCAGGATCTTTTCGATGGTCTTGCGAGCGGCGTCGAGCCCGGTGCGCACGTCGGCGGCCGAGGCACCGCGCGCCTCGATGCTGCACACCGGATCGCCGGCCGCAAAGCGCGTGCCGGCGCACGACACATCGTGCACGCGCGGATCGTCGGCCAGTTGCCGCGCCACCGCATCGCCGAGGGTGCAGTCGTGCGGCGCGACCACGATCTCGCTGCCTTCGACGGCAGGCGCGGGCACGAGCGGCCAGTCCGGCAGCACGCCGTCACGGCAGGCTTCGAGATGCGCCGTCACGAGCGGCCGGCGCGCATGGTGCGCGATGCTGGCCGATGGCCGCGGGTTGACTTCGAGCACCCAGGTGCGCTCGCCGTCCAGCATGAAGTCGACGCTGCCGAGACCGCGCAGCTCGAACTCGCGCGCCAGTACGCGGACCGCGCGCACGATGCGCCGTGCCGCGCTCGCCGGCAGATCGACCGGCCCGATCGTGCCGGCATGCACGAACGGCCGCGCGCCGGTCGCGCGCACGATCATCTCGTTGAAGCCGAGCACGATCGCATCGGACCCGTTGGCAAGGTAGGTCGCCGACATCGCGAGGCCGGGTACTTCCTGCTGCGCATAGTGGTGCTCGGGCAGCACCGCGGGCCCGTCCGACGCCGCACGCCGCACGTGCCAGCCGCCCTGCCCGTGCGCATCCTTCACGAGCCAGCCGGTGCGGCCCGGCTCCGGCAGCGTCGCGCGCACCGCCGGCGCTTCGACGTCGAGGCGCGCCAACGCATCGAAGAAGCACGCCGGATCGCGCACGCGCCGCACCGCCTCCGGCGCCGTCCCGAACAGCGGCAGCAACCGCGCGCCTGCGGCGAGCATCCCGGGCCACGCTTCGAGACCGCCGCCCGCGATCCAGCCGATCGCATCGCCGCGCCGCGCCAGCAGCGTCAGCGTTTCCAGCACGCGGTCCGGATCGATGCGCAGCCCTTGCGGTGTACCGATCGCGAACCAGCGCGATGCCGCGCGACAGGTATCGACGTCGCCGAACACGTCGAGCGCGGCCACCGCATAGCCGTCGCGCGCCGCCGCTTCGGCAAGCAGACGCGCCGAGATCGCCGCGACGGCGAGCAGGCCCATGTCCCGGGCGATCAGCTCGCCTTGCCTTCGGCGAGGAAGGCGCGCGCGGTCGCGAACGCCTCCGTGAAGCTCAGCACCACCGCCTTTTCGGCGGCGCACATCTGCACCAGCAGGCGATGCTGGGTCTGGTACTTGACGTTGCCGATCGCGAGCGCGCCGATGCCGACCGCCTGGGTGCCTGCGAGCGGCTTGGCGTCGTCCATCACGCCGACGCCGGCGATGCCTTCGGGCGGCACCGCGTTGACGTCGGCCGCGACCTTGAGCCGCTTCGCGTGCGTCAGGTCCTCGGGCGACAGCACCTGCACGCCGGCGGCCGCGCAGGCGAGCACGACGTCGGCCTCGCCGACCGACGTGCGGATCGCCGCGCGGTCGCCGCCGGAGACGCCGTGCAAGGTCACGCCGAAATGCGCGCCGGTCTTCTGCGCTGCTTCCTCGGCCACGTCGATGCCGTTGCGGCTCGACAGCCGCACTTCGGCACCGGCCTGCGCGGCGAGCACGCCGGCGATCCGTCCGACCGGCCCGGTGCCGCCGAGGATCACGACCTGCTGGCCTTCGAGGCCATGCCGATGATGCTTCTTCAACGCCGCCTCGACCGACGCGACCATCCCCGCAGCGGTCGTGTAGGCGCCGCTCGGATCGGCCATCAGCGACACGACGAAGGGCTTGACCATCGCCTTCTGCGCGCGCGTCAGCATGTCGGCCGCGAGCAGCGCGTCGCGGCCGCCGATGAAGATGCCGGTGCGCTGCACGCCCTTGGGGCCGCGCGAGAAGATCGCGTCCTGCGTCAGCCCGGTGATGCCGTCGATCGCGACGTCGGTGTAGGGCACGATGATCTGGTAGCCGGCGTCGGCCGCCATGTTGATGTCGAACGGGCTCATCTGTTTGCCCGGGGTGAACATGTGCAGGATGTAGGGTCGTTCCATGACGCGAGTGATCAGCAGAAGAAAGAAAGGACGTCGTTCAGGACGCCGCGCGAACGCCGGGAGCGCGCGTATCGATCAAGGTGGCGCCGCGGTTGCGGCCGCGCACCACGCGCAGCGCGAGGCCGGCCGTGACGAGGCCGGCGCGGCGCGCCGCATCGACCATCGCATCGGCTTCGGCCTCGGACGGCAGGATCACGAAGCCGGTCGGCCCCCATGAACTCTGGCCGACCGCGCCGTGCGTCGCCTCGGCGATCCATTGCACGAGCTGGCCGACCGCGGCGCTGGTGTAGGCCGAGCCGCCCTGCGCCGGCGCGAAGTGCTCGCCGAGCAACTGCTGCACGCGCGTCAGGCCGGTCGCGAAGCTCGCGAACTCGGCCGAGGCCGCGCCCGGCAGCACGCGCATCAGCACCTGATGGCAGATCTCGGCGGCGACCGCCTGCGGCATCGGCGCGAGCTCGGCCAGCGCGGCACGCTCGCGGCTGCCCGACAGGCCCGACTGCGTGCGGTCCTCGACGACGATGACGCGCCATGCGGCGGGCAACGCAACGCGCGACAGCAGCGGCGCCGGCGTGCCGTCGGCCGATGGGCCGCCGTCGACGAGCAGCCCGCCTTCGTCGAAGCCGGCGATGCCGATGCCGGACCGCACGCCGCGGCCCAGCCACTGCGCGAGGGTCGCGCTGTTCACCGTCAGACCGTGCCACTGCGCGAACGCACGACCGATCGCGAGCGCGAGCTGCGTGCCCGAACCGAAGCCCGCATGCGCCGGCAGCACGTCGATCAGACGGAGCGCCAGCGGCGCACGGCAGCCGCTCTGGCGCCGCAGCCGGTCGAGATGGGCGGCGGCGCGCTCGAGCTCGGCGCGCGCCGCGGGCGTATCGCCGCTGATCGCATCGCGTTCGGCGGCGCACAGCTCGAGCGCGGTCTCGTAGCCTTCGATGACGAGGCCGAGGCTGCCGAAGCGCCGGCCCAGCGATCCGGACGGATCGAGAAAGCCGAGGTGCAGGCGCCCCGGTGTGCGCAGGGTCAGCATGGCTTGCGCGACCGAGTTGTTCGGTAGCGCGGGAGCGTAGGTAACGGCGCTGGACATCGCGGCAGACGGCTCGGCAAGGACATCGGAACGTATCTCAAAGCAAGCCGCGTTCCCCGGGCCTTCCGGCGTTGCGGACGGCCCCGACCGCAGGCCGGTCGGACGAATGTGCCGGCATCGAGACAGTCTGTCATGCGCTTTCCGGCCGGGTTCGGGTAAACCCGTCCGAATGCTCAGGACCACCCGAGCGGTCGCCCGCAATCCGTCAGTCGTACTTCACGTACTTGAAGCGCGGATCGTCCGGCGTGCCCTCGAGCGCCGAGCCTTCGTCCGCGCCCGGCCGCCACATCACCGTGTCCTCGATCTTCTTCGCGAGCGCGAAGTCCTTCTCGGTGATGCCCTTGGCGGCGTGGTTCGCGAGCTTGACGACGACGAACGCATAGGACACGTTGAGGTCCGGATGGTGCCAGGCCGCCTCGGCCAGATGGCCGACGGTGTTGACGACCATCAGCGTGCCCTTCCAGCCGCTCGTCTTGTACTTGCGGCGGATCCAGCCGTCCTCGAGGTACCACGCCGGCAGTTCCTCGGCGAGCCGCGCCTTGACCTCGTCGTCGCCGTAGACCTCGTCGGCCGTCTTCCTGCGCCATTGAGCCATGCGTGTCTCCTGATGCCGATGGTGCATCGATGCTGAGCCCGCGGGCGATGGTGCGCAACCGGGCGCGGCAATGTCCGCGTCGGTCGTAGTCGCTCGATAGAATGGCTCGCCTACGCAGCGCCCTGCGGTCCGGCGGTCCGCCGCCCTCCTACCTGCATGCGGCTACTCCCCCTGACCCTCCCTCCGTCGATGGCGCTGCACGGCGCCGGCTGGGTGCGGGTGCTGTTCGGTCATCGCATCATGAACGGCCTGGGCGTCGGCTTCGGGCTGGCGCTGACGTTCGGCCTGCTCTATGCGCTGTTCGGCGAGGAGATCGCCGTGATCGCCTCGGTCGGCGCGCTCGTCGCGAGCATCGGCGACCAGACCGCGCCGGCGCGCGGCAAGTGGCGCCAGGTCACGCCGCTGCTGTGGATGGCGATGCCGGTGTCGCTGGCGGTCGAGCTGCTGCGGCTGCTGCCGGCGCATGCGGATTTCTGGGTCGGCGTGCTGGTCTGCATCGGCGGCTTCGTCGGCATGCTCGGCAACGCGTGGGGCGCGCGCGGCGCGCCGCTCGGCTTCGCGCTGCTGCTGACCATCATCTTCGGCCTGTCCGCGTTGCCGCCCGAGGATTTGCGCAGCGCACTGGTCCATGCGTTCTGGTTCGAGGTCGGCGCATTGCTCTACGGCGGCTATGCGATCGTCGAAGCGCGCCTGCTGGACCTGCGCTACCGCACCCAGGGCCTCGCCGATGCGCTCGCCGAGCTCGGCACCATGCTGCGCCAGCAGGCCGGGCGCCTCGACGTCGCGAGCGACCGGCGCGCATCGCAGGTGCAGGCGCTGCTCGGCGAGCAGGCAAAGCTCGCCGACAAGCTGCAGACCGCGCGCGATCTCGTGCTCGACAAGGCCGAAGGCGCGCGGGCGCGGCGCCTCGTCGGCATGCTGATCGCGGCGATCCACTTGCGCGAACATGCCCTCGCTTGCGAGCTCGAGCTCGACATGCAGCGCTCGCGCCGCCGCGAGCCGATCGATACGGCGCAGGCGCAGGCGCTCGAAGACCTGTGGCGCGAGATGGCCGAGCAGATCGCGCAGGTCTGCTGGTCGCTGTTCGTCGGCGAACGGCTGCCGCGCGATTTCGCGGCGACGTTCGAGGCCCATCGCACGCAGGAATGGGCGACCCTCGCGGCCGGGCTGCCGCCGGCGCTCGGCGCCGCGGTCGAAGGCATGACGCGCCAGATGCACCAGTTGCTGCGGCTCGCCCGATCCGACCCCGACGCGACGCCCGGCTGGTCGGCCACCGAGGCGCGCGGCTGGCCGCGCTTTCGCACGTCGATGCGCTGGCCGATGGGGCCGCTGGTGCGCAGCTTTCGCGGCCATTCGCCGGTGCTGCGTTATGCGCTGCGCGTCGCGATCGGGCTCGGCGCCGGCTATGCGGTCGCGCTGCACCTGCCGTGGGCGACGCATCCGCATTGGATCCTGCTGACGATCGCGGTGGTGATGCGGGCCAACCTGCAGCAGACGCTGGAGCGCCGCAACGCCCGCCTCGTCGGCACGTTCTTCGGCTGCGTGCTTGCCGCACTCGTGCTCAGCCTGCATCCGCCGGTGCTGCTCGAGATGGCGCTGCTGGCGGTCTGCGCCGGCTGCGCGCACGGCTTCGCACAGGTGCGCTACCTGTTCGCCGCGACGGCGGCGACCGTGATGGCGCTGATGCAGGGGCAGTTGCTGCACACCGCGACCCACTTCGCGCTCGTCGAGCGGCTCGCCGACACCGCGATCGGCGCCGCGCTGGCCTGGGGCTTCAGCTACGTGCTGCCGGCGTGGGAGCGGCGCCAGCTCCCGGCGCTGATCGCGCGGCTGCGCACCGCGCAGGTCCACCATGCGCAGATCGCGCTCGCCGGCGACGACCTCGCGGTCGGCAATGCCGACTGGCGCCTCGTGCGGCGCGAAGTGCACGACAGCATCGCCGCGCTGGCGCTCGCGGCGCAGCGCGCGATGGCCGAGCCGCACGAAGTGCAGCCGCCGTTCGGCCTGCTCGAGCGCATCCAGCTGCGCAGCTACCGCCTGCTCGCGCAGCTCGGCGGCGTGCGCATCTGGCGCGAGCAGCCCGCCGGCGCCTTCGCCGCCACCGAACGCGACGCGATGCTCGCGGCCGGCCTGGCGCGCATCCTCGATGCGCTGCAGCCCAAGCCCGACGACACGGCCGGCACGGCCGGCACGGCGCCCGAACATGTGCAGGCGCTCAGCGAAGCGCTCAGCCCGAGCGAGGAGGAAGGCCTCCTGCAGCAGCGCCTCGTCGATGCCGAGACCGAAGCGGCGGCGCTCGGCAACGACCTCGACCGTGCGCACGATTGGGAGATGGCGCGCCGCGGGACGCGGCGGCTCTGGGGGGCGTAGCGACTCCTACTCGGCTCATGGCTGCATCGCTGCCCGCAGGTCGGCGATCGTGACCATCAGCGTCATCGGATCGAGCGCCGATTCATCGAGGCCGAGACGCTGGTAGAAGGCCTCGGCTTCTTCGGACAACGCATGAACCACCATGCCGCGTATGCCGATCGCGTCGGCTGCGTGAATCGTCAGGCGTGCTTCCAGGGCACCTTGCTGCGCATCGTCCGTTGCAGCCGCTCATTGGGGCTGGCAGGGCGATCGAGACGCTTCAGGAATTGATCGTAGGCCTCGGGGCCGACCACCAGCAAAGCTCGGTCCAGCAACGCTTCTTCAGCGGCGCGGCGGGCCGCCTCGAGAATGAAATCCGTGCGCATCTTGCCCGACGATTCGGCGGCGCGGTCGATCAAATGACGTGCCGCGGCCGGAATCCGCAGGTTCAGTGTGTGTCGCGCGGCGTCTTCGTGCTGGCAGCCGTCATGGGCTATCCCTTTCATCAAGGCGACACGATGCCACAGCGTAACGACAAAGTCATTACGCGCCATCGTCGCCCCGATGGCACCGAGGACGTGCCTCCGCTAGGCGGGCATGTCCGCACGGGCACCGACGCTGCGGCGTATCTCGCCCACGCGTTCGGCCAGCGACCCTCCGCGCGGCCAGCCCTCGTACCACGCGGCGATGTCGTGCCGCCCCAGCCTTCGGTACTTGGCGATCTCGAAATCGAGCATGCCGAACGCATCGGCATACGCCGGGCCGATGACGTGGAAGACCTGCATGCCGCGGTCGAGCAGCCCGTGCTGGCGGCGCTGCGCGAGGCGCGCCCGCACCGCCGCGCCGATCGGGTAGTACGGTACCTGCGGCAAGGCCAGCAGCAGCGGCAGGATGCTGCGGTGGTAGATCGAGAACCAGCCGTCGACCGGCCCGCTGTAGAGGCCGGCCGCCGCGTCGAACGGACGGTACTGGTCGAGCGTCGGCCGCGCGCCGGTGGTGTGCTCGTCCTGCCAGACGTCGGCGACGAGCTGCCGCACCGATGCATGACGGCGGAACAGCCGGTCGGCGCGCTCGGCGATGCCGCGCGAGACGCAGACCACGTCGTCGTCGATCTGCGTGATGAGCGGATAGCGCGCCGCTCGAAAGAGCTGCCGGTAGGCCTGCATGCCGATGTTCTCCGGCGTGCGGCCGATGACCCGGAGCGGCACGCCGCGCGCGGTCCATGCCGCGATGTCGGCGTCGAACGCGGCATCGGCGACGTTGAGCCAGACGAGGATCTCGCAAGGTGCGCTCGTCTTCTCGACGAGGTCGTCGATCAGGAGCCGCGCATAGGTCGGCCGGTAGACGGCGATGCAGTACGAGATCACAGCGACGACGGCCCGGCCTGCCTCATGCCGCCATCAGCTGCGGATACTTCGCGAGCCGGAAGATGAAGCTCTTCCGGTTCACATGGCGCCAGCGCACGCCGCGGCGCATCAGCGTGTCGACGAGGTGCCAGTCCCACGCCATCATGTCGAACGGCAGGTCGTCGTCGAGATGCAGCTCGAACAGCTCGCGGCGGAACAGCGGCTGGCCGAGGTCGATGCGGCCGGGCCGCGGCACCGGATGGCTGAGCACGAGGCGCCCGTCGTACTGGCACGAGCTGTAGACGAAGCCGAGCGCCGGATCGCGGTCCAGCGTGCGGATCAAGGGCTCGAAGTGGTCGGGCAAGTAGCCGTTGTCGTCGGACAGGAAGGCGACGAACTCGCCGCGCGCCCGCCTGAGGCCGGCCGCGGCCGGCGCGATGCCCCAGTTGTTGTGGCGCTGCTTCAGGTCGTAGAGGCCGATGCGCGCATCGCCCGCGGCCGCGACGATGCGGCGGATCTCGGCCAGCACCTCGGGCGGCGGATGGTCGGCGACGATCAGGTGCTCGTAGTCGGCGTGCTGCAGGCGTTGAACGGATGCGATGCAGCGCGCCAGGCATTCGGTGCGGTCGTAGACCGTCGTGACGATCGACAGGCGCGGCGCGGCCTCGGTCGTGAGCGCTCGCAAGGTCTCGACTTCGTCGTCGCGCGGCGGCGGCTTGCTTCGCGGCTCGGCCGCGGCGGCGATGCGCAGCGCGCGCAGCCGGACGCTGCCGCCTTGCGCGCCGATGAAGGCATAGCCGCCGGCCAGCGCGCGGTCGCGCACGCGATGCAGCAGCCGCTCGCCGCGCCACAGCGCGAGCACGCCGTCGCGGCATTGCAAGCGGAAGCGCGTCCAGGCCAGGCGCGGCGACTCCAGGCTGCGGAACACGTGCTGATGGCGCGCCAGGTAGGCGCGCCGCTCGTCGGCGTACAGGTGGTAGGAGTTGGTCGTCTGGTCGAGGCGATCGGCCTGATGCACCTTGGCGAGCAGGCAACTGCCCGGTTCGAGACAGGCTTCGAACGACAGGTCGACGGCGTCGTAGCGCAGCCGGCCGACGAGGCCGCGCTCGAGGCCCGGACCCGATGCCGTGCCGGGATCGACGACGATCGTGCCGTCGGTCGTGCGGCGTGCGACGGCGCCGAGGTCGTCCCAGTCGTCGTCGAACGGTACGACGGCCGTCGAGGTCATGGTCGCGATGTCGAACACCGCGGCCGGCACCTCGGCGGGCGCGGGCGCGGCAACCGGCAGCACCGCAGGCAGAGGCGGATCGAATACGAGGTCCATGACGGTACTCAGTCGTTGGGCATAGGTGGCATCGGCGAGGCGCGCGGCACAGGCCCGCTGCACTTCGAGACGTTCGTCCGGATGCGCGAGGAAGCGCTCGATCAGCGCGATCGCCTGCTCCGGCGTCTCGAAGGTCGGCAGCTCGGGCACGAGGCGCGTCAGATCGCTGCGCGGCTCGCTGATCACGAGTGCGCCGCAGGCCAGCGCCTCGACGATGCGCGGGTTCATCGCGCCGCCCGGCAAGCGCTCGCGGTTGTAGTGATGGCGATCGCGGAACACGTTGACGACGATCTGCGTCTCGCGGTACAGCGCCGCGGTCTCCTCGGCCGGGATGTTGGGCGACCGGCAGCGCGCGTTCAGCCGCGCGTCGTGCCATGGGCCGCCGACGACATAGTCGAGCAGCCGGCGTTCGGCGAGCGCCGCGAGCATGCGCTCGCGCGTCGGATTGGCGCCGCCGATGAAGCCGACGCGATGTCGGCGCGGCGCACCGGGATCGCCATGGTGCAACGCCGGCGCATACGCGACCGGCAGCTCGTGCGCATGACGATGGCGCGCGAGGCTCGCCGCATCGTTGACGAACACGAGGTCGAAGCGCCCCGACCAGCGCGCGGTGTCGTCGACCTCGTACGGCTCGTCGAGCAGCCACACCGCCTTCTTCAGATGCGCGAAGCGCGTGCCGTGCCGCTCGGCAAAGCGCCGGCCATGCACGACGAACAGCAGATCGGGACGGAAGCGCTCGATCTGCGCGACGAGCTGCGCATCGTCCCAGTCGGCATGCTCGGCCGCCAGGCCGAGGCTTTGCGCGGCCTCGCGCAGGCCGGTGTCGAACACCGTGCCGCACGACAGGAAGCGGTAGTGGACGCAGAACACGCGGCGTGCCGCGGGCGCGACCGGTGCCGCACCCGGAAGCCAGTCTTCGAGCCGCGCACGCGGCAGCGACGACAGCCGGCTCGCCGGACTCAGGTTGACGAGCTCGACGCCGTCGGCGCGGCAGCCGTCCGCCAGCGCCGCGTATTCGCGGTCGATCTGCGCCAGCCGGCCGGCCAGCGGATGCCGGCCGGTCCTCCCGAAGAAGTGGCCGGCATCGTCGAAGTCGACGCCGACGAGCCCGATGCGCGCCGCGCCCATGTGCCGCGCGAGCTGCACCGCGACATACGGCGAGTTGCCCGTGTAGTGCAGGCTCTGCCCGTCGCCGCGGTCGGTGCCGCTGCGCCGGCCGAGCCTGAAGCGCACCGCGCGCGGATGCTCGAGCGCGAGCTGCGAGAACACCGCCTTCGCCTCCGATCGCTCCACGTGGACATAACGGTCGGCGGCGAACTGGCGCCGCTCGTTGACGACGACGAGGTAGTCGGGCGTGTAGAGGCGGCCGATGTCGTTGACGCCTATCGTCAGGCAGCGACCGGGCTCGGTCAGCAAGCGGGCCGACGGACCGCAGCCGCACACGACGATCGTGCCGCCGCGATGCCGGTCGCGGTAGCCGGCCAGCCCGTGCAGGGCCGGCGCGGCATCAGAACTGGAAGGCATCGATCGCGATCGTGTTGGCGGCCTGCTGCGCCGTGCTCGCGAACGGAACGACGAGCCGCCCGCTCGACGTCACGCCGACGTTGCCGGTCACCGAGGCCGAGAACGCGATGAACTCGCCATAGATGCCTTCCGACGCGATGCTGGCAACGAAGGCATTCGACGTGATCGTCAGCAGTGCGGCGATCATGAAGCTCGTCGACGCGGTGTCGAATGCGTTGTGGCCGATCGACGCCGACAGGTAGACCGGGAAGCTCTGGCCCTGCGTGAACGCGTTGAACGCGGCCTGGCTGATCAGCAGCTGCGACAGCCGGTTCTGGTCGAACACCAGCCGCATCGGCGTGTCCTCGACGACAGACGCCGGCTTGGCGAGCAGCCAGGTCGCCTGGCGGCCGGTCGCGGCCGCCGTCGCGCGCAGGTTGTTGGTCGGCTTCTCGATGATCTGCACCGGCATCGGATCGCCGTAGAAGCTCACGATGCCGACGAAGCGGTTGCCCGTCACGATGCAGTCGCCGGTCAGGCTGTCGAACACCGCGGCCACGCTCTGCGGGCTCGCGCCGATGAACTGGCTGTCGGTGATCGACACGCGCTGGCTGCTCAGCACGCGCAGGCAGGCCGCCTTGGCTTCCTGCTGCGAGCGGTCGAGCGCGACGTTGGCGAGCTTCAGGTCGGCGACGCGCTGGAACTGCAGGCCGGATTCGCCCGCGGCCTGGATCGCGAGGTTCGAGATCTCGAGCGTGTCGAAGGCGTTCAGCGCGATCAGGTCGGCGATCTGCAGCACCGAGGCCTGACCGCAGCCGTGCAGGCTGAGCTTGGCCTGGCCGCTGCCGTCGGCCTGCAGGCCCTTGATCGCGTGCACGCCGGGCAGGAAGCAGATGCAGAGCGCCGCGGCGTTCTCCTTGATCAGCTGCTGCAACAGGTCGCCGTCGAGCGTCGGGAACTGGCCGCCGTCGCCGATCGTGATCTCGCAGCCGCCGCCGGTCGCCGGCACCACCGCGGTCGCGTTGAACGACAGGTGCTGCACGACCTGTCCCTGGCTGTCGAGCAGGTCGATGCGCAGGCGCTGCGGGCCGCTTGCGCCGAGCTGCCAGTCGATCGACGCCTGACCTTGCGGATCGCTGGTCACGACGTTCGCGCCGACGATCGCCCCGCCGCCCTGCTCGATCGTCGCCTGCAGCACCACGCCGGCGATGCCGTCCGCGCCGTTGACGACGCGCACCTCGAGCGGATGCGCGAGCGACGCATTCGGTGCGGCCTCCTGGCCGTCGCCCGACACGTACTGCAAGGTCATCGTCGCGGTCGCGCAGAACACGACGAACTGCCCGGGCAACGGCACGCCGTTCGCGTCGAGCAGGCTCGCGCGCACGCGCTGGAAGCGTCCCGGCGCCAGCGCCGCCGGACCGAGCGCCCAGTCGGCGAGCGCCTGGCCGTCGATGTCGGTCACGGTCTCGAATTGCCAGCTTCCGGCCAACTGGCCGCCGCCGCTTTCGATCTCGAAGCGCACGCCGCGACCGGCGATGGGCACGCTGCCGCGCGCGACACGCACCGCGAGCGGCTGCGGCAGCAAGGCGAGCGGCGCCGCGTCCTGGCCGTCGCCCGACACATAGAGCAACTGCTCCATCGCGGTGAGCGGCGGGAACAGGTCGCGGCAGTCGGCCACGACGGTGACGCTGCCGTCATCGGCCACCTCGACGATGCCGAGCCGGCAGTACGCATCGGCGATGCCGGCCGGCGGCTCGGGGGTCGGATCGCCGTCGTCGTCGAGCGGCCATTCGACATCGGCGGTGATCGTGCGGGCCGGGATCTGCCAGTAGTCGCCCGGCCGGTAGACGCCGCCCGGCTCGAACCACACCTGCACGCCGTCCTCGAGGTCGATCCAGCTGCCTTCGACGACCGGCAGCAGGTTGCTGCCGGCGACCGCGGGCTGATGGTCCCAGCGGCGCAGGATGGGATGGCGCGCCGGATCCTGGCCGATCGTGCCGCGTAGTGAGTTGCTGGGTGGCGGCACGCCAGCCAGCACCAATTCCAGTTCGTCGTTGCCGTCGTTCAGGTATTCGAAGAACACGCCATGGCGATCGACGAGATCGGCATCGTCGTCGAGCAGCTCGACGCGATCGTGCACCGCGAGGTCGAGGTTGGCGTCCTTGCCGCGCGCCGCGAGCCGGACCGTCGTCTGCTGCTGGGCGGTGTCGATGCTGACGTCGACCACCGCATAGGCGACCGAGCCGTTCTCGCGCGACCACTTGAAGGTCGGCGCGGCGCCGCCGTCGTGGATCTCGACGCGGTAGAGCTGGTTCTCGAGCCGCCGGTAGCCGGCGGTCGCGGCGATCTCGCAGATGTTGGCGGCGGCGAGCTGCGGCTCGGCGCGTGCCGCGAGCAGCGGCCGCGGCGCGCCGACGAGCGCATCCCAGGCCTCGACGGTCGAGTCGCAGTTCCAGTCGAACGGGCTGGCCGCCGGCAACGGCAGCGCGCGCACCTGCGCGATCGTGCGCGCACGCGTCGCGGTATCCGGCCCGCCGAGCGCGACCTCGCGGATCGGCGGCGCCTCGAGCATCGAGACGTGGCGCTGCCACACGTCGAGGTAGAGCAGCCAGCCGCCCGTCGCGAGCCGCCCGTCCGCGCCGCCGTCGGGCTGATGCGCATACGACGTGCGCTCCTCGAGCTCGCACAGGATGCCGTCGACATAGCAGCGGCCCGGCTCGATCGACAGGTTGACCGCCGGCAGCACGAACGATGCGACGTCGGGCGAGCCGCCGCCGATGCGCAGCGCGGTCGATGCGTCGCCGACCAGCCAGCCCGGATCGCCGCCGAAGAACGACAACGACCGCAAGGCCGCCGTCGTGCCGGCATCGTCCGGCGTCCAGTTCGCGCCGCCGTCGATCGTGTGCAGCAGCACGCCGCCGTCGCCGGCGGCCCAGCCTTCGAGGCTGTCGCGAAAGCCGATCGCATGCAGGTTCGCGGCCGACGGCGTGTTGCAAGGCAGCCAGGTCGCGCCGGCATCCTCGGTGCGCACGATCGTGCCGGCCTGACCGGCCGCCCATGCCTGCGTCGTGCCGAACGCGGCGAGCGCACGCAGATGCGCGGTCGTGCCGCTGTTGGCGGCGGTCCAGGTCTGGCCGCCGTCGGTCGACGCGAGGATCGCGCCGCCCTGCCCGACCGCGATGCCGTTGAACTCGTCGACGAAGTGGACCGCATGCAGCCGCGCCGCATCGGTCTGCACCAGGCTCCAGTTCGCGCCGCCGTCGATCGTCGCGACGACGATGCCGCCGTCGCCGACCGCCCACGCATGGTCGGCATCGAACGCCGACAGGCCGCGCAACGCGTTCAGCGTGCCGGCGTTCTGCGCGATCCAGCTCGCACCCTGGTTGGTGGTGCGGCGCACGGTGCCGCCGTCGCCGACCGCCCAGCCGATGCCGCCGACTTCGGCCAGCGCGTTGAGCGGCGCGCTCGTCGCCAGATCGACGCTCGCCCAGTCCGCGCCGCCGTTGGTCGTGACCAGCAGCACGCCGTCCTCGGCGGCGATCCAGGCGACGTTGGCATTGAGCGCATGCACCGCGCGCGCATTGGTCTCGGCCACCAGCGCATAGCCGGCCGCGTCCATCGGCGCGCCGCAGGCGCCGATCGCATCGCGCGCCGTGCGCTCGCCGCGGTAGCGCGTGATGTCGGCCTGCTCGTTCCAGTCGGCGTCGGTGACGATGCGGCCCTGCTGCAGGCGCACGGCGCTGTAGTGCAGGCTGCGGTCGAAGGTGTTGCGCGACAGATCGCCTTTCATGGCTGCTCCCGTCAGTTCACATAGAAGAGCCCGGCCTCGAGCCCGAAGCGCAGGTACTCGGCGAGCGCGTCGCGCAGGTTGGCCTCGCGCTGCGGCTGCTCGAGAAACTCGAACGCGCCCATCTCGGCGCCGCTCTCGGCGCCGCTGCGGATCTGCTCCGCGCAGCGCAGTTCGAGCTGGCCGTAGCCGGGGTCGCCATAGGTGCGCGACACGAACAGCGGCCGGATCAGCGCCGCGACCTCGATGCGGATCGCGTCCTCGTCGGCCGGTGCCGGCAAGCCGGGCAATGCGGCCTGGCGCAGCGCATCGATGCGCGTCGCGGTCTCGAGGTCGGGCTGGCAGCGGTAGCGGCGCGGCGCGGCCGAGCCCGGCGGCACGTACGAATAGCGCACGCAGCCGGTCTGGCGACGCTCGGCTTCGAGCAGGCCGGCGAAGATGCAATCGGTCGCGTCGACGCTGAGCGCCGTGACGCCGCCGTAGAAGGTGCTGCGCGCCAGACTCGACGGCGTCTGCGGCGCGTCGACGCTGAGGTCGGGCGAGCCGCCGTCGTCGCCGACGATGCTGTCGCTGATCGCGATGCCGCCGATCGGATCGGGCACGCCGATCGCGGCGCAGATCGCATGGTCGACGACGAGCTTCAAGCGCTCGTTGCCGCCCGCGGCGACGACGAGGCCGCCGCGTTCGGGGATCAGGCTGGCGTGCGCGATGCCCAGCGTGCCCAGGTTGCCCGGCACGACCGCGAGCTGCCCTTCGATCAGGAGGCCGTTGAGGTAGCAGGCGCCGGCATCGACGCTGTCGGCCGCCGCGGTCCCGCGCACCGCGAGGTTGCCGACGAAGTGCGCACGGATCTGCTGCGCATCGAAGTGCCCCGGCACGCGCTGCACGCTGCCGGGCGGCGCGCCGGGGATCGGCTCGAGCGGCCATTCCCCGGCGACGATCAGCAGTTCGGATTGCTCGCCGATCTCGATCTCGAGCGGCTCGCTGCCCGCATCGATGTCGGACAGCGAATCCATCACGACGATCACGCCGGTGCGTCCCGGCGGCACGAGGTTCCAGGCCGCCACCGCGTCGCGCAGCGAGCCGTACAAGGTGCCGCTGCCGTCGTCCGGCGTCAGGCGCGACACGCCGACCTGCCAGACGCCCGGATCGAAGAAGCCGCCGACGTCGCCGGCTTCGGACACGTCGATCGCGACACCCTGGTTCACTGCCCGCACCGCGGCACTGCGGTCGTACGGGCCGCCGCCGAGATCGCCGGAGTAGCCGTAGCTGCTCTGCGTCCAGACCTCGTCGACCGGCAGTGCGGACGGAAATGCGATGCGGCCGCGCGCCGGATCGAGCGCGAGCGCACGCGGCACCGGCGATGCGAGCTCGACGTCGTCGGGGATCTCGCACAGGTAGATGTCCTCGCGCCGCACCTCGACCGGCGTCGTCTCGCCGGCGAGGCGCACGAAGATGCGCAGCACCGGATCGGCGTCGGTCATGAAGACCGGCGCCGGCGTCTGGACGTTCATGCGCAAGCGTTCGAGCTCGGCATTCAGCGCCAGGCGCCGCAGCGGTCCGGGCACGTTCTGCTCTTCGGCCAGGTGCGTGATCGTCGTCTCGGTGCGCGGCACGTTGAAGAGCGGCGCATCGCAGCCGACCGGATGGATCGCCCAATGCGTGCCCAGGTCGCGCGCGCTCGCGAAGTCGGGCGATTCGTCGCCGGGCGCGCCGGCACCGACTGCATAGCTCTTCAGCCGCCACAGGTAGAGGCCGACGTTGGGGATGTTGAAGCGGCCGCCGCGCGTCGCCGCATTGCGCACCTCGAGCGTGTGCGCATACGGATCGAACGGACCGTCGGCCAGCTCGGCGGTCGCCGCATCGCGCACGCTCGGCGTCGCGGTCGGCGCGAGGCGCACGTGGTTCATGTGCTGCGCGGTCGCGAGCCGCAGGAAGAACTCGACCGCACGCGCCGGCCAGCCGGTCACGTCGCGCGCCAGCTGCTCCAGCACGACCGCGGTGCCCTTGCGGCGCCGGTAGGCGATCGTGTTGGCGACGTAAGCCCGCGCACTGACGCCGGCCGACTCGACCGGCCGGATCGGCCGCACGCCGAGCAGGTCGCCGATGTACGGCACGACCCATTCGTCGCAGGTCTCGATGAACCAGTTGTCGTAGAGCACCGAGGTATCGGTCTCGATGCGCTCGAGCTCGCCCTCGATCACCGCGAGCAGCGCGCGCAGCGGCTCGCCCTGGTCGAGGTCGCGGTTGCGGTGGTAGGCCGGCAGCAGCTTGTAGAGCCGCTCGGGCATGTAGAGGCTCATGGGTCTACCCTCCGCGCTTCGCGCTCCGGTATTCGCGCTTGGGAACGGCCCGGCGCGCTCATGGAGTCATCTCCGTCAACGTCACCCCCGCCGGATTGACCAGCAGCAGCTCCGCCGGCGTCTGCGTCTTCGTCGCCGTGTCGTAGCGCGCGCCGAACGCCGGCACCGCGTCCAGCGATGCGCCCACCGCCTGCGCGTCGTCCGCATAAGGCAGCAGCTCGACGATGTCGATGGCCACCACCCCCGGCACCGTGTGGACCAGCGCCATGATCTCGGCCGCCGTCACCGACTGGCCGAGGTCGCGTGCGTCGAAGCCGAAGGCCGACAGCACCGCGGCCTGCACCGCCGCCTGCACGTCGGCAAAGCGGTAGCGCGGATCGACCGCGAGCTGCGCGCTCAGCGTGAAGTAGCGCTGCACGTAGGCGGCGGCGACGAAGCGCTGCGCCGGGTCGCTGGCGCCGGCGATCGACTGCTGCAGGTTCGCGAGCGCGTCGCTGCCCGGCGCGCCGCCGGTGGCGCCGGCCACCGTCAGGTAGACCATCGAGGCGCCGTCGACCCACAGCACGTCGCCGCGCGCCTTGCCGATGCCGGGATAGGCGCGCGCATAGTTCTCGTAGTCCAGCAGCGACACGACGCGCTCGAAGGTCAGCAAGGTCAGCGGTGCGTTGCGGCGCGCATCGGCGAGTTGCTCCGGGCCCTCGGCGCCGCTCGCCGCGATCGGATTGGTCACGCTGCGCAGGCCGAGCGGCTGGGCGCGCAGCATCGTCAACGTGCCCGCATCGACCTCGCCGTCGGGGCCGATGCCGCTGCGGTACGTCGCCGCGACGTTGACGCTGCCGGTCGGCAGGCGCGCGCCCTGCGTACCGTCGCCGAAGGTCACCGTCATCGTCGCGTCGTCGGCGATGCGCGTGGTGTAGACGAGGTCGTTCGGCGCGGCGTCGTAGAGCGATGGACGTTCGTCCCAGCGCACGCCGCCGACGCGCACTTCGAGCGTGCTCTGCACGCCGCTGGCCGTCGGGGCGGACAGGAAGGTCGTCGGCGGCTTCTTCAGCACGAAGCTCTGGTTGGCCTGCGACGCGTCGCCGCTGCCGAGCATCTCGTTGACGGTCTCGCCATGCGTGGCATGCACGACGTTGGCGCTGATCACGAGTCCCGCGCGCACGTACGAATACGTCAGCCCCTGTTGCAGCACCAGCGTGCTGCGGCCGTCGGCGTGGACGATGTCCTGCAGCAGCGCGACCTCGGCCGCGCTGACGCCGGGCAGGTCGTCGCGCTCGCCGACCAGCGCGATCGGCTGGCCGATCGTCAGCCCGAGCACCATGCCGTCGAGCTCGATCGACGTGTCGCCGGCCGCGACCGGCTGGTCGATCGGCAGGTCGGCCAGCGCGAGCTGGCGGCTCGCGACATAGGCGGTCGTGCTGCGGAACGGGAAGTTCGTCGTCGGCTTCGGCGTCAGCACGTTGCCGTCGTCGCCCGCCAGGGTCAGCGCGGTCGCGCGGCCCGACAGGCCGTAGTCGGCACGCGACGCCTCGCGCGCATCGAACACGCCGTAGACCTGCGCGGTGGCCTCGGGCGCGTCGAACACCGTCCAGCTGCCGCGCGCGATGCCGGGCACCGCGCGTTCCAGGTAGGCGCTCGGCGAGATCGCATTGCCTTGCGAATCGGTCCAGACCGTGCGCGGCGCCGACAGGGTGCCGCCGCCGGAGATCGCGTCGTTGGCGTCCCAGCCGCTCTCGTAGGCCGTGCCGTTGGTGTTGGTGCTGTTCGGCAGGATCGCCCACTTCGGCCCGTTGTTGCCGAAGAAGCCGACCTTGGCGCCGAACGCGAACGCGCCCGCCTCGGGCGCGACCGGCGGACCGCTCGGCTGCGTCGCGATGGTCTGCACCAGCGCGACGCTGCTCCAGCCCTGGATGCCGATCATCGCCTGCAGGTCGCTCTCGCGCCACGCCTGGTTCACGACCGTCGTCGTGATGCTCGTGCCGGTGAAGCTCACCGCCGAGATCAGCGGCTTGGCGAACGACAGCACCGGTTTCAGCGCATACGGCACCGTGAACGCGACGATCGGCGGCGGCAGCGGCGTCACCGGATCGGGCAAGGCCTCGAAGTCGACGCGCAGGCGCTTCAGCGACGTCTCGGGCGTGACCGCGACCGCGCGCATCACGAGCTTGACGAGATCGCTGCTGCGCTTGGCGACGAAGAGCAGCAGGTCGCCGACCGCGATGCCGGTCGTCGCATCGGTGAAGTAGACGCGGCCGACCTCGATCGCATCGACGGTCGCATCGACCGCGAGACCGGGATCGAGCCGGTAGAGGCTCGCGCTGACGAGCCCGGTGTGCAGGTCGGGCGTCTCCGCCGGGAAGCTGCCGGCCGGGCCGAGCAGCACCAGCGCCTTGCGCGTGGTCTGCTGGCCGGTGCCGGGCACGTCGATGATCGCCATGTCGGCCGGCCTGAGCTGGCGCGGCACGAGCGCGTTCCACTCGGCATGCGCGACGAGGTCGTCGCCGGTCTCGAAGACCTGCGGCAGCTTGCCTTGCGGCGGGATGCTCTGGATCGCAGTGCCGGCCGCGAGCGTCACGACGCCGGGCGCGCCGGGCGCGTCCTCGACCGTGAAGCTCAGGTAGACGCTCGCCGCGACGCCGGGTTTGAGCTCGTAGCCGATGGCGCGGGCGAGTTCGAGCACCGAGCGCCGTTCGGTCGCGGTGCGCAGGAACCCTTCGTTGGCGATGCGCTCCTGGTAGAAGCTCAGCACGTCGGCCACGCAGGCGGCGGCATCGACGAGCGCGACCGTCGGGTCGTCCGGGCTGCGCGTCAGGAGCTTCGCGAGCGGCCGCGGTGCATCCGGTTCGTCGGGCTCGGCCGGTGCGATCGGCAGGCTCTGCAGCATGCGCGCATAGAAGCCCGGCTGCGTGTCGACGCGATAGCGCAGCGCCGGCAGGCCGGGATCGTTGCTGACCGGCGGCGGGTCGGCGAGGCCGGTACAGCAGTTGCAATCGTCGAGGGAGGTGTCGCTGTTCATCTCATGCCCCCTCGTCCACGTCGAACTTCATCTTCCCGTTCTCGGGCGCATTCGGATCGTTGTCGAGCCGCGCGATCTCGAGCCGCGCCATCGCGATGCGGCCGGCCTCGATCTCGCCGGCCGGATTGCGCCCGAGGCGCTGGAAGCGCAGCGGCGTCACGTAGGCCACGCCCGGCACCGCCATCGCGGCGGCGATCACGGCACTCAGGTAGACCGGCTGCCCGAAGGTGTAGCGGTCCGGATGGAAGAAGCCCTCGCTGCCGTCGGGCAGGCGCTGCGCGCTGAAGACCGCGAGCAGGCGCTGCTCGACGTCGGCCGCGAAGTAGCCGGCCTTGGTGCACACATGCAGCTCGAGGTCGAGCGCGACGAAGCTCGGCGCGTCGATCTCGACGTCGTGGCCGGCCATCCGGTAGCGCTCGATGAAGTCGCGCAGCTCGGCCTCGAAGTCGGCATCGATGCTGTCGCTGCCCTTGCGGTCGACCGTGATGAAGATCGTGTTCCAGCTGCCGGTCCAGCGTCGCGTCGCGACCGCGCGCTGCACTTCGGGATGGCGCTCCATCATCGTCGCGTAGTCGTCGGCGGTGACCGCGCGCTCCTGAAGACGGAACGCCTGCGGCGCATAGAGCCTGGCCTGCGACACCGGTTGCGGATCGATGCCGCCCTGCGCCGCGAGCGGGTTGCGCACCCGCGTGATGCCGGGCGCGACCGCATGACCGATCGCTTCGGCGCCGATGTTGCCGACCGTGCCGCTGCCGGTGCGCAGCCGCGCGTTCAGCCCTTCGCCGGCCAGCGGTGCACGGCCGTTGACGCCGTCGCCGAAGCGCAGCACCGCATGGCCGTCGTTCTCGGTCTCGACGACGAACTCCGCCGCCTGCGTATCGCTCGCGAGCAGGTCGCGCTGCGCGGTCCAGCGGCGCAGGTCGCCGGCGCTGCGCACGTCGATCGCCGGCCGGACATCGGCCACGTCGAGCACGAACGCGGCGCTCGCGGCCGCTGCGACGTCGACCAGCACGATCTGGTCGCTGCCCGACACGCGCACGTGCGCCTGCTGCGTCAACGGCGCGACGACCGTGCGGTCGAGCGGGAAGCGCGGCACCCGCCCGCCGGGCAGCGCGGTCAGCGCATCGGTCTGCGGCGCGGTCGCGCCATGGTCGGCGAGCGCGACGTTCGCGCACGCACCGGCCATGTCGGTGACGAGCGCGCCGCCGATGCGCTTGGACAGACACAACGCGAACGGCAGCGCATCGCCCGCATCCCAGGCGACCTCGACGAACGGCTGGTCGGTCACCGGATCGCGCCGTACCGCCGGCACGCCGCGCACGCCGGCCGACAGCGGGGCTTCCGGATCGACCGCCGTCAGCCGCACCGCGACGCGCTGCGTATGGTCGGCATCGACCGCGAGGCCGGTCGTCGTGCTCTTCAGCGCCTCGAGGATCAGCACGTCGCCGGCGCGCAGGCGCAGCCGGTTCGCGTCGTCGTCGCGCAGGAAGGCCTGCGTCGCGCCCTGCGGCAGGCAGCACTCGTCGTCGCTCCAGGTATGCAGGTAGACGCGGTTGTGCGCCGCATAGGTCGTGATCGGCTCGACCAGCTCGAAGGCCTGGGCGCCGGCCGCGAGCGCCGTCTGCGCGGTAGCGGCATCGATGCTCGGCGGCAGGCCCGGCACGCTGGTCCACAGCTGCGTGCCGTCGAGGCCGGTCGTCGGATCGCAGCCCGGCAGCGCGATGCCGTCGGCCGAGCCGTCGACCTCGAACGCGATCCAGGCGCGCGCGTTGCTGCCGTCGTGGAAGGCATAGTCGAGCAGCCGCGTATGGCGGCGCACCGAGACGCGTTGCCGCGCGGTGCCGAGGTAGGCCTCGGTCGCGACCGCGTCCTGGTAGTACGACAGCTCGTCGCCGCGGAACGCGATCGCTTCGGCGAGCGTGACCCACAGGTCGGCGGGGTTGCGCTCGCGCCAGTTCGGCATCAGCGCGGACAGGCGGTCGAGGATCAGGCGACGGAAGCTCTGGTAGTCGCGCGCCAGGTAGTCGATCACCGGGCCGACCTGCGGGACCGGCGGGCAGGCCGTGTCGGGCGCGCAGTCGAAGTCGCTCGGGCAGTCGACCTTGAAGCTGAACGCGATCTGCGCCAGTGCCGGATCGATGCCGGCCGGCGGCGCCGCGACGCCGGCGCTCGCGACGAGGCGCAGCGTATAGGTCGAGAAGTCGCCCGCGGTCGCGACGTCGACCGACAGCACGTCGTCGACCCACGAGATGCCGGTGACCTTCGGATCCTTCACGCGCACGCCGCCGACGACCTCGACGTTGGCGACCGTCAGCGGCGTGCTCGGGACGAGGTCGAGCGACTGCACGAAGTGCACGTCGAGCCGCCGCTGGTTGGCCGACACCTCGAGGTACTGGATGCCGTTGATGAGCCGCGGCGGGCTCATCTGCGCGGCATCGCGCAGCGCATCGACGCGACCCGGTGCCTGGCAGACGTATTGGCCGGCCATCATTGGCTCCTCGTCATGACGCCACCTTCTGCGTGAAGCTCGCCGTCTTGCTCTGCTGGTCGGCGAGCAGCGTGTAGCTGACCTGCACCGTCAACGTCGCATCGCTCGCGTCGGCATCGACTGCGTTGACGCGGATCAGCGTGCCCAGCCACTGCTGCAGCGAGCCCTGCACCAGCGCCTGGATCGTCGCGGCGAGCTCGATGCTGTTGGGTTCGAAGACCAGTTGCATCAGCCCGCAGCCGAAGTCGGGACGGTTCGCGCGCTCGCCCGGCACCGTGAACAGCAGTTCCTCGATCAGGTCGCGAACGTGATCGTCGTCGCTGTCGGCGAGCGCGGTGCGGCCGCGGCCATCGACGCGATACGGGAAGTCGACGTCGTTGCTCATGTCATGTCCCTATGACGCGCGTCTGCGCCACGACCGGCAGCAGCGGCGTGCCGGTCGGCGTGCAGATCGCCTGGCTGTCGAGCAGCACCACGGGCTGCCCGGTGACGAAGACGCGCGTCGCCGCCACCACCCATTGCGCGGTCACGCACGGACCGTTGCCGGCCGGCGGCACGAACGCGCAGCCGGCCACCATGTAGGGCGCGGTCATGGTCGCGACCGGCTGGCCCGAGACCAGCACGCGCGGGTTCGGCGCCGACGGCAACGCCTGGCCGCCGTGGCTGCACATCACGGTGGCGCCGAGGTGGAGCAAGGGGCCGGGCATTCGGTTGCTCCGCCTAGACCACCGTCAGCGCGCCGGCGTTCACCGTCACGGTCGGGCCGGTCATGATGATCGACGCGCCCTTGCCGTTCTGGATGTAGATGCCGGTGTCGTTGACGATCAAGGTCGCGCCGGTCGCGCTCTTCAGCATGATCCCGCCGGTCGGACCCGGCAGGTCGCTGATCGTCAGGCCGTTCTGCAGCGGCGTCTGCATCGTGATCGCCTGCACGCCGGGCGGCGTCGCATGCGCGAGCACCGGCACCTCGGCCGCGCTGCCCCAGAAGCAGCCGACCCAGATCGGATAGTCCGGGTCGCCCTGCTCGAACTCGACCCACACGCCCGAGCCGATCATCGGCAGCGCGACCATGCCGTTCTGGATGCCGGCCACCGGCACGCAGGGCATCGCCCACGTCGCCGGTATCAAGCCGCCGACGTCGGGCACCTGCACCATCAGCCGGTTGAGCTGCATCGGGTCGATGTTGTTGAGCACCAGCCCGCGGTACTTGCCGTAGAACTTCTCGGCCATGTCAGGTCCCCCGCCCTTGCCTGCCGCTCATACCGGCACCTTCGGCGTGATCGACACCAGCCCGTTGCGGGTCAGCGTGAAGCTCTGCTTGAACTCGCCGCGCTTCAGGGTGCTCTTGACGCTCTGCACGTAGTAGAGGCCGTCGTAGGCGATCCCCGCGCCGCGCACGCCGACCAGGCCGCGCGCCTTCAGCACGCGGCCGTAGCGCAGCACGTCGAGGCTGCCGGTGGCGCTCACCGAGTCCTGCGACTTCGACGCCTCCGACAGGCCCTTCGAGATCGCCTGCATCGGGTTCATCTTCGCGGTGTCCTTCAGGATCTTCAGGTTCGAGATCGGCGTCGGGATCGCGCCCAGCGGCGGCTGCAGCGGGTTGAGGTTCGGGATCGGGATCGGGATCGGCACCCGCGTCAGCTGGTTCTGGATGAAGACGATGGGCAGCACGCCCTTGGTCGGATCGAACGAGAAGCTCAGCGACTCGACGTTGGTCAGCGCATCCATGTCGAGGTTGAGCGCCGGCTGCGGCACGCCGACCTTGATCGTCGGGCCGAAGTACGCGACGTTGGTGCCGGGCGCCGGCCCCGGGTCGATGTAGAAGACGTAGCCGACGTCGCCCGCGAGCTGCCGGATGTACTGCAGGTCGGTGCCCTTCTGCGCCGGGATCTTGTCGATCGGGATCGGCACGTCGGGAAAGAGGATCGGGATCGGCAGCGGGATGATTCCGAACGGCGCGTACTTCGCGCACAGCAGCGCGACGCGCGCCTCGATCGGCATCGCCGGGAACGGCAGGCCCGAGAAGTCCTGCATGTCCATCACCTTCGTCAGGTCCTCGCCGGTCACGGTCACGCTGCCGGCCGAGCCCTGGCTGCCGGCCTGCACCTCGACGTTCGTCATCACGCCGTCGAACAGCGGCTGCGGCGTGCCGTTCAGGGTCACGACGAGCAGCACGCGCAACGGCGGCGTCGCCATCGACGTGCCGGTGCCGGCGGCGATCAGGAAGATCTGGTTGAGCGCGGACTTGCTGTTGAACTCGAACTTCAGCTGGAAGCCGCTCGCGGCGCCGTCCGACGTGTGCACCTCGACGCTGTCGAGCGCGTCCATCACGACGCGCGGCGCGGGCAGCGGGATGACGGGACCCATCATCAAGGTCATCTGGATGCCTTTGGCGAGCAGGCTGGAGGCCACTACTGATCTCCCGTGACCGGTGCCGGCACGCCTTCGGGCAAGGTGATCGTCAGCGTCGCGCCGACGTTGGCGACCAGGGCCTCGGGCTGCATCGCGCCGTTCGCATCGCAGAGGCGCCACGACTGCAGCGGATCGCCGAGCCAGCGCGCCGCGAGGTTGTCGAGCCGATCGCCGGCGACCACCGTCACGACCTGCAGCGGCGCGAAGTTCTCCATCGGCGGCAGGAAGCGCCGCTGCACGTAGACGACGGTACGGCCGTCGCCTTGCACGAGCTGCGACGTCGGTATGCCGTAGTAGCGGCTCGTCGACGGGAACGCCGGCGGCGTCAGCGAGTTGGCTTGCAGGAAGGCTTGCACCGGGTCCATCACGCGATCCCTCCGATGCCGAGCGTCGCGAAGCTCACCGACTGCACCTTGGTCGCGAGCTGCTCCTTGCTCTGCAGATAGGCCATGAACAGGCTGCCGGCCTTGGTCGAGTAGCCGAGGTCGTCGGTCGTCAGCACGCGCAGCGACAGGTTGACCTTCGCGCGGATCGGGTTGAGCGACGGGTCGAACGCCTCCTCGGTGATCGAGAAGTCGGTGACCTTCACCGGCACGACGCGGCTCTTGCTCCAGACGAAGAGCGCGAGCGGCGCGAGCATCGGCGCGATCTCGAGCGTGCCCGAGCTCGCCTCGCGGTCCACCGCGGCGAGCTGCGCAGCGGTCGGCTGCACCAGCGATTCGAGCAGCGCGAGCTGCGGCGCGATGCCGAACTGGCCGGCGGTCGGGTTCTGGTCGGGGAACTCGAGCTGGTCGGTCGCGTCGATGTCGGCTTCGAGCTTGTAGGTCTCGACCGCCGGGCCCTTGAAGCGCACCGGCTCGATGCGGTCGTTGGCCTGGCCGCCCGCGGTCTGGACCTGCAAGGTGCGGCTCAGCGAGTCGCTGTTGTACTGCAGCGAGATGATGCGCTGCACCTGCGCGGTGTCGGCATCGACGAGCACGAGGCCGCCCTTGATCAGCTTGGGGGAGTTCGGAAAGCTGCTCATCTGGCTCAGTCCTTGTAGACCGGCGACCAGCGGTCGCGGTACGGCTCGTAGGCATCGGCGAGCGACGCCGCCTTGGCCGGTTCGGCGCGCAGCCACGCCAGCGCGCGATCGGCCCGTGCGCGCAGCAGCGGGAGGTCGCCGGCCTCGACCGCCGGCCCGCCCCGGCCGGCGAGGTAGGTCAGCGCGCGGTAGATGCCGTCGCGCGATGTACCGCGCAGATCGGCCACGAGCGGCGAGGCGGGCAGGTCCGTGCTCATTGCTCGTTCGCTCCCGGCGCGCAGACGCCGGTCTGCGGCGTCTTCGAGTAGCAGCGGTACTTGCCGTACTGCTTGATGTTGGTGTCCCAGCTGCCGGTGTTGAGCGGCGCCGCGCCCCACTTCGACTGCAGCGTGCTCTTGGCCTCGTCGATCTGCCCGCCGCTGGAGACGTTCTGCCGGATGATGCCGGTGTGCATCACCTGCCCTTGCGCATCCGAGAAGACCAGGATGTCCGACGGCTGCGTCATGCACGCATAGGTCGGCTTCCAGCCGTCGTCCTTCAGCACCGTCGGCACGTCCTGGCCGAAGATCGAGTACGGGCCGCCCTTGGCCGTCGAGCCGCCGAAGGTGTAGCCGTGGCACCAGTAGGTCGCGTTGTCGTCGGGGCGCCAGATGTCGAGCGGCGTACCGGCATCGGTCCGGGCCTTCAGCATCTTGCCGGTCGGGCCGCCCGCGCCCCAGGGCGCCGACGCCTTGCCGGTGCCGCTGTTGGGCGTCCACTGCACGCGCTGCACCAGCCCCGCGTCGCGGCCGCGCGGCGCATGGCCCTGCTGGATCACGTGCGCCAGCTCGTGCGCGATCAGGTGCCGGCCGCCATGGCTCGCCGCATCGAACTGCCCGGCGCGGAACACGACGTCGTGGCCGAGCGTGTAGGCGCGCGCATGGATGCTGCGCGCCGCGCTGTCGGCGGCAGGGCCGGTGTGCACGCGCACGCGGCTGAAGTCGTGGCCGTAGCGGCTCTCCATGTCGCTGCGCAGCGGCGCCGGCAGCGGCGTGCCGCCGCCCCGCAGCGCGCGGATCGCGCGGCCAGCCGCGGGCGCCACGCCGACCGGTGCCGCGGATGCCGTGCCGCCTGCGGCCGGCTTGGCCTGCACCGTGCCTTGCTCGGCGTCGGACCCGGCGATGTCGGTGACGACGCCGTCGTCGGGGCTGTACGGGCTGTCGGTCTGGCGCTGCACGCGCTCGTCGTCGGCCGAGCCGCCGCACAGGGCGCAGCCCGATTCGGCGGGCGCACGCATCACGCGGTCGGCGGCCGCATCGGCTTCGCGTTCGAGGTGGTCGTCGGATGGCCCGACCATCAGGCTCGCCTGCGGCACCACCGGCGCGCGGCCATGCACGGCGACCCGACCGAAGTCGTGCGCCGGCCGGCCGGCGCAGGTCCGGCATGGCAGGTCGAGCGCTTCCTCGTCGCGCTCGGGCCGCGCCGGCTCGCGCTTCGGCGCGGCGGCCGGCGGCGCCTTGGCAGCGGCAGCGACGACAGCGTGGGCGGCCTGCATCGTGGCGTCCTCAGAAGTGCGCCGTCACGGTGCCGCCGATGTATTCGGCCGGGCGCGGCGCGTTCGGATCGACATCGCTGCCCGGCGCGAGCGGCCGCTTGTAGCCGAACTCGATCGTCGCGCGCGGCACCTGCTTGCACTTCGCCTTGGCCTTGTCGACGGCGTCGTACATCTCGCCGATCGCGCTGGCGATGTCGAAGGCCGCCGACAGCTTGTCGCTGCCGCTCGCGGCCTCGTAGTCCTTCGCGGCCTTGTTCAGCTTGTCGCCGGCATCGCTGATCTTCTTGCGCGTCTCGCCGGGGTCGGCCGCGTTGCAGACGGTGGACGTGGTCTCTATCGTCAGCCCGGCCGAACCGGTGACGCCGCCGCTCTTCGCATCGACCTCGGCGCCGGCGCCCAGCGACACCTTGACGAAGCGCGTGCCGTCGAGCGTGATCTTGAAAGAGAACTTCGCCGGGACTTCATAGGCCAGCTCGATCACGAGCTTCAGGCCATGCTGCAACGGGATCGGCAGCTTGGCCCGCGCCTCCTTCGGCAGCGAGACCGTGACCGGCCCGAACTTCAGCTCGAGGTCGAGCGACGGCATGCCGCCGCCGGCCGGCGCGGGCGGGCCGCCCGCGGGCAGCGGCGTGACGCCGGGCGGCGCGAGGGAAGGCACGAGCGGCGGCAGCGCGCCTAGCTTGCTCACCGATGCCGAGACCTGGCCGTGCGCCGAGGTCGAGTAGGCCGTCGCCGGCCTGATGTCGATCGCATCCGACGGCACGCCCAGGCCTTGCAGCGCATCGCGCACCGCGCGCATGCGCTCGCCTGCTTCGGCGCGCTTCACGCGCTCCTGCGCGGTGTCGTACCGGACGCTCTCCGGCAGGTCGGCCGACAGCCGCACGCGGGCCGCGCTGCCGAGGCCTGCGTAGGCGCGGTACGAGTCCGCGATCTGCCGGAGCTTCGGGCTGTCCTTGCCGAGCGAGTCGCCCGGCTCGACATCGACGCTCGCGAGGGTCTGCGTCATCGACGACAGCATCGGCGGCGGCAGCAGCGGCGCATCGTCGCCGGGCTTCATCTGCACGCCGACCGGTGCGCCGCCGACGCGATGCGGATCGACGCGCCGTCCCTGCATCACGTGCTCGGCGGCGTCATCGGCCCGAGCCTCGGCGCCCATCCCATCGCCGCCGCCATCACCGCCGCGCGACTGCTGCACGACATGCGCGAGCTCGTGGGCCAGCAGCGATTGCCCCGCTGCCGACGACGGCGCATAGCGCCCGGCACCGAACACCACGTCGCGCCCGACCGTGTAGGCCTGCGCATGCAGGCTGCGCGCGGCCGAGGCCGCATCGTCGCCGGCATGCACCCGCACCTGGCTGAAGTCGTGGCCGTAGCGCCCTTCCATCAGCGTCCGCACCGGAGCGGGCAACGGTTCGCCGCGCGTGCGCAAGGTCGGCGACGACGACGCATGGTCGCCGGCCGACGGCGTCGCATGCAGCGGCGATGCGTGCCGGCTCATCGGGATGTCCTTCGACTCGGCTCAGGACAGTCTTGGGGGCGGCCCGGCGTGCTCATGGCAGCACCACGCTGGGCAGACCGGCCGCGACCTCGGCTTCCCACTTGGCCTGGTTGGCGGCATCGCAGCCGTGGTGCGACTCGTCGTCGTACTGCTGCTGCGTCTTCGTGCGCTTGTCGGCCTTCACCGCGTCGAGTGCCGCGAAATCGGCGCCGCGCCACACCATGCCGTTGGCCTTCTTCGCAAGCGCGCAGGCCAGCTTGTAGTGGAAGTGCTCGTGGTTCAGCAGGCGCGCCGACTCGGCGACCGCGCGGGTCGTGAAGTCGGTGACGATGGTGGTGTCGCACTCGGCCTTGCTGGTCGCGGGCGTGCCGGCCGGGCGCACGCTGGCCGGGCAGGTCGGATCGGTGGCGGTGCTCAGCGCCCACGTCGGGTTCGCGATGCCCTTCGCCACCGCGGCGTCCATGTCGGTCTTGCACTTCGCGGCCAAGGCCGCGCTGCCGTTCTTGGTCGGATCGGCGGCGTTCAGCATGTTCGGCTTGACCCAGCTCTTGTCCGGCCCGAAGTAGCCCTGGAACAGCCGCTTCGGGCCGGTCGTCCGGCCGAGCACCGACTCGACGCACTCCTGCGACTTGATGTCGATCTTCTTGATCTCGGTGTAGGTGACCGCGCCGAAGCTGCTGCTCATGACGGGCGCGGCGGTGAAGTCGGCCCAGGTCAGCGCGCGCGGCGGGCTGCACTCGTCCGGGTCCGGTCCCTTCTGCTTCAGGCACGCGCCGATGCGGTCGAGCTGCTCGCCCTCGTGTTCGCCGCTCAGGTCGGCCTTCGGGCCGGCCTCGTCGAGGCCGACGATGGCCGGCGTGCGCTGCAGGCGCTGGACCGGTGGTGCGGCCTGGTCCTCGTCGTCGTCTCGGTCGGGCGCGTCAGGCGTGCCGCCGCGCACGCGCGGGCTCTCCGACGAGCGCCGCAACAGGCCGCCCTGCTGCACGACGTGCGTGAGCTCATGCGCGAGGAGTCGGCGGCCGGCCGGGCTCGCCGGCGCATAGCGGCCCTGGTCGAAGACGACGTGCTCGCCGACGGTGTAGGCCACGGCATCGACCGCGCGCGCCGAGGCCGCTGCGGCGGCATCGTGATGCACGCGCACGCGGCCGAAGTCGTGGCCGAAGCGCGGCTCGAAGTAGGCGCGCGTCGCCGCATCGAGCGCCTGGCCACCGCTCGCGACAACCGCATCGACCTGCGCCGGCGCCGCACGCATCCCGGCCGCCGACGCCGGCGCGCGCTGCACGACGCGGCTGATCGCGCCGGCCGCCGGTCGCGGTGCCGCAGGCGCCTGCACGACGGCATCGGCGATGCGGTCGGCCTCCTGCTCGTAGCGGTCGTTCGACGGACCGATCGCGAGCCTGGGCTGCAGGCGCTTGGCGGCACACTCGTCGCACGTGCCCGAGACGCTGCCGGACTCGCTCGAGCCGCACTTGCACTGGCGCTGCAACAGGCCGTAGGCGCCGCTGCCGGCCGACGCGGCGGACGCGCGTGCTGCACCGGGCAGGCTGGTGCTCGCTCTCATGGCCGCGCCCTCCGCGGTCCGACGACGCCTTGCGCGATCGCGCCGGCCAGCCGTGCACCGTTGCCGGAAGCGCCGTTGCCGAGCCGCACGCCATCGACGTGCAGGCGTTCGCGCAGCGGCGGCGCGCTCATCAGATCGGCCACCGCGCCCGCCTCGGCGAGCTGCCGGCCGAGCGCATCGCGCAGCGCTTCGACGATCGCATGCCGGTCGGCCCGATCGAAGCCGCGCAGTGCCAGGCGATCGATGTGCAGCACGATGCGACGGGCCGTCATGGCGTCACCCACCCGCGCGTCTCGCTGTCGCTGATCGGCCGCTCGCGCTTGGCGGCCTCGCCGTGCGCGGCCTTCAGCAGGTGCGCCATCGACAAGGCCTCGCCGGCCTCGGCGGCATGGAACGCGGCGCTGATCGCGATGTTGCGGATCTGCCCGCCCGACATGTGCAGCCGCGCGAGCTTGGCGTGGTCGAGCCCGGCCGTCGGCAGCGCCGGCGGGAAGACGCGGCGCCAGATCTGCTGCCGTTCCTGCAGGTCGGGGAACGGGAAGCTCACGACCATGCGCAGGCGCCGCTGGAACGCGCTGTCGAGCGCCGCCTTCTGGTTCGTCGTCAGCACCGCCAGGCCGCGATAGGCCTCCATGCGCTGCAGCAGGTAGCTGACCTCGATGTTGGCGTAGCGGTCGTGGCTGTCCTTGACCTCGCTGCGCTTGCCGAACAGCGCATCGGCCTCGTCGAACAGCAGGATCGCGCCGCTGTCCTCGGCGGCGTCGAAGATGCGTGCGAGGTTCTTCTCGGTCTCGCCGATGTACTTGCTGACGACCGATGCGAGGTCGATGCGGAACAGGTCGAGCTGAAGCTCGCTCGCGAGCACCTCGGCGGCCATCGTCTTGCCGGTGCCGCTGTCGCCGGCGAACAGGATCGCGAGGCCGAGGCCGCGCCGGCTCTGCGCCGCGAAGCCCCAGCGCTCGTAGACGAGGCCGCGATGGCGCACCTGCGACGCGATGTCGCGCAGCATCTGCATCTGCGGCGCGGGCAGCACGAGGTCGTCCCAGCGGTAGCTCGGCTCGATGCGCTGCGCGAGGCCTTCGAGGCGCATGCGCTCGCGGTCGCGGCAGTCGCGGCGCAGCGCGCCGGCGAGATCGGCATCGGCGCCGAGGCGGGCCGCGATGCGGCGCACGTCGCGTGCGCTGAGGCGGAACTCGGCCACGACGTCGTCCGGCGCCGTGCCGGCCGCCCCGGCCTGCGCGCCGAGCGCCTGCTGCCACAAGAGGCGCTGGTCGGCGCGCGAGGGCTTGTCGATGCGATAGCGGCGATCGTCGCCATCGAGCGGCACCGGCTCGCGCAGCGCGAGCACCACGAGGCCGCCGGCGCGCTCGGCGAAGCGCTGCACGTGGGCCGACGGCGGCGCATCGCCGCAGTCGATCAGCAGCGCGGCATCGAGCAGCACGACCTCGCGCTCCCACAAGGTCGCGAGCGCATCGATCTCGTGCGGCGTGGCCGGGATGTCGGCGGCAGCGATCGCCTGCAGGCCCATGCCGCCGCGTGCCGCGACGCGCGCGGCGACGTCGCGCTGGCCGTGCGGGTCGTCGCCCCAGAGCTGCAGCAGCGGCACCGGCC
Organism: Pseudomonadota bacterium; assembly: GCA_018241265.1. Taxonomy (GTDB): domain Bacteria; phylum Pseudomonadota; class Gammaproteobacteria; order Burkholderiales; family Burkholderiaceae_C; genus JAFEEF01. The sequence goes on along the minus strand of JAFEEF010000010.1, from coordinate 63,305 downwards.
GCTCGATCGCGGCGAGCATGGCCTCGATCGCATCCGCGGTGGCTGCCTGCGATGCCGCCATCGCCGGGGCCTCGGGCACGCGCTGCACGAGGCAGAGCAAGCGCGCGTCGAGGATGTTGATGCCCGCGAGGTAGTGCAGCACGCGCTCGTCGATGCGCAGCCGCGCCTTGGCGAGCGAGCCGTCGTCGTCCACTTCGACCAGGCGCCAGCGGCGCAGCGGCCGCGCGGTCGTCAGCGCGCTCCAGTGCGCGTCGGGCAGCAGCGCGAGCGCGAGTCCGAAGCTCACCGCGGCGCGCGGCGTGCCGCTCGCCGCCATCGCCAGGCTCGCGAGCTCGGCATCCATCTCGGCACCGGCCGCGAGCAGCAGCACGTCGCGCTCGAAGGCGGTCAGGCCGAAGCGCTCGGCGAGCAGGTCGATGGCCGACGGCGCGGTCAGCAGGATGCGCGGCGCCTCATGGCCCCGTGCACCTTCGCCCGCCAGCAGTCCCTTCAGCCTCGCGAACTCGGCCGCGAGGGATTGCTGGTTCGCGTCGATCCAGTCGAGCGCGCGCTCGGGGGCATTCACGATCGCACTCCGGACTTCACGCGATCACCACGCGCTGGTTCAGGAACGTCGGTATCGCCGGCGGCGGCTGCGACAGATCGATGATCGGGCTGTCGATGCCGTCGATGCGCAGCCGCGCGAGCAGCGATCCGGTCGGCGCATCCGGGATCACGAAGTCGAGCTGCGAGGCCGGGAACGCGGCCGGCGGCTGCGGCAGGAACTCGTCGGTGCCGAGCGCCAGCACGGCCGTCTGCCCGTCCTGCAGCGCCGGCGTGAACTGGATCGTGAAGCTCGCGGTCGTGCCGACGCGATTGACGTTCAGCGGCAGGTTGGTCATCTGCGGCGCGAGCACGACGGTGATCCGATTGGTCTCGCGCGGGTCGGTCTCGCCGGACATCACGAGCAACGCACTGACGCCATAGACGCCGACCGGCAGGGTCGTCGCCAGACCCGCGGCGAGCGTCACCTGCACCAGCGTGTCGGCACCGGTCGCGGGCGGCGGATCCGCATCGATCGCGGTGTCGATGGCGTAGCGGTCGCTCACCCATCGCACCTGGCGGTTCGTGCCGGTGAGCGTCGTTCCCTGCAGGTTCAACTGGTCGAGGATGCGCGCGACCGGCTGGTTGAGCGGCGGCACGACCGCGGTGATCAACGGCACCGGCGGCGTCATGTCGGGATCGACGACGACGCCGCGGTCGCGTCCGCTCGCCGGATCGACCGGACCGCGGCTCAGCACCGGCAGCGGCGCACGCGCCGGTTGCGTCGCCTCGATCAGCACCACCGACGCGGTGTAGGCCGCGGTCGGCCGGAAGTGGCTCTGCATCGCCGTCCAGAGCTTGGACATCTCCTCGGTGTTGAGGTATTGCGGCGTCAGCTTGACCAGCTCGACCTGGTCCGCCAGGCCGCAATCGACGAGCGCGCGCAAGGCCGGCGGCAACGCGGTGCCGACGTCGGGCGACGGGTTCAACGCCGTGCGGATGGCATCGCGCGTCAGCACCGGCATCTCGTGCAGCAGCTGCATCGCATAGCCGAGCAGGATCTCGGCATGCAGGTCGCCGCCGCTGTAGACCGACAGCAGGTAGTGCAGGTCGAGCGCAAGCGGCGCATTCGCGAGGCGCAGCCTGCCCGAGGCATCGCGCGACGGCAGGCTGTCGTTGCGCCAGCCCGGGTTCGGCGTCACGAGATAGAGGAACAGGTTGATCTGCGACGCCTCGGTGCCGTTGGCCGGCACGACGCGATCGGGCGCGAGCACGCTCACCGTGACGCTCGAGCCGAGCACGCCGCTGACGTTGTGGTTGACGAGGCCGTCGTTCAGCAGGTCGCGCAGGACCGCGGTGACGCCGGCGATCGCGAGGGCCGTGCTCACGTGCCGCTCCGGCGCGCCAGGTAGGCATCGAGCGACAGCGGCGCGGGTGCGCCGGCGGTACGGCGGCGCGGCGCGGGCGCGGTGTCGTGCGTCGCGGCGATGTCGATGCGGCCGATGTGGATGTGCACCTCGGCCGGCGCGGGCGCAGGCGCCGCGGGCATCGGCAGCGGCCAGGCGCGAGCGGCATCCGGCCGCGACGCGGGCGCCGCCGCGGCATCGCGGTCGGCGCGGGGCAGCAGCGGCGCGGGTTCCCGCTCGGACAGCCGGCGCGTCGGAGGCTCCTGCGTGGCTGGAGGTGTGGCCTCGACTCGGCGCGCCTCCAGCGCAGGCAGCGCGGCTTGCGATGCATAGCTCGATGGGATCGGCGCCCACAGCGGCTGCGGCAGGCCACGCTGCGGATCGACGGACAACGTGTCCGAGCCCGACCCATGGAGCGCCGTGGCATCCGGCCCCTGCTCGACTGCGGGCGCATGCACGGGCGACCGAGCGGATCGTGCAGGCGCGCGCACGGCGACTTCGACGAGCGGCCATGGGGTATCCGATCGCGCGTCCTGCGCGGCGATTCCCATCGTCGGCGGCGCGTCGGCGACGGGCGCGTCCCGCACGTCGTCCTGCCTGCCCGCCGCGGCCGGCGGCCGCCGCACGAGTTCGCTCTCCGCCGCCTCGCCGAAGCCGGGGTCGCCGCCGCCGAACGGCAGCTTCACGTCCGAGCGCACCGGCACCGCGGTGCCCGCCGCACGTGCGGCCAGGCGGCGCAGCAGGCCCTTCATGCGGCCACCATCGCGAGGTAGGCGGCGCGGCGCGCGCCGCTCAGGCCGAGGACCTCGCCTTCGGTCCAGCCATAGGCACGCGCGAGCAGGTGCACCTCGCCGAGCAGCGCGCGGGCGCGCGCATCGATCTCGTCCCACAGCAGCTCGCCCGCGTCGAGCTGCGCGCAGCCCTCGTGACCGCAGACGGCGCAGCGCACGTCGAACGCGAGGTCGGCGTTCGGATCGATCGCTTCCAGCGCGTCCTCGACCTGGCGCAGTCCGGCCTCCGGCAGGACGACGTCCGCGCGGCCGTCGTGCCGCATGCAGCGCTCGAGGATCAGGCGCGCCGCGTGCTCGGCATCGCGCTCGCGCGAGACCGCGGCGAGATCGCGCAGCGACGGCGCACGCACGCGCAGGCCGCCGACCTCGATCTCGCGCGGCGCGACCGCGTCGTCGTCGACCGGCTGCAGCAACTCGCCCGCCGCGAGGTTCAGTTCGAGCCGCTCGCCGCAGCGCTCGCAATCGACATGGGCACGGATGCGCGCGCCGAAGGTCTCGGTGCGCAGGCGCAGCAAGGCCGCCGTGACGGTGCCCAGCGGCAGGTCGGCCACCGCATCGGCCGGCACGTCCGGCCGCGCCCAGGCGCACAGCAGCGCGCTGCGGTCGAGCGCATGGCGCGGTGCGCCGCGCTCCCACAGCGCGAGCAGGTCGGACGCTTCGAGACGACGCATCGGCCGCTCAGTTGGCCGGCTCGGTGAACTGCGGCTCGGACGGCTCGACCACGTCGACGTCGCGCTCCCAGCCCTCGTTCTCGAGCTTGATGTGCTGGATCGCGACCGCGCCGGCGTTCGCATCGAGGTCGGGCAGCGCCTGGTACTCCGAGACCCAGCAGCGATAGACCTTGTAGGCGATCGCGAGCTGGCCGGCCTCGTTGTAGACCTCGATGATGATGTCCTTGCGGAAGTCCTTCAGCGAGACCTCGGCGCCGAGGCCGGCACCGAAGTTCCAGACCTTGTTGGCCCACTTCTCGAACTCGGTGTCGTGGGTCACGCCGCGGTCGAGCGTGATCGCGTCGTACTTGGTGCGGGCGGGCGACTTGCGCGAGCTCGACGGGTCGCCGCCCTCGCGGTGCTCGACCATGTCGGTGGTGCGCTTGAGCGCCGACACCTTCGAGATGCCGGCGACGTAGCGGCCATCCCACTTGACGCGGAATTTGAAGTTCTTGTACGGGTCGTAGCGCGTGCCGTTGACGCTGAACTGAGCCATGGTGCGGTTCCCTCGCTTCAGGTGGCGATCTGCCCAGCCATCTGCTGGATCGAGATCACGACGAACTCGGCGGGCTTCAGCGGTGCGAAGCCGACGATCACGTTCAGGATCCCGAGGTTGATGTCGTTCTGCGTCGTCGTCGTGCTGTCGCACTTGACGAAGTAGGCGTCCTTCGCGGTCGCGCCCTGGAACGCGCCCTGGCGGAACAGGCCCTGCATGAAGGCGCCGACGTTGAGCCGCACCTGCGCCCACAGCGGCTCGTCGTTCGGCTCGAAGACGACCCATTGGGTGCCGCGGTAGAGGCTTTCCTCGAGGAAGAGCGCGAGACGCCTGACCGGCAGGTACTTGTATTCGTCGGCGCTCTCGTCGGCGCCGCGCATCGTGCGCGCGCCCCAGACGATGCGGCCGTTGACGCCCATCGAGCGCAGGCAGTTGATGCCGAGCGGATTGAGCTGGCCGTTCTCCAGGTCGTTCATGTTGACCTGCAGGTCCGACACGCCGTTCAGCGACGCATCGATGCCGGCCGGCGCCTTCCAGACGCCGCGCTGCACGTCGGTGCGCGCCATGATGCCGGCGATGATGCCGCTCGGCACGAAGGTGTCGACGCGGCTGTCGCGCAGCGGGTCGACGATGCGCACGCACGGGAAGTAGAGCGCCGCGTTGCGCGCGTCGGTACCCGACAGGTTGAGGTCGTTGCGGCCGTCGATCGCGTTCGGGATCGCCTGGTCGATCGACGTCGCCCAGGTCGGATCGGGATCGACGATCAGCATCGCCCGGCGCTGCACGCACAGGGTCAGCGCGGCCTGGTAGATCGCCGGCGAGGTCGCGGTCCAGTTCGACGGCAGCGCCGTCGTGTCGCGACCCAGCGGCGGGATGCACAGGATGTTGAACAGGTCGGCGCGGTTCAGCGCATAGATGCCGGTCTTCGGATCCTGCTCGCCGATCACGTCGTTGTCGTCGATCGGGGTGCCGTCGGAGCCGGAGTCGGCGTCGGCATCGATCCAGGTGACGACGCGCGACGAGCCCGAGCCGGTGACGGTGGCGTTCGGCCGCTCGGCGGGCATCGTGCCGGTCATGCGCACGTAGGCCGATTCGTTCTCGAGCACGAGCGGCAGGAAGCGCGGATCGCCCTGCACCGTCGACACCGAGCCGAAGCTCTCGGTGACGAAGTTGTCCTTGCCGGCCTGCGTGCGATAGCGCACTGTCAGGTTGAAGCGCTGCGGGTTGGTGGCCGGCGGCGATGCGCGCGGGAGTGCGCGGTCGGTGTCGTAGTCGACCGCGGCCGACAGCCGGTTGCCCCACGCGCCGGCGCTCGACGCCTCGAGCACGAGTGCGTCCGACGGGCTGCCGACGCCGTCCAGCGTGATCGTCGCGGTGGTCGCGTCGTCGTGCAGCACGCGCACGATCAGCGCCTGGGTGCCGCCGTTCAGGTAGAAGTCGCGCACCGCATAGCTCATCGGGCTCGTCAGGTCGAGCCCGCCGAACTGGCGCTCGTAGTCGGCGAAGCTCGTGAGCATCGTCGGCTCGTCGGTCGGCCCCGCGGAAGCGGCACCGACGAACGCGGTGATCGACGTCGCCACCCCGCTGATCGTGCGCACCCCGCTGGGCACTTCCTGGATGTAGACGCCTGGGTAGGTCAGTGCCGCTGGCATGGGTGGTTTCCTCCGTCAAGAGCGGCCCGGCGGCCGAGGGCCGGTTGCCGGGATGGGTGGGGAACTGGGGACGACGAGCGCCGGATGGATCGCATAGGCGCGCTGCCCGTCGGGCAAGGTGCGTTGTTCGAGCTCGTGCGCTGCCACCAGGCGTTCGATCGCGGCGTGCACATCGCCCGCCCGATAGCGCGGCCGCGCGTCGCGCAGCCACCATTCGCCGATGCCGCGCTCGGTATCGACCGCATGCGGATGTGCAGCGAGATAGCGCCGGATGGCACGCTCGATCTCCGCCACCGCGGGTGGCTGGGTGTCCATGTCATGCAGGGTCTCCATGCGGACGAGTGGCGGCCGCTTCGCAAGCCATGGGCCAAGCAGACCAAGCGGCGCGCACGCCGCGGATCAAGGACTTGCGGCGATGCCCGGGCAAACCCAGGGGCGCACGGAACCCGGGGAACGGCGTGGCAGCGATGGGGCACGCCCGGGCAGGCAGCGCGGGCGCGGGCGCGCCCAGGGTGGGTCCGGTACGACCCGCTTCGATCGTCGGTCCGAGCGGCGCGGAGCCCGGACCACCACGAGCTAGGGGTGCGTCGGCACGGCGTTGCGGCACGCGTGGTTCGGCTGCTACGCTGCGCGCCCCATCTTCAACACGTCCCGCCTTCGATCACCGCCATGAGCAATCTCGAGACCGTCGAGCTGAAGGCCTTCGTCCCGGCGAAGGACTTCGGCCTGTCGCAGCGCTTCTACCAGGACCTCGGCTTCACCCTCGCATCGTCCGTTGACGGGATCGCCTACTTCCACCACGAGAACGTCAGCTTCCTGCTGCAGGACTTCTATCTCGAGGCGCTGGCGAGCAACTTCATCATGCATCTGCTCGTCGAGGACGTGGACGCCTGGCACCGCAAGGTCCAGGAAGCCGGCATCGCGCAGCGCTATGGCGTGCGCGTCTCGGCGGTCGAGCTGCAGCCCTGGCGGATGCGGGACTTCGTGCTCACGGATCCCTCGGGCGTGCAGTGGCGCATCGCTCAGAACGTCTGAACAGCCCGCCCGCACGGACCATGGCCGACGCGCCTCGTCAGCGCGTTCGTGCGCCGGCTGCTGGCCGACCCTGCGGTCACCAAGGTCCAGGCCGACCCCGACCCGGCGAACGCCCGCGCGATCCGCTGCTACCTGGAGTCGGGCTTCGTGCCGGTGCGCGAGATCGTCACGCCGGACGGGCCGGCGCTGCTGATGGTCGCGACGCGGGAGACGACGGCGCGGCGGGTCGGTCCTTGATCAGACCCGGCGGCGCCTCGCGCTCGCACCCACCGCGACGGCGCCGAGCAACAGCAACGCGCCCGTCGCCGGCTCGGGCACGGCGGCCGCGACGTTCACGTTCGTGAACACGTAGCTGCCGTCGTCGTAGTTGTAGTCGGAGCTGGGGAAGGGCTCATCCTCGAACGCGACATAGTGGCCGGCCGGAACGCCGGCAAAGACCGGCGCCGTCGCCGTGTAGGCCGTCGAGTAGACGTGGTTGTGGCCGGTCGCTCCGGGAGCGTCGTAGGCGACGTTCAGCGACGGATCCGAATAGGCGTCCTGCGCGAGGGAGAGGTTGTGCAGCACGATCGTCAGCGTGTCGCCGGCGTTGGCCGGGCCGAAGTCGAGGCTGTCGCCGACGCCGGACGCATGGTTGTCGAGACCGAAGCCGACGCTGCTGAGCACGCCGTTGATCATCAGGCCCACCTGGTTCTCGTACCCGGCGCCGGCGCCGCCGACGAAGTAGGCCACCACGTCGCCCGTCGCGGCGGCCGTGAAGGTATAGGCGGTGGCGTTGTACGTCCCCGCGCTCGGATAGGGAATCGCGTCGGCACGCGCGCCCTGGGTCAGGGCGGCGAGCAATCCCAGTACGATCGTCGACTTCAGTGGCGTGCGCTTCATGACGTATGGCCCTCGCTTCGATGTCGCGGCGAGTCTAGACGGAAGTTCCATTCACGTACATCCGGAGCAGACGAAGTTCGCCCCACGCCGAGGAGTTCCCCATGTCGTCCAAGCGAGCTTCAAACGACCCGGCCTCGACGCCCGACTCCGAGACTCGAATCGTCGAGTTCCTGGCGAAATTCGAGCCAGCCGAAGCCGCGCTCATAGGCGCGTGCCGCGAGCGCCTCCGTGCGATCTTTCCCACCGCCAACGAGATCGTCTACGACAACTACAACTTCTTTGTCATCGGTTACTCCCCCACGCTTCGGCCGTCCGACACCATCGTCTCTCTGGCCGCGGCGGCGAACGGAGTCGGGCTTTCGTTCTATCGAGGCGCGACGCTGCCGGATCCCAGCGGCGTGCTGCTGGGCGCCGGAAAGCAGAATCGCTACGTCCGGCTACCGAGCGCTTGCGTCCTGGAAGACAGCGCGGTTCGGGATCTCATCCAGGCCGCCGTTCGACAGAGTCAGGTGCCTCTGCCGCTCGACGGAAAGGGAGCGACGCTGATCAAATCGGTGTCGGCCAGACAACGACCGCGACGGAAGGCCGAGGGTGCCGGCTAGCTGCCAGAATTCACCGGCACATGACTCCACGGACTGACATGGCCTGGTTGCTGCTGATCGTCGCCGGATTGCTCGAGATCGCCTGGGCCATCGGGCTCAAGTACACCGAGGGCTATACGCGCTTGTGGCCGAGCGTGTTCACGATCGGCGCGATGGTGGCCAGCGTCGCGCTGCTCGGTGTCGCGATGCGCTCGCTGCCGGTCGGCACGTCGTATGCGATCTGGGTCGGCGTCGGCGCGGTCGGCACGGCGATCTTCGGCATCATCCTGTTCGGCGAGTCGGCCGATCCGGGGCGCCTCGTCAGCCTCGGCTTGATCGTCGCGGGCATCATCGGGTTGAAGCTGGCGACGCCGGGTTGAACGATCGCGGCGACACCGCCGTCAGCCCGCCGTTCCGTATTCGGCCCGATCGATGCCATGCTTCTTGATCAACCGGCCGAAGCTGCGCCGTTCCTTGCCCGACCGGCGCGCGGCCAGCGAGACGTTGCCGGCGCTCTCGGCCAACGCGCGGCAGACGAAACGCCGCTCGAAGTCGGCCAGCGCCTGAGCGCGCGCCGCATGGAACGAGGCAGCCATCGGATCGCGGCCGGCACCGCCGCCGGACGCATGGTCGTCGTCGCCGAGTGCATCGGGCGCCAGCCGAATGCAGTCCCCATCGGCCAGCAAGAAGGCTCGCTGCATCACGTTGGCCAGCTCGCGCACGTTGCCCGGCCATGGGTAGCGCTCCATGCGCCACAGCGTCTCCGGATCGATGCGCGCCGGGCCGCCGCCCTGCTGTTCGGCCAGGCCGCGCAGAAAGCTCGTCGCGAGCAGCGCCACATCGCCCGCGCGCTCGCGCAGCGGCGGCAGGTGCACCGGCACGATCGCGAGGCGGAAGAACAGGTCGCTGCGGAAGGCCCCTTGCTGCACGAGCTGCTCGAGGTCGGCGTTGGTCGCCGCGATGACGCGGGCGGTCGAATGCGCATGGCCTTTGGCGCCGAGCGGACGAAAGGTGCCGTCCTGCAGGAAGCGCAGGAGCGCGATCTGCGCCTTGTGGGTCAGCGAGTCGACCTCGTCGAGGAACAGCGTGCCGCCGTCGGCTTGCGCGACGAGGCCGACCTGCGCTTCCCGCGCATCGGTGAACGCGCCGCGCATATGGCCGAACAGCTCGCTCTCGACCAGCATGTCGGGGATCGCGCCGCAGTTGACCGGGATGAACGGCTGGTCGCGCCGCGCGCCGAGGTAGTGGATCGCGCGGGCCGCGAGCTCCTTGCCGGTACCGGTCTCGCCGCGCAACAGCACCGCGACATTGCAGCCGGACAGTCGCTGCAGCAGGCGCGTCGCCGTGAGGAACGCGGGGGACTCGCCGATCAGATCGAACGCGCTCAGGTTCGCGCCGCCGTCAGGCACGGCGCCTGCATCGTCGACCACAACGCTGATCCCTCGCAGCTGCGGCATGTCGGCCATCCGTCGTGAGATGGTGCCCGCCGCGGCGCTGTGTCCAGCCTGTTCTCGGGCAGCCCGCCGCACGGCGATTCGCGCGGCCTCGCGGCGAGTTATAGGCAACTCGATCGCGCCCTACACCCCCTAGGATGGGCCTTGCAGGGTCTTGGGCGCCATGCCGGCTATCATTCCGCTCCCCCCAACGTTCGAATACCACAAGGAGTCCCTGATGAAGCGTCTGAACCTTGCCCTGCTCGGCCTCGTCGTCGCGGCCGCCGGCGCGACCAGCCTGCCGGTCATGGCTGCCGACGCCGCAGCATCGTCCGCGAGCACGAGCGAGACGTGGAAGGAGACCAAGAAGGCGGTCAAGCACAACGCGCATGCCACGGCGTCGGCCGTGAGCAGCGGCGCGCACAAGGCGGCCAGCGCGGTCGAGAACGGCGCCGAGAAGACCGGCGCGGCGGTCAAGAAGGGTGCGCACAAGGTCAAGAAGGCGATGACGCCGGCGTCGCAGGCGAACTGATCGCCGCCGCCCGGTGCGCGGCCGAGTCGCATGCGCGCCACCGTACGAGCCCGACCGCTGGAGGGCGGCTGCACTTGCGGTCGCGTGCGCTACCGCATGCTGGACGCGCCGCTCGTCGTGCACTGCTGCCACTGCCGCTGGTGCCAGCGTGAGACCGGCACGGCTTTCGCGCTCAATGCGCTGATCGAGTCCGATCGTGTCCTGCGGCTGCAGGGCGAGACGGAGACCGTCGACACGCCGTCGTCGAGCGGCCGCGGGCAGCAGATCATGCGCTGCCCGAACTGCCGCATCGCGGTGTGGAGCCACTATTCGGGCAGCGGCCATGCGGTGCGCTTCGTGCGCGTCGGCACGCTCGACGAGCCGGACCGCCTGCCGCCGGACGTGCACATCTACACCGCGTCGAAGCAGCCGTGGGTCGTGCTGCCGCCCGATGCGCCGTCGTATGCCGAGTACTACCGCGCGTCGGAAGTCTGGTCGCCGCAGAGCCTCGCGCGCCGCGCAGCGTTGCGGGCGGCAAACACCGACATGCCGTAACCCGCCGCGCTGCGGCGCTGCACGACAATCCATGCCATGAAGTCTTCGCTCTTCGCGCCGCTGCTGGCGGCGCTCGCGCTGGCCGGCTGCGGCGATGCCGAGGTCGAGCGCCTGCGCGGCGAGAACGCGATGCTGGCGCACGATGTGCAGCGGTTGGCGCGCACCAGCGCGCGGCTGCGCGATCAGTTGCAGCAGGCGCAGGATGCGATCGCCGATGCGCAGGATGCGGTCGATGCGCTGCACGACCGGCTCGACGCCCTGCCCGACGACACGCCGGACATCGCCGATGCACGCTCCGACCTGGACGATGCGTCGGATGCCCTCGACGATGCGGCCGATGCGGCCGACGATGCCGGGTCCGATGACGAACCGATGCTGACGCACGCGGCACGCTTGCAGCCGCTGCCCGCCGTGATGCTGCTGTAGGTTTGCGCCTACGCCCGAAGACACGTGCCTACACGCCTCTTGCATGTCGATCGGCTGGAGAATGCGCCAACCGGTGCAAGCTCCATCCGCACGACCGTTGGCCGCCGTCCGACAAATCTTTACGGAGCACGGTCGGCCACCCTCAGACACTGCACGTTGTAGCGAGGCAGCGCCCAGGCCCATCTCGAAGCAGCGCGAAGGGCGCGCTCAACCGCAGGGAGATCCCCCATGTCGAAGACCCTCTACAAGCTCACCCCGATCGGCGTCGCGCTGGCAGCGTTGCTCGCAGCCTGCGGCCCGTCGGCTCCCCCTGCGCCACCGCCGGACGCGTCGGCCGCCTCCGCGCCGGTCGACACCACCGCGGCCGCGCCGGTTCCGCCCGCGCCCGCGCCGGCCCCCGCCGTGGCGCCGGCACCCGCACCGGCGCCTGCCCGTGTCGCGCAAGCGCCTGCCTACCAGCCACCGCCGACCTACGCCCAACCGCCGGTGTATTCGCCGCCCGCGCCCGAGCCGGTCTATGAACCGGTGGCCGAGCCGCAGCCGGCGGTCAGCGTCTACATCGATCCGCCCATCTCCGAACCGCCGCCGATCGCGGTGCGCTGGGCGCCGCCGCCGATGCTGGTCGAGTCGCCGCCGCCGCGGCCTTATGCCGACGCGACCTGGATCGGCGGCTACTGGGCCTGGCAGGGCCGCTGGGTCTGGGCTGCGGGCCGCTGGGCCGCGCCGCCGCGGCCGCGCTATCACTGGGTCCAGCCGTACTACGAGAACCGCGGCGGCGAGGTGATCTATGTCGGCGGCCACTGGGCCGCCCCGGAGGCGGTGTTCGTGCCGCCGGCGCCGACGCTGCGCCTTGCGCTCGCGGCGATCCTGCCGGGCGTCATCGCGGGTCCGCCGCCGGATGGCCCGGCAGGCGTCTTCATCCCGCCGCCGCCCGGCTCGCGCCCGGGGATCATCGTGCCGGCGCCGATCGGCACGCCGCCTGCGGTCGTCATCAGCGCACCGCCGGTGCGGGCGCCCGGCATGCGCGTCACGACGATCAACAACAACACCGTCAACAACACCACCACGAACAACGTGACCAACAACGTCACGAACGTCACCAACAACGTGACGGTGGTGGCACCGCCGAACTCGACCGCCAACGGCAAGGCCTTCCAGTCGACCGTGCCGGCTCAGGCCAGCGTCGCCGCTGCGCAGGCGCCGGTCGTGAAGGCGACCGCGCCGACGCCGGTCAGCACCAAGCCGATCGCCGCGTTCGTGCCGGGCAAGCCGGCCGCGGCCCTGCCGCCGCCGCAGCCGGTGCGCGTCGCTGCGGCGCCTGCGGCCGCGCCGGCCGCCGTTCCGGCGCCTGCACCGGCCGTCGTGCCGCCCAAGCCGGTCGTGGCTCCGGCCAAGCCGGCCGTGGTTCCGCCGGCGAAGCCGCCGGTGGCGACCGCCGCGGCGCATCCGCCCGCACCCGCACCGGCGGCTCCGAAGCCGCCCGCGCCCGCCGCCAAGCCCGCCGCGCCGGCAGCGCAGCCGCCCGTCAAGCCCATGCCGGCTCCGGCGGCACATCCTCCGGCGGCAACGGCTGCGGCGCATCCGCCCGCACCGGCGCCCGCGGCTGCCGCCACGAAACCGCCAGCCCCGGCGGCGCACCCGGCGCCGGCACCGGCGGCAGTGACCGCTGCGCCCGCGCATCCCGCGCCGCCGGCGGCCCATCCGGCGCCGGCACCAGGCGCGCATCCCGCACCGGCACCCGGTACCCGGCCGGAAAGACCGGAGGCCGAAGGCCGTCCGGCGTCGCATCCCGCGGCGCAAGGCAAGTCGGCGCGCGAACGGCTGCAGGCCGGCCGCGAGGCGCTGCGCCAGAACGGCGACACGTCGCGATAACGCAGGCCGACGCGCCGGCTCCGACCGGGGTCGGCGCACGGCCGGCGTCGTCCCGCCGGCGCGCGCCCGTCAGATCGGATCGGGCTCGGCGCCGGCCTCGTCGGCGCGGCTCAGCAGGCGCTTGAGATCGCGCACGATCGCCACGAGGTCGAGCGGCTTCGTCCAATAGCCGTCGAAGCCGCTCGCCAGCGCGCTGCGAACCTGCTCGGGCAGCGCGTCGGCGCTCACCGCCACGACCGGAATGCCGCGCAGCCGCGCATCCGCCCGGATCCGCTCCAGCACGTCGAAGCCCGACATGTCGGGCAGATGCAGATCGAGCAGGATCGCCGCCGGCTGCTGTTCGAGCGCGGCCTGCAGGCCGTCGGTGCCGTTGGCAGCGGTGGTGAGCCGCCACGCCGGCTGCGACAGGAAGACCTGCTCCATCAGCAGCGTGTTGACCTCGTCGTCCTCGATGTAGAGCACCGCGCGCTGGCCCTGGCCCTGCCCCTGCCATTGCGATGGCAGCGCGTCCGGCGGGGGCGGCGATGGGGACGGCAAAGGCGGCAGTTCGCTGACACGCCGCCGCCGCTCGGCCAGCGGCAGCGAAACCTGGAAGCGCGAGCCGCGGCCGACCAGCGACTGCACTTCGAGCTCGCCGCCCATCGCGCGGACGAGCTTCCTGGCGACGACGAGTCCAAGGCCGCTGCCGCTCACGCCGGTGCGCTCCGCGCCGAGCCGGTTGAACGGCTCGAACAGGCGGCCGAGTTGCTCGCCCGACATCCCGACACCGGTATCGTCGACGATCAACCGGCCGACGTGCCCGGCGCTCTCGAAGCGGATCCGTATGCGCCCGCGCGTCCGGTTGTACTTGACGGCATTGGACAGCAGCGCATCGAGCACGCGCTGCAGCGAATGGCCATCGGCCTGCAACGGCGGCGCGTCGTCCGGCACCTGCACGACGATGTCGATGCCGCGTTCGCGCGCGTGTGCATGCACCACCGCCACCCCATGGTCGACGAGCGCGCCGATGCCGACCACGCCCGGCCGCAACGCCAGCGCGCCGGTGTCGAGGCGCGACACGTCGAGCAACTGGTCGATCAGCTCGAGCAGCCGGGTGCCGGACTGGCGCAGCACGTCGAGGCGCCGCACGTGCACCGGCGGCAACGGATGCTGGCGGTCGAGCGACATCAGCTGCACGAAGCCGAGGATGCCGTTGAGCGGCGTGCGCAGCTCATGGCTGACGCGCGACATGAACTCGCCCTTGCTGCGATCGGCCTGCTCGGCGGCGAGCTTGTCGCGCCGCAGCGCCTCCAGCATCAGCTGCTGGGTGATGTCGCGGCACGTACCGACGAGGCGCGCCTCGCCCGGCACGGCCTGCAGGATGAGCTCGAGCGTGCGCTCAGGCGCCGACGCCGTCGCGGCCAGCCGCAGCACCAGACTCTCGGCGAAGCCTTCGAGCGGCGTCGAATTCAGCGCCGCGTGCGCAACCAGCCGGTCTCCGGGGACGACGGCTTCCAGCCACTGCGCGAGCGGCAGCGTGAGCTGCTCGGCGCGGATGCCGTGGTGCTGGCAGGAGATCGCGTCGAGGCTCAGCTCCGCGGCATGCGGGTCGAACTCGAGCACGCCGATGCCGGCGGCGCGCGCGGCCAGCGACCAGCGTTTGTGCAGGTCGCGCAGCTCGCGATGGATGCGCTGGTCGGCCGTCACGTCGACCAGGAAGCCGTGCCACAGCGTGCCGCCCGAGAACGACATCTCGGGGGCGGCATGCGCCTCCAGCCAGATCTCGTCGCCGCCCGGCGGCTGGACGCGAAACCGCGCCTGCAGCGCCTGACCGGTCTCGCGCGAATGGCGCAGGTGGTGCTTCAGCCGTTCGACGTCTTCGGGCGGAATATGATCCGCCGCCACCATCGCATCGGCCGCCAGTGCGGCCCCGGAACTGAGAAACAGGCCCGGCAGCTCGCGACCGGCATAAGGCAGCGACCAGTGTCCCTCGACCGTCCGCAGAAGCTGGAACACCGAGCCGGGCAGCTTGTCGAGCGCATGCCGGCCGCGCATGGCCGCCGCGGCATCGCCGGGCGACAGCGTCACATCATCGGTGATTGGTGGCGACAAGTTGCCCTGCATGAGACCGCTGGCGGTGGGACCCTGCGCCTAGACGTCTGCCGATCCCGCCCGCCGGTCGGCGGCGCGGCGCAAACCCGCAAGCTTGCCATCAGTCGGCAGGGTGCGGGTCGCAGCGCGGAGGAAGAAACAATCTGTTGCAAGAGGCGGTCGATTATGAGTGAACCGTCGCGCCCGGTGCCCGCATCACCCCCCAGGCGCGGGCCGCCCGCTTCGGGGTCTGGCCGGCGCGTCGCGCGGACGTCCTCAAGTCCGGGCCGGATCGCGCCGAAGACGCGACGTACCTTCGTTGACGATCTACGCGCCGCACCGCTTCGGTCATGACACCCGCCACCGGCCAGGAAACCATCGACATCGCCGCACTCCGCGTCGGCATGTTCGTCCATCTCGACGGCGGCTGGCTGTCGCATCCTTTTCCGCTGTCCAGTTTCGCGATTTCGTCGATGGAGCAGATCGACCGGCTGCGCGCGCTCGGAATCCAGCGCTTGCGCTGGAGCCCCGAGCTGAGCGAGCCCGAGCCGGTGCTCGGCGATGCGGACGAAGTCGTGCCTTCGGCCGGGCCGGCCGGGTCGTCACCCTTGCCCGATGAGAGCGAGGCGGGCATCCGCCGCGCCGCACTCGCCGAGCAGCGCCAGCGGCTCGCCTTGTGCGACCGCCAGTTCGGCGAGGCCGCCCGCTCGTTCCAGTCGGTGTACGACCAGGCGATCGAGGCGCCGCGCGAGGCGGCCGGGGAAGCGACCCGGCTGGCCGCGGCGCTGACTTCGAAGATGCTGACGTCCGACGAGATCTGCATCCGCCTGCTCACCGAGGACGCCGGCGATCAGGTGGCGGCCCACCCGATCAACGTCACCGTGCTGACTTTGCTGCTCGCACGCCGGCTGCAGTTCAGCGCGAGCGACATGGCCGACCTCGGCCTCGGCGCCTTGCTGCACGACATCGGCAAGATCGACCTGCCGAGCCATGCGCACCAGACCGAAGAGACGACGAACCGCGCCGACCGCCAGCTCTACGAGTCGCACGTCGCGATGGGCGTGGCGCGCGCGCGCCGCATGGGGTTGTCGAACGGCGCGACCTTGATCGTCGCGCAGCATCACGAGATGAACGACGGCAGCGGCTTCCCGCGCGCGCTGCGCGACGAGCGCATCACGCCGCTGGCGCAGGTCGTCGCACTCGCGAACCGCTACGACAACCTCTGCAACCCCGACCGCCTGTCGCGCGCGATCACGCCGCACGAGGCGATGGCGACGCTGTTCGCGCATGGCCGGCATCTGTTCGATCCGCTGGTGCTCGAGACCTTCATCAAGATGATGGGCGTCTATCCGCCCGGCTCGATCGTGCAGCTCACCGACGATCGCCTCGGCATCGTCGAGAGCGTCAACCCGCTGCGCCCGCTGAAGCCGCGCGTGCTGGTCTACGATCGCCGCGTCGATGCAGCCGAGGCGCTGCACACCGATCTGGAGCAGGCGCCCGGCCTCGGCATCCGCCGCAGCCTGAAGCCGCGCGCACTGCCGCGCGAGGTCTACGACTACCTCGCGCCGCGCCGCCGGCTCAACTACTTCCCGGACCTCGGCGAGCTGGCGATCGCCGCCTGAGTCGCCGAAGCGAAGTCGCCTATGAAATTGCGCAGCGCAGGCGACTCGCTCGGAAGCTGCTCAGCCTATCGAGCCGGGCGATTCGCTCACAGCTTCTGACGCGGCCCGCATAGTCCCCGGCCGCAGCCGGGCGACCGCCTTCCGATTTGCCAGGCCGCCGAGCGTGGCGCACCATGGCCGGCCCATTCTCGCGGAGCCGCGCCATGAAGCACCAGCCGACCGACCTGTCGCCCGCCGAGCAGGCGCTGCGCGACGCCGCGCTCGACTACCACCGCGCCGCGCCGCGCGGCAAGATCTCGGTCGCGCCGACCAAGCCGCTGTCGAACCAGCGCGACCTGTCGCTCGCCTATTCGCCCGGCGTCGCCTATGCGTGCCTCGCGATCGAAGCCGATCCGGCGCTGGCCGCCGACTACACGTCGCGCGCCAACCTCGTCGGCGTCGTCACCAACGGCACCGCGGTGCTCGGCCTCGGCGACATCGGGCCGCTCGCCGGCAAGCCGGTGATGGAAGGCAAGGGCTGCCTGTTCCAGAAGTTCGCCGGCATCGACGTGTTCGACATCGAGCTCGCGGAGCGCGACCCCGACAAGCTGGTCGAGATCATCGCCGCGCTCGAGCCGACGCTCGGCGGCGTGAACCTCGAGGACATCAAGGCGCCCGAGTGCTTCTACATCGAGAAGAAGCTGCGCGAGCGCATGAAGATCCCGGTCTTCCACGACGACCAGCACGGCACCGCGATCATCTCGGCGGCAGCGCTGCTGAACGGCCTGGAGCTCGTCGGCAAGCGGATCGGCGACGTGAAGGTCGCGGTGTCGGGCGCCGGCGCCGCGGCGATCGCCTGCCTCGACCTGATGCTCGAGCTCGGCATCAAGCGCAGCAACGTCTATGTCTGCGACTCGAAGGGCGTGATCCACGACCGCCGCGAGGACGCGCTCGACGCCTCCAAGCAGCGCTATGCCCAGAAGACCGCGGCACGCACCCTGGCCGACGTGATGAAGGGGGCCGACGTGATGCTCGGCTGCTCCGCCGCCGGCGCGGTGACGCCGGAGATGGTCGAGACCATGGCCGACCGGCCGATCATCCTCGCGCTGGCCAATCCCGAGCCGGAAATCCGCCCCGAGATCGCCAAGCGCGTGCGCCCCGACTGCATCGTCGCGACCGGCCGTTCGGACTATCCGAACCAGGTCAACAACGTGCTGTGCTTTCCCTACATCTTCCGCGGTGCGCTCGACAGCGGCGCGACCTCGATCACCGAGGCGATGAAGGTCGCCTGCGTGCGCGAGATCGCCGAGCTCGCGAAGGCCGAGATCAGCGCCGAGGTGGCCTCGGCGTACTCGGGCTGCGAACTGCGCTTCGGCCCCGACTACATCATCCCGACGCCGTTCGACTCGCGCCTGATCCTGCGCATCGCGCCGGCCGTCGCGAAGGCCGCCGTAGCGTCCGGCGTCGCGACGCGGCCGATCGCCGACATGGACGCCTACCGCGAATCGCTGACGCGCTTCGTCACGCACACCGGCTTGTTCATGCGCCCGGTGTTCGCCGCCGCGCGCGCCGCACCCAAGCGCGTCGCCTATGCCGAAGGCGAGGACGAGCGCGTGCTGCGCGCGGTGCAGGTCGCGCTCGACGAAAAGATCGTCGAGCCGATCCTGATCGGCCGGCCGGCGGTGATCGCATCGCGCATCGAGCGCGCCGGCCTCCGCCTCGTGCCCGGCCGCGACGTCGAGATCGTCAACCCGGAGGACGATGCGCGTTTCCGCCAGTACTGGGAGGCCTACTTGCGCCTCAACGTCCGCGAAGGCGTGACACCCGAGATGGCGAAGGCGACGGTGCGCCGCTCGAGCACGACGATCGCCGCGCTGATGGTCCACCTCGGCGACGCCGACGGCATGCTGTGCGGCCTGGTCGGCCGCTTCGAAGCGCACCTCGGCCACGTGCGCGCGGTCATCGGGCTGCGCGCGCAGGCGCGCACCTACGCGTCGCTGAACGCGCTGATGCTGCCCAAGCACGCGATCTTCATCACCGACGCCTACGTCAACGACGACCCGGATGCGCAGGCGCTGTGCGACATCGCGTCCATGGCGGTCGACGCGATGCGCTACTTCGGCCTGCCGCCGCGCGTCGCGTTCCTGTCGCATTCGAGCTTCGGCAGCAGCAAGCGACCATCGGCGCTGAAGATGCGGGCGGCACGCGACCTCTTCGTCGCGCGCCATCCCGACGTGCCGGCGGACGGCGAGATGCACGGCGACGTCGCCTTCGACGAAGTGCTGCGCAACCAGCTGATGCCCGATTCGACCCTGAGCGGCAGCGCCAACCTGCTCGTGCTGCCCAACCTCGACTCGGCCAACATCCTCTTCAACGTGCTGAAGATGACCGGCGGCCAGGGCGTCACGGTCGGCCCGATCCTGCTCGGCGTCGACGCGCCGGCGCACATCCTGACACCGAGCGCGACGGTGCGTCGCATCATCAACATGACGGCGCTGACGGTGGCGCACGCGCAGTCGATCGGGCCGCGCTAGGGCCTGTTCACACTTCGGAAGCCGGTGCGAACGTGCCCTAGTCCGAGTCTCTAGGGGTGGCGGCGGCCTGCGTCGCGAGCTATAGATCGAGGGTGACTTCCACCGAGCCGCCCTTGGGCGGCGCCGATCTCTATCGCGAACTGCGCCGCCTGGCACGCGCGCGGCTGCGTCACGGCGGGCGCAACACGCTGCTCGACACCGGCGCGCTGGTGCACGAGGCCTACCTGCGCATGGCCGACAGCGCACCGGCCGAGCGACAGCAGTGGCTCGCCTATGCGAGCCGCACGATGCGCTCGGTGGTGGTCGACATGGCGCGCCGCCGCCAGGCGCAGCGCCGCGGCGGCGAGGCCTGCGTCGTGACCTGGACCGATGCGCTCGCGGTGCAGGCGCCTGCCGCGGCCGATGACGTGCTGCGCGTGCACCAGGCGCTCGATCGGCTCGAACAGCTCGACGCGCGCCTCGCGCAGGTCGTCGAGATGCGCTACTTCGCCGGCCTCGACGATGCCGAGATCGCGGCGGCCCTCGGCATCTCCGACCGCACGGTCCGGCGCGACTGGGACAAGGCACGGCGCCTGATCGAGCAGTCGCTCCTTGACGGCTGACGTGAGCGCCGCGCCTCCGCGCATCGACGCCGAGTCCTGGGCCCGGCTGAGTCCGCTGCTCGACGAAGCGCTCGACCTGCCCGCAGCGGCTCGTGCGCAATGGCTTGCCGACCTGAGGCCCGACGCGGCCGATCTGCGCGCGCCGCTCGCGGCGCTGTTGTCCGCGCCGGCCGGGAACCTGCAGTTGCCGCCGCTCGCCGAGTTGCAGGCGACCGCGGGTCCGCAGCCCGGCGACCTGATCGGACCGTACCGGCTGCTCGCCGAACTCGGCGCCGGCGGCATGGGCACGGTCTGGCGCGCCGTCCGCGCGGACGGGCTGCTCGAGCGCGAGGTCGCGCTGAAGCTGCCGCATGCCGATGGCCTCGCAGGCAACCTCGCGGCGCGCATGGCCCGCGAGCGCAACATCCTCGGCGCGCTCGCGCATCCGAACATCGCGCGGCTCTACGACGCCGGGATCGCCGCCGACGGCCAGCCCTACCTCGCGCTCGAGCTGGTGCACGGCACGCGCATCGACCGGTACGCAGCGACCCTGGCACCGGCCGCGCAATTGCGGCTCTGCCTGCAGGCGGTGCGCGCGGTCGCGCATGCGCATGGGCAGCTCGTCGTGCACCGCGACATCAAGCCGTCGAACCTGCTCGTCGACGAGCGCGGCGAGGTCAAGCTGCTCGACTTCGGCATCGCCAAGCTGCTCGATGCCGACGAGCCGGCAGGCGTCGACCTGACGGAGCGCGGCATCCGGCCGATGACGCCCGGCTATGCCGCCCCCGAGCAGATTGCCGGGCAGCCCGCCGGTACGCGGTCCGATGTCTATGCACTCGGCGTCGTGCTGTACGAACTGCTCGTCGGTCGCCGGCCGTATCGCACCGGCGACGACACGCGCGCCGCGCTCGAGCATGCCGTGCTGCACGACGAGCCGCTGCGCCCGAGCGACGCGACCATCGACCCGACACGGCGCCGGTTGCTGCGCGGCGATCTCGACACCTTGCTGCTGCAGGCGCTGAAGAAGGATCCGATGCGGCGCTACGGCAGCGCCGACGCGCTCGCCGACGACATCGAGGCCTATCTGTCGCATCGGCCGCTGCGTGCCCAGCCCGAGCGACCGGGCTATCTGCTGCGCAAGTGGATGCGGCGCCATCGCGTCGCGGTGGCGGCGGCCGGCACCGCGCTGGCCGCGATCCTCGCCGGCTCGGGCGCGGCGTTCTGGCAGGCCGGCGTGGCGCGCGGAGAGCGCTTGCGCGCCGACGAGGTCAAGCGCTTCGTCGTCGGCATCCTGAACGACGCGAGTCCCTACGGCGCCGGCGACCTCGGCCAGGTGACCGCCATCGATCTCGTGAAGCAGGCACGCCAGCGCCTGGCCGACGCACGCATCTCCGATCCCGCCGTGCGCATCGAGCTCGCCAACCTGATCGGCGAGAGCCTGCTGAGCCTCGGCGACCTCGATGCTGCCGAGCCGGTGCTCCAGGGTGCTGCCGACGACGCGCGCCGGCATCTCGGCGGCGACCACCTGCAGACGCTGCGCGCACGCCTGCTGAACCTGCAGCTCGACCGTTCGCGCGGCCGCACGGCCGCCGAACGCAGCGAACTCGCGAGCCTGCTGCCGCTGCTGCGCCGCCATGCCGACGACGATCCGGCCTCGCTCGTCGTCGGGCTCGAGAACGAGGTGCTGACGGCGATCGACGAAGGCCGCTATGCCGCGGCCGAGAGCGCCGCCGTCGAGGCCGAGCAGTTGGCGCGCACGCGCCTCGGCGAGCACCATGCCGAGAGCGTCGCGACCGCGATCCTCGTCGGCATGGCGCAGCGCTACGCCGGCCGCTACGACGCCGCACTCGCGAGTGCCGAACGCGCCTATGCGCTGACGCAGGCCGCTTATCCCGGCCCGCCGCTGCATCCGCGCGTGATCGAGGCGCGCGCGATGTTCGGCCGCACGCTCGCCGACGTCGGCCGCCTGAGCGAGGGCGTCGCGCAGCTCGACGGCGCCGCGCAGGATGCGGCGCGTCTGTTCGGTGCGGGAAGCCCGATGGTCGGCGTGCTGCGCCAGAACCTCGTCGCGTACCGGCTCGACCTGGGCGAACTCGCCGCCGCGGATGCCGACAGCGCGGAAGCGCTGCGCATCGCCGCTGCGACGAACACACCCACGTCGTATGCCTACGCCGGCACGCAGGCGGCGCGCGGCAACGTGCTGCTGGCGCGGCGCGATGCCGCGGCAGCGCTGGCATTGCTCGCACCGGCTGCCGACACGCTCGCCCAGGTGCTGGGCGCAGGCCACGACGTCGCGATCCAGGCCCGCGCGCAGCAGGCGCTGGCGCTCGCGGCCGGCGGCGATGTCGATGCGGCAGCGGCCTTGCTCGCGACGCTGCAGGAGCGCGTCGCCAGGAACGCCGCGACGCGGGCGCGCGTCGCCTATGCGCATGCCGTCGTCGCGCGCCTGCGCGGCCAGCCCGAGGCCGCGACACGGCTGCTGGCGCCGATCCTCGCGGACCGCGACGCGTCACCGCGCCTGCAGCGCGAGCGCGCGCGGGCACGCGTCGAGCTCGGCCTCGACCAGCTTGGGCTCGGCGACGGCAATGGCGCGGCGGCGAGCTTCACGCAGGCGCTCGCCGAGCTCGACCGGCTCGAGACCGCGGCCACGCCGGTGCGCGCCGATGCCGTCGCCGGCCTCGCGGCCGCGCGAGCGCATCCCTAACTCGTCGGCCGGCGCGATGGCCGGCGGCGCGCGCGATCGCGTCTCAACCGGACATGGACGCGCCGCGGGGGTGCGGCCATCGACCGCCTCCAGGAGCCATCGACCATGAGCATCACCACGACCACCTTGCGCCACGTCATCGCCGCCATCGGCACCAGCGTCTGCCTCGCCGCTGCCGCGCCGGCGATGGCCAAGTGCACCGTCACGCTGAAGTTCAAGAACGCCAATGCCGACAAGGTGACCGTGCGCGGCGACGACAGCCAGTCGCGCGTCAACGGCGGCTGGTGGAGCAAGATGGACTTCTCCAACACGACGATCGCCGCCGGTGCGACCGGCAGCGTGCCGTGGACGACCGACATGAGCTGCAGCGGCAACGCCAAGCGCGACCTGCGCTTCAAGTACGAGGACGACAAGAACAACCAGGTGTTCGAGGAGATGATCGACAACATCGACCTCGCCGACGGCCAGACCGTCGACGTCACGCTGAAGTTCTGACGGAGGCCGCGATGACGTCACGCCCCTACCAGCGCGGCATCGCGGCGGCCGTGCTCGGCGCCGCGGCCTTCGCGGCACAGGCCGAGACCCTGGCCACGGTCGACACGCGCACGTCGCTCACGCGCGTCGACTACTTCGGCGGCTTCGCGATCGCCGGCGACAGCGGCAGCGACGGCCCCGACACGCCGGTCACGAGCTTCGACCCGACCGACCTCGCGATCGGCAGCACGCACACCTTCGTCGGCTCCTACCTGTCGTGGTCGGTGACCTACACGGTGAACTGGGACCTCGCGCAGACCTACGCGCTCGACGCCGATGCCCACACGATCAGCGGCTCAGGCAACCTGCACCTCGACGAGAGCTCGGCGGTCGTCGGCCCGGGTTGCGCGCCTTGCGCCGCGACGGTCTCGATCACCGGCAGCAACACGCAATCGCTCGAGTTCGCACTGACGGACGCGACGCCGTTCCAGTTCCACAGCGACACCACGCTCGGCCAGTGGGTCGAGCTCGATACCTGGAGCGACCTGGCGCACCGCTGGCTCCCGGTGTGGATAGGCGCGCTCGAAACGCAGGGCGTGGTTTTCGATCGCGACGGCACGCTGGCGGCCGGCCGCTATCGCATCGAGAACAACACCGGCAGCTTCACCGCCGATGGCGTGCCGCCGACGCAGGACAACGCCTGGAGCTATACGCTCACGCTGCCCGACGCCGCGATCGCCGCGGTGCCCGAGCCGGCGACGGCCGCGCTGTGGGCGCTGGGTGCGGTCGCGTTGTATGCCGGGCGGCGACGCCAGCGCGCCGACACGTCGCGCTAGCCCATCTTTCCGGCGACCTTGCTCAGCTCGCGCGGGCGAGGAAGCGCTGCACCTGCTCGGCGAACAAGGCCGGCTGCTCGGCGACGCTGAGGTGCGACGCCTCTTCGAGCACGACGAGCGCGGCGCCGGGAATGCGCGACGCGATCGCTTCGGACATCGCGACCGGCGCGCCGAGGTCGAGCCGGCCGGCGATCACGAGCGTCGGGCAGCGCACGGCCGCGAGCGACTCCAGCCAGTCGACGTTCGCGACCGCATGGCAGCAAGCGACGTAGCCGGCCGGATCGCTGCGCAGCAAGGTGCGGCGCAGCGATTCGACCGCGGACGGATGCGCGGCGCGATGGCCGGGATGCAGGTAGCGCTCGATCACCATCTCGACGATCGCCGCCATGCCGCCCGCCTCGACCTTGGCGATGCGCTGCGCCCAGGCCTCTTTCGCGGCCGCCGGGTACTGCGCGCCGGTGTTGGCGAGCACGAGACCGCGCACCAGCTCCGGATGACGGATCGCGAGCCCCTGCCCGACCATGCCGCCCATCGACAGCCCGATCCAGACCACCGGTCCGCGCCCCCACTCGCGGACCAGCCGAGCGGCATCGTCGACCAGCGCGTCCATCGTGTACGGACCGGGCGGGATCGCCGACGCGCCGTGCCCGCGCTGGTCGTAGCGCAGCACCTCGTGCGTCGCGGCGAGGCCGGCGGCGTGGTCGTCCCACATGCGGCGATCGAGGCCGAGCGCATGGGCCAGCACGACCGGCGCGCCCTTCCCCTGCACGCTGACCGCGAGCTGCGGCCGGCTGAAGGTATGGTGCGTCGCGACGCGCACGTCGGCGGCGAGCGATTGCGGCGGCGGCGTGCGGCCTTCGTGCTTCAGCAGTTCGAGCGCGATCTTGAACGCGGTGTTGGCGGCCGGCACGCCGCAGTAGATCGCGCCCTGCATCAGCGTTTCCTTGATCAGCTCGAGCGGCACGCCGGCGCGGATCGCCGCGCCGCAGTGCAGCTCGAACTCCTCCCAGCGCGCCAGGCCCATCGTCATGCCGAGCACGAGCAGGCGTCGCGTCGTGTGATCGAGCCCGGGCCGGCCCCAGATCGAATGCCACGCATAGCGCGTGATCAACTCCTGGAACTCGGCGTTGAAGGCGGTCGCGTTGCCCAGCGACTTGTCGACCCAGGCGTCGCCGAGCACCGCGCGGCGGTTCAGTACGCCGCGATCGAAGTCGTCCTGTTGCGGGCGGTCGGTATCCATGCTGAACCTCGATCAGTGGAGGGCATCGAGCTGGCGGCGCGCCACCGCGGTCGCCTGCGCCGCGGCGCGGTCGACGTCGAACGCGGCGTCGACGTCGGCGGCGGACACCAGCGCCGCGAGGCCGGCATCGGCGGCCCGCGCCGTCTGCGTCGCGTCGCGCAGGTGCCGGCCGTTCGCGATCGCGTCCTTCGAGCACTGCTCGACGAGCGCCTGCGCGCGCGCCATGCCGAGATGCGGCGCGAACACCATCGCCGCGGCTTCGCTGAAGACCAGCCCTTGCAGCGCCTCGATGTTGGCGCGCATGCGCGCGGCATCGACCGTCAGCCCGCCGGCGGCGTCGGCGAGCGCATGCAGCGCGCCGTGCGTCGATACGAACAGCCCCGGCCATTCGGCCAGCTCGGCCTGCCAGTTGCCGAGGCCGCGCTCGTGCTGCTGCGGCATGGCGGCCAGCAGCGCGGCCACGCGTTGCGGCGTGCGCGTCGCCGCAGCCAGCGCGATCATCGAGGCGACCGGATTGCGCTTGTGCGGCATCGCCGACGAGCCGCCGCGGCCGGCGCCCGACGGCTCGGCGACTTCGGCGATCTCGCCCTGCGCGAGCAGCGCGATGTCGGCGGCGATCTTGCCGAGCGAGCCGGCCAGCACGCCGACCTCGCAGCCGAGCAGCACCCAGTCGTCGCGCTGGGTCTGCCAGGCACCCGCAGTGGCCGCGAGGCCGAGATCGGCGGCCATGCGTGCGGCCACCGCCGGCCCACGCTCGCCCAACATGGCCAACGTGCCGACCGCGCCGCCGAGCTGCAACCGCAGCGCATCGCGCGCGGCGGCGCGCAGGCGCGTGCGTGCGCGCACCAGCGGCGCGATCCAGCTGACGAGCTTGAAGCCGAAGCTGATCACCTGCGCCGGCTGCAGCAGGGTGCGGCCGAGCATCGCCGCGGCGCCATGGCGCGCATCGAGCTCGCGCAGCGCGTCGATCAGCCGGCCGAGATCGGCATCGATGAGCTGCAGCGCACGCCGCGTCGCCAGCACCATCGCGGTGTCGATGACGTCCTGGCTGGTGCTGCCCCAGTGCACATAGCCCGCGGCCTCGGCATCGACCGCGGCGACCGCCTCGGTCAGCGCCTTGACGAGCGGAATCGCCAGCGAGCCGGCACGCGCGCCGGCCGCTTCGAGCGCATCGACGTCGTAGCGGCGCACATGGCAGGCCGCGGCGATGAAGCCGGCCGCGGCAGGCGGGATCGAACCTTCGGCGGCCTCGGCGCGCGCCAGCGCGGCCTCGAAGTCGAGCATGCCCTGGAACAGGGCGCTCGCATCGAACGCAGCGAGCATCTCGGACGTGCCGAGAAAGCGTTCGAAGGGCGCGCCCGACATGACGGCCTGCAACTGCTCAGGTCGGCGTGGTCGCGCTGCTCTTGCCCAGGCGGCGTGCCTTGCGCTCGGCCAGGTAGCGGATGTTGCCGAGCGACGCGAGGTGCGTGTGCAACACCGTGAGCATGCCGTTGTCCGCGAGCTCGGCCTTGACCCGCTGCGACAGCGCGCGGTACTTGTCGGTGTCGAAGACCAGGAAGCCGCCGAGCGATAGTTCCTGCCCGTCCGGCAAGGTCATCTGCGCGGACATCGGCTTCAGCAGGTCGCGCTGCTGCAGCGTGGCGCAGAACTCGATGGTCTGCTGGTATTCGCGGTCGAACATGTTGAGGAAGCCGAGCCAGCCGTTCAGCGCCTCGCTCGGCTTGCCGTCGTCGTCGAACAGGCGCTGGCCTTCGGTCTCGGACAGGCGCGGGCTCGCCGTGTCGACCAGCACCACCGGCTGGTCGTCCCGGCCGCGGCGCGGACCGTTGGCGAACGGATGCCGGCGGAAGAACGCCGGGATGTAGCGGCTCGTCCACTGACCGTCCTGCAGGTACAGGTTCTCGTCGACCTGGGCCCCGAGCAGCGCGACCGGCAGCAGCGGCGACTTGCCGCCCGGGGGCGGCGCGGCGGCCTCGATGAAGACGACGATGAAGTCGAGCGCCGCGATCGGCAGCTCGGCCACCGACACGTAAGCCAGGTGCATGGCGGCCGCGCTGCTGAAGTCGGGCTGATCGACGAGCCGCTTCGTGCGATGGAGATTGGAATCGAGCGGTACCGGCTGGCGATAGAGAACGGGAGGGATCAAGCGGTTTCTCCGGCAAAAGTTTCGGGCAACGGGCTCGCGAGCACCTTGTCGACGCGCTTGCCGTCGAGGTCGACGACCTCGAAGCGCCAGCCTTCCCATTCGACTGCGTCGGCGGTGTGCGCAAGCCGGCCGAGCAGCAGCATGATCATGCCGGCCAGCGTGTTGTAGCGGCCGCGGTCTTCCTCGGGCAGCTCCTTCAGCGCGAGCCTGTCCTTCAATTCTGGCACCGGGATCAGGCCGTCGAACAGCCAGCTGCCGTCGCTGCGCTGCACCGCCCAGGAATCCTCGTCGGTCGGCGTCGTGAACTCGCCGGCGATCGCCTCCAGCACGTCGCGCACGGTGATCATGCCCTGGACCTCGCCGTACTCGTCGACGACGAAGACGAGCTGCGCATTGGACACGCGGAACTGGTCGAGCAGCTCCATGCCGGTCAGCGTCTCGGGCACGAAGACCGACGGCTGCAGCGAGTCCGACAGCGAGAGCGGCTTGCCCTCCATCAGCTGGCGCAAGAGGCTCTGCGTCGAAACCACGCCGAGCACGTCGTCGAGGCTGCCGCGGCACACCGGGTAGCGCGAATGCTCGCTCTCCGAGATGTTCTGCAGCACCTCGCCGGGCGAGCTGGCCGCATCGATCCAGACCATCTCGGCGCGCGGAATCATCATCGAGCCGACCTGGCGGTCGTCGAGGCGGAACACGTTGCGCACCATCTTGTGTTCCTGCGCCTCGATGACGCCGGCGTCCAGCCCTTCTTCCAGGCTCGCGGCGATCTCCTCCTCGGTGACGCTGCGTACCGCGCCATGCTCGATGCCGAGCAGGCGCAAGGTCGTGTCGGTGCTGAGGCTGAGTAGCCGCACGAACGGCCGGCCTATCCACGACAGCCATTCCATCGGCCTCGAGACCAGGCGCGCCACCGTCTCCGGATGGGTCTGGCCGATGCGCTTGGGCACCAGCTCGCCGAAGATGATCGTGATGAACGTGATGACCAGCACGACCAGCGCCGTCGCGCTGATCTCGGACGCCTTCTGGCTCACGTGGAAGGTGCTGCGCAGCCATTCGGCGAACGGCCCGGAGAACGCGGCGTCGCCGACGATGCCGTTCAGGATGCCGATCGACGTGATGCCGATCTGCACCACCGACAGGAAGCGGGTCGGCTGCTCGTGCAGCTTCAGCGCCGCCTCGGCCCCGGAGACGCCGTCTTCCACCATCACCTGCAACCGCGCCTTGCGCGCCGCCGTCAGGGCCATCTCGGACATCGCGAATACGGCGTTGACCAGAACCAGAAAGAGCAATAGGACAACGTCCATTCGCGGCGGGCGTCGAGGCGATCCGGCTAGCGTAGCAGAATCGGCCGATGGACTATCTCGTAGGAGACCTGCAAGGCTGCTGCGATGCGCTCGAGGATCTGCTCGCGAAGATCGCCTTCTCGCC
The DNA here is from genome assembly GCA_018241265.1 of Pseudomonadota bacterium. Taxonomy (GTDB): domain Bacteria; phylum Pseudomonadota; class Gammaproteobacteria; order Burkholderiales; family Burkholderiaceae_C; genus JAFEEF01. The sequence continues at coordinate 34,819 of JAFEEF010000010.1, read as the reverse complement.
GTCGCGCGATCGCCTCTACGTGCTCGGCGATCTCGTCAACCGCGGGCCGCGCTCGCTCGATACCTTGCGCACCTTGCGCGACCTCGGTTCAGCCGCGACCTGCCTGATCGGCAACCACGACCTGAGCCTGCTCGCGGTCGCGCATGGCCTCCGGCGCGTGCACCGCAGCGACACGCTGGACGACATCCTGCAGGCGCCCGATCGCGACCGCTGGATCGAATGGCTGAGCCAGCGGCGCCTCGCGGTCCACGAGGAAGGCTGGCTGATGGTGCATGCGGGCGTCGTGCCGCCATGGGATGCGGCCGAGACGCTCGCGCTCGCCGCCGAGGTCGAGGCCGTGCTGCAAGGCGACGACATCGGCGCCTTCCTCGCCGAGATGTACGGCGACGAGCCGCTGCGCTGGGATCCGGCGCTGCAGGGCGCGCCGCGGCTGCGCTTCATCGTCAACGTGCTGACGCGCATCCGCTTCGTCGCCGACGACGGCACGCTCGACCTGAAGACCAAGGACGCCGCCGGCGCGCCGCCCGGTTACCGGCCGTGGTTCGACGCGCCGAGCCGCCGCACCGCGGGCACGCCGATCGCGTTCGGCCACTGGTCGACGCTCGGCCTCGTCGAGCGGCCCGACCTGCTGGCGATCGACACCGGTTGCGTCTGGGGCGGGCAGCTCACCGCGGTGCGCATCGACGGCGGCCGGCGCGAGGTGATCCAGGTCGAATGCGCGCAGGCGCAGCGGCCCGGCTGAACCTCGTCGAGGACGGCCGCAGCCTCGGCGCCTGCGATGGCCGCATCGGCAGGACCACGATCGATTCAGTGTCCGACGATCGCATGCTTCATGCGCCCGAGCGGATCTCCCGACACACCGGTGCATCCGTACCTCCGGGTCGCGCGTAGCAACGTCACGTTTCGCTGCGCCACTCCGGAGGGAAGATGACGAGGAACCTGCCTGCGCTGCGCCGCCATGCCGTCGCGGCGGCGATCTGCGCCGCCTTCAGCGGCCCGGCGCTGGCCGACGGCGCGACGCAGCAACTCGCGACGGTGACGATCAACGGCAACTACGACACCGGCGTCGGCACGTCGGATGCGGCCAGCGAAGGCAGCGTCACCGCCAAGCTGATCGAGTACCGACCGACCCTGCGTCCGGCCGAAGTGCTGGAGTTCGTGCCCGGCATCATCGTCACGCAGCACAGCGGCGACGGCAAGGCGAACCAGTACTTCCTGCGCGGCTTCAACCTCGATCACGGCACCGATTTCGCGACCGACGTCGACGGCATGCCCGTCAACATGCCGACCCATGCGCATGGCCAGGGCTACAGCGACCTGAACTGGCTGATCCCCGAGCTCGTCAACCGGATCGACTTCCGCAAGGGCCCGTACTACGCGGACGAAGGCGACTTCGCATCGGCCGGCGCGGCGCACATCCGCCTCGCCGATACCTTGCCCCGCGGCATCGCGTCGCTGACGGTCGGCGAGCACGAGTACGAGCGCGCGCTCGTCGCCAAGTCGCGGCCGTTCGGCGACGGCAACCTGCTCTACGCGCTCGAAGCCGCGCACAACAACGGTCCATGGGACTACCCCGAGAAGTTCCACCGCCTGAACGGCGTGCTGCGCTACAGCTTCGGCGATGCGGCGAACCGCTCGTCGATCACCGCGATGGCGTATTCGGCCGGCTGGAACTCGACCGACCAGATCCCGCAGTACGCCGTGCAGGCGGGATTGATCGACCGGTTCGGCGCGATCGACCCGACCGACGGCGGGCAGACGGCGCGCTACAGCTTGTCGTTCAACACGGAGCGGCAGTATGCCGACGGGACGTTCCGCTTCAACGCCTACGCGATCCGTTCGCGGCTCGATCTGTTCTCCGACTTCACCTACAACCTCGACAACCCGACCCCATCCGCACCGGTCAACGCCGATCAGTTCGAGCAGGCCGAGCACCGCCAGGTCTTCGGCCTGGCGACCAGCCGCAGCTTCGACCTGAAGCTCGGCGGCTACGACGGCACGACGACCGTTGGCCTGCAGGCGCGGCAGGATAGGCTCGATCCGGTGGGTCTCTACAGCTCGGTCGGACGGCAGCGCGTCGGCACGACCCAGGAAGCCACCGTGCGGGAGACGAGCGTCGGCGTCTACGTTCAGAACGCGACGCAGTGGACGCCGTGGCTGCGCAGCATCGCCGGCTTGCGCTACGACCAATACGACTTCGACGTGTCGAGCTCCATTCCGGAGAACAGCGGCAAGAAGAACGCGGGCATCGCGAGCCCGAAGCTCTCGCTGATCCTCGGGCCGTGGAACAAGACCGAGTACTTCGTCAACTACGGCTGGGGCTTCCACAGCAACGACGCGCGCGGGGTGACCGAGACCATCACGCCGAAGGAGCGCGGACCCGGCGACCCTTCGCCTCCGCTCGTGCGCACGAAGGGCGGCGAACTCGGGCTGCGCACCGAACTCGTTCCGGGATTGCAGACCTCGCTCGCGCTCTGGCAGCTCGACCTCGGCTCCGAGCTGGTGTTCTCGGGCGACGCCGGCGACACCGAACCGAGCGGCGCGAGCAAGCGTTACGGCATCGAGTTCAACAACCACTACGTCGTGAATTCGTGGCTGCTGCTCGACGCCGACCTCGCGTGGTCGCGTGCGAGCTTCAACCAGTTCCAGACCGATGTCACGCTCGACGGCGTGGAACACGGCGGCAGATACATCCCCGGCTCGGTCGCAACCGTGGCATCGCTGGGCGCGACGGTGACGGACTACGGCCCCTGGTTCGGCCAGTTCCAGCTGCGCTACTTCGGGCCCCGCGCGCTGATCGAGGACGACAGCCAGCGCTCGAACGCCACCACACTGGGCTACCTGCGCGTCGGCTACCGCATCACGCCCGACCTCAAGGTCGCGCTCGACGTCTTCAATCTGTTCGACAGCAAGGCGAGCGACATCGACTACTACTACACGTCGCGGCTGCCGGGCCGACCGGCACAGGACGGGATCCACTTCCATCCGGTCGAGCCGCGCAGCCTGCGGCTGACCTTGACGGCGAACTTCTGATCAGGCGCTGCCGCCGACCAGCGAGCCGTAGCAGAGCAGCGCGCCGAGCAGCGTGATCGCGACGGCGCTCAGCGCGGGCAACGCGGTCATCCAGCGCGCCGCGCCGATGCGCCGCTGCAGCCGTTCGCGCGCATAGAGGAAGGCCATGCCGACGGCCGTCAAGGTGGCCGCCATGCCGATGCTGAAGGCGAGCACCAGCGCCAGGCCGAACAGCGTCTTGTCGAGCGCGACCGCCGCGAGCAGCAGCACCATCGCCGACGGGCACGGCAGCAGGCCGCCCGAGATGCCGAGCGCGAGCAGCCCGCGCCAGCTCACCGTGCCGGACGGCGGCAGGTGCGCGTGCATGCGGCCGCCGTGCGCGTGCGGCGCGCCGGCGTCGTGGGCATGCGGATGATGGTGGTCCTGACCATGCGCATGGTGATGGTCGTGCGTCCACGCTCCGACCGCGGCACGCCAGCGCTGCACCAGCAACGCGATGCCCATGCCGAACACGAGCAGCCCCGACCCCAGGCCGAGCAGCGGCAACAGCCGCTCCGGCACGATCCAGGTCGAGGCGAGCAAGGTCGCGATGCCCAGCGCATAGACCGCCAGCGTGTGCGTCAAGGTCACCGCGGCACCGAGGAAAGCGGCATGCCGCGGCGTGCCGCGCGAGCCGACGAGGTAGGCGCCGACGATCGCCTTGCCATGCCCCGGCGACAACGCGTGCAGCGCGCCGAGCAGGATCGCGGCGCCGAGCGCCAACAGCGCTGCGTAGGGCGGCAACTGCGGCGACGAGATCAGCGCGATGAGGCGGCGCGTCTGCGTGGGCAACCAACCGGCATTACCGGCCGTCGTGGCCGCAGGCGCGGCGACCGGCCCTGCGCCGTCGCGGCGCGCGATCGGCCGTGCGCCGGCCGGCAGCAGCGCCGTCGTGATGTTCATGTGGACGGCACGCTCGTCGAGCGGACCGCTCGCCGGCAGGCTCTGCAGCGCTTCGCTCAGGCCGCCGGTCAGCGAGTCGGCATGGGCATCGGTGTCGTAGACATGGAGGCCGTCGGCGGACTGCACGGAGATCTCGTGCCAGCCGATGCGGCCGGCATAGTTGCGGTTGTCGAAGCGCAGCGCATGCACCGCGGGTCCGGCCGCCAGCGCGGCCGCATAGTCGATGTCGATGCGCAACGAGAAACCGGTCTGCTCCTTCGGCAGGCTCGACGTCCAGCGCACCGCGCGCAACGGCAGCTTGCGGCCATCGACGACGAGTTCGAGCCGATCGGCGAGTTCCGGCGCGAGCCGGCTCACGTAGGCGTCGCGCTCCTGCTGCGACGTCACGCCGTCGCGGTCGGCATCGGCCTCGTGCAGCTCGCGCAACGCCGGCAACTGTCCATAGACGATCGCCAGATGCACGCCGACCGCATCGGACGCGATCGACAGGCCGCAGTACTGGTTGATCGTGAAGTCGCCGAGCAGGCTCGCGACGGTGTCGGCCTGCGCGACGAACGGCGCGGCCGTCAATGCCAGCGCGGCCAAGGCGCGGCGGGCGCGCCGCGGCGGCTCAATGGATGTGCGCATGGCGGTGCTCCCCGATGATGCCGTCGTGCCGGTGCGCATGGCTGTGCAGCGCCAGCGCCTCGGCGTGGCGCTCCTCGATGCGGCCGAACTTCCACAGCGCCGCCGAGATCGCCCAGCTCGCGAGGAACAGGCCGACGATGACGTAGCCGAGCACGCCGAAGTCGAGCGCGACGATGAAGTCGAACAGCCCGCCGCGCAGGTCGAGCAGGTTGATGAAGACCTGCAGCAGCTCGACCGAGCCGATCACGAGGGCGACGGCGATCGACAGGCTGGTCGTCGCCAGGTTGTAGAACACCTTGCGCAGCGGGTTCAGGAAGGCCCAGTTGTAGGCCTGCACCATCAGCACGCCGTCGGTCGTGTCCATGACCGACATGCCGGCGGCGAACAGCAGCGGCAGCGACAGCACCGCGCCGATCGGCAGGTTGCCGGCCGACGCGCCCGCGGTCATCGCGAGCAGGCCGATCTCGGATGCGGTGTCGAAGCCCAGGCCGAACAGCAAGCCGAGCGGGTACATCTGCCAGCTCTCGCTGAGCAGCCGGGACCAGCGCCCGCCGAACAGCCGGTTCAGCAATCCGCGTTGCCGCAGCAACTGCTCGAGATGGGCATGGCTGTGGCCGCCGCGCCTGGCCTTCTGCCACACCTTCAGGATGTCGAGCAGCACGAAGAGGTTGAGCACGCCGATGATCCAGAGGAACACGCCCGAAACGCTCGCGCCGATCAGGCTGCCGACGCCGCGCAGCTCCGGCAGGTGCGTCTTCACCGCGCCGGCGGCCAAGGCGATCGCGACCGCCAGCAGCAGCACGATCGTCGAATGCCCGAGCGAGAAGAAGAAGCCGATGCCGAGCGGGCGCTTGCCCTTCTGCAGCAAGAGCCGCACGGTGTCGTCGACCGCGGCGATGTGGTCGGCGTCGAACGCATGGCGGAGCCCGAACATGTAAGCCGCGAAGCCGAGTCCGACGAGCGCCGGATAGCGCGCGGCGTGATGGAGGTAGAGCCCCCAGCCGGCGAGGTGCAGCAGCGTGATGAAGCCGTAGAAGCCGGCGAGCCGCAGCCACTCGGCCGGCGTGAACGACAGGCGGGCGCGGCGGGCGGGCGGCGCGGCACCGAGGGCGATGTTCTCGATCACGGAGGTCCTTTCGTCGATCGCGGCAGGATCGCCTGGCCACCCTACGCAGCCGCGCCGCCAACGGATGCAGCCGGCGCGGCATGACTTTCACCGATGGCTTGCGGCGGGTGTCGATGCGATCGTCGCGGCATGGTCGTCGTTGCCTCAAGCAAGTCGCGCTCCCGCTGGCGGTCGGCCGCTGCCGCATCGCTGTGCGCGGCCGCCGCGTGGGGATCGGTCGCGGCCCCGCTCGAGCAGCCGTTCCGCGCGCCCTACGTGCCGCAAGCCGATGCGGAGGTGCTGCAGCGCGTGCCCGCGGCCGCCGACCCGAAGGTGCGCGCGATGCGTGCGCTGCGCCGCGAGTTCGATGCCGACCCGCGCAACCTCGCGCTCGCGCTGCGCCTGGCCGATGCCTACGTCGACTTCGGGCGGCAAGTCGGCGACGCGCACTACGCCGGCTACGCCGAAGCGGTGATCGCGCCCTGGCTGGCGCAGAAGCCGGCGCCGGTCGAGACGCTCGTCGTGCAGGCGACGATCCTGCAATACCGGCACCAGTTCGACGCGGCACGCACGCTGCTGAAGCAGGTGCTGCAGCGCGATCCGAAGCAAGGCCAGGCCTGGCTGATCCTCGCGACCCTGGACGCCGTGCAGGGCGACTACACCGCCGCGAGCCATGGCTGCGCGCAGGTCGCCGGCACGGCCGGCGTCACCTATGGCGCGGCCTGCGCCGCGGCGCTGCGCGCCAACCTCGGGCAGGCCGAGCAGAGCATCGCGATGCTCGACCTGCTGGCCCGGCAGTCGTCCGGCCAGCCGGCGGCGTTCCGCGCCTGGATCGCCGGGCTCGCCGCCGACAGCGCCGAGCGCCTCGGCCGCCACGATGCGGCCGAGCGGCAATACCGCCAGGCGCTCGCGCTGACGCCGGACGACAACTACCTGCAGGTCGCCTACGCCGACTTCCTGCTCGGCCGCAACCGGCCGGCCGACGTGCTCGCGCTGCTCGGCACCGACAGCGCATCGGACACCGCGTTCCTGCGCATCGCGTTGGCGCAGGCGGCGCTGAAGAGCCCCGACCTGCCGCGCTATGTCTTCGTGATGGCGGCGCGCTTTGCCGGCCTGCAGCAGCGCGGCAGCGACTACTTCGGGCGCGAGCAGGCGCGCTTCGCGCTCGACCTGCAGCACGATCCGGAAGGCGCATTGCAGATCGCCGCGCAGAACTGGAACGTGCAGCGCGAACCGCCCGACACGCGCGTGCTGCTCGAAGCCGCGCTCGCCGCGCAGCGTCCTGCGGCCGCGGCATCGGCGATCGCCTTCGTCGAGCGCAGCAAGCTGCAGGATCCGGTGATCGTGCCGCTCGCCGACCAGTTGCGCGCGCTCGGAGCGGCGCGATGAAGCTGCTCGCGGCATGGTGCTTCGCAGGCAGCCTGTCGATGGCAGGCCCGGCGCAAGCGCACTCGGCCAGCGACGCCTACTTGACGCTGGAGGCCCGCGCCGCGGAGCCGGCCGTCGTCCAGGGTCTATGGGACATCGCGCTGCGCGATCTCGACTTCGTGCTCGGACTCGACGACGACGGCAACGGCGCGATCACCTGGGGCGAGCTGCGGCGCCATCAGGCCGAGATCGCGCGCTATGCGCTCGCGCACCTGACGCTGACGGCCGACGGCAAGACCTGTGCGATCGGCGTGACCAGGCAATGGGTCGACGGCCATGCGGACGGCAGCTACGCCGCACTGTTCTTCGAAGCGCGCTGCCCGGCGAAGCCCGTGCGCCTGACCCTCGACTACCGCCTCTTCTTCGACATCGATCCGTCGCATCGGGCGATCGTCGTCGCGCACGCCGGCGCGGACACCGCCACCGCGGTGCTGGCGCCCGACCACGCCAGGATCGACCTCGCGGTCGCGCCTCGGGCCGCATCGACGGCCGCATCGGCGCGCTGAGGCCTGCCCGATCGGGCGCGAGGCAGATGCCTCATGAGAAACCTGATCGTGTCGAACTGGGATTGCTCTTCGCTCGGCCTGAGCTTGGCGCGGCAGCCCGCCGGTCTCGGCCGGCAGCCGACCTACTTTCATTTGCTGGCCCAAATGAAAGTAGGCAAAGCAAAGGGCCTGAACACCAGCCATCTGGCTGCTGCCCGTGGCAACAGACCAGAGGCGGCTGTTGAAGGACGGGCACGGCTCGAACCCGCGCAGCGCTCTCGAACTCCCGCGGGATGAGCAGCGATCGACTGCAACGCGCAGCATGAGTCTCGCAGCAGCCGCCTCTGGTCTCGTGCCACACCCACCGCTCTGATGGCTGGTGTTGGGCCCTCTTCTTTGGTTACTTTCTTCTGGGCCAGCAGAAGAAAGGGACTCGCCTGCCGGGCGAGACCGGCGGGCTGTTGCGCCCAGCGACAACACAGCAGCAAGCGTGAAAGCGCCTTGCCCGCGCCCCACGTTACTCCGCCATCGCCGCGCACCGACAGGGGCAGGGGATGCTCTCAGTCTCCGAGGCGCGTCGTTCAGGACTACGCGGCGCCCGACTCGCCGTTCTCTTCCATCGGCTCGACCAGATGCGCCCGGTGCGCCGGCGCGTCGTAGGGCTCGGGCCAGTATTCGACGAGCCGCGCGATCTTGCCGTCGCGCAGCGCGAAGAACGAGATCGCGCGCCCCTGCTGCACGCCGTCGCTCGCGCTGACTTCGGAGACGGCTTCGTCGGCACCGCCGTCGACGATGCGATGGATCTCGAAGGTCCAGCGACCATGGGCCGGGTATTCGGCGTTCATGCGCGCATAGCGCTCGGCGCCCCGGATGCGCTCGCGCGACTGCGGCCATTCGAGCACGAAGTCGGACGCGAGCACGGCGCCGACCGAGGACCAGTCGTTGCTCGCCATCAGGCGCCAGTACTCCCGCACGACTGCGCCGGCCCCGGCGCCGGAAGGCGACGTCAACGCGCGCCCCGCTTCGGCAGCGGCCGACGCGCCAGGTCCGGGCGCGGCCCGAAGTCGGGGATGCCGGGCGCGGCTTCGTCGGCCAGCTTCAGCGCGGTGGCGAGCGCCGCTTCGAGCTGCCGGTCGCGGCCGGCGGCAGCGTCCTGCGGCGCGTTGTCGATCGCGATCGTCGGATCGGTGCCGTAGTTCTCGACGCCCCAGCCGACGTCCTTGAACCAGAACGAGAACTCCGGCTGGGTCGTCTCGCTGCCGTCGACGAGCGCGTGGCGCGGCCAGATGCCGATCACGCCGCCCCAGGTGCGCGTGCCGACCAAGGGGCCGATGCCCATCAGCTTGAAGCTGTGCGAGAAGATGTCGCCGTCCGAGCCGGCATGCTCGTTGGTCAGCGCGACCACCGGTCCGGCGACGGCCTCGTTCGGGTAGGGCTGCGGCTGGCTCCAGCGCGAGATGTCGTAGCCGATGCGCTTGCGCGCGACCTTCTCGAGCAGCAGTTGCGAGACATGCCCGCCGCGGTTGTAGCGCACGTCGATGACGAGGCCATCGCGGTCGCACTCGGCGGAGAAGTAGCGGTGGAACTCGGCGAAGCCGGCCGACATCATGTCGGGCAGGTGGATGTAGCCGACGCGGCCGCCCGACTGCGCGTGCACCCAGGCGCGGTTGCGCTCGACCCATTCGCGGTAGCGCGCCGGCACGTCGTCGGCGAGCGTGGTGACGGTGACGCGGCGCGTCGTGCCGCCGCTCGCTGCGGCCAAGGTCAGCTCGACCTTGCTGGCCGACTGGTGCACCAGGAGCGCCTGCGGCGGACGCTCGCGCGACACGCGCTGGCCGTTCACGGCGACGATGCGCTCGCCCGGCCGGGCCTCGACGCCGACGGCGTTGAGCGGCGAATCGGCACTTGCGTCCCAGGTATCGCCGGTGACGATGCGCGCGATCTCGTAGCTCTGGTCGGCCTCGACATAGCGCAGCTCGGCAGCGAGGTGGCCGAGCGCCACTTGCGGCGGCTTGCGATGGTCGCCGCCCGATTCGTAGGCGTGCGACGTGCCGAGCTCGCCCTGCATCTCCCAGATCAGATCGGACAGCTCGGCACGCGTGGCGACGCGCGCGGCGAGCGGCGCATAGCGGCGGTAGACTTCGTCCCAGTCGTGGCCCGACATGTTGGCGACCCAGAACTGGTCGCGCTGCAGGCGCCAGACCTCGCGCAGCATCTGCTGCCATTCGCGCGCCGGATCGATCGAGACGCGCACCCGGCCGAGGTCGATCCACCCGCTCTTGCGCGACGGCTTCGTGCCGGATGCTTCGCTGTCGTCGGCATCGCTCTTGCGGTCGATCGCGATCGCGCGCAGTCGCTTACCTACACGCACGACGAGCGTCGTGTGGTCGGCCGCGATCGCGAAGCCGTCGACCTCGGCCATCAAGGTCTCGGCGCGCGCGGTCGCGAAGTCGAACACCTGCAGGGTGCCGGGCTTTTCCTTGTGGCCGCCGCGACCGTGCGCGCCGGCCATCGGCATCACGGTCCAGACGACCTTGCCGCCGGCGCCGCCGGCGATCTGCTCGAAGCGGTCCTCGGCGACCGGGAACGCCGCGATGCGCCGCTCGATGCCGTCGAGGTCGATGCGCAGCGCCGGCGCCGGTGTCGCGGGCTTGGCCTTGTCGGCATCGGCATGCTTGGTGTCATCGCCCTTCAGGCCTTTGGGCACGGGGTCGAACGGCGGCCGGCCGCCCGCCTGCAGCGCGATCAGGTAGGGGCGCGCCGCGCGCGGGAAGCTGAGCTCGAACTGCACGCTGTCGTAGACCGGATCGAAGGTGCGGTAGGACAGGAAGTAGAGGTACTTGCCGTCGGGATCGAACGCCGGGCAGTAGTCGCGAAAGTCGGGCTGCGTGACGAGCGCGCCGCGGCCGCTGGCCACTTCGTGCAGCTTGATCGCCTGGTGCCGGCTGCTGGTGTGGAAGGTGTAGGCGAGCCAGGCACCGTCGGGCGACCACGCGAGATGCTCGGTGCGGCCATGCTCGCTGCGATCGACCGCGACGAGCGTGCCGGTCGCGACGTCGCCGACCATCACTTCGTTGCGATGGTTGGCGATCGCGACCAGGCCGCCGCGCGGCGCCGCCGCGAAACCGGTGACGCGGCCGACGTCCCAGTCGAGCTCGCGGCCGGTGCCGTCGACGAACACCTGCACGCGCTCTTCGCCCGAGCCGTCGCTGACCGCGACCAGCGTGGTGCCGTCGGCGAGCCACTGGCCGAACCGGTAGCGCGCGCCGTCGGCGGCGCCGTGCTGCAGCACCGCGCCTTCCCACAGCGCCATCGAATAGAGCTTGCCGCGCGCATCGAGCGCGAGGCTGTGGCCGGCCGGATGCAGCCGCACGTCGCCGAGGTGATCGGCCGCCGGGACGAACTTGCGCGCCGCCTGGGTACGCGGCGTCGCGATCTCGATCGGGATCCTGCGCGTCGCGTCGGTGCGCGGGTCGTAGCACCAGATGTCGGCGCCGCATTGGTAGACGATGCGCTGGCCATCGGTCTGCGCATGGCGCGCGTAGTAGGTCTCGTGGTCGGTGTGGCGGCGCAGGTCGCTGCCGTCGGGACGGCATGAATAGAGATTGCCGGCGCCTTCCTGATCCGACAGGTGGTAGATGCGATCGGCCATCCACATCGGGCAGGTGACGTTGCCGGCATCGAGCTCGGTCATGCGCCGGAACTGGCCCTGCCCTTCGGCGTCGATCCACAAGTGACCGGCGGTGCCGCCGCGGTAGCGCTTCCAGCGCGCCGGATCGCCGGTGTTGCGACCGAGGACCATCGTGCCTTCCGGGCCGAACGACAGGTGGTTGACCTGGCCGAGCGGCAGCAGCACCGGCATGCCACCGTCGGGACCGATCGTGTAGGCGCGGTAGTTGCGGAAGAACGGCTGGCCGTGCGTCGTCACGAAGAGGATCCGGCCGTCGTCGGTCCAGCCGCGCACCTGCACGTCCGGCCCCAGCCAGGTCAGCCGCCGCGCCGCGCCGCCCGAGGCCGGCATCACATAGACCTCGGGATGCTGCTCGTCGCGGCTGACGAATGCGAGCAGCCGGCCATCGGGCGACAGCGCCGGCGTTCCCGGCTCCGCGAGGCCGGCGGTCAAGCGCCGCGCGACGCCGCCTTCGGCAGGGACGCTCCAGAGATCGTCGTCGCAGACGAACACGACGGTGTCGCCGCGCAAGGCGGGCTGGCGAAGGTAGGCGGTGGATTCCATGGCGCGAGGGGGCTGGGCGGCGTGACGCCGCGCGGGGCGGCAAGAGCGCGAGAGTATGAGCGCAGTCGAATGGCCGGCACATCGGCCGGGTTGGGGATGGGACGGCTGCGGTGCACACGGGCCGTCGCGCTGTGGCGCGGCGTGGCGACTACACTCCGCGCTCACGGAAGGCTGGCCGAGCGGTTGAAGGCATCGGTCTTGAAAACTTACGTTCAGGCGGTGCGCGAGCAACAAAAAGCAGAGTAAAAACAACGTGTTAGCGTGTTCGCATTGGCGCTGTAGCTTGCGCCGTTTAGCGGATTGCTAGCACGTCACAGAAAACGGTGGGTTGGCCGAGCGGTTGAAGGCACTAGTCTTGAAAACTAGCAAGGGGGTGACCCCTTCCAGGGTTCGAATCCCTGACCCACCGCCATCAAAATAGCGCAGCGCCGAAACAGGAAGCGTGCATGCAGCCCAAGACCATCGCCGAACAGCTTTTCTTCACCACGGTGCGAATTGACACCGTCACAGCGAACGGCGCGCAGGGTTCTGGCACTGGGTTCTTCTTCTCTCACAAGGTCGGTGAACAGACCTTTCCATTCGTGGTGACGAACAAGCATGTCGTGATGGGTATGCGCGAGGGAGCGCTTTCGTTCCTTCAGCGCCGCGACACGTTGCCCACCCTTGGCAATGGCTTTCGGCTACGCATTGATGACTGGGCGCAGGCGTGGTTCGAGCATCCAGACCCGAACATTGATATTGCCATTTGCCCATTCGCTCCGCTGGAAATGCACATCAAGCGGCAACACAACGTCGATCTTTTCTATCGCTACGTTTCCAGCGACATGATTCCGACACCGCAGCAAGTCGCGGAGTTGGACGCTGTGGAGTCGGTGACGTTCATCGGCTACCCGAACGGTGTGTGGGACAGTAAGAACCTACTGCCCGTCGCTCGTCGCGGAACTACCGCCAGTCCCATCGAGGTGGACTTTGAGGGCACGCCTCGCTTTCTTATCGATGCATCGGTGTTTGGCGGATCGAGCGGCAGCCCTGTTTTCATCCTCAATCAGGGAAGCTGGGCCACGAAAGATGGCGGAACGGTGATTGGTTCGCGCTTCCACTTTGTCGGCGTGATCGCCGCAGTCTTCTTCCGCACCCATCTGAACCAGATCGTTCCTGTGCCGATTCCCACACAGGTTCAGCCGATGGCGCAACAGCAAGAGATGATCGACCTCGGCATCGTGTTCAAGGCCCGTACTGTTGTCGAGGCCGTCGAAGCATTCCTCAAAGCGCACAACGTCGATACGTCGGCACCCGCACCAGCACCGCAAGCCGCGCCCAGTCCAGCACCGCAGGCATAGGGGCTGTAGGGCTGCGCGCAACGCTCGCGCCTGCTCGCAATAGGCTAGAGCGCAGCCAGCCCAACCGACCTAAGCCCCGCAAAACTTGAAAACCGGCGAGGGCGCGAGCCCTCCGTGGGTTCGAATCCCACGCCTCCGCCAGGACAATCCCTCCGCAACGTGCAACACAGCGACGTTGGCGTGCAGCGGATCAAGGAGTACCGCGTCGGCAAACGCGACCCGGCGCGCGCCGCCGACGCCTGGTTGCGCCGCGATGCCGCCGCGGCGGAACACTCCGCCGAAAGTACCTCTAGGTGGAGCTGAGTGATTGACGAAAACCACCCATCAACTACACCATTTAAGGCAAGATCAACGAGCCTCAGCCAGCGCCGCCGGACAATCGGCCCGCGACAGAGGCAGAACCGCCCGACGACCCCCGATGAAGGCAGACGCGTCAGATATCCGCAACCAACCAGCGTACGGCCCTGCTGAGGCCGCGCGCTACCTGCGCCTGCCTGCCGCAACCTTGAGGACTTGGCTGGTCGGACGCGCCTACCCCAAGGGCGATGCCCAGGCCACGTTCCACCCGCTGATCAAGCCGGCGAGTGCGCAGCCCCTGCAGGTTTCCTTCTACAACCTGATCGAGGCCCATGTGCTTCGGGCGTTGCGGACGGAGCACGGTGTCGCGCTGGCGGAGCTTCGCAAGGCGATTGCCTACGCCGAAAAGAAGCTACAGCTTCATCGCCTCCTCCTCAGCCCCGAGCTTCGAACGCACGCGGGCCAAGTCTTCCTTGACCGCTACGTGGAGCTGATCAACCTCAGCGCCTCCGGCCAGTTGGCGATGCGCAAGATGTTCGAGGACCACCTCCAGCGGGTCGAGTGGGACGAGTGGCAATTCCCTGTGCGGCTGTATCCCTACATCGACGCCACGCAGCGGGCGGCCGAGCGCCCCATCGCTATCGATCCGCACGTCGCCTTCGGGCGCCCGATCGTTCGCCGAGCGGGGATTTCTACGGCAGCGATCGCCGACCGCATTGACGCCGGCGAGACGGTTGAGGCGCTGGCCGATGACTACGACCTGTCGCGCGACGAGATCGAGCAAGCGGTGCTCTACTCCCGGGCGGCGTGAGTCGGGTCTACTTCACCGACCGAGATTTCGGAAAGCAGTTTCCGCGCATCCTCACGGAGGCTGGCATCGTCGTTGAGCGACATGGAGACCTCTTCCAGCCCGACGGCAGCGACGAAGAGTGGCTCGAGCACTGCGGCGCAATGGGCCGAATTGCTGTGTCGCACAACAGCCGAATTCGGTACGTGTCCAACGGGCTGGCCGCGGTCAAGCGCTTCAAGGTCCAGCTGCTGATCTTGGTAGGTCAGGCGACCTCGGCGGAGTTGGCTCACAACTTCGTTCGCACGCTGCCCCGCATCGCAGCCTTCTTGGATGGTCGCTCGCCTCCCTTCATCGGCAAGGTCTACAGAGCCACGCCCGCCGAACTCTCCAAGTTTCCATTGGCGCCAGGATGCGTAGAACCTTGGTTCCCGAAAGCCTAGCCCCATCTTTCGTGAAGCGAGGGCGGGCAACCTCGTGCCGAGGCGCGTTGTCATCGGTATCTGACCCCCTATGCCAACCGAGGACGGACAAACGGGTTTACGCCGCCCTGAGTGGGGGATCACCTTCGCACCCTGCCAACAACCACGCGGCCTTGACACCCACGCCTTCGGCCACAGCCGACGGCATCACCTTGCAGCGGTCGCGGATCGATTTCTCATGCTGTCGCCTATGACAGCGAGGGCCTCAGGGCCATCGAACGGGCGGCACATGCGGCGTCTTCGCGAGCATGCTCCTCTGCGCCGGGCCTGACCCCAGCCGCCCGTTGAACTTCAAGCCCGATGGCGCAACGCGCTTTGACGGCGTTCGCGCCCAACCGGGCAAGACATCGTCCCGTTCAGTGGCAGCGCCGCTGCGCAGCCTCCCGCCATTCGAGCTCGGCGACCTCCTCCGGCGCGACCTCGTGCAGGTCGGGGTACAGCTCCCACGCCAGGCGCTGCAATTCGTCGATCGATGCCGGCATGCCCAGGCCGGCGAGCCTGACGACGAAACGATCGATCCAGGGGATGGCGGTGCGGCCGGTCATGGCGGGCTCCTGCGGACTGTGTGTGGCACCACTCTCGCCCCGGCCGTCCGGCGTGTCCTGAAGCCCTCCTGAAGCGTTCTCAAAACCGCGGCGCGCCCGAGCGCGCCGCGGCAACCCGCCGTCAGCAGCAGCCGCCGGTGGGCAGCCAACAGATCATGTCGAAGTTCGACGAGTTCGAGTTCTTCCAGTTCGTCGCCGCCAGGAGCGAAGGGAACTGGAACACGAAGACCGACGCCGGCGCACCGGCCGTCGCGAGCGGGCCGCCTTGGATGTCGGTACCGGTCGGGCAACGCTTGCAGCCGGCCGTCACGACGAGGCTGTCGGTGTCGATGCTCGTGCCGTCGTTCGACCAGCTCATCGCGACGACGGTGTAAGGGGTGGTCATGAAAGAAGCTCCTGTCTCGGGAGACATGCCGGCGCTGAGCAGGGGCCGGCTTCCTCTGCGCGGCCGGAAGCGGCCGCACGAGAACCAGTCTTGGCTGCGGCCGGTCGGCGCGTCATCCTCCCGTTGACGTATGCGGACGGCGCGAGACCCGATGCGCGGGGGCGCCGGCTCGCATTGTTCGCAGTTGCATCAAGACGCCGCTGCCGAAAGCCGCAGGGCGATCGGTTCTGCGATCATCACGGGCCGTTCCCCTTGTCCGATCCGCCGCCACGGAGCCACGATGAATCCCGCCGACTTGTCCCGTTTGCTGACCGCGCATCGCTCGATCCGAAGCTATGAAGACCGGCCGGTCGACGACGCGCTCGTCGACCGCGTGCTCACGGAGGCGCTCGCCGGGTCGTCGTCGAGCGGCAACCTCAACATGGTCTCGGTCGTCAAGACGCGCGACCCGGAACGCAAGAAGCGACTGTGCGAGCTGCACTTCGATCAACCCATGGTGCTGGAGGCGCCGCTCGTGCTGACCTTCTGCGCCGACACCTACCGCACCCGCCGCTGGCTCGCGCAACGCGACGCGCGGCCGGGCTTCGCCGATCTGATCAGTTGGCACGTGTCGTCGTTCGACGCGATCATCCTGGCGCAAACCGCGGCACTCGCGCTCGAGTCGCATGGCCTGGGGATCTGCTACATGGGCACGACCCTGCATTCGATGGGCGCGATCGCCGACTTCCTCGAGCTGCCCGAGAACTGCCTGCCGGCCACCAGCATGGTCGTCGGTTGGCCGGCCGAAGCGCCCGCGGCGCGCGACCGGCTGCCCGCGGCGGCCTGGATCCACGACGAGCGTTACCAGCGTCCGACGCCGGACGACATCGACGCGCGCTACGGCGACCGCGAGTGCCGCGGTTGGGAGCGCTATCGCGCGCTCGGCACCGAGATGATCGAGCGTATGCAGGCGCACGGCATCACGTCGCTGGCGCAGTTCTACACGAGCAAGATCAAGTACGACCCGGATCGCTTCGCCGCGGATTCGGCGGCGCTGCGTCGCCTGCTCGAAGAGCGCGGCTTCATGAAGTCATGACGGCGCGCCGTTCGCGGCGGCGCAAATCGGTCGCGGTGTTCGCCGCGTCGGCCACGCTGGTCTTTGCGCCGCCGGCCGTCGCATGGGGCGACGCGGGGCACGTGATCATCGCGACGATCGCCTACGCGCGCCTCACGCCGGCGGCACGGCGCGGCGTCGATGCGCTGCTGGCGAGAGACGCCGACACGCTGACGCCACCCGACTTCGCAAGCCGCGCCACCTGGGCCGATCGCTACCGCGATGCCGATCGCAACGGCAGCCGCGTGCAGTACCTCGGCACGCGCTTCTGGCATTTCGTCGACATCGATGTCGACCGGCCCGATCTCGATGCTGCCTGCCATGGCGATCCGCCGCTGACGCCCGGCACGCCCGCGAGCGCCGGCCCGGCCGAAGCCTGCGTGATCGACAAGGTCGAGCAGTTCGATGCCGAATTGCGCGACCGCACGCTGCCGCGCGGCGAGCGGCTGCTGGCGCTGAAGTTCATGATCCACCTCGTCGGTGATCTGCACCAGCCGCTGCACGCGGCCACGCGCAGGGACCACGGCGGCAACGATCTGGCGGTGCGCGGACCCGGAGGGGCCCATGTCATCGACAACCTGCACGCCTATTGGGACGTGCATCTGGTCGATGCGCTCGGCGGACCTCCGCGCACCATCGCGGCCCGAATGAACCGCCGCATCGCGCCGCGCGAGGCCGGCGCCTGGGCCGCGGGCCGACCGGCCGACTGGGCGCGCGAGTCGAACGCGGCGGCCCGCGCGGTCGCCTACCGCTTCGACGCCGGGGCCTTGCAGCGCGATGCGCAGGGCCGATCGGTCGTCACGCTCGACGCGCACTACGACGCGCGTGCGCTGCCGCTGGTGCGCAGCCGGCTGTCGAAGGCCGGCGTGCGGCTGGCCGCGCTGTTGAATGCCGCGTTCGATTGAACCGCCGTGGCCACGGCTGCTACCTACCGCCTGCCGAGAGGAGGAAGCCCCATGAAGATCCGGATCCGTCGCCGGGCCGCGCTGCGTGCGGCCGCATGGTGCACTTGCGCGATCGCCACGCTCGCATCGGCCGCGCCCGGCGACCTCGACCCCGGCTACGGCCAGGGCGGCATGGCGACCTTGCGCCTGCCGGACAACCCGTCGCTGCCGAACGATGCGGTGCTGCAGAACGACGGCAAACTGCTCGTCGCCGCCGCGCTCAACAACACGCCGCGGGCCACCCAGGCCTTCGGCGTGATCCGCGTGACCGCCACCGGTCAGCTCGACGGCGGCTTCGGCCGCAACGGCGTGGCGAGCGCGAACTTCACGAACTTCATCAACACGCCGAGCGCGATGGCGCTGCTGCCCGATGGTCGCATCGTGGTCGCCGGCACGGCGACGAGCTCCGACGGCACGCTCAACGAGTTCGCGGTCGCGCGCTTCACGCCGCGCGGCCTGCTCGACCGCACGTTCGGCAGCGGCGGCAAGGTCACGACGAGCTTCGTCGGCGTACGTCCGGGCGGCGCCAGCAATCCGGCCACCGCGTTGCTCGCGCTGCCGGGCGGCAAGCTGCTCGTCGCCGGCGCGGCCAGCCCGTGCGCCGACTGCGTCAAGCTCACCGCGCTGGCGCGCTACGACGCCGACGGCAGCCTCGATGCGACCTTCGGCAGCGGCGGCATGGCGAGCGTGGACGCGATCGGCGCGCCGCATGCGCTGGCACTGCTGTCGAACGGCGACGTCCTCGCGCTCGCCGGCACCGAGCTCGCGGAGTTCACGCCCGACGGCAACCTGACGACGGTGACGTCGACGACAGGCGGCGCGACGATCGCCGCACGGGCATCGACCGGCCATGCGACGTTCGCGCCGAACGGCCAGTTCCTGTTCGCCGGCACGGCGCAAGGACCGCTCGGGCCGCACGACATCGACATCCAGGTCGAGCGCTTCAACCCGCTCGGCAACCTCGACGTGCCGTTCCAGCGCACGATCTTCGACTTCGCCGGCGCCGCGACCGCCGCGACGCAGGAGGCCGCCCAGGCGATCACGATCCAGGGCAACGGCCAGATCCTGGTCGGCGGCATCTCGGCGCCGACCGCGTTCGACACCGACTTCGGCATCGCGCGGCTGAACGGCGACGGCACGCTGGACGCGGGCTTCGGCCACGGCGGCACGATCACGACGGTGTTCGCGAACCGGCCCGGCCTGACGTTCAGCTTCGTCAGCGCGCTGGCCGTGCAGGTCGACGCCAAGGTGATCGCGATCGGCCTCGCCGGCAACCAGAACGGCAATACCTTCCTCGCGCTGGCCCGATACCTCGGCCTTTGATCCGTGCCGCGCACGTCGCCGAACAAATCCGTACACACCCCGGCGCCCGGGCGGCTAAGCTCGGCAGCGTAGCCACCACGGGCCGCGCGCGGCCGAGACCTTCATGCCCCATCCCGAGCCGATGAGTGACGCCACACTCGTCTCGGGACCGCCCGCCGCGCTGCCGGCAGGCGTCGTCGTCGACGGCTACCGGATCGAGCAGGTGGCCAGCGTCAGCGCCAGCGCGGCGGTCTATGCCGCGGTCGATACCGTCCTCGGCAGCAAGGTCGCGATCAAGGAATACCTGCCGGCGCGGCTCGCCGCGCGCGATGCGGGCGGACAACTCGTGCCGTTCGAGGACGCGGCGTTCGAGCGCGGGCTGCAGTCGTTCCTCGGCGAGGCGCGCGCGCTCGCGCGCTGCGACGATCCGTGCCTGGTCCGCGTGATCCGCTACGCGCAAGGCCACGGCACCGGCTACCGCGTGATGCCGTGGTACCACGGCCGGCGCCTGCTCGACGTGCGGCGCGAATCGAATGCGGCGCCGGGCGAAGACGCGCTGCGCATCCTGCTCGATCGCCTGCTGGATGCGATCGAGTCGTTCCACGCCACCGGCCAGGTGCATGGCGCGGTGCAGCCCGGCAACATCCTCTTGCTGTCCGACGACCGGCCGCTGTTGCTCGGCCCGAACTGGACGACCCGGCGCAGTTCCAGCGAACTGGTCGACACGCTGATGGCGAGCATACGGCCGCCTACGCCCCTCGTGCGCGAGCTGTCCGCCCAGGCGTCCGACGAATCGCCCGGTCCGTGGACCGATCTGCACGCGCTGGCCGGCGTGCTGCGCTACTGCATCACGGGGCACCTGCCGGCGCCCAGCGTCGGCAGCCTCGGACCGGGGGCGGCGGGCTGGCCGGACAGCGTGCGCTCGGCCTACAGCACGAACCTGCTCGGCGTGCTCGACGCGGCGCTCGCGGCCGACCCGAAGCTGCGCCCGCAAAGCGTCGCTCAGTTTCGGGCCTGGCTCGAGGGCATGCCCGATGCGGCAGCTCCCGCGCCGGTCGTCCGCGAAGACGTCGAGAGCCTGATCGAACGCGTGCTGCATGGCGTGCCGACGGGCGCGGGCGTCGCTGCAGGTGCTGCGGCACCGGCCGAGCCGGTCTGGCGTGAGCCGATGCAGCCGCCCGCGACGGCGCCGGACGTACCGTCGTTCGTTCTGCCCGACACGGCGACGATGCAGGCGGACGCCATGGCGGACGACGCGCACGGCCATACCTTGCCCGAGACGTCCGAACGCCGCACCCCGCCGGCTGCGCCGAGCAGCATCGCGATGCTGCTGTGGACACGTCATCGGCTCGCGGTACTCGGAACGGCACTCGTGATCGGCGCGGCGCTCGCCTGGGCGGTGGTCAGCCTGCGCGATGCGCGCCGCGACCTGCGCGTGGTCTGGCCGCCGTCGGCGGAGGTCGGCGGCACGCCGGGCATCGCTCGTGGCGACGTGCCGGCCGCGGCGCCGCCGGTCGCTGCGAGCGGCGCGATGGAGCTGCCGGTCGAGCCGACACGGGCCGGGCCGGTCGGTGCCGCGCAAGTCGCGGCCATGAGGCCGACCCCGACCCCGACCGCGACACCGGAACCGGCCGCTTCGAGCCCCGCTGCGGACGAGGCCGTACCGGCGCCCGCAACTGCGCATCCGCGCACGGCCACACCGCGCCATGCCGCCGCCGTGCGCAAGGCCGAAGCGCCGAAACCGACCAGCCCGGGCGAGCTCTGCGCCGGCCGCACGCCGTTCGCAACCTACCGATGCATGCAGACGCAATGCGCCAAGCCGCGCTGGACCGCGCACGCGCAGTGCCGGCAGCTGCGCACCGCCGACCGCGCCGGAAACTGACGACGGAATCCGCGCGCCGACGCAAGCCGTGTCAGGCGACGCAGGTGCGGTTCTTGCCGGTGCGCTTGGCTTCGTAGAGCGCCTGGTCGGCGCGCTCGAGCGCGTCCTCGATGCGCTCGCCGCCGCGGTACGTCGTGACGCCGGCGGAGAAGGTCACGAACACCTGACGCTCCTCGTGCATGAAGAGCCCGACGCTGAGCGAGCGCTGCAGCCGCGTGAGGATCTGCTGGCCCTCCTCGACCGGCGTGTCGGGCAGCAGCACGACGAACTCCTCGCCGCCATAGCGGGCGACGTGATCGGTCGGCCGCAGCGCCCCCGCGACGCGCGCCGCGAGCGACTTCAGCGCGGTGTCGCCGACCGCATGGCCCATCTGGTCGTTGAGGCGCTTGAAGTTGTCGATGTCGAGCAGGCCGACCGCGAGCGTCGCACCGCCGCGCTCCAGGCGCGCACGTTCGGTCTCGAAGGCCTGCAGCAGGCCGCGACGGTTGGCGACCTGGGTCAACTGGTCGGTCGACACCTCGCTCGACAGCCGCCGCATCTCGCTTTCGAGCTCGGCGACGCGCTCGCTCAGCGCGCTGGCGCGCTGGTGCTCGTCGCGCAGGCGCGTCTGCGTCTGCCGGACGAGCGCCTGCACGCTGCGGCTTTCCTCGACCATCTCGCGCACCACGCCCGCAAGGCTCTCGAGCGAGTCGGCGCGCTCGATCACGTCGGCATAGCGGCCGACGCTCTCGTGGAAGCCGCCGGTCTGCGAGCCGAGTTCGTCGAGTTCGCTGAGCATTCGGTGGATCAGCGTCTTCAGCGAGTCGCGCGCCTTCTCGCGCTCGCTGCGGAGCTGGCTCTGGTGCAGCCGCGTGTCGCGCAGCAGCTCGCCGACCGACCGCACGCCGCGCGGCGTCAGTCCTTCCTCGATGCGGGCGCGCATCGCGTCGCATTGACCGCGCGCCCAGCTGTCGTTCTCGGCCAGGTCGGTCAGGCTCAACGTCAGCTCGTGGCAAAGCTCGCCGAGCTGGTCGACGAAGCGATGCCGGTGTGCCAGCACCAGTTCGGCACGCTTGCACAGCGCCTCGGCTTCCTCGGCCAGCGCCGGCGTCATGGTCTCGGCCTGCAGGCGGGCGCCGAGCGCGTCGAGCTCGGCGGCAAGCACGTGCGGCTGGTCGCCCGCCGACGGCAGCGCGGTACGCACGTTGCTGCCGAAGCCGGCGGCGACGCGGCGCCAGGCGGGTGCGCCATCGTCCATCGATGCGGATGCCGCGGCCGATGCGGCCGTCGCCTCGGCCTCGGCCTCGACGGTCGGCGCCGCGCCGATCTCGGGCGCGGCCGCGTCGGGCGCGTCGTTCTCCCAGCTCGCGATGAGCTGGGCAAGGCGCTGGCGCAGCCGGCGCGCATCGCTGCGGCCGTTGCCGAGCACGCGCTGCAGGCTGTCCTTCTTGCGCGCCGCGGTCCATTGCTTGCTGCTGCGCTCGATGCCGCGCACCAGGCGTTCGATCAGGTCGGCGAACTTGGCGCCGTCGGCCGCCGGCCCGTCCTCGAGCGCGCGCTCGACGTCGTCCTGCCGCCCTTGCGCCAACGCCTGGCCGAGCGCCAGCGCGCCCGATTCGTCGTCGAACGCCCGCAGCGCGAGCCGCTCGACGAGGCGCAGGACATGCTCCGGCACCACGACGGACGAACGTCCGCCGCCCGACTCCTGGCGGTAGGCGCGCGCATAGTTCTCCGGCGTCGGCTCGAGCTTCTCGAGCGCCAGGCGGCGCAGCGCCCCCTTGGCGATCTGCGCCGGGGAGCTCGCGTCGGACGGTACGGCTGAGAGTGGGGCGGGTTGGGTCAGTGCCACGGCTTCTCTAGGGCTTGATGCGCGGCTCGCGCGCTTCGCCGTAGCGCAGCAGCGCATCGGCCATGTCGGCGTCGCCGGCCTTGCCGATCCACGGCGCCTTGCGCGGCAGGATGGTCTGCTGCAGCCAGGTCTCGATGTCGCCGGCCGGCAGCGGCTTGCTGAACAGGAAGCCTTGCATCACGCCGCAGCCGAGGCGATGCAGCACCTCCATCTGGCGCAGGTTCTCGACGCCCTCGGCGATCACGCGCAGGCCGAGCGAGCGCGCCAGCGCGATGATCGCGGTGACGACCGCCGAGCTCTGCGGCGTCATGCCGAGGTCGCGCACGAAGCTGCGGTCGATCTTCAATTCGCTGATCGGCAGGGTCGTCAGGTAGGCGAGCGACGAGTAGCCGGTGCCGAAGTCGTCGATCGAGATCTCGACCCCGATCTCGTTGAGCCGATGCAGCGCCGGAATCACGTTCTGCAGGTCCTTCATCAGGCCCGTCTCGGTGATCTCGAGCTCGATCGCATGGTGCGGCACGCCGTGCGTCGTGACCGCGCTGTGGATGTATTCGACGAGGTCGGTGCGCTCGAACAGGCGATTCGGCAGGTTGACCGCGATCGAGTCGGCAAAGCCGAAGCTGTCCTGCCAATGGCGCGCCTGATGCGCCGCCTCGCGGATCGCCCATTCGGACAACGGGATGATGAGGCCGGTCTCCTCGGCGAGCGGGATGAACTCGCCCGGCGGCACCAGCACGCCGCCGCGGCGCCAGCGCATCAGCGCTTCGGCGCCGACCATCTTGGCGCCGCGCACATCGATCTTCGGCTGGTAGTGCAGCACCAGCTCGTCGCGTTCGATCGCCTTGTGCAGCGCGCTTTCGAGCTCGAGCTTCTCGCGTCCTTGCCCGGCCAGCGCGGGACGATAGAGCGACGACGAATTGCGCCCGGCCGACTTGACCGAATACATCGCGACGTCGGAGTTGCGCAGCAGGTCGGCGACCGACAGACCGTCGCGCGGAAAGAGCGCGATACCGACGCTGGCGGTGACGAAGCATTCCTGCCCGCCGACGAAGATCGGCTCGCGCATCAGGTCGAGGATGCGGCCGGCGACGCGCTCGGCATCGCGCTCGTCGGCCACCTCGGGCAGCAACGCGACGAACTCGTCGCCGCCGTAGCGGCCGACCGCTTCGAGCGATCGGTGCGAGCGCGAGCCCATCGATTCGAGCGTGCTCTCCATCACCTGGTCGGAGTGGCGCACGCAGGAGCGCAGGCGCCGCGACACTTCCATCAGCAGTTCGTCGCCGGCGCCGTGGCCTAGCGTGTCGTTGATGACCTTGAAGCGATCCAGATCGATCAGCAGCAGCGCGACCTGGTGGTTGAGGCGCCGTGCATGCTCGAGCGCCCGCTCGGTGCGCCAGATGAGCTGGCGACGATTGGGCAGCCCGGTCAGCGTGTCGAAGTTCGCGAGGTGGCGAATCTTGTCCTCGGCCATCCGGCGATCGGTCACGTCCTGGACGATGCCGCTGTAGCCGATCAGGTTGCCGTGGTCATTGAACTCGGGCTCGGCCTCGACGTGCACGATGCGCTGGCGGCCGTCGCGCAGGGTCACCGGCACGTCGGTCGCGAGCACCGAGCTGTGCTTGATGGTCTCGTGCAACACGGTGACGAGGCCGCTGCGGTCGTCGAGCGACAGCATGCGCAGCAGCGCGCGGAACGGCAGCCCTTCGCCCGGGCCGATGCCGAACACGCGCAGCCCTTCGATCGAGAACACCAGGCCGCCGTGGCCGCGCCGCCAGTCGAAGCTGCCCATGCGGGCCAGGTCCTGCGCGCGCGCGAGGCGCGACTTCGCGCGCTCGAGTTCGAGACGCGTGCGCGACGAACGCAACAGGTAGCGCAGGCGCCCCGCGAGCAGGCTCCACTGCGTCGACTTGACGAAGAAGTCGGTGGCGCCGGCTTCGTAGGCGCGCGTGATCGACGCGTCGTCGTCGAGGCCGGTCAGCATCAGCACCGGCAGCGACTCGAAGCCGGGCAGCACGCGCAGCTGGCGGCAGGTTTCGAAGCCGTTCATGCCCGGCATCAGCGCGTCGAGCACGACGACGTCGGGCTGCCAGTGCGACAGAAGACCGATCGCGACCTCGCCGCTGGTGGCCTCGGTGATGGCGAAGCCGCGCTCGCGCAAAGCAATCGACGTGAGCAGCAGGTTCACCTCGTCGTCGTCGACGAGCAGCACCGTCGGTTGCTCGGATAGATCTTCTTCGGCCGCCACGCCGCCCCCGTTCATGGTCCGCTGTCCAGCAGCTCTTTCACCGCTTCTAACACGAACGCCGACTCGTCGCCCATGACTGCGGCGCGCGCGGCGAGGCCTTCCGTCCGATTTGAACGGATCATGGTTTCAATTTCGGCACAAAGCTGTGAAAACTTGACGGCCCCGATCGCCGCGGAAGAAGACTTCAGCGTATGCGCCACCTGACGCATCACTTCGGTGTTGCCCGTCAGCCGGCCCTGCTCGAACTGCGGCATGAGGCGCGCCATCGAGGTCTGGTAAGCCTTCAGCACGCGCTCGATCAAGCGGCTCTCGCCCTTCGGGTCGAGGTCGGCCAGCCGCCTCAGCGCGGCCGCATCGAGCCGGACGCCGGACAACCGCGCGGCACCGCCCGCGGACTCGTCGGCAGCCGCGCAATGCAGCGCACCGAGCCAGCGGTTCAGCATGACGACCAGCCGTCCGTCGACGAGCGGATTGCAGAGATAAGCATCGAAGCCGCGTTGCAGATAGAGAGCCTCGTCCTCCGGGCGGCCGCGCCACGATACCGCCAGGCGCGGTATGCGGCTGCTGGCCATGGTCGCCGGGCGCGCATCCGCGCTGCCGGCCGAATCGACGTCCACCAGGACCAGATCGCATTGTGTCTCAGGGCCGGATTCCGCCCGCGCACGCTGCACGTCCAGGCCCAGCCGCCGCAGCGCGGTCGCGAGCGCATCGTCCTGACCCTCCTGGACGAGCAGGATGTGGCGCTTCGCCGGCGCGGTCAAGTCCGCGGTCGCCACGTCGGCCTGCCGCGGCTCGCGCGCGGCGACATCGGCGAGCGCCGCGCGGGCGCGCTCGAGCAAGGTTTCCAGCGCGCCACCGTCGATCGCGAGCTGCAGGCCGACGAGCTCGATCACGCCGCCCAGGCCGTCGGCGGTGAGCACCGGCAGCGCGACGGCGTCCGGCAACGCCAGTGCTCGGCGACCGCCGCGGATCGCCGCGGCGACCGTGCCCTGCGGATCGGCCGGCAGCGGCGGCTCGGTCGCGAAGCCTTCGCTGCGCACGCCGATGCGCGCCAGCCGCGGCGTCGCCGCGCCGGCGCTTGCGATGCGATGCGCATGCGCCTCGTCGGCGCCCAGTTCGCTGCGCAGGATCGCCGCCGTCACGTGCAGCGCCATCTCGAACGAGACCGCGCCGCGGCAGGCTTCGTCGACGCGCGCGGCCGCCGCGTTCAGCGCCGGCCAGCCTATCGTGCCGGCATCGGGCATGGGCGCGAGTTCGCCGTTCTCGTTGCGCTGGCCCGGCGCGCCGAAGCGCCGCGACACCAGCGCCAGCATGCCCGCCAGCGCCGACGCGCCGCCGGCGGCCGTGCGGTGCGGCCCGGGCACGACGAGCGCCATCCCGGCCACAACGGCTGCGAGGCCGAACCAGCGTGGGTTGAGGATGAGCCGCATGCGTGGAGTGATCTTGGGTGATTCGGGTCGTCGGTCGCGCGGTAGCGCAGCCCCGCCGACAAAGTGCCTAGCGGTTTTCGGCCCGCTCGCCTGCAACTTGAACCACGGGCCGCGGCACCAGCAGGCATGCGGCTCGCGTCGATAGTGACCTCCTACAATGACCGCATGCACCGCCCTTCCACGGACCCTGCCGCAGCGCCGTCGACCTGGCCGCGCGTCGCGGGAGCGGTGGCCGTGGCGCTGCTGCTCGTCGCGGCGGCGCGCGCGATCTCGGGCTCGACCGCGGGCTCGCTGCTGCTGGCGCTGCTGCTGCTCGCGGTCGCGGTGGCCGCGCTGGTCGTGAGCTGGCAGGTGGCGCGGCGCCTGACCGACGCGCTGCGCGACGCGCGCCAGCGCCTCGCGCACTACGACGAGCTGCTCGACGTCTGGCAATGGCGGACCGACCGCGAGCACCGCGTCGTCGCCTGCTCGCCGCCCGGCGGGCGCGGCGCAGCGGCCGCGCTCGGCATGCCGCTGTGGGAGATGTTCAAGGCGCGCGACGGCGCAGTGCTGCGCGCGGAACTCGACCGCCACGCGCCGCTCGACGCGATCGACGGCCAGCACGCCGCGGCCGGCGGGACGGCACGTACCGCGCGCCTGCACGGCCGGGCGCAGCGCGACGCGCTCGGCGCGTTCGACGGCTATGTCGGCATCGTGCGCGACGTCGATGCGGCAACGCCGCCGACCCGCGCCGTTGCCGCACCGGCGCCTGCCGCGACGGCGCCGTTGCCCGCGACGACCGAGCACGAATCGTTCAGCTACACCGTCTCGCACGACCTGCGCGCGCCGATCCGCGTCGTCGAAGGCTTCACGAAGATCGTCAAGGAAGACTACGGCCGGCTGCTCGACCGCGTCGGCAACGACCACCTCGACCGCGTGCTCGGCGCCGCGGCCCGCATGAACGGCATGATCGATGCGCTGCTCGCGCTGTCCAAGCTGTCGTCGCAGCCGCTGGCGCGCCAGCCGGTCAACCTGTCGCAGCTCGCCAGCTACGTGGCCGACGACCTGAAGCGCCAATGGCCGGAGCGCAAGGTCACGCTGTCGATCGAGCCCGGCTTGCAGGCGGTGGGCGACCCGACCCTGCTGCGCGTCGTCCTCGAGAACCTGCTCGGCAATGCCTGGAAGTACACCGGCAAGAACCCGGACGCGCATGTGTGGCTGGAGCGCTGCGCCGACCAGCCCGAGGGCTACACGGTGCGCGACGACGGCGCGGGCTTCGACATGCGGTTTGCCGAGCGGCTGTTCGGCGTGTTCCAGCGCCTGCACAGCGCGAACGACTTCCCCGGCACCGGCGTCGGACTCGCATCGGTGCAGCGCATCGTGCGGCGCCACGGCGGCACGATCT
Source organism: Pseudomonadota bacterium (assembly GCA_018241265.1). Taxonomy (GTDB): domain Bacteria; phylum Pseudomonadota; class Gammaproteobacteria; order Burkholderiales; family Burkholderiaceae_C; genus JAFEEF01. Next base: position 7,042 of record JAFEEF010000010.1, on the reverse strand, counting down.
GGGGCGAAGGCGAGGTCAACCGCGGCGCGCGCTTCCATTTCACGTTGCCGTCCGACGCGGCGGCCTGAAAGAGCGGCCATGAAGGTATGCATCTACGGCGCCGGCGCCATCGGCGGCTTCATCGGCGCGCGCCTCGCGGCGGCCGGCCAGGCCGAGGTCAGCGCGGTGGCGCGCGGCGCCACGCTGGCGGCGCTGCGCGAACACGGCTGGCGGCTGCGCGAAGGCGGCAGCTTGCGGCAGGCCAAGCTGGCGCGGGCCGGCGCGCCCGCCGAGGTCGGCCCGCAGGACGTCGTCGTCGTCGCGGTCAAGGGCACGGCGCTCGCCGATGTCGCCACCAGCATGGCACCGCTGCTCGCGCCGCACACGATCGTGCTGCCGGCGATGAACGGCGTGCCGTGGTGGTTCCTGCAGAGCATGCCGCAGATCGGCGACGCGCCGCTCGAGAGCGTCGATCCGGGTGGCCGCATCGCTGCCGGCCTGCCGCTGTCGCACGTCGTCGGCTGCGTCGTGCATGCCAGCACCTGGACGAGCGAGCCCGGCCTCGTCGAGCACCGCAACGGCAACGGGCTGATCGTCGGCGAGCCGCGCGGCGGCGCATCGGCGCGCGTCGACGAGCTGGCCGCGCTGCTGCGCGCCGCCGGCTTCGAGGCACGCGCATCGGACCGGATCCGCCACGACATCTGGTACAAGCTGTGGGGCAACATGACGGTCAATCCGGTGTCCGCGCTCACGGGCGCGACGGTCGACCGCATCATGGCCGATCCGCTCGTCGTCGCGTTCTGCACGCGCGCGATGCTCGAGGCCGGCGAGGTCGGCGCGCGCATCGGCTGCGCGATCGACCAGCGGCCCGACGATCGCCATGCGATCACGCGCAGCCTCGGACGCTTTCGGACGTCGATGCAGCAAGACGTCGAGGCGGAGCGTCCGATCGAGCTCGACGCGCTGGTGACGGTCGTGCGCGAGATCGGCCAGCGCGTCGGCGTGGCGACGCCGAACATCGACACCCTGCTCGGCCTCACGCGGCTGTTCGGCCGGGTGCGCGGGCTGTATCCCGAAGCCTAGGACCCGTCGCACCGACATCGCACCGACGTCGCGTACGATCGCCGCACCGACGTTGCGGGGAGACGCGAGCATGGCGGCAGTCCACTCGATCGATGCGTTCGTCTTCACGGTCCCCGACCTGACCGAGGCCGAGCGCTTCTATGCCGCCTTCGGCCTCGTGCCGCGGCGCGTCGGCACGACGCTCGAGCTGTACACCGAAGGCCATGCGCAGCGCTGGGGCGTGCTGCACGAGCTGCCCGGGGCGCGCAAGAAGCTGCAGTTCCTGAGCTTCGCTTGCCACGCCGCCGACTACGCCGCGATCGCGGCCCGCGCGCACGCCGATGGCCTGGTGGCGAGCGAGCCGCATCCGCTCGGCAGCACCGACGGCCTCTGGCTGCGCCATCCCGAAGGCTATGCGGTGCAGGTCGTCGTCGGGCCGAAGAACTCGCCCGATGCGAAGGCGCCCGCCGCGGCCGCCGTCGCGCCGCCGCCCGGACGCGGCGCCGCACCGGCCCGCAGCGCCGTCAAGCCGGTGCGGCCGCGACGCCTGTCGCACGTGCTGCTGTTCTCGGGCGACGTCGACCGGTCTGCCGCGTTCTTCGAGCAGGCACTCGGCCTGCGCGTGACCGACCGCTCGGGCGACGTGATCGTCTTCATGCGCGGCATCCACGGCAGCGACCACCACCTGGTCGCACTCGCCAAGAGCGACGGCCCGGGCCTGCACCACGTGAGCTGGGACGTCGCGACGCTCGACGACGTCGGTCTCGGCATGGAGCAGATGCTGCAGGCCGGCTATCTGCAGGGCTGGGGCGTCGGCCGGCACGTGCTCGGCTCGAACTACTTCTACTACGTGCGCGACCCCTGGGGCAGCTACTGCGAGTATTCGTTCGACATCGACTTCGTGCCCGGCCGCTACGACTGGCCGGCACGCGACCATCCGATCGAGGATTCGTTCTACGTCTGGGGACCGGTGGTGCCGCCGGAGTTCACGCAGAACCACGAAACGGCCGCGCGCTGAGGCGCGCGCCGCCGGAGGCCTTCAGCCCGGCCCCGCGCGCCCTTCGTCCGACGCCAGCAATTCGACCGCCTCGATCACGCGCTCGGCCTGCTGCTCGACGGTCCGATGCTCGGCGTGCGCGAGCCGCTGCAGCCGGTCGTGCGCCGGACGGCGCGCCAGCGAATAGCGATGCATCAGGATGCCGACCGCCAGCGCCACGGTGGTCGGCAGCAGGTTGTCGGCATCGGCGCGCACCGCCGCTTCGGCCGCGGCCTTGCGGTGCGCCTCGATGTTCGCGAACGCGGTCTCCACGGCCGGAACGATCTGGCCGATGTCGAGCGGCTTGACGAGGTACGCGACCGCACCGAGCGCCTGCACCTGCGCGACCGTGTCCGCGTCGGCGAACGCCGACAGGAACATGAACGGTACGCGGCAGTACTCGCGCAGGTAGGCGGCGACGTCGAAGCCGCTCTTGCCCTCCATGCGGATGTCGAGCAGCGCGAGGTCGGGGCGGCGCTCGCGCGCCAGCAGGATCGCATCGTCGCCGTTGTCCGCGTCGATGACGTCGTAGCCCGCCTGTGCCAGGCCATGGGCGAGCGTGGCCAGCACGAGCCGGTCATCGTCCACCACCAATATCGTGCCCTTCTGACTCACGCCTGCCTTCCCTTTCGATCGCACCGGCGCCGGCGACACCGCCTGCCAATCCGAATTGTCACCGAACCTGCCGGCGGTCGAACGTTGCGAAGCAGGGGATTGCAGCCGCATGTATCTCCGGCCCGAGGACGCGCCGTCAGGGACCGAAGCGCGCGATCCCCGGCGGCTGCAGCGTCACCGACGCGACGACCTCGTCGCCGTGCTGCTCGAGCGTGAGGCTCGCGCTGCGCCGCGGCAGCAGCGCGCGCACCAGGCCGAGCCCGGAAACGCCGCCCGGGATGCGCGCGAGGCTGAAGCCGGCGGGCAGCGCGCCGCGATTCGAGATCGCGATCTGCACGCCGCTGTCGCGCGAGCGCAGCACGCAGTTCACCGCGGCCGGGTCGGCCTGGCGGGCGCTGTGCTTGATCGCGTTCGTCAGCAGCTCGTTGACCGTCAGCGCGATCGGGATCGACTCGGCCTCGGGCAAGGTCCAGGCATTCGGCTCCGTGCCGTCGACCTCGAACGCGATGTTGCGGCCGAAGGTGCGCTGCACCGACACCGTGATCGCCTCGACGACGCTGGTCAGCCGCATCGGCCCCTCCATGCCGACCTGCAGCCCGTAGACCTGCGCGATCGCATGCACCTGGCCGACCACCTCGGAGATCACGTCGGCGACCTCGGGCTTGCGCTGCGCGACCTGCTGCAACAGGCCGGCGACGCCCTGCAGGTTGTTCTTGATGCGGTGGTGCACTTCCTTCACCAGCATCTCGCGCTGCGCGAGCGCGGCCGAGAAGCGCGCCTCCTGCGCGGCGCGCTGCTCGGTGACGTCGGTCGCGACGAGCAGGAGCTGGTCCGGCGGCTGGCCCGGGCCGGCCGCCAGCGGCAGGTAGCGCGCATCCCAGACACGCGGCTCGCCTTCGATCTCGACGCGGTACTCGTGCGTGCTGACGTCGGTGCCGGCGAGCGCCGCTTCCATGTCGCGGCGCCGGCTCGCGGCGAGCTCGGCCGGGAAGATCTCCTCGGGCGTGCGGCCGATGAGCTGCGCCGGCGTCGACTCGGCGCTGCGCGCCGCGACCTCGTTGACCTGGACGATCTGCAGGGTGCGCGCATCGCGCAGCGTGATCGCGAGCGGGGCGGCTTCGATGATGCGCTGGAGCGAGGCCTGTGCCTCCGACATGCGCGCCTCGGCCTGGCGGCGCCGCTCGATGTCGAGCAGCGCGTAGGTGAGCTGCCGCCCGGTCGATTCGCGCCCGGTCAGCACGGCGTTGCCGACGATCCAGAACTCGCGCCCGTCGCGCGCCTTGACGCGGCACTCGAACGCCTCGACCTGGCCTTCGACCAGATCGTCCAGGTAATGCGTCTGGCGGAACGGATGATCCGGCTCGGGCGTTGCGACGACCGACATCGGCTGGTTCATGAAGTCCGACAGGTCGCCGCCGAACATGCGCCGCGCCGACCGGTTCATCCATTCGATGCCCTGCGCGCCGACCGTGACGATGCCGACCAGCACCGAGTTCAGGATCGAGCGCGTGCGCTCCGCCTGCAGCGCGACCGCCTGCTCGGCGCGATGGCGCGCATCGACGTTGACGTACGACGCGATGATGCCGGCCGACGGGTCGCCGTCGACGACGACGCGCTTGCTGACCTGCACCCAGATCAAGCGGCCGTCGCGCAGGCGCAGCTGGCGCTCGCCGGTGCAGCGGCCGTAGAGCTTCAGGTCGCGCTCCTCCTTCGGCCAGCGCCGCCGGTACTCGTCCGGATCGCCGAACAGCTCCGACAGCTCGAGCATCGTGAGGTCGTCGGTGGTGCAGCCCGACAGGTTCGCGAGCGCCTGGTTGGCGCGCTGGATGCGGCCGTTGCGCACGAAGGCGATGCCGACCTCGGACAGGCTGAACATCAGCTCGCGGTCGCGCGCCAGGATCTCGAGCGCGGTCTGCTGCGTCTTCAGGCGCGTCACGTCGGACAACACCGCGATCGCCTCCATCGCATCGCTGCCGACGTCGACGCGCCGCACCGACAGCGCATACCAGCGCGTCTCCTCGCCGGCCGGCGTCTGCACGCGCAGGTCGAACTCGGTCTCGTAGATCGCGCCTTCGGCGAGCGCCTGCCAGGTATCGGCCGCGATGCGGTCGGTCTGCGGATGCTGGCCGAACAGCTCCTGCACGCTGCTGCCGGCGACGATGCCGGCGCGCAAGCCCAGCATGGTCTCGAAGCGCCGGTTGCAGCGCACCAGCACGCTGCCGCGCAGGTAGGCGATGCCGGCGGTCATGCTCTCGAGGATGGTCGACAGCTCGCGCAGCAGTTGCTCGCTGCGCGCCTGCGTCTGCTGCTGCTCGGTGATATCGAGCGTGACGACCGACGTCGTGCGCTTGCCCGACGCGAGCGTCGCCGGCTCGACGCGCGTCAAGAGCCAGCGCGGCCCGAGCTCCGGATGGCGGATGGCGTAGCGCGCCTCGGTCTGCTGGCCGAGGCGCAGCGCCGTCTGCAGCTTCTCGAACTCGGGCAGCGACTCGGGCAGCACGACGTCGCGCCGGATCGACTGCAGCGCCACGGCGGCGGCCGGCGCGCGCGCCTCGCCGTGCCCCTGCTGGCGCACCCAGCCGGACGACTCCTGGAACGTCGCGAGGCCGGCGCCGGCAGTGTTCATCACCGCGCCGATCTGCATCTGCGCGAGGTCGCGCTCTTCCTCGACGCTGCGGTCCTCGACCACCGCCATGTAGCGGCGCTGGCCGCCCGCGGTGCGATAGCAGCGCACGATGGAGCGCAGCCGCCGCAACTCGCCGCCGGGCGGCCCGACCCAGCCCTGGCCTTGCAGCGGCGCGGAGCCGGGCTGGAGCTGGGCCGTGACCTTGCCGTCCGCCCACGCCAGCAGCTCCTGCAGGCTCGCCGGCGCATCGGCGAGCGATACCGGCACGCTGCCGGCGAGCGCATCGAATGCCGGGTTGGTGCGCACCAGCAGGCCGCTCTCGTCGAACAGCACCATGCCGACCGGGCTCAGATCGAACCAGTCGTCGAGTTCGCGCACCGAGCGGTCGGCGCGCTCGCGCGCGACGTGCTCGGCGGTCGAGTCCTGCATCACCGCGAGGTACAGCGGCTCGCCGCGGTCGTCGCGCAGGATGCGCCGGGAGATCAGGTACCAGCGCTCGCGGCCGCTCGCATCGATCAGCCGCGCCTCGCTCAGCATGCCGGCATCGGCACGGCCGGAGGCCAGCACGCGCTGGCGCGCGGCGCGCATCGCGGCGTGGTCTTCGTCCGGGTGCAGCGCGATCGGATCGCTGCCGATCAGCAGGCTGCGGGCATGGCCGGTGAAATCGACGAACGCCTGGTTCACGTCGATCAGCCGGAACTCGCGGTCCTGCAAGGTCGCGGGGAACGGCGCGTCCCAGAAGATCGCGAGCGTGTCGCGCGCGCTCGCGAGCGTCGGTTGATCCAGTGCCGACGCCGGCACCGGCGCATCGAGCTTGCGCTGGGTCGCCGCATCGGGCGTCACGTGCAGCGCCGAATGCTGGGCATCGAGCCGACGCCAGGCCAGGCGCGCCTGGCGACCGTCGGGCAGGCGCAGCGGCGGCGCGCTGCCGGCCGCGCCGCCGCCGGTCACGAGGCGCCGCAGCCAGCGCCAGGCGTCGGCGCCGAGCGCCGCGCTGAGCTGTTCGATCGGCTGGCCGACCTCGCACGGCAACAGGCGCAGCGCCGCCGTGTTGGCAACCACGACGTAGCCGCCCGCATCGAACACCAGCACGGCGTCGGCGAGCAGATCGAAGAAATCGCGCCAGCCCGCCGCATCGAGCCGCGTCTCCGGCGGCGGCGTCATCGCGTTGGCGCGCATCAGAGGCTGAGGGGCGATACGGCGTGACCGAAACGGCCCCGCAGACCGCCCCCATCAAGGCGCAAAGCCTGTCCTGAGCCCCGTCGAAGGGCGCAGCCATGGCTCGGGCTATGGCGAGCATTTGCAACCCAGAGTGGCGCCGTTTGCGGGGTCGGAGCGGTCATGTCGGATGGCCTCATGAAAAACCGAACGGGTCGAGCTGGGATTGCTCTTCGCTCGGCCTGAGCTGGGCGCGGCAGCCCGCCGGTCTCGGCCGGCAGCCGACCTACTTTCATTTGCTGGCCCAAATGAAAGTAGGCAAAGCAAAGGGCCTGAACACCAGCCATCTGGCTGCTGCCCGTGGCAACAGACCAGAGGCGGCTGATGAAGGACGGGCACGACTCGCACCCGCCAAGCGCTCTCGAACTCCCGCGAGATGAGCAGCGATCGGCTGCGACGCGTGGCACGGATTTCCCAACAGCCGCCTCTGGTCTCCAGCCACACCCACCGCTCTGATGGCTGGTGTTGGGCCCTCTTCTTTGGTTACTTTCTTCTGGGCCAGTGTT
>JAFEEF010000109.1 GCA_018241265.1 Pseudomonadota bacterium | reverse complement strand
CCCCGCGAAATCCAGTAGCATCCGTCAGTTGCGGGGAGGGACAAGAACAAGGATCGGCGAATGCCAATTTTTTTGGCCTTCGTTTGCACTTGGCGGCGATGAATGATGACTCCGCACGCAAGTTTCCCGCTCATCCCGTTGGGCTAGGTATGGCAGCCGAACACCCAGAAGAAGATCGGCACCGAGCCCTCGCTGCCTTCATCGAGACAATGCTGGACCGGCACGGAGTGCCCGAGCGCCAGCGGTTTCGCGCCCTCGAAGCTGCGCTTGGCATGTCGTACACGCAGGTGCGCCGGCGCATGCTGGGCGAGGCCCCCTGGTCCATCGAGGAGATCAGGAAACTCGCCAGTCACTTCCACGAACCGCTGATCCCGATCATGTCGGCCCTGGCCGATGTACCCGGGATCCCGGCCACGCTGCCCTTCGCCGGCGCCGCCCTGCCGTGCACGATCTGGCCCGTCGGCGAGCCGCTTGCAGGACGCATCGGGCCAATGGTCGCGATGCACGACGAGACAACGGATCAATGGACCGTCGCGTCGGCGGCCGAGGTCGCCGACAGCCCCAGCTACGAACTCGCACGACTGCTGTTCGAGCGCTCGCCGCCCAGGCGGGTGGCCGTCCTCGATGACGACAGCGACTCGGCCCAATCGATTGTCGACTTCCTCGGTGCCAAGGGGATGGACGCACAGCCGTTCAACTGCGCCGTCGAATTGCTGGCCGCGATGGAGTCCGAGCCCTTCGAGGGCTTCGTCGTGGACTGGCTGCTGGGTGACACCACCGCCAAGGAACTGCTGTCGAAGATTCGCGCCCGCGTTCCGTCGGGGCCGGTGGTCATCCTCACCGGCCAGATCGCGACGGGCATTGCCACCGAGGAGGAACTGGCCATGGTGGGCGCCTCCTACCGTGCCTTGCTCTTCGAGAAGCCCACGCGACCGCTGACGATCTTCAACGCCCTGCAGGTGGGGTTCACCCCCGAAGCGCCAGCCGCCTGAGGGCGCTGCAACTGGAATTCGTCAGTCGCTGGGGACAAGCGGCCCGCAAAGGCGAGCGGGGATTCCCAGCCCATCACTGAAGGGCGATTCATTTGGCGTATTGCGTGCATTCACAAACTGATACTGACGCAATACGCACTAACTAATTTACTTCCAGTGCTGTCTAGTCTGTTCAGAAAGTACATGTAACGCTAATATTCGTTGACACCACGCGCCAAGAATCGGTAATCTTTCGCTCAAGTCGGCGCAGCACCGCTGCCTCGACTTGACGCCGGGTCCGCATGCCGTCCCGCGTCGACCAGCCACAAGGCAGACCGGGACGTAACCATGGACCATGCAACTTCGCTCTCGCAGGTTCAGCGAGCGAACCTGAACCTTCTTCTGCTGATGCGCGATGCCGCGATGCGCGACATGGGCGACGCCGTCTGCAGCTTCGGGCTCGCGCGACAGGACTTCGCCGCCATCGTGAGCCGCGCCCCGGACGAGTTGCTCAGCTTCGTCTGCGGCATCGGCGACCAAGCGCTCTTCCTGCCTCGAAGCGACCTCTCCTCGCTGCTTGCGCTCCCCCCTGCGATCGCCCCGGCCATCGCCTCGGCCCGTTCGGCTACCGCGCGGGCCACGCGAGTCGCCGACGCCTGAGTGCGTCCCGGCGGTGACGCGTGGGCAGCCCTTCGGCGTACAGCCTGCGCGCGCTGGAGACGGCGCGCCAGTGCGTGATGCTGGGGGCGCGACTGCGCACGATCGCCCACATCACCGGCCTCACGCCGGGGTACATCTTGCGAGCCGTCTACTGCGAGCGATACCCGGCCCCGATCGGACGACCGCAGTACTCCGAGGACTTCTTCTTCAAGACCACCAGGCGCCTGCAGGCCGAGGCCTGCTTCCTCGCCACCCACTACCGCCGCCTGACCAGTGAAGGCTTCCGGCAGGCGGACGCGCTGATCGCCGCGTTCCGGCACCACCGCGCCACGCAGCCCGAGTCCACCCTCGGCTTCGACCAGGCCTTCTTCCTGATCTCCAGGCTCGACGGGATCTGGGCGGCGACGAAGAGTGGTCTCTCGTTCGTCGAGTGCCTGAACTGCCGCAGCCCGTACCTCGCACCCCATGGGATGCCCCAGCGCGACAGCTGCCCGGTCTGTCGAACCGACTGGCGGCTGAAGTCTCGTGCTCGTGCCCGCGTCCGCACGTCCACCCCGCCTGCGCTGGCAGCCGATCCGCCGAAGCCGAAGCGGTCCAGGCAAGACGTGCCATGGCAACTGGATCTGGACATCGCGCACGTCCGCCTGCTGGGCCGGCTGCAGCAGTTGGGCGCTGGCGACAGGATCTGCGCGGTGCTGGCGGAGGAGCCGCGGGCCCAGCTGTTCCGCGCTCCGCGCGGTAGGCCCACCGTCACGAGCGCCTACATCTCCCGGCCGATGCCGCTGGCCGCCTGGTCCGCGAAGACCGAGGTCACGCACCGCGTGCAGTACGCCGTCTTCGCGTCCCACTTCAGGCGGCTCGTCCGCCTGGACGTCACGCCCACCGAAGCCATGTGCTCGGCCTTCGAAACGGCGCGCCGCGCCTGCCGCGACTACCCGAAGCCCGTGACCTTCGACCGCTGCTTCGAGGTCGCCGCGTTGCTCGACGCCATCTGGGGCGTGCCGGCGCAACAGCTCGAACTCCTGCAGTGCGCATCATGTGGCTCGCACTACCTGGTGAGCAAGGCAGAGCCGCACCCGGTCGGCTGTCCCTTCTGCATGCTCATCCAGCGACACCGGACCCTGCTGCCTACGATGGCCGCGTGACCTGAGGAACCGATCCGCACGAGGCGCCGACCGGCGGCGTGTTTCCGGGGGGAGCACGACCGGCCTTTCGAGTTGAAGCGCCCGCACCTCCCGCCCGATGATCGCCGCAACACATGACGTGGCGTGCACCATGGGCCTGCTCGATCTCCTTCAAAGCCGCCAGCGGCCTCGCGGCGGCCCCTTGCCGCGGACCGAACCCGGCAGCCTCGCCGCCCCACTTGCAGGCGCGGGACATCCGTCTGTGGATCCCGGCATCGGCGCGTCAACGGTCGACGAGTTGATTGCGTCCGAGAGCGAATTCCTCCAGCGCTTCAAGTACTGCTACGGCTGCGACGCCGAGACCTTCGACCGCGACATCGTCGCGCCGATCCGCCGCTACGCCTCGTACGTCAACCTGCTGCCCGCGACAGCCGACAACTTCTTCTGCTCCGCCGGCGGGCTCTTTCGGCTTGGCCTGGAGGTGGCCTTCTTCGCACTGCAAGGCACCGACGCGCACATCGTCTCCGGCCGGGCCACCATCACCGTGCGCAAGGAACTCGAGCCGCGGTGGCGACAGGCGACCTTCCTCGCCGGGCTGTGCAGCGAATTGCACCGCACGCTCAGCCATGCCGCAGTCACCGATGAACAGGGCAACGAATGGCCCGCCTACCTGGTGCCTCTGACGGTATGGCTCGAGCGCCGCAAGGCGCGTCGCTTCTTCGTGCGCTGGATCGCCAATGCGCCGGATAGCCGTGGCCTGGGCCTGTTCGCACTCCCCCACATCGTGTCGCCGGAGGCGATGCAGCATCTCGCCGAAGCCAACCATGTCGTGGTGCCGCAGATGCTCGCCTCGATGACCGGCATTCCGCTGCTGCACGAGCAGAGCATCCTGATCGAACTCGTCAAGCGGTCGGCAGCGCTCGTCATCGACCGCGACCTCGCGGCCAGTGCGCATCGATACGGCAGGCCGATCCTTGGCGCGCACATCGAGCGCTACCTGCTGGATGCGATGCGCCACCTCGTTACGGCCCATCCGGCCTGGTCGCCCAACACCGAGCGCTCGCGCGTCTGGCTCGGCGCTGAGGGGCTCTTCATCGTC
>JAFEEF010000108.1 GCA_018241265.1 Pseudomonadota bacterium | reverse complement strand
GAGGAGTTAACCGCCGACGGCTGGTTCAAAACCGGCGACGTGGGCAAGCAGGACGAGCGCGGCTACGTGAGCATCGTGGGCCGCAGCAAGGCCCTGCTCATCAGAGGCGGCTACAACGTCTACCCGGCCGAGGTCGAGGCGCTGCTCAACGAATTGCCCGGCGTGGCCGAGAGTGCCGTGGTCGGCGTGCCGCATCCGGATTTCGGCGAGGCCGTCGTCGCGCTCGTCGTGCCGCGGCCGGGCGCGACGCTCGACGCCGGTGCGCTGACCGCCGACGTGAAGACCCGCATCGCGAGCTTCAAGGTGCCCAAGCGCCTGTTCGTGCTGGCCGAGCTCCCGCGCAATGCCATGGGCAAGGTGCAGAAGAACGTGCTGCGCGACCAGCATCGCGGGCTCTTCGAGGCATGACGGGCTGACGTCGATGCTCGACGCGCAGCCGCCGCCCGCCAACGCCGCCTGCGCGCGCTGCGGCGCTGCATTTCGCTGCGGCATGGACGACGCGGCACCCTGCCCCTGCACCCGCATCGCGCTCGACGCCCGGACGCTGGCCGAGTTGCGCGACCGTTATGTCGGCTGCCTGTGCGGTCGTTGCCTGGCCGCTCTTGCAGAGCGGAACGGCACGGCCTCGCTGCCCGCCAGCGGCTGACGCATCGCGGACGGCGCGGGCGTGCGCCAGGTCACGCCGGCATCGATTGCCACCCGGACGAACGGGGCCGGCGCCGGAAGTATTCAGTTACGATTCGGCGCCATTTTTGCTCTGCGGCCCGTTCCATGCGTTCTCGCCTCTTGCTCCGTCCCGACGCTTCGATGCTGCGGCGCGGCGCACTGATCGCGCTGCTCGCGTGCGCCGGACACACCGCACTGGCCGCCAGCGACGACAAGGCCTCGCGCTACTACGAAGACGCGCTCGGCCGTTACGAGCGCAACGACATCCCGGGCGCGATCGTCCAGCTCAAGAACGCGTTGCAGATCGACAAGAACCTGCTGCCGGTGCAGGTGCTGCTGGGCAAGGCGCTGCTCGCGAACGGCGAAGCGGTCGCTGCCGAAGTCGCGTTCAACGAGGCGCTGCGCCTCGGCGTGAATCGGACCGAAGTGATCGTGCCGCTCGGCCAGGCGCTGGTCGCGCAAGGCAAGCAGCAGAGCTTCGTGCAGAACCCGCAGTTCGCGCCGGCCGGCCTGCCGGCGGCGACGCAGGTACGGCTGCTGTTGCTGCGCTCGACCGCCTATTCCGACCTCGGCGACCCGCGCAATGCGCTCAAGGCGATCGACGACGCGCGCGCCGTCGACGCGAGCGGCGCCGACGTCTGGATCGCGGAAGTGCCGGTGCGCATCCGCACGCGCGAGTTTCGCGAAGCGGCGGCGGCCGTCGCCAAGGCGTCGGCGATCGCGCCGAACAACGCCGAAGTCTGGTATCAGAAAGGCGCGCTGGCGCACGTGACCGGTGACATGGGCACGGCCCGCCAGGCCTACGACCGGGCGCTGCAGATCGACCCCAAGCACGTCGAGGCGCGCATCGCGCGCGCCGGGCTCTACGTCGACCAGCAGCGCGGCGCCGAAGCCTCGGCCGACCTCACGGAACTCCAGCGTCTGTCGCCGCGCGAGCCGCGCGCCGCCTACCTGAAGGCGCTGCTGGCCGAGCGCGACGGCCGCGCCGACGCGGCGCGCGCCAGTCTGCGCGACGTCACCGCGCTGATCGATCCGGTGCCGATCGAATTCATCCGCTACCGCCCGCAATTGCTGATGCTGGGCGGGCTCGCGCACTTCGGACAGAACGAACCGGAAAAGGCCAAGCCCTACCTCGAGGCCTTCCAGCGCATCTCGCCGAACAGCCCGGTCGCCAAGCTGCTCGCGCAGATCTACATCGCCGAGCCGGCCTACGACCGCGCGACCGAATTGCTCGACGGCTACCTGAAGGCTCATCCCGGCGATGCGCAGGCGATGACCTTGCTGGCGTCGGTAAACATGGCGCAAGGCCGCAACGCCAAGGCGACCGCGCTGATGCAGGAGGCGCTCCGCACGCGGGATGCGCCCGAGTTCCACACCGCGCTGGGGCTCAGCCTGCTCGGCGGCGGGCAGCCGGCCAATGCGATTGCCGAGCTGGAGTCGGCTTTTGCGAAGGATCCGACGCAGATCCAGGCGGGCACCGCGCTGGCCGGGCTCTACCTGCGCGGCCAGCAAGCCGACAAGGCGCTCGCGGTCAGCCGCAAGCTCGTGCAGCAGCAGCCCGGCAATGCAGGGCTGCAGAACCTGCTCGGCATGGCGTTGGCGCAGACCGGCGATACCCAAGGTGCGCGCGCCGCGTTCGAGCAGGCGCTGCAGCTCGACCCCCAGCTGCCGCAGGCCAAGCTCAACCTGGCGCGCCTCGAGATCCTGAGCAAGGCGTACGACGCGGCGGGCAAGCGGCTGGCAGCGATCCTCGCCGCCGACGAGCACAACATCGACGCGCTGCTCGAAATGTCGGTGCTGTCCGAGCGCCAGGGCAAGCTCGACGATGCGCAGCGCTGGCTGCAAAAAGCGGTCGACGGCGCCGGTCCGCGCGAACTGCGGCCGCACTTCGCGCTGGTCGACTTCCAGTTGCGCCATCAGCGGCCGGCGGCGGCACTGGAAGCCGCCAAGGTGCTCGCGTCCAAAGGGCCGAGCGACCTCGGCGCACTGCTCGCGGTGGCGCGCGCGCAGCTCGCGGCCAAGGACAACGCCGGCGCGCAGACGACGCTCACCAATGCCACGCGGCTGGCCAATTTCGATCCGGCGGTGCAGCTCGAGATCGCGTCGCTGCAGATGGCGGCGGGCAATCTCGCGGGCGCCGAATACAGCCTCGGCAAGGCGCTGTCCGACCGGCCCGACTACCTGCCGGCGCTGGCGCTGCTGACCGACGTCCAGCTGCGCCAGGGCGATCTCGCCAAGGCGGAGCAGCTCGCGCGGCAGGTCGTCCAGGCCTATCCGAAGCGGGCGATCGGCTACAGCCTGCAGGGCGACATCGCGATGGCACGCGCCCAACCGGCCGCGGCGATCGACGCCTACCGACGCGCGCACCAAGCCGAACCGTCGACCGAGACGCTGCTGCGTCTGGCCAACGTGACGTTCCGCCAGGATCCGAAAGCGGCGATCAAGCTCACCGAGCAATGGTCGGCGAGCCATCCGAAAGACCTCGTCACGCGCCGCGCGCTGGCCGACGCGTATGCGCGCGGCGGCAATCAGGCGGCCGCACGCAACGCCTATCTCGAGCTGTTGAAGGTCTATCCGGACGATCCGGACGTGCTGAACAACCTTGCCAACGCGATGCTACAGCTCAAGGATCCGCAAGCAGCGACCTATGCCGAACGCGCGCTGGCGAAGAGCCCTGCCAATCCGGTCATCCTGGACACTGCCGGCTGGATCGCATTCCAGACCGGCAACGCCGACCGCGCGCTCCAGTTGCTGCGCGATGCGCGGCTGCGCGAGCCGGGCAATCCGGACATCCGCTACCACCTCGCGACCGTGCTGGCCAAGGCCGGCCGGCGGAACGAGGCGCGCGACGAGCTGGAAGCCGCGGTGGCCGATGGCCGCACGTTCGAGAGCGCGAGCGACGCGCAAGCACTCCTGAAGACCCTCAGATGAGGGTGGCGCACCGCGTCGCGCATCTTTACATTCGTCACGAAACGTTCAATTCGTGCAACCGCAAGTTATTGGTGCGCAACGAAAAACACCGTCTGGCGCGGTGGTTGCTTACACGTTGCAAACAAGTTCAAACCGGATCCTTTTGGAGAACGACAAATGCGCAAGGGATGGAATGCAGGCGCTTGGATCGCAGCCGTCGGCCTGACGGCGATTTCGGCGCCCGCGCTGGCGGTCTCGACCTGGACGGCATCGTCGTCGTCCTGCTGGAGCAATACCAACGTCGCCCAAGGCTGCTCGGGCGGCAGCGGCAGTGCGACGGTCATCGGCAGTGCCTACTCGACAACCGGCAGCGGCTCGGCGTTCGCCACCGGCAGCCTGGTTTCCTACACCGGCGGTTTCGGCGTGACGGCATCCGGCGAATCGACGAATTCGCCGCAACACTCGATGGACAACTCGGGCACCACCGACGCGATCCTGCTGAGTTTTTCGAGCAGCGTCGTGCTCAGCCAGGTGACGATCGGCTGGGCGGCCTATGACTCCGATTTCACGCTGCTGCGCTACACCGGATCGGTCGCTCCGACGGTGGTGAGCAAGTCGATGAGTGGCCTGCTGTCGAGCGGCTGGCAGGCGGTCGGCGACTACATGAACACGGTGTCCAACCCGGCGCAGAGCGACAGCGGCAGCACGGTCAACGCGACCGCGAACGTGAACTCGGGCAGCCTGGCATCGAGCTGGTGGCTGATCAGCGCCTACAACTCGTCGTACAGCGCGCCGGATTTCGGCGGTTCGGCCGACAGCACGTCCGACTACATCAAGATCCTGTCGGTGGCGGGCTCGCCGCAGTCGACGCAAGTGGTTTCCGAGCCCGGATCGATGGCGCTGGTGGCGCTGGCGCTCGGCGGCATGCTGTGGTCGAGCCGGCGGCGCCTGGGCGCGATCGTGCCGCGGCCGGTCGGGCTGGCGGCCTAGCCTTTCCTGCGCCGGAGCGGGCCGGTCAGGTCCGGGCGCAGATCATCGAACGGCGAGCTTCATGCTCGCCGTTCTGCTTTTTGGGCCATACGCTGCGCGACCCGCCGATCAGAACTTGATCGATACGCCGGTCGCGAATACCCAGTCGGGCGAGTAACGGTTCAAACCGCGGTACACGCTGGCGTCGATCTGGAATGTGTTGGTCACCAGGTACGACGCGCCGACATCGAGCGTCAGGATCGATCCGCCGTTCGCCGCCGACGCGACCTGCTGGGCGGCGAACTCCACGAAGCCATGGAACGCCCGCGTCCAGTCCTTCTCGAGCGCCAGCGCGAGCAGGCCGGCCGTGTAGCGATGTCCGTCGGCGTTCGTATCGACGAAGACACCCGGCATCACGCCGAACGAGTAGCCGTGCGGCAGTTCCCACTCGGCCACCATGCGCAGCGACGGCCGCACGCCGCGCCCGCGAAACGCCGGCGAGCCGGTATCGGCATCCAGGTGCAGCAGCCAGGCGATGCTCGGCTTGTCGTCGTCATCGTCGCCGTCCTGCGCGTGCCACTTGACGCCGAAAGCGGTGTCCGAAAAGCCGTGGCTGCGCGTCGTGGCGCCGGTCGCATCGTCGCGTACGCGCAGGTCGGCATAGCCGTCGGTCTCGACACGCAACTCCCAGGTATCGGAGATGCCCAGGCGCAGCAAGGTCGGCGTCGTCGCGAGCGTGGCCTTCAGGCCGCCGTCATGGCTCTTGTCCCATTGCGGACCGGTCTCGATCTGGAAATGCCCCTTGCCGACGACCTCGCTCGATTCGCTGAAGTCGGGCCGGTCGGTCGTCATCACGCCGTCGTCGTCCGCGTAGGCCAGCGGACCAGCGGTCATCGCCGCCAGCCCCAGCACCGCGGCGCTGCATCGCGAACGCATCGGTTCTCCTCTCAAAACGACGGGCCGGCTGCGCCCGAGCGCAGCCGGCCCTGCGAGTCGCCGCGGCCGCGAGGCCGCGAACGACGTCAGTCGTGCCGATAGATGTCGACGTCCTTCGTCTCCTTCACGAACAACATGCCGACCACGAACGTGATGGATGCGAAGACGATCGGGTACCAGAGGCCGTTATACATGTTGCCGGTCTGCGCGACGATCGCGACCGCCGTCGCCGGGAGCAAACCGCCGAACCAGCCGTTCCCGATGTGGTACGGCAGGCTCATCGACGTGTATCGGATACGCGTCGTGAACATCTCGACCAGCATCGCCGCGATCCGCCCCTAGACCATGCTCACGTAGACGACCATCAA
>JAFEEF010000107.1 GCA_018241265.1 Pseudomonadota bacterium | reverse complement strand
ATCAGCGTGCCACTGTTCACGGCCGGCAAGCTGAAAAACAACCTGAACCTGTCCGAGGTGCGGCGCGACGCCGCCGTCGCGCAATACGAGAAGGCCATCCAGGGCGCGTTCCGCGACGTGTCCGACGCGCTGACCGCGCAGCAGGGCCTGGCGCAGCAGGTGCAGGTGCTTGCCGACATGCGCGCCACCCAGGCCGAGCGCGCGCGCCTGTCGCGCCTGCGCTATGACAACGGCGCCGCGCGCTTCTTCGAGGTGCTCGATGCCGAGCGCGACCTGCTGGCCACCGAGCAGCAGCTCACGCAGATGCGGCGCGCCCTGCTTTCGAGCCGCGTGGCGCTGTACGCCGCGCTGGGCGGCGGCGCCGGTACGCCCGCCCTGGACAACCCTTCCCACACCAAGAACACGAGCGCTACACCATGAACCCGACCGTCAAGAAATGGATCCCCGCCGCCATTGCACTGGCGCTGGCCGGTGCCGGCTACTACTGGATGGGCCACCGTGACAACGGCCCGGGCGAAGGCTTCATCAGCGGCAACGGCCGCATCGAGGCCACCGAGGTCGACGTGGCCACCAAGCTGCCCGGCCGCGTGCAGGCCCTCCTGGTCGATGAGGGCGCGTTCGTCAAAGCCGGGCAGCCCCTGGCGCGCATGGACATCAGCAGCCTGCAGGCGCAGCGCGCCGAGGCCGCCGCGCGCCAGGCCCAGGCCAAAAACGGCGTGGATACCGCACGCGCCCAGGTGGCGCTGCGCGAAAGCGATGTGCGCGCCGCCGAGGCCCAGGTGGCCGCGCGCGCCGCCGAGCTCGACGCCGGCCAGCGCCGCCTGGCGCGCTCGACCACGCTGGAGAAGGAAGGCGCCTCCTCCAGCCAGGAGCTCGACGACGACCGCGCCCGCGTGCGCGGCCAGCAGGCGGCGCTCGATGCCGCCAAGGCGCAGGTGGCCGCGGCGCAAGCCGCAGTGGCTGCGGCCAAGGCACAGGCCACGGGCGCCGTCTCCTCGGTGGACGCGGCCGTGGCCACGGTGGCGCGCATCGACGCCGAGCTGCAGGACGCACAGCTCGTCGCGCCGCGCGACGGGCGCGTGCAGTTCCTCGTCGCCCAGCCCGGCGAGGTGCTGGGCGCGGGCGGCAAGGTGCTCAACCTCGTCGACCTGTCGGACGTCTACATGAGCTTCTTCTTGCCCGAAACCGCGGCCGGCCGCGTGGCGCTGGGCACCGAGGTGCGCATCGTGCTCGATGCCGCGCCCCAGTTCGTGATTCCTGCCGAAGTGTCCTTCGTGTCGAGCACGGCCCAGTTCACGCCCAAGACAGTGGAAACCGCGAGCGAGCGCCAGAAGCTCATGTTCCGCGTGAAGGCGCGCATAGCGCCTGAGCTGCTGCAAAAGCATCTGGAGCAGGTCAAGACGGGCCTGCCTGGCGAGGCGTGGATCAAGCTTGACCCGCACAGCGCGTGGCCGGCCCATTTGCAAACCAAGCTTGCGCCTTAACGGCGCGACACAGGGCTAGGCTTCATGGTCTCTGCAACTGATTCAACCCCGGTCATCTCCCTGCATGATGTGCGCCAGCACTACGGCAAGACCGAAGCGCTGCGCGGCATCACGCTGGACATCCCCGCGGGCGGCATGGTGGGCCTCATCGGCCCCGACGGCGTCGGCAAGTCCAGCCTGCTGTCGCTCGTGGCGGGGGCGCGTGCCGTGCAGCACGGGCAGGTGCTCGCGCTGGGCGGCGACATGGCCCGCCGCAGGCACCGCAACGCCGTGTGCCCGCGCATTGCCTACATGCCGCAGGGCCTGGGCAAGAACCTCTACCCGACCTTGTCGGTCGAGGAGAACCTGCAGTTCTTTGCGCGCCTGTTCGGGCATGACGCGACCGAGCGCCGCCGGCGCATCGATGACCTGACGCAGAGCACGGGCCTGAAGAAATTCCTGAGCCGCCCTGCGGGCAAACTCTCGGGCGGCATGAAGCAAAAGCTCGGCCTGTGCTGCGCGCTGATACACGACCCCGACCTGCTGATCCTGGACGAGCCCACCACCGGCGTGGACCCGTTGGCGCGCGCGCAATTCTGGGACCTGATCAACCGCATCCGCGCCACTCGCCCGCAGATGAGCGTGCTGGTGGCCACGGCCTATATGGACGAGGCCCAGCGCTTTGACTGGCTGGTGGCTATGGACGATGGCCAGGTCCTGGCCACGGGCACGCCTGCGGAACTGCTGACGCGCACCCAGACCGAATCGCTGGAGGCGGCCTTCATCGCCTTGCTGCCTGAAGACAAGAAACGCGGCCACGCCGCCGTGGTGATTCCCCCGCTGCAGACCCGAGCGGACGACATCGCCATCGAGGCGCAGGACTTGACCATGCGTTTTGGCGACTTCGTCGCCGTGGACCATGTCAACTTCCGGATCCGGCGCGGCGAGATCTTCGGCTTTCTCGGCTCCAACGGCTGCGGCAAATCCACCACGATGAAGATGCTGACCGGCCTGATGCCTGCCAGCGAAGGCCGGGCCTCGTTGTTCGGCCACGAGGTGGACTCCGGCGACATCGCCACGCGCCGCCGCGTGGGCTATATGTCGCAGGGCTTTTCGCTGTACGGCGAGCTGACGGTGTTGCAGAACCTGGTGCTGCACGCCCAGTTGTTCGACGTGCCGGCGGCCGAGATCTCCGCGCGCGTCGAGGAAATGCTGGAGCGCTTTGGCCTGCGCGAAGAGCGCCATGACCTGCCCGACAAGCTGCCGCTGGGCCTGCGCCAGCGCCTGTCGCTGGCCGTGGCCATGGTGCACAAGCCCGAACTGCTGATCCTGGACGAGCCCACGTCGGGCGTGGACCCGATCGCCCGTGACCAGTTCTGGCGCCTGCTGGTGGAGCTGTCGCGCCGCGACCAGGTGACGATCTTCATCTCCACCCATTTCATGAATGAGGCCGAGCGCTGCGATCGCATGTCCATGATGCATGCGGGCAAGGTGCTGGACTCCGACACGCCCGCCGCCCTGGTGGCTAAGCGCGGCGCC
Source organism: Pseudomonadota bacterium (assembly GCA_018241265.1). Lineage (GTDB taxonomy): Bacteria > Pseudomonadota > Gammaproteobacteria > Burkholderiales > Burkholderiaceae_C > JAFEEF01. The sequence continues at coordinate 2,510 of JAFEEF010000107.1, read as the reverse complement.
GCCACGCTGGAGGAAGCCTTCATCGGCTATCTGGTGGAAGCCTCGGGCGAAGCGGCGCCCGCGCCGGCCGCCAAGGTGGAAGCGGCTGATGCCGATCCAGCCGGCGCCGCGGCTGCGCCGGCTCCAGAGCCGCGTCCGCGCGCCGCGGGCTTCAGCCTGCAGCGCCTGTGGAGCTATCTGTGGCGCGAAGCGCTGGAGCTGCAGCGCGACCCGGTGCGCGCCGCGCTGGCCCTGGTGGGCTCGCTGGTGCTGATGATCGTGATCGGCTACGGCATCAACATGGATGTGGAGAACCTGACGGTCGCCGTGCTCGACCGCGACCAGAGCACCTTGAGCCAGAGCTACACACATGGCCTGTCGGGCTCGCGCTACTTCATCGAGCAGGCGCCACTGCGCTCCTACGAGGAACTGGACCAGCGCATGCGCGCCGGCAAGATCGCGCTGGCCATCGAAATCCCGCCCGACTTCGGCCGCGATGTGCTGAGCGGCCGCGCCACCGCCATCGGAGCGTGGTTCGACGGCGCCATGCCCACGCGCGCGGAAACGGTCAAGGGCTATGTGCAAGGCATGCACCAGCGGTGGCTGAGCGAGCAGGTACGCGAACGCACGGGCCAGCAACTGAGCAGCCAAGTGAGCATCGAGACCCGCTACCGCTACAACCCCGATGTGAAGAGCCTGCCGGCCATCGTGCCGGCCGTGATGCCGCTGCTGCTGCTGATGTTCCCGGCCATGCTGACGGCGCTGGCCGTGGTGCGCGAAAAGGAGCTGGGCTCCATCGTCAACCTCTATGTGACGCCTGTGACGCGGGTGGAATTCCTGCTGGGCAAGCAGCTGCCCTACGTGGCGCTGGCCATGCTGAACTACCTGCTGATGAGCGGCCTGGCGGTGTTTGTGTTCGGGGTGCCGATGAAGGGCAGTTTTTTCACGCTGACGCTGGCCGCCCTGCTGTTCAGCTGCATTTCCACCGGCATGGGGCTGCTGGCTTCTGCGGTCACGCGCAGCCAGATCGCGGCCATGTTCTTCGCCATGCTGGGCACCTTGATCCCGGCCACGCAGTTTTCCGGCCTGACGGACCCGGTCTCCTCGCTGGAGGGGGCGGGCCGCTGGATTGGCGAGATTTACCCCGCCACCCACATGATCATCATCAGCCGCGGCGTGTTCAGCAAGTCGCTCGGCTGGCAGGACCTGAGCAGTTCCTTCTGGCCCATGCTGATCGCCATCCCGGTGATCGTCGGCATCGCCATCTGGGCGCTCCCCAAACAGGAAAAGTAGCCATGGCGCACCATCTGAAAAACATCTGGCGTCTGGGCGTCAAGGAGCTGTGGAGCCTGTGGCGCGACCCGGTGATGCTGGTGCTGATCGTCTACACCTTCACGTTGTCGGTCTACACGGCGGCCTCGGCCATGCCAGAGACGCTGCACCACGCGCCGATCGCCATCGTCGACGAGGACCAGTCGCCGCTGTCCGCGCGCATCACGTCGGCGTTCTACCCGCCGCATTTCACGGCGCCGCAGATGATGAACTTCGCGCAGGTGGACCCGGCCATGGATGCCGGCCGCATCACCTTCGCGCTGACCATCCCGCCGGGCTTCCAGCGCGATGTGCTGGCTGGAAAGACGGCGGAACTGCAGCTGAACGTCGATGCCACGCGCATGTCCCAGGCCTTCTCGGGCAGCGGCTATGTGCAGCAGATCGTGAGCGACGAAATCAATGAGTTCACCCAGCGCCACCGCGCGGCGAGCAGCTCTCCGGTGGACCTGACGCTGCGCGCGCGCTTCAACCCGACGCTGAACAAGACCTGGTTCGGCGGGGTGATGCAGATCATCAACAACGTGACCATGCTGTCCATCATCCTCACCGGCGCGGCGCTGCTCCGTGAGCGCGAGCACGGCACCATCGAGCATCTCTTGGTGATGCCCGTCACGCCCACCGAGATCATGCTGGCCAAGGTCTGGTCCATGGGGGCGGTGGTGCTGCTCGCGGCCGGGGTGTCGCTGAACCTGGTGGTGCGAGGCTGGCTGCAAGTGCCCATCGAAGGCAGCGTGGGGCTGTTCCTCGCCGGCTCGGCGCTGAGCCTGTTCGCCACTACGGCCATGGGCATCTTCATGGCCACGGTGGCGCGCTCCATGCCGCAGTTCGGCCTGCTGCTGGTGCTCACGCTGGTGCCGCTGCAGTTGCTGTCGGGCGGCGCCACGCCGCGCGAATCCATGCCGCAGATGGTGCAGGACATCATGCTGCTGGCCCCGACCACCCACTTCGTCAGCATGGCCCAGGCCATCCTGTATCGCGGCGCCGGGCTGTCCGTGGTGTGGCCGCAATTCCTGGCGCTGCTGGCCATCGGCTCGGTGCTGTTCGCGCTTTCGCTGGCGCGCTTTCGCAAGACCATCACGCAGATGGCCTGAGTTCCTTTCACCGTCATTCCTGTTGAATTGGAGATCGCCATGAGTCACGAAAATTTTGCCCTGAACCTTTGCAAGGCCAACGGCGAGTTGCAGCTTGAGTTCGGCCGC
>JAFEEF010000106.1 GCA_018241265.1 Pseudomonadota bacterium | reverse complement strand
GTGATGAAGGTGAGGAACAGGCCGATGCCCAGCATCACCTTGCGCGAAGGGAGGGCCAGGGTCGGTGCGGCGGTTGCATGCATTGCGTTCTCCAAGAGAAGGTGGTGAGTTCAGGGAGTCGGGCGGACGCTGCCGAAAGAGGCAATGGCCCGTTGCACGATTCGCTCGGCGCCGAGCTCGAGTGCCAGCTCGACGCACGCGTCGGCGAGATAGCTGAGGTCGATGACCGGATCCCTCGTGGATTTCTGGATGCGCCGCAGCTCGGCAAAGCTCTCGCTCCGGACGATGGTTGCCTTCCATCCAGGGCGGGGCTTGCGCCGTTGCTGCGGGGATGCGGCCGACGAGGCGTCCGCGGCCGGGTCAACGGCTGCGAGCGCAGGGTCGGCGGGAGGGGTGCGCGCGGGTCGTGCGACGGGTCGATCCATCACATCACTCCCATGCTCGTGAAGACGACTTCGACCCGGCGGTTTCGGCTGCGGCCGCTCTCGTCGTCGTTGGACGCGACGAAGCAGCACCTGCCCTTTGCGTCGATGGCAATCACGTTCGGCAGGTCGGGCACGGCGTCGCGGATGAAGTTGCGCACCGCAAGGGCACGGGCCAGCGCGAGTTGTTGGTTGACCTCGTCGGGACCGACGCTGTCCGTGCGACCGGAGATGACGATGCGGTCGGACTCGCGCGCCAGGTGCAGCGATCGGCGAAGCGTTTGCCGCGACTCCGCCGTGAGGGCAGCGGACCCGAACGGGAAGGTGAGCAGGATGTGCGTGTCCGACGGGTCGGCCCGTGGCGCGCTCGCAGGCGCCGCTGCCGCGCGGGGTGCGGCCAACGGCGATGGCTCGGCCGCCGCGGCGGCAGCGACTCCGTGGCTGGACAGGTCCGTGGCCGTGGCAGCAACTGGCAATGCTGCGGGACCGGGCAGGGTCTTGGGCGTGAGCGTGGGGCACGCCGGCTCCGCGCACGCGGCGAAGTAGGCGTTCTGGCCGAAGCTCAGTTGCACGATGCGAAGCGGCGCAGGTCGCGCCGGCGCTGTCGCTGCCTGTGCCTGGGCCTCGTTCGCGCGTGGCGCGAAAGTACACGACGCGGTGGCGGCCACGAGCGCGACGGCGAAGCCGCACGCCACCGCGGTTCGGGTGAGGCGCAGGTTCATGGAGTGACCCTTGCAGAGAGAATGAGTGGCGCCTGGGCGGTCACCGCGACTGGCGCACTGGCAGATCGCCGTGGGGCAGGGGGCTGCGCGCGATGACCGGCAACTTGACCCGGCAGGCGCCGGTACACCCGCCAGGCGTACGTCGATCGCGCTGCGCGGCAGGCGTTGTCCTTGAGCTGGGTGCAGGCGGCGTTGTAGGCACCGACGGAGTCCCAATTCACGCCCAGGCGCGAGAACTGTTCGGCCAGCAGCCAGGCGCCGACCATGATGTTGGTGCAGGGCTCGTAGAGGTCCCGCTCGCTGATTCCGAAGCGCGCCAGGGTGGGCAGGTGCGAGCTGTTGATCTGCATGAGCCCGATGTCGTAGCTTTTCGTGCGCGCCCGGTGCGTCAGGTTCACTGCAGCCGGGTTGAGGTCCGATTCGGCCCGGGCCACGGCGTAGAGCAATTGCGGCGCGACGCCGTAGCGGGCCCCGGCGTCCTCCCAGCAGGCATGCCCGACGCCGTGGACGAGGAGGGCCATCAGGCCTACCGCGAGTTCAAGCGTGTGGGAGCGCCGCATGGTTCAGCCCCGCTGATCCGCATCCGCCGCGGCGCGGGCCGCACAGTTGAGGCGCGCCTGAGTCAGGACCCGCCGAACGGGGTCGTGCTCCGCACGCACAACCGCAACGCAGCCTGTCGCGATCGCGTCGAGCTCGAACTTGGGATTCGGGTGAGAGTTCCAGGCGGCCCGGTGCTCCCGAAGCAGTTCGTCGAACTGGCGGCGCCAGACGTGGCACGAGCGGCGCGGAGCCTTGGGATCGCGGGCTCCGAGTTCGGTCCCGAGAAACAGCTGGAGTCGGGCCAGACTTTCGGTGCTGGAAAGGACCAGCTCGATGCAGGCGGAGAGCAGGTCGGGGAAGCGGAAGGTCGGTGACTGGTTGGCGTGACTCGCGTAGACGCTGTGCAACCAGTCGTGCTCGTGCATCCACACACGCGTCATCACGATGGCCGGAGGCTGTGCGGCGACAAGGGTGTGCGGCATCGATGAACCTCGTTGATGAGCGACTTCGGTGTGCATGTGCAGGGCCCTGATGAGGTCCACGACATGCGAAACCTCTGGTCGACAGCGTAGAAAGCAAATCGATGTCGCTCAACTCGAAACGCGGCACCAAGTCCCCCGACTTTTCGACCGTCGAATCCGCCTCTCGCCACCCAATGTGCGCAAACGAAGCGGCCCGCACGAGGGCGGGCCGCTGTGTTCGGATCGCTATGCGCGATTCAGCGAATCAGGTGGTAGTTCGCGATCGCGCGGCTCAGCATGAAGAGCATGAGCAGGAGCGCGCCGATCGTGTACAGCGGACTCACGGCGAACGGCAGAAACAGGGCAACGAGCACGAGCGAGAGCAAGGCGATCCCCGTCGTGGCGCTCAAGGTATAGAGCTCGGCGCTGTGGTCCGCGAACTCGCGGGCCCGAACGCTGCGCACCGCGAAGCCGTCGATGGCGCACACGCCCATGAACACCAGCAGCAGCGGCAGCACGTGCAGCAGTGTTGCGGCGCGCAGCGTGGCCAGTGTGAAGAGGGCATCGACGGATTTGAAGTAGGGCGATGCGAACAGGCGCGTGCTCATCTGTCCGAATTCGGTGGCCATGGCGGTGTTGATTCCGGGGCCGGCTACCTGCACCGTTTCGGGTGGCGGAGAAGAGACGTTCACGCCATTCGCCTGGAATGACAACATGCGCTCGAGGATCCGGTCTGCGGCCGCACTGCCCCAGAGCGTCGTGTTGAGTTCATGCTCGGCCCTGACGGTCTGCATCAGGCGATCCGGCGGTACCGCCGAAGGGATGTAGAGCACCAGTGCGAGCACGCAGCCCAGGGCCGCGATCCAGACGATGCGGATCATGGCCGCGCCCCTGTGTTGCGCGCAGCGGCGCGGTCGAAGTCGGGGTTCAGGATCGGGAAGCGGCCTTTGATGAGCCGGCCGCCCGACACCTGGGCGAAGTACTGCAGGTTTGGCAGCTTGCCCAGCATGTCCGCGGGAATGCGCTCTTCCATCGCGTCGGTGATCTGGACTGAGCGACCGCTGCTCCAGTCACCGAGGTGCGTGTCGGCGCCGAGGTTGCGGCCCACCCGCATGGTGTGGATGCCTGTCTTGCCGAAGGTCTCGACCACGAAGTCCTGGGTCGGGCGATCCTTCGTGCGCAGGGCGAAGAGGTTGTTGAGGTTGCCCAGCGCCATGCGGGCAGCATCCTCCGAGCCCAGGCGGTTGGCCAGGTCCGCCAGGGTCTGCATCGCGCAGATCGAGTGGATGCCGCCTTCGGCACCTTTGTTCAGGATCTCGATCAGGGGCTTGTTGATGACGTTGGAGACCTCGTCGACCACCAGCGTGATGCGGCCCTGGATGTCCAGGTTGTAGCGCATGCCGGCCCGCGCAGCCATGTCCGCCAGGGCCAGTGCGCCGATTGCGGACGCCACGGACGGATCGGGCAGCGAATCCAGACACATGTACAGCACATGGCGGCCGCGCTCGATCTTCTCGAAGTTCATGATCGGCCGCGTGTCATCGAGGTCGAAGGGATCCGGGGACAGGCTCTTTCCGAGATCGCCCGAGGTGAGCATGGACAGGATGGGGAGCAGGCTGGCCGTGATCTTCTGGTAGTGCTCGCGGTTGTGGCGGAACACGCGGATCTGGTCGTCGATCACGCGCTCGTGCTGGTTCTGCGGGACCTGCTGCTCGTAGTAGGTGACGTACGCGATCAGCTGGGTGCTGGTGACCTCGGAGGGCCGCCGCAACTGCCCGCGGCTCGCCTCTTGCAGCAGCTTTCGCATTTCCACCGAGTCGCGCCAGCCTCGCGGCAGGATGCGATCGAAGAAGTGCGTGAGGGAGGCCTCCAGCACAGGCTCCACGCCGCCGGCGACGTACTTGATGAGCTTGACCAGGTTGGGCCGGTCCTCCAGGCTGACCAGCCCCTGGACCACGACGTTGACGGCGTCCCACCCGAAGGCACTGAAGGTCCCGTCCTTGTCGGCCGGCATGATCGATTGAAGGCGGCTCGCGATCTCGGTGGGCTTCTGCCAGTTGAAGGTGAAGTCGAGGCGGACGCCGACTTCCGGGAAGGCCGGGTGAAACTCGAGGAAGGTGTCGGGCTGGCGATAGTCCTCGCACGCGCGCTGGACGACGCGCTTGAGCCGGCGGCTGTTCTTGGGGTCGATGAACACGACGACGTCGCCGCGCTTGATGGCCTGGGTCAGCAGCGTGGCCAGTGCGACGCCCTTGCCGGCCTGTGTGGTGCCCACCAGCAGGGTGCCGCCTTCGAAGTTCTGCAGCGGTCGGTACAGCGGCTGTTCCTTGGGTTCCACGCCGTGGATGAAGGGCATG
>JAFEEF010000105.1 GCA_018241265.1 Pseudomonadota bacterium | reverse complement strand
CAGTACGACAAGGACGACGTCGAGGCGATCGGCCTCGTCAAGTTCGACTTCCTCGGCCTGGCGACCTTGACGATCCTCGAGCTCGCGAAGGCCTACATCGTCGCGCGCCGGCCGGCGCTGAAGGACTTCGACTACGACAAGCTGGCGCTCGACGATCGCAAGGTCTACCAGCTGTTCTCCGAAGGCCGCACCGAGTCGGTGTTCCAGTTCGAAAGCTCGGGCATGCAGCGCATGCTGCGCGAGGCGCGGCCGAGCCGCATCGAGGACCTGATCGCGCTGAACGCGATGTTCCGGCCCGGGCCGATGGAGAACATCCCGAGCTTCTGCGCGCGCAAGCACGGCAAGGAGGAAGTGAGCTACCCGCATCCGCTGCTCGACCAGGTGCTCGGCGAGACCTACGGCATCTTCGTCTATCAGGAGCAGGTGATGCAGGCCGCGCAGATCCTGGGCGGCTATTCGCTCGGCGGCGCCGACCTCTTGCGCCGCGCGATGGGCAAGAAGAAGGCCGAGGAAATGGCCAAGCACCGCGAGATCTTCCGCGACGGTGCGGCCAAGCAGGGCATAGACAACGCGGTCGCCGACGAAGTCTTCAACCTGATGGAGAAGTTCGCCGGCTACGGCTTCAACAAGTCGCATGCCGCCGCGTATTCGCTGCTCGCCTATCACACCGCGTGGATCAAGGTCCACTGCACGGCCGAGTTCTTCGCCGCCAACATGACGATCGAGGCGGACGACAGCGACAAGCTGCGCGCGCTCGTGATGGATGCGCGCAGCTTCGGCATCGAGCTCGAGGTGCCCGACGTGAACCGCGGCGTGCATCGCTTCGTGCCGGTGGCCGACAACACGATCCGCTACGGCCTCGGCGCGATCAAGGGCACCGGCGCCGGCGCGATCGAGGCGATCGTCGCCGCGCGCGAAAGCGGCGGCCCGTTCAAGAGCCTGTTCGACTTCTGCCGGCGCGTCGATCGCCAGCGCATCAACAAGCGCGTCGTCGAGGCGTTGATCAAGGCCGGCGCGTTCGACCTGCTGCATGCCGATCGCGCGAGCCTGCTCGCGAGCGTCGGCCTCGCGATGGACTGGGCCAGCACGTTGGCGGCGCATGAAGGGCAGGGCGGCCTGTTCGACTTCGGTCCGGAAGACGACGATCAGCATGCGGCGAGCACGCAGGAGCCGCAGCTCGTCGCGATCGAGCCGTGGGACATCAAGGAGCGGCTGGGCTTCGAGAAGGCGGCGCTCGGCTTCTACTTGTCCGGCCACCTGTTCGACCAGAGCGCGGATGAAGTGCGGCAGTTCGCCAAGCGCCGCATCGCCGACCTGATCGACAGCCGCGAGCCGCAGCTGCTGGCCGGCATCGTCAGCGACCTGCGCGTCGTCAATGGCCAGCGCGGGCGCGTCGCGATCTTCAAGCTCGACGACAAGACCGAGCCGATCGAGGCGGTCGCCAACGAAGACCTGCTCAACGCGCACCGCGAACTGCTGAAGGACGACGAGCTCATCATCGTGCAGGGCAAGGTGCAGCCGGACCGCTTCTCCGGCGGCGTGCGGCTCAACGTCGCGCAGGTATGGGATCTGGCCGGCGCGCGCTGCCGCTTCGGCAAGTTCCTGCGCGTGGCGGTCAACGGCAGCGTGCCGCCGGTGGCGGACGTGTTGCGCGACTTCCCGTCGCGCCGCATCTCGACCGAGCACGGCGAACTGGCGCAGGGCCTCGCGGTGCGCCTGCAACTGCTGCGCGAGAAGGCGACCGCCGAGCTCGACCTCGGTGACGGGGCGCGCTTCTATCCGACCGATGCGGCGCTCGAACGCTGGCGGGCCGGCGCGCACGAGGGCCGCGCGACCGTCGTCTACGAGTAGCCCCCGAGGCGAGTCCTTCGGCGGCTGCCTACACTGCGGCCATCCCCCTCCCCGTGCGGTGTCGAACACCGCACCAGCATGCTGACCGGCCTCATCCTCACCGGCGGTGGCGCGCGCGCGGCCTACCAGGTCGGCGTTCTGAAGGCGCTGGCGCAGATCCGGCGGCAGTGCAACGCGCCGCCGGCCAATCCGTTCCCGGTCATCGCCGGAACGTCGGCCGGCGCCATCAATGCCGCGGCGCTGGCCTGCAACGCCGACGACTTCGACGGCGGCGTGCGCGGCCTCGCCGAAATCTGGGAGAACTTCCACGCCGAGCAGGTCTACCGCGCCGACTCGTTCGGCGTGGTGCGCAGCGGCGCGCACTGGCTCACGATGGTGTCGATCGGCTGGGCGCTCGCGCGCTGGCGCCGCGCGCGGCCGCGCTCGCTGCTCGACAACACGCCGCTGCGCGACCTGCTCGGCCGCATGCTGCAGATGGAGCGCCTGCCGCGCATGATGCGCGACGGTCATCTGCATGCGCTGGCGGTCACCGCGCTCAGCTACGGCTCGGGCCTGCACGTCACGTTCTACGAAGCGGCCGGGCCCATCGTGCCGTGGACGCGCTCGCAGCGCATCGCCGTGCACGCGTCGATCGGCATACCGAACTTGCTCGCGTCGTCGGCCATCCCGTTCGTGTTCCCGGCGGTGGCGCTCGCGATCGACGGCCGCATCGAGTACTTCGGCGACGGCTCGATGCGCCAGGGCGCGCCGATCTCGCCGGCCGTGCACCTCGGCGCCGAGCGCATCCTCGTCGTCGGCGCCGGCCGCATGAACGAGCCGCCGGGCGAGCGTCCCGGCAGCGGCGAGTATCCGAACCTGGCGCAGATCGCCGGGCATGCGCTGTCGAACATCTTCCTCGATGCGCTCGCGGTCGACGTCGAGCGGCTGCAGCGCATCAACACGACGCTCGCGCTGCTGCCGCCGGCGGCGCGTGCGCAGACGCCGCTGAAGCCGATCGACGTGCTGGTGATCTCGCCGAGCGAACGGGTCGACGACATCGCCGCACGCCACCTCGGTGAGCTGCCGCTGCCGATCCGCACGATGCTGCGTGCGCTCGGCGTGCAGGGCCGCGGCGACGATGCGCGGGGTGCCGCGTTGGCAAGCTACCTGCTTTTCGAGCCGCCGTTCACGCGCGAGCTGGTGCGGCTCGGCGAAAGCGACACGCTGGCGCGGCGCGACCAGGTGGTTGCGTTCTTCGGCTGGCCGCAAGCGGCTGCCTCGAAATAGAAACGCCCTGCGGAGGCAGGGCGTTTCGGGATGGCAGCGATCCGCGGATTACTTCGTCTGCGGCTGCGATGCCTTGCTGGTCGTCGTCATCGCGGCATTGGCGTCGGGCGTGGCCGACTTGCTCTTCTTGGACTTGGTCTTCGTGGCGGCGGAAGCCGAGGGGGCGGGAGCGGCTGCGGTGGCCGGTGCCGCGGCGCTCGCCGGAGCGGCGGCCGGTGCCGCCGTCTTCGCCGGCTCTTTCTTGGCCGCCGGCGCCGCAGCGGCCGGCGCGCCGCTGAACGACGTTCCGCCGACCGTCAGGCCGCCGGTCGAGAACTTCGCGGCGTTCTTGTCGCCGACGCCCTTCACGCGCGTGACCAGATCGTTCCAGTCCTTGTAGTTGCCGTTCTTGCGCTCGTCGATGATCTTCTTCGAGATCGACGGGCCGATGCCCTTGATCGTTTCGAGATCGGCCTGGGAGGCGGTGTTCACGTCGACGGCCGCATAGGCGGCGGCTGCCAGGAAAAGGGCGACGAAGGCCGCGAGCAGTCTCTTGAGCATGGGTTTCCTGTCGGTGGTTGAGGGGGAGGCCTGGCCGGGACGCATGCAGCCCCGGCGTCGGCCCCGTTCACAACGACCCATGCGGGGATCGGGTTGACGGCGCGGAAGGCGAGGGCTACTTCGCGGCGTGCGATGCGCTGTCGGCCTTGCCGCCACGCGGTGCCGCATCGGCCTTCGCCGCCTTGCGCGACGCCGGCTTGTCGGCCGCGGCGGCCGGCGCCACATAGGCGACGCCGTTGACGGTCATGCCGTCGGCCGAGTACTTCTTCGCATTGCCGCTGCCGACGCCCTTGACGCGGCTCGCGAGGTCGGCCCAGTCCTTGAACGCGCCGCTCTTGCGCGCGTCGAGGATGCGCGTGGACATCGACGGGCCGATGCCCTTGATGCTCTCGAGTTCGGCCTGGTTGGCCTTGTTGACGTCGATGGCGGCGAACGCGACGGCGGTGCAGAGCGCGGCGATGGCGCCGATGAAGGTCTTGGCGATGAAGTTCATGGGATGTTCCCTCCAGATGGTTTGCCGGGTCGGCAGGCTTGCCGGCCCTGGAAGGAATTCTTCCGGCGCGACGCCGTGCCGACCATCGCCACCACGGGTTCACCGGAAAGCGGCACCCTCGAAGGTAGGGGCCGGCGTCCGGCGTCCTTCAGGGTTGCCGAGTCAGCCAGCGCACGTAGGCCGCGACGCCGGTCGCGACGTCGGCAAAGCGGTGGTCGCAGCCGGTCGCGCGCAGCCGCGTGAGGTCGGCTTCGGTGTGGCATTGGTATTTGCCGACCAGCGCATCGGGGAACGGGATGTACTCGATGAGCCCTTGCTCGACGAGCGCTTCCAGCGGCAACGCCGCCTCGCCTTGCAACGCGCGCGCCGCGTTGACGGTCGCGACCGCCACGTCGTTGAACGGCTGCGCCCGCCCGGTGCCGAGGTTGACGATGCCGCTCGCCTCGGGATGCTGCAGGAACCACAGGTTCACCGCGACGACGTCGTCGACGAACACGAAGTCGCGCTGCTGCCGGCCCGGCCCATAGCCGCCGTAGTCGCCGAACAGGCGCACCTTGCCGGTGTCGCGGAACTGGTGGTAGTGGTGAAACGCGACCGATGCCATGCGGCCCTTGTGCTGCTCGCGCGGGCCG
>JAFEEF010000104.1 GCA_018241265.1 Pseudomonadota bacterium | reverse complement strand
GCGAGCTGCTTGCCGAGGTCGCGCTTGAGGTTCTCGATGGCCTCGCCCTGCTTGCCGATCACGACGCCCGGACGTGCCGAGTAGATCGTGATGCGGGCGTTCTTGGCCGGACGCTCGATCAGGATGCGCGAGACCGCGGCGCTCTTCAGCTTCGTCTTCAGGTAGTCGCGAACCTTCAGGTCCTCGGCCAGCATGGTCGAGAAGTTCTTGTTCGACGCATACCAGCGCGACGCCCAGTTGCGCGTCACGGGCAACCGGAAGCCGGTCGGGTGGATTTTCTGTCCCATGTTTCCTGCGCCCTTCAGTTGCCGACGGTGATGTAGATGTGCGCCGTCGGCTTGCTGATGCGGTTGCCGCGGCCCTTGGCACGGGCGGCGAAGCGCTTCAGCGTGGCACCTTGTTCGACGTAGATCGTCTTGACCTTCAGCTCGTCGATGTCGGCGCCGTCGTTGTGCTCGGCATTGGCGATTGCCGATTCGAGCGCCTTCTTGATGATGCCGGCCGCGCGCTTCTGCGTGAAGGTCAGGATGTTCAGGGCCTGATCGACCTTCTTGCCGCGCACGAGGTCGGCGACGAGCCGGCCCTTGTCGGCCGAGAGGCGAACGCCGCGAACGATAGCTCGGGTTTCCATCGTCGTCCTTCCTTACTTCTTCGCGGCCTTCTTGTCGGCCGGGTGCCCCTTGAACGTGCGCGTCAGCGCAAATTCACCGAGCTTGTGGCCGACCATCTGGTCGGTGACGTAGACCGGCACGTGCTGCTTGCCGTTGTGCACGGCGATCGTGACGCCGATGAAATCGGGCAGGATCGTCGAGCGGCGCGACCACGTCTTGATCGGCTTCTTGTCCTTGGTGGCCGCGGCCTTCTCGACCTTGGCCTGCAGGTGATGGTCGACGAACGGGCCCTTCTTGAGCGAACGAGTCATGTGTCGCTCTCCTTACTTCTTGCGGCGCGAGACGATGAACGTCTGCGTCCGCTTGTTGTTGCGCGTGCGGTAACCCTTGGTCATCACGTTCCACGGCGACACCGGCACCTGACCTTCGCCGGTCTTGCCCTCGCCACCGCCGTGCGGGTGATCGACCGGGTTCATCGCGACGCCGCGCACCGTCGGGCGGATGCCCTTCCAGCGCTTCGCGCCGGCCTTGCCGTAGTGGCGCAGGCTGTGCTCTTCGTTGCTGACCTCGCCGATCGTCGCGCGGCAGTCGATGTGGATGCGGCGCACTTCGCCCGAACGCAGGCGGAGCTGGGCGTAGGTGCCTTCGCGCGCCAGCAGGGTCACCGACGTGCCGGCCGAGCGCGCGATCTGCGCGCCCTTGCCGGGCAGCATCTCGACGCAATGCACGATCGAGCCGACCGGGATGTTGCGGATCGGCAGCGTGTTGCCCGCCTTGATCGGCGCCTCGGCGCCCGACACGATCGTCGCGCCGACCTCGAGGCCGCGCGGCGCGATCACGTAGCGGCGCTCGCCGTCGGCGTAGCAGACCAGCGCGATGTGCGCCGTGCGGTTCGGGTCGTACTCGATGCGCTCGACCTTCGCCGGGATGCCGTCCTTGTTGCGGCGGAAGTCGACCACGCGGTAGTGGTGCTTGTGCCCGCCGCCCTTGTGGCGGATCGTGATGTGGCCGTTGTTGTTGCGGCCGGCGTTCTGCATCTGCGGCTCGAGCAGCGACGCTTCCGGCCGGCCCTTGTACAGGTGCGGATGCACCACCTTCACGACGGCGCGGCGGCCGGGCGAAGTGGGCTTGACTTTGACGATGGGCATTTAGGCGCCCTCCCCGGAGAAGTTGAGCTCCTGGCCGGCCTTCAGCGACACGTACGCCTTCTTGACGTGGTCGCGGCGGCCCATGGACTTGCCGAAACGCTTGGCCTTGCCCTTCTGGACCACGGTGGTCACCGACTCGACCTCGATCGACTGCGCCTTGAACATCAGTTCGACGGCGGCCTTGATCTCGGGCTTCGTGGCATCGCGCAGCACCTGGAACAGCACCTGGTTGTGCTTCTCGGCGGCGGACGTGGCCTTCTCGCTCACGATGGGCGCGACCAGCACCTGGGCCAGACGACCTTCGTCGTGCGCCGGCTTGGCGACGACCTTCTTGGCCTTGGCGGAAGTCTTGGCAGAGGGCGTGCTCATGCGAACATCTCCTTGAGTTGTTCGACCGCAGCCTTCGTCACCAGCACCTTCTTGTAGTGCACGAGCGAGAGCGGATCGGCGTAGCGCGGCTCGACGACGAGCGCGTTGGCGAGATTGCGCGACGCGAGCATCAGGTTGTCGTCGAGCTGGTCGGTGATCACGAGCACCGAGTCCAGGCCCATCGCCTTCAGCTTGGCCGCGAGCTGCTTGGTCTTCGGGGAATCGACGGTCAGCGTGTCGACCACCGCAAGACGCCCTTCGCGGGCGAGCTGCGAGAAGATCGCCGCCATCCCTGCGCGGTACATCTTCTTGTTGACCTTCTGCGTGAAGTTCTCGTCCGGCGAGTTCGGGAAGATCCGGCCGCCTCCGCGCCACAGCGGCGACGAGGTCATGCCGGCGCGCGCGCGGCCGGTGCCCTTTTGGCGGAACGGCTTCTTCGTCGAGTGCTTGACGGTGCCGCGGTCGAGCTGGGCGCGGGTGCCCTGACGTGCGTTGGCCTGGTAGGCCACGACGATCTGGTGCACCAGCGCTTCGTTGTATTCGCGCGCGAAGACGGTATCGGGCGCATCGACCTTCTCGGTCGACTGGCCTTGTTCGTTCAGGAGCTCGAGTTGCATCACTTGGCTCCCTTCGCGGTGGTGGCGGCGCCGGAGGCGCGCTTGGCCTTGACGGCAGGGCGCACGACCACGTGGCCGTTCTTCGCACCCGGCACCGCGCCGCGCACCAGCAGCAGCGAGCGCGCTTCGTCGATGCGGACGATGTCGAGGTTCTGCGTCGTCGTCGTCGCGTCGCCGAGATGGCCGGACATCTTCTTGCCCGGGAACACGCGGCCCGGGTCCTGCGCCATCGAGATCGAGCCCGGCACGTTGTGCGAACGGCTGTTGCCGTGCGACGCGCGCTGCGAGCCGAAGTTGTGGCGCTTGATCGTGCCGGTGAAGCCCTTGCCGATCGACGTGCCCTGCACGTCGACGAGCTGGCCGACCGCGAACACGCCGACCGGCACCTGCGCGCCCGGCTTGTATTCGGCGGCCACTTCGGCCGGCACGCGGAATTCCTTCAGCACTTCGCCGGCGACGACGCCGGCCTTGGCGAGGTGCCCGGCTTCGGGCTTGTTGACGCGCGAGGCTTTGCGCTCGCCGAACACGACCTGCACGGCGTCGTAGCCATCGGTCTCTAGCGTCTTGACCTGGGCGACGCGGTTGTTGGACACGTCCAGCACGGTCACGGGGATGGCGTCGCCGTCGTCCGTGAAGATGCGCATCATGCCCACCTTGCGGCCCAGCAATCCGAGGCGGTGGCCCGGGTTGGCTGTCGTCATGGTTTTCTCCAGCCCCGGGCGATGCGTCGAGCACGCCCCGCCGGGAGCCTTTGTTCACGAGCCCGACAACGATTGGTCGGGTTGACTTCGATTTCTACCGAGGCCTCGAGAAGCACCGGAGGCACCGGTGGAAAAGCCCGCGATTGTAGCAGCTACGGCCAAGGCCGCAACTGCGGGATCGTCGGGCGGGTTCCGGTTATTGCAGCTTGATCTCGACGTCGACGCCGGCCGGCAGGTCGAGCTTCATCAGCGCGTCGACCGTCTTGTCGGTCGGATCGACGATGTCCATCAGACGCTGGTGGGTGCGGATCTCGAACTGGTCGCGCGACGACTTGTTGACGTGCGGCGAGCGCAGGATGTCGAAGCGCTGCATGCGCGTCGGCAGCGGCACCGGGCCGCGAACGATCGCGCCGGTGCGCTTGGCGGTGTCGACGATCTCGAGCGCGGACTGGTCGATCAGCTTGTAGTCGAACGCCTTGAGGCGAATACGGATCTTTTGCTTCTGCATGACGGTTCCTGAAAAGAGCGGTGCGGCCCGCAGGCCGCGGTTCGATGAGCAGGCGCGGCCGGGCGCTGGGGGTGCTAGGCCCGTGCCGCGCGGCACGTCACGCGGGTCCTTATTCGATGATCTTGGCCACGACGCCAGCGCCGACGGTGCGGCCGCC
>JAFEEF010000103.1 GCA_018241265.1 Pseudomonadota bacterium | reverse complement strand
CAAGCGCGACGGCATCATCGAAATGATCCGCGCCAGCACCTACTTCCTCGCCGTCTGGGACGTCGAGGGCGGCCTGCGCTGCGGCGACATCCTGCTGCCCAGCCCCTGGCTGCTGTGGGAGCTGGGCGTGGCCGAGGCACAGGGCATTCCGTGGCGCCTGCTCGTTTCCGATCGGATCGAGAAGGGCACCTACGCGCGCCTCGCGATGGACCGGCAGCACTACGTGTTCGAGTTGCACGACTTCGACCGCCGCCTCAAGGCGGTGCTGGACGAGATCGCTTCGGACGTCGCCAGGGGCTGAGCGCAGGGTGGTCGGCGCTAATATCCGCCGACGACCTTGCCAAGCAACGCCATGCCCGACGACATCGCCAGCCTGCGCCGCATCCTCTCGAAGAGCCGCACGATCGCCGTCGTCGGCCTGTCGGCCGAATGGCACCGTCCGAGCTACTTCGCCGCCAAGTACATGCAGCAGCACGGCTACCGCATCGTGCCGGTCAATCCGCGCTACGACGAGGTGCTCGGCGAACGCTGCTGGCCGAGCCTCGCCGCCATCCCGCATCCGGTCGACATCGTCGACGTGTTCCGCCGCACCGAGGACGTGTTGCCGATCGCGCGCCAGGCGATCGCGATCGGCGCCACGTGCCTGTGGCAGCAGATCGGGGTCGTCAACACCGAGGCCGATGCGCTGGCCCGTGCGGCCGGTCTCGACAGCGTCATGAACCGCTGCGTGAAGATCGAGCACGCGCGGCTGCTCGGCGGGCTGCACTGGGCCGGCGTCAACACGCGCGTGATCTCCGCCAAGCGCGCGGCTGCCTGAACGCCATGGCCGATCGCACGTTTCAACCCGAGACGCTTGCCATCCACGCCGGCCAGATCCCCGATGCCGCGACCGGCGCGCGGGCCTTGCCGATCTACCAGACGACGAGCTTCGTGTTCGACAGCGCCGACCACGCGGCGAGCCTGTTCAACCTGCAGACCTTCGGCAACGTCTACTCGCGGCTGTCGAACCCGACGGTTGCCGCGCTCGAGGAACGTGTCGCCGCGCTCGAAGGCGGTCGCGCCGCGCTGGCGTCGGCCAGCGGCATGGCCGCCGAAGCGATCGCGCTGATGACCCTGCTCGAGCAGGGCGACCACATCGTGGCCGCCGGCGCACTCTACGGCGGATCGGTCAGCATGCTCGCGGTCAACCTGAAGAAGCAGGGCATCTCGACGACCTTCGTCGATGCACGCTCGCCCGAGGCCTTTGCCGCCGCGATGCGGCCGAACACCCGCGCGGTGTTCGCCGAAAGCCTCGGCAACCCGAGCCTCACGGTGCTCGACATCGCGGCAGTGGCCGAGGTCGCACACGCCCACGGCGTGCCGCTGATCGTCGACAACACCGTGCCGTCGCCGTTCCTCTGCCGGCCGTGCGACTTCGGTGCCGACATCGTCGTGCATTCGGCCACCAAGTACCTCGCCGGCCACGGCACGACGCTCGGCGGCGTGATCGTCGAAAGCGGCCGCTTTCCATGGGACAACGGCAAGTTCCCGGGCATGACCGAGCCTTCGCCCGGCTACCACGGCGTCAAGTTCTACGAGACCTTCGGCGACTTCGGCTACACGATGCGCGCGCGCATGGAGACCTTGCGCGTCTACGGCGCGGCGCTGAGCCCGATGAGCGCATGGCAGATCCTGCAAGGCGTCGAGACCTTGCCGGTGCGCATGGAGCGGCACTGCCGCAATGCGCTGGCGGTGGCGAACTTCCTGAAGGCCCATCCGCGCGTCAGCTGGGTCGGCTACCCGGGGCTGCCGGATCATCCGGACCATGCGCTCGTCGCGCGGCAGATGCGCTCGGTCGACGGCGTGCCGGGCGCATCGGGGCTGCTGGCGTTCGGCGTGAAGGGCGGCCTCGCGGCCGGCGTCGAGTTCATCGAGTCGGCGCAGTTCATGAGCCACCTCGCCAACATCGGCGATACCCGCACCTTGATCATCCATCCGGCATCGACGACGCACCGGCAACTCGACGAAGACCAGCAGCGCGCTGCCGGCGTGCTGCCCGACATGGTGCGGATGTCGGTCGGCCTGGAGCACATCGACGACATCCTTTGGGACATGGACCAAGCGCTCGCTGCGGCGAGCGCGTGACAGACCAAGCCCTTGTACACAGCGGAGCATGATCCGATGAAGACGATCTACGACACCGGTCTCGACAAGAACGCCGCCAACCATGTCGCGCTGTCGCCGGTCAGTTTTGTCGAGCGCAGCGCCGAGGTGTTCGGCGACCTGCCGGCGGTGATCCACGGCGCGCGCCGCTACAGCTGGCGCGAGCTGCGCGACCGTTCTGCACGGCTCGCCGCCGGCCTGAAGGCGCTCGGCATCGGCCGACACGACACCGTCAGCGTGATGCTGCCGAACACGCCCGAGATGGTCGAGGCGCACTATGCCGTGCCCGGCATCAACGCGGTGCTGAACACGCTCAACACGCGGCTCGATGCGGCGCTGCTGGCCTGGCAGATGAACCACTGCGAGACCAAGGTGCTGCTCACCGACCGCGAGTTCGCGCCGACGATCGCCGAGGCGCTGAAGCTGCTGCGCGAGGAGCACGGCCGCACGCCTGTCGTCATCGACGTCGGCGACGGCGAGTACCGCGGCCCGGGCGACAAGCTCGGATCGATCGACTACGAAGCCTTCCTCGCCGAGCATGCGCCGCTCGCCCGCCTCGAAGGTCCGGCCGACGAATGGGATGCGATCGCGGTGTCGTACACGTCGGGCACCACTGGCGATCCGAAGGGCGTCGTCACGCATCACCGCGGTGCCTACCTCAATGCGGTCTGCAACGCGGCGACCTGGACGATGCCGCACTTCCCGGTCTATCTGTGGACCTTGCCGATGTTCCACTGCAACGGCTGGTGCTTCCCGTGGACCGTCGCGATGCTCGGCGGTACGCACGTCTGCCTGCGCAAGGTCGAAGCGCAGGCGATCCTCGACGCGATGCGCGAGCATCGGGTCGATCACTACTGCGCCGCGCCCATCGTTCACAACCTGCTGATCTCGGCGCCGCCGGCGCTCCGCGAGGGCATCACGCAAGGAGTGCGCGGCCTGGTCGCCGGCGCCGCGCCGCCCGCGGCCATGATCGAAGGCATGGCGCGCATCGGCTTCGACATCACCCACGTCTACGGGCTCACCGAGGTCTACGGGCCGGCATCGGTGGCGGTCAAGCGCACGCGCTGGGCGGAAGAGGATCTGTCGGAGCAGACGCGCCTGAACGGCCGCCAGGGCGTGCGCTACGCGCTGCAGGAAGGCATGACGGTGCTCGATGCCGAGACCATGGCCGAAACGCCCGCCGACGGCGAGACCATGGGCGAGATCGTGTTCCGCGGCAACATCGTGATGCGCGGCTACCTGAAGAACCCGAAGGCGACCGCAGCCGCGTTCGAAGGCGGCTGGTTCCACACCGGCGACCTCGCGGTGATGGAGCCCGACCGTTACGTCAAGATCAAGGACCGCAGCAAGGACATCATCATTTCCGGCGGCGAGAACATCAGCTCGATCGAGGTCGAGGACGCGCTCTACCGCCATCCGGCGGTGCTGGCCTGCGCGGTCGTTGCGCGGCCCGACGAGAAATGGGGCGAGACGCCGGTCGCCTTCGTCGAGCTGCGGCCCGACGCGACCGCCACGGCCGACGAGTTGATCGCCCATTGCAGAAGCCTGCTCGCCGGCTACAAGATTCCGCGCGCGGTACGCTTCGAGCCCATACCGAAGACATCCACCGGCAAGATCCAGAAGTTCGCGCTGCGCGAGCGCGCGAAGAGCAGCACCTGACCTCCAGCGAGATCATCATGACGACAGCACACGACGAAGCCTTGGTCCGCGTCACCCGCGATCCGCGCGGTGTCGTCACCTGGACCCTCAGCCGGCCCGATGCCTACAACGCGCTGTCCGAGGCGATGATCGAAGCGCTGCAGCGCGAGATCGATCGTGCTGCCTCCGACGAGGGCGCGCGCGTCATCGTGCTGGCCGCCGCCGGCAAGGCGTTCTGCGCCGGCCACGACCTGAAGGAGATGCGCGCCGCGCCGTCGCTCGACTACTACCAGCGCCTCTTCGAGCGCTGCGGCCGGATGATGCTCGGACTGCAGCGGTTGCCGGTGCCGGTGGTCGCGCGGGTGCACGGCGTGGCGACCGCGGCCGGCTGCCAGCTCGTCGCGATGTGCGACCTGGCGGTCGCGGTGCGCGAGGCGCGCTTCGCGGTCAGCGGCGTCAACCTCGGGCTCTTCTGCTCGACGCCGAGCGTCGCGCTGGCGCGCAACCTCGGCCGCAAGGAGGCGTTCGAGATGCTCGTGACCGGCGAGTTCATCGACGCCGAGGAAGCCCGCCGCAAGGGCCTCGTGAACCGTGTCGCCGATGCCGATCGATTGGATGCCGAGGTCGAGCGGCTCGTCGCCAGCATCGTCGCCAAGCCGCGCGTCGCGGTCGCGATGGGCAAGGCCCTGTTCTACCGGCAGATCGAGCAGGGCATCGCCGCGGCCTACGACGACGCGGTGCAGACGATGGCCTGCAACATGATGGACGACTCGGCGCTCGAAGGCGTGCAGGCGTTCATCGACAAGCGGGCGCCGGCGTGGAAGAGCGGCTGACGACGCTTCCGGCCGTTCCGACGAAGTACCTGGCCCGCCTGCGTCGGCTGCTGGAAAGCGGATCGCGTTGCCTGCTCGGACTGGTCGGGCCTCCGGGTGCGGGCAAGTCGACACTGGCGGCCGCCATCCACCGATCGTTTCCCGACATATCGCAGGTCGTGCCGATGGACGGCTTCCATTTGGCCAATGTCGAGTTGCACCGGCTCGGCCGTGCTGGCCGCAAGGGTGCACCTGACACCTTCGACGGCGCCGGCTACATCGCGCTGCTGGAACGGTTGCGCCGGCAAGGCATTGACGAGATCGTCTATGCGCCGGAGTTCCGGCGCGAGATCGAGGAGCCCATCGCCGGTGCAATTGCAGTGCTGCCGCAAACGCGTCTCGTGATCACCGAAGGCAACTACCTGCTGCTCGAAGACGGCCCGTGGCGCGGTGTGGCCGCGCTGCTGGACGAGGTCTGGTATGTGGATGTCGACGACGGATTGCGCATCGATCGTCTGACGCAGCGCCATGAGCAGTTCGGCCGCAGCCCCGAGGAAGCGAGGGCGTGGGTGGCGGGTACCGATGAGCCGAACAGCAGGCTGATCGCCGCGACTCGCGCGAGGGCCAGCATGGTGTTTCGCTGGGCCGACGGCGACATGGCTCAATGATCGTGATGCAAGTGGCTCGCCTGCCGCGGGAGGAACGCCGCGACCCGCGCGCTACGCCTCGGTGCGCCTCCGCATCACCGCGAGCGCCAGCACCGCCGAGGCGAGCATCAGGAACAGGCTGACCGCGTTGAGCACCGGGCTCGCGCCTTCGCGCATGCGGCCGTACATCATCACCGTCAGCGGCGCATCCGAGCCGACCAGCATCAGCGTGGTGTTGAAGTTCTCGAAGGACATCAGAAACGAGATCGCGGCCGCGCCGATCAACGCCGGCTTCAGATGGGGCAGCGTGATCGTCGTGAAGACGGCGCTGCGCGTGGCACCGAGGTTCGCAGCGGCTTCCTCGAGCGTGATGTCGAAGCGTTTCAGCCGGGCAGCGATCGTCAAGGTCGCGATCGACACGATGTAGGAGAACTGACCGAGCACCACGAGCGGCAGTCCCGGTCGCAGGAACGCCAGCTCGAGTCCGAACGCGTCGTCCGCGAACTGCGCGAGCCGGCTCGCGAACGCGAGGATCGAGATGCCGAGGATCACGCCCGGAATCACGAGCGGCGCGAGCATCAGCAGCGACAGCACCTGCTTGCCGCGGAAGGCGGCGCGCTCGATCAGGAATGCGTTGACGGTGCCGACCGCCACGGCCAGCAAGGTGACCCACGCGGCGACGACGACGCTCGTCCAGATGCTGCCGAGCAGCGCAGCGTCGGCAAACAGGCCGACCCGCGTGCCGCGCCCGGTGAACCAGTCGAGCGTGAACCCGCGCCAGGGCGGTGCGGGATAGGGCGCGTCGTTGAACGCGAACACCGCGACGACCGCGAGGGGCAGGAACAGGAACGCGAAGAACGCCAGCGCATAGACGACGGTGCCGGCGCGCAGCCAGGCGGGGCGAGGCAGGCTCGGGATCATCTCGTCAGCCTCTGCGCATCACGTCACCGAACTTCTGCCCGGTGATCGTCAGGCCGGCCCAGACGATCGCGGTCGACAGCGCCAGCAGCAGGAAGCCGAAGGCCGCCCCCTGCTCCCAGTTGAAACGCGTGATGAACTGGGTGTAGATCTGCTCGGTGAACCACAGCGAATCCTTGCCGCCGAGCAGGGTCGGCGTCAGGTAGTTGCCCAGCGTCAGCATGAAGACGACGATGCAGCCGGCGACGATGCCCGGCGCCGCATGCGGAATGACGATGCGGCGCAGGATGGACCAGCCGCTGCCGCCGAGGTCGTAGGCGGCTTCGATCAGGCTGTCGTCGAGCGTGTCGAGCGCGCCGATCAGCGGCACGACCATGAAGAGCAGCGACGTGTAGACGAGGCCGACGAGGATGGTCGCGTCGTGGTACAGCAGCTCGGGCGGCGTGGACGCGAGCCCGAGCTTGACGAGCAGGGCCGGCAGCACGCCGGACTCGCGCAGCAGGATCATCCAGCCGAGCGTGCGCACCGTCTCGCTGACCCAGAACGGGATCAGGCACAGCACGAACAGCAGCGAGCGGCCGCTGCCGCGTGCGATCTTCGCGATCGTCCAGGCGATCGGGAAGGCGAGCAGCAAGGTCAGCGCGGTCGCGACGATGGACATCACCGCGGTGCGCACGAAGGTGTGCCAGTAGAGCGGCTCGTCGAAGAACGTCAGGTACTGCGCGAGGCTGGGCGCGTAGTGACGTGCCGACACGCGCACGCGCATCGACAGCACCGCGAGCTCGACGTGCGGCAGCACGATCAGGCCGACCAGCCACAGCAATGCCGGCGCGAGCAGCAGGCCGAGCATCAGGCGGGCGTGGCGGCTGCGGTTCATGGCCTTTGCCCTTCGATCCGGGCGACGAGCGCGCCGCGCACGCGCTCGATCACGCCGGCCCAGTCGCCGCGCACCGACTGGCGGAACAGTCGCATCGTGTTCGGGTACCACGGCGTGTCGTCGCGCTCGCGCAGCCAGCGCCAGTCGGTCTTGTGCGCCGGCAGCAGCAGCCAGCATGGCCGGCCGAGCGCGCCGGCGAGATGGGCGATCGACGTGTCGACGCAGATCAGCAGGTCGAGCTGGGCGAGCACCGCGGCGGTGTCGGCGTAGTCGCGCAGCTCGTGGCCGAGGCGCTGCATCGGTGCATCGGTCGCCGCCGCGCCGGTCTGCAGGCTGAAGAAGCTGGCGCCGGGCACCGTGAGCAGCGGCGCGAGCGTGCGATGACCGGGCAGGGACCGGTCCGCATCGTTGTTGTGCAGCGGGTTGCCTTGCCAGACGAGGCCGATCTTCAATCCGGGCGCGGTACAGCGCTCGGACCATGCGGCGATCCGGGCCGGGTCGGCATGGAGGTAAGGCAGGTCGGCCGGCACGTCGTCGGGCACGGTGTCGAAGAGTAACGGCAGGCTCATCGGAAAGACCCAGGCGTCGTGGCTAGCCAGCTCAGTGTCGCGGACGGCGAACCGGTTGTCCGTCACCGATGCGGGAATCACGGCGTCGACGTTCGCCAGCGTCCCGAACAACGTGGCCAGCGGCGGGCTGCAGACGAGCGTGACGCGGCCTGCCCCGCGGTCCTTCAGCAGCGCCGCATAGCGCGCGAACTGGATCTGGTCGCCCAGTCCCTGCTCGGGCCAGACCCATACCGAGCGGCCGCCGAGCGCATCGCCCTGCCAAGGCGGCATCGCGAGGTCGGGCCGGGGGATGCCGTTGTCGGGCAGCGCCGGGTCGTGACGCGCCTCGTGCAAGGCCCAGCCTTCATGCCAACGGCCTTGCGCCAGCAGCAGGAAGCCGAGGTCCAGGCGCGCCAGCGGATAGCCGGGGCGCAGCGCGAGCGCCTGACGAAACGATGCCTCGGCCTCGGCATCACGCCGCTGATCGGCGAGCAGCACGCCGAGGTTGCAGTGCGCGGCGGCCGACGCCGGATCGAGCGCGATGGCGTGGCGATGATGATCCTCCGCATCCTGTTCACGACCTCGGCTCTTGGCGAGCAGGTTGCCCAGGTTGGTGTGGATCTCGGCGGCCGCCGGCGCGAGCGCGAGGGCCCGTACCTGCGCGGCTTCGGCTTCGGCCAGCCGGCCGAGTTCGGCGAGCGCCAGCCCGAGATGCGTCCATGCAGCCGCCGCCGTCGGATCGCGTCCGATCGCGCTGCGGAGCACGGCCTCCGCGTCGGCGGCGCGGCCGGTGTCGACGAGCAGGGCGCCGAGGTTGACCTGTGCCGTGGCGTGGTCCGGCGCAAGCGCCAGCGCGGCGCGCAACGCGGCTTCGGCGTCGGCACGCCGGCCGAGCTTCGCGAGCGCCGCACCGTGGTTGGACGCCGCCGCGGCATCGTGCGGCGCGAGCGCGCGCAGGCGACCGTAAGCCGCATCCGCATCGTCCCAGCGCTCGACGCGCGCGAGCAATGCCGCCAGCGCCGACCATGCCGGCGCGTGCGCCGGATCGATCGCGAGGGCGTGCCGCAGGGCCGTCTCGGCTTCGTCGTCGCGGCCTTGCGCGGCGAGCAGCACGCCGAGGTTGTAGGGCGGCTGCGCCGACGACGTCGGCCCGCGTGCGACCGCTTCGCGCCACAGGGTCTCGGCCATAGGCAACAGGCCGAGCGCATGCGCGGCGGCACCGGCCAGGTTGCAGGCTTCGGCGGCCATCCAGGCCGGCAGGTCCGGATCGGCGAACAGGCGGCTCGCGAGTTCGAGAGCTGCCTGCGGCCGGCCGTCGGCGACCAGTCCGGCCAGCGTCTGCAACTGCTCGACGCGGGCGGCGGCAGGCGGCGGCGCGTCGGCCATCGCGCAGCTCACCGTGGCGCTGCGAAGCACATGGCGCGCAGCGGATCGAAGCCGAAGCGCACTGTCTCGCCGACGCGCAGATCGGCGTATCGCCCTGTCTGCGGCAGCGCGATGCGGAACGGCTGGCGGCTGCGCGCTTCGTGCAGCAGCACGCTCGAGTTGGCGCCGTCGAAGAGGAGGCTGTCGACGATGCCGTCGAACTGCGGCAGGGACGCCGGCAGTTCGGCCGCGTCGCGTGCCAGGCTGGCGACTTCGGGCCGCACGTAGACCTCGACACGGCCGCCGGCCACGGGCACGCCCTGGTGGCGCGCGTGCAGCACGAGGCCTTCGTCCGTGACGACCTCGGCCGTCTCGCCCGCCGTGCCGCGGATCGTTCCGGCCACGCAGTTGTTCGCGCCGACGAAACCGGCGACGAAGGCGGTCAGCGGCTCGTAGTAGAGCGCCTGCGGCGTGCCGACCTGCTCGAAGCGCCCGCGGTTCATCACCGCGACATGGTCCGACAGCACCAGCGCCTCGGACTGGTCGTGCGTGATGTAGACGAAGGTCGTGCCGAAGGCGGCCTGGAGCTGCTTCAGCTCGATCTTCATGTGCTCGCGCAGCTTCAGGTCGAGCGCGCCCAGCGGCTCGTCGAGCAACAGCAGGGTGGGCTCGAGCACGAGGCTGCGCGCGATCGCGACGCGCTGCTTCTGGCCGCCCGAGAGCTGGTCGATGCGCTTGGTCTCGGCGCCCGGCAGGCCGACGCGCTCGAGCATCGCGCCGACCTTGCGTGCAGCCTCGGCCTTTGCGATGCCGCGCTGCACGAGGCCATAGGCGACGTTGTCGCCGACCGACATCATCGGAAAGAGCGCGAGGTGCTGGAACACCATGTTCACCGGCCGCCGGTTCGGCGGCACGCCGGCCATGTCGCGGTCGCCGATGCGGATCGTGCCGGCGTCGGGCGCGATGAAGCCGGCGATCATGCGCAAGAGCGTCGTCTTGCCGCAGCCCGAAGGACCGAGGATCGAGAAGAAGCTGCCGCGGGCGACGTCGAACGACAGGCCGTCGACGGCGGTGAACGTGGCGTAGCGCTTCGTGAGCGCGCTGATCTCCAGGTCCGAGGTCATCGCGCTCCGGCGACTCAGTTCGCCGCCTTCACGCGATCGAGCACGCGCCCTTCGATCTCCTCGATGCCCGCCGGCACCGCCGGATACCACTTGACGTTCTTCAGCGCCGCTTCCGGGAAGCTCGCCGCGAACTGCGCCTTCAGCTTGGCGTCCATCAACTGGTCGGCGCCCTTCGCAGCGGTGAAGTTGCCGGCCGAGCCTGCGACCTTCGCGGCGATCTCGGGCCGCATGTTGAAGTTGATCCAGGCGTAGGCCGCGGCGTCGTTCTTGCCCCTGGCCGGCAGCGCATAGGTGTCTATCCAGCCGAGCGCGCCCGACTTCGGCGCGATGAACTGGATAGCCGGATCGTCCTTGTTGAGCTTCCAGCCGCCGGTGTCCCACATCATCGCGCCGACCACTTCGCCGGTGCGCATGCCGTTGAGGAGCTGGTCCTTGTTGTCCCAGAAGAACTTCAGGTTGGCCTTGCAGGCGGCGAGCTGCTTGCCGATGCCGTCCATCAGCGCGGTATAGGCCTTCGGGTCGTTGTAGAGCGCGAACGGATCCTTGCCCGATGCGAACGCGAAGGCGAGCAGCGTCGGCCGCTTCAGCCGCACCGAGGTCTTGCCCTTGTACTCGGGCTTGCACAGATCGGGGTAGTCGGCCATCTGCGCCGTCTTGGTGTTGACGACGAGGCCATCGGTGCCCCAGATGTGCGGCAGGCCGTAGACCTTGCCGTCGACCGTCGTGTTCTTCTTCGTCGCGTCGAGCATCGCCGGGATGAACTGCTCGGTCTTGACTTTCGCGAGGTCGATCGGCTTGTAGATGCCGAACTCCTGCTGCGGCCCGGCGATGCGGTCCTGCGACGGCTGCGCGAGGTCGAAGCCGGCGCCGCCGGTGGCGCGCAGCTTGGAGATCATCTCCTCGTTGTTCGACAAGGTGATCTCGACCTTGATGCCGGTCTCCTTCTCGAACTGCGCGACCACGTCGGCAGGCGCGTAGTCGGCCCAGGTGATGAGGCGCAGGGTCTTGTCCTGGGCGTGTGCCGTCAAGGCGACTGCCGCCAGCGCGGCCAGCAGCGTGATTCGGATCTTCATGGGGCGTCTCCGTGGGTGCGGGCCGAAGCGTAGCGCATCGCCTGATGCCGCCGCAGTCGCGGCACGCTCCGAGACCCTCCGCGCCGAGCAGCGCAGTCGTTACCGGATGTGACGCCGAACCCCCGATTCGAGGGGGTTTGTGGCACAAGGTCGCGAACCTATCCTGCCGGCGACCCGAATGGCCACGTCCAGCAATGCCGAGCAACAATCCGCAACGGCGCTGTCAGGTCCGCGCCTGGGCATCCCCTTCCTCTGAAAGGTTCCAGACTATGCGTTCACTCGAACACGCGGCCCGGCTGCTGTGCGCCGCCGGTGCGGGCTTGCTGCTCGGCGGTGCCGCTCATGCGACCGACCTCCTCGCCATCAATGGGATCTCTCTCGACTCGAGCGACCCGACGATGGCGCAGCGCCTCAACCGCAGCACCACCGGCAACGCACCGGGCGCCGACTGGTCGGCGCCGGAACCCTTCCCGGGCGTCAACACCGCGCCGGGGCCGTTTCACTACGACACCTGGAACGTCGACCTGAGCGCGCTCGAGGCGCCCTACGTCTACGGTGCCTATATTCAGATCACCTTCGACAGCGTCTCGGTCAACACGTTCCTGTCTGCCTACAACGGCAGCTTCGACCCCACGAACCTGGCAACCAACTACCTGGGCGACAACGGCAACAGCGGGAATTTCTTCGGTACCGATCCGCGCTACTTCCAGCTGGTCGTTCCGACCAGCATCACGAACCTGGTGCTGGTGCTGAACGAGACGACGTCGAATGCCGGCCTCAACCAGTCCGGCAACGTGCTGATCGAAGCGTTCTCCGACACCAGCTACACGAACCTCACGCCGGTGCCCGAACCCGCGACGTGGGCACTGCTGCTGCTGGGCGTCCCGCTGCTCGCCGGCGTGGCGAAGCGCGCAGGGCGCGGCTGAGACGATTCGTCCGGTGTGCACGCCGCCCCGCGCGTGACGCGCCCGGTTCGGCGCCGGTCGACGGCGCTTCGACGGAACAACCTTTGAGAGACGATCGATGAACTTCAAGAAACTGCACAGCAAGGCGCCGCGCGCCTCCCGCCTGTTCGCGCTGACCGCGCTGTCCGCGGCCTGCGTGGCCGCGTCCCATGCCGAGACCACGGCAGCGGCGGCACGCGCGGCGTTCCCGACGGCGCAGGCGACCAGCCAGATCGCGCAACTGCTGAACGAAAAGCTCGACCGTACCGCCCTCCAGGCCAAGCTCGACTCGCAGCTCTGGTACACGCTGCAAGCCTCGCGCGGCCAGGCCATGTCCGGCATGGCGGATGTCTACGCCAGCGCAGCCGATGCGACCGGCGTCGATGCCAGCGGCCGCGTCAAGGTCAAGATCAGCGGCACCGCCTCGCAGCGCGTGCTGAGCAAGATCGCCGCGATCGGCGGAACGGTGCAATACGTCGCGTCGAAGAAGACCTCGGTCCTGGCGACGATCCCGCTGGCTCAGGTGGAGGCGCTCGCCGCGCTGCCGGACGTCCAGCGCATCGCACCGGCTCCGGCGTACCGCACGAACGTCGGCGCGCTGACGTCGCAAGGCTACATCGCGCACGGCGCGAACACCGTCGTCGCCGGCGGGCATGACGGTACCGGCGTGCGCGTCGGCGTGCTGTCCGATTCGGCCAGCCCGTCCATCGTCGCGACGCTGATCTCGAGCGGCGACCTGCCGCCCGACGTGACCGTGCTGCCCGGGCAGGCCGGCTCGGGCGAGGACGAGGGCGCGGCGATGATGGAAATCATCCACGACGTCGCACCTGGCGCGAAGCTCTTCTTCGCCACCGCCGACCCCACCGACGCCGCCTTCGCCGACAACATCCGCACGCTGCGCGACACCTACCACTGCGACATCATCGTCGACGACGTCACCTACTTCGACGAGGGCGTGTTCCAGGACGGCGAGATCGCGCAAGCGGTCAACGACGTGACGGCCGACGGCGCGCTGTACTTCTCGGCCGCGGGCAACAGCGGCAACGTGACGTTCGGAACGACGGGCACCTGGGAAGGCGACTTCACGCCCGGTCCGGCCAGCGGCCCGCCGCTGCCTGCCGGCTACACGCTGCACAACTTCGCGTCGGGCCAGGCCTACGACGCGCTGACGGTGGCGACCCAGTACATCCTCGCGAAGTGGTCCGATCCGCTGGGCGCCTCCACCAACGACTACGACCTGTTCGTCCTCAACGCCGCGGGCACGTCGGTCCTCTGCTCCTCGGTGAACGTTCAGTCCGGTGCGTCCGACCCGACGGAGTTCTGCCGCCGCAACAACAGCGCCAACCCGTTCCCGGTCGGCGCCCGGATCGTGATCGCCAAGAAGGCGTCGGCCGCGACGCGCGCGCTGCACCTGGACACCGAGCGGGGCGCCCTGACGATCGGCACGTCGGGTGCGACGTTCGGCCACAACGCCGGCACCCAGACCGTGACGCTGGCTGCAACCTATTGGGCCAGCGCCCACACGGGCACCAAGCCGTTCGTCGGCGGTACGGCGAATCCGATCGAGACCTTCAGCTCGGACGGCCCGCGCAAGTACTTCTACAACGCGGACGGCACGCCGATCACGCCCGGCAACTTCCTGTTCGGCACGAACGGCGGCGAGACGCTGGTCAAGCCGACCATCACGGCAGCCGACGGCGTCTCGACCAAGACGCCGCTCTTCCTGCCGTTCTTCGGCACGTCGGCCGCCGCACCGCATGCCGCGGCCGTCGCCGCGCTCGTGAAGTCGGCCCGGCCCGACTACACCAACACGCAGATCCTGAATGCGCTGCAAGCGACCGCGCTCGACGATGGCGCCACGGTCGGCGTCGATCGCGACTCGGGCTACGGCATCGTGATGGCGCCGGCAGCGGTCAGCTACGCGATCTCGCACTGATAGCCCATAGGCATCGCACAAGACAAGGCCACCGGGTTGCCGGTGGCTTTTTTCTGGCCGCGCCATGAAGGCGGCCAGGGCGCGAACCGCGCTACATCCCGGAGTAGTTCGGCCCGCCGCCGCCTTCCGGTGCGACCCACACGATGTTCTGCGTCGGATCCTTGATGTCGCAGGTCTTGCAGTGCACGCAGTGCTGCGCGTTGATCTGCAGGCGCTCCTTGCCGGCGTTGGCCTCGTCGGGCACGAACTCGTATACGCCCGGCGGGCAGTAGCGCGGCTCGGGGCCGGCGAACTGCGGCAGGTTGAT
>JAFEEF010000102.1 GCA_018241265.1 Pseudomonadota bacterium | reverse complement strand
GAGTCGTTTAACCGGACAGTAGTGGAGTTTGATATCACGAGCCAGGAGCGCGCAGAACGCGCTCAGCGCACCGGCGACCAAACCGCGCTGACTTCCAGCCCCGGCTCCACCCTGCGTATCCTCAGCTCGCCGCCATGCGCCCGCGCCACCGCGCGCGCCAGTGCCAGCCCCAGGCCGACGCCGCCCGCCGCGCGCGTGCGCGCCGCGTCGGGCCGATAGAACGCCTCGCCGAGTCGCGCTGCCTGATCGGCCGCCACGCCCGGGCCATGGTCGCGCACGCCGAGAGCCACCCGGCCGTCGACCTCGCGGCGCAGGAACACGACCGGCGCCTCCTGCGCCTCCGCACCGTGGCGCAAGGCGTTGTCGATCAGGTTGCGCAGCAGCAGTCGCAGCCGCATCGGGTCGGCCTGCACCGAGCCCAGCTCGTCGAGCTGCAACTGCACGCCGCGGTCGCCGAACTGCGCCGACACGACATCGGCCGCCAGCGCGGCCAGATCGGTCGGCTCCGGGTGCAACGCCGCGTGCCCCTGCGCCAGCCGCTCGCTCTCGAGCAGGTTGTCGATCAGGTCGCGCATCTCCGCGAGGTCGTCCAGCAGCGCACTGCGCGGCGCGCCGTCCTCGAGCAGCTCGACGTTGACGCGCGCGCGCGTCAGCGGGCTGCGCAGCTCGTGGCTGATCGCGAGCAGCAGCGCACGCTTGGCTTCGAGCATGCCGTGCAGGTTGGCGGCCATGCCGTTGATGCGCCCGGCCAGCGCACCGAGCTCGTCGCGACGCTGCACGACGATGGGCGTCGCGAACTCGCCGCAGCCGTAGGCTTCGACGCCGACGCCGATCACCTCCAATGGCGCCAGCAACCGACGCACCGCCGCGTAGGCCAGCAACGTCAGCGCGAGCAGCACCGCCAGCGTGGCCCAGCCGACCAGCCGCGGCCGCAGGCCGTCGGGAGGACGTGCCAGGCCGAAGGTGATGCGATGCCCGTCGGAGGTGAGCCGCACCAGGCTCCATGCTTCGCTGCCGGTCTCGTCGTCACCGCTGGCGTCGCGGGCGGCCTCTTCGCGGTGGTGATGGCCCCAGCGGCGGTGCGGCTGGGTATCGATGTTCACGACCGGCCCTTCGATGCGCACCGCGATCGGCAGCCGCGCGGCCAGCGCGCGCGCGCGCGCCGGGTCGGGCGGCGTACCGATCTCGGCGGCTAGCCGGTCGACGTAGTCGGTGGCGAGCGGCTGCACATAGCTCTGCCAGCCGCCGTGCAGCAGCCGTTGCATGCCGAGCAGGAAGACCGTGGTGGTCGCCAGCGCCAGCAGCACGAAGAGCCCGACCAACCGGCCCTTGATCGAGAAGCCCAACCGCCCACGCCGGGCCGCATCGGTTGCCTCGACCGGCATCGCGGCCGGCTCGGCGGCCGTCATGATCGCGCTCCGGCGAACAGGTAGCCGGCGTTGCGCAGCGTGCGGATCACATCCAGCGGCGCGAGCTTGCGTCGCAGCCGGCTGACCAGGATGTCGACGGCGCGGCTGTGGATGTCTTCCGCCGAGCGTCCGCGCAAGTGGGCCAGGATGTCGTCGCGTCCGTACACCTTTTGAGGCGTGCCGGCCAAAAGCACCAGCAGCTCGAACTCGGTGCCGGTCAGGTCCACCGGCTCGCCGCTGCGCAGCACGCTGCGGCGATCGAGGTCTATCGTCAGGCCCTCGAAGCGCAACGAGCCGGCCGTCGTCTGCGGCGCGCTCACGCGTCGGCGCAGGATGGTCTGGATGCGCGCCAGCAGCTCGCGCGGCTCGAAGGGCTTGGGCAGGTAGTCGTCGGCGCCGAGCTCGAGGCCGACGATGCGATCCATCACGTCGCCGCGCGCGGTCAGCATCAGCACCGGCACGTCATGGTGCGGACCGGGCTCGCGGCGGATCGCGCGGCAGAGCTCGAAGCCGTCCATCTCGGGCAGCATCACGTCGAGGATCGCGGCATCGAAGCCGCCCTCGCGCAGCCGCGCCAATCCTTCGGACGGCCGCGTGACATGCACGAGCTCGAAGTCGCAACGCGCGAAGAACGCCGTCAGCGGCGGGCCGAGGCGCTCGTCGTCGTCGATCAGCAGCAGGCGGCGCATGGCGCGGATGGTACGTGGCCGTCCGCGCCGGTGCCGTCGTGCAGGGGCGACTTCGCTCCGGCGACTCAGTTGTCGTGCTGCTGTCCGTCGCGCTCGCCATGCATGCGATGCCCATGGTGCTCGGCCACGAACGCGCGCACCTTCACCTGCTGTGCCGGATCGAGGCTGTCGTAGAAGTCGGCCATCGCCGTCAGCACCGCCGGGCCGCCGCTCTGCAGCGCCGCGATCTTGCTTGACAGCAACGCCTCGGCGCGGGTGCGGTCGAACGCCGGCCCGGCAATGACCGCCTGCATCTCGGCCTTCGGATCGCTGCCGTGCAGTGCCTGGCGTTGCGCCATCAGCGCGTCGGCCAGCACGCCGAGGCGCGCCTTCTGCGTATCGTTCAGCTCGAGCCGGCCGCTGATGCGTTCGACCATGTGCCGCTTCATCTGCGCCGGGTCGCCATGCCAGCCGTACTCGTGCGCCGCATAGGCGCCGATGCCGCCGAGCAGCGCAGCCGCGCCGAAGACGCCGATCAGGGTGCGCCGGATCCAGGGCTTGATCGTCATGTTGCAGTTCCTTCAAGGCCCGCGGGCCGCAGTGATGAGGACTGCATCGTCGGCGCGGCCGGCCGTGGCGTCCTTTCGACGAGGTAGCGGCGCGTAACGTTTCATGTCGTCGCAAGAGTCCGGGTGCGGAGCCCGATCCAGCGCCGCACCGTTCGCACGCCGTTGAATTGACCGCGCCCGAACCTGCTCATCGACCGACCGACCACTCCCGTTTGCCGCGACATTGAGTCCGTGCGTTGGGCGCTGCGGGCGCCGGCACAACCGCGGTGACGGGCGCCCTACCCTTTGGGGCACGCAGTCGAGGACGTCGGATGGTCGATCGCATCTACTTCTGGGTCATGTACGTCGGCTCCGCGGCCATGGCGGCATTCCTGGCGGCCTGCCTCAGCTCGCCGCAGATGGCCACGTTCAAGTGCCCGGACAGCAACGCAAGCGGAACCGACCGATGCGAGCTGGCGGCAACGCTGGCGGCCGTCTCGGAAGCCGGCGAAATCAATCCGGAGAGTCTTGCGCCGGACGTCTCGGACCAGAAATCGACGTCGCCGGCCGGGGGACAGTGAGGGCGGGCCGCCCGAGGCGGCGCTCCGGGTCGAGGAGACGCCTTCAACGATCGTCAGCCGCTCATCGAAAGACGGTCATCAAGCAAAACGCCAACCTTTCGGTTGGCGTTTTGCTGGCGGCTCGGGCCGCGAAACTTGGTTGCGAGGGCAGGATTTGAACCTGCGACCTTTGGGTTATGAGCCCAACGAGCTACCAGACTGCTCCACCTCGCGACTGAGCCCGAGACTATACCACACGAGCGTAGCTCGGACCTGCTCGATTCAAAGCCCGGCGGCCTCCAGGGTCGTGCCGAAGCGGCGGCTGTTCTGGAAGCCGACGATGCGTGCCTTCGCAATCTCGCGACCGCCGGCATCGAAGAAGATCGTGCCGGGCGGGCCGAAAAGCTGGAAGCGCTTCAGCAGCTCGCGGTCCTCGGCGTTGTTGGCGGTGACGTCGGCTTTCAGCAGCAATGCACCGGCCAGACGCTTGCGGACCTCCGGGTCGGTGAAAGTGAAACGCTCCATCTCCTTGCACGACACGCACCAGTCGGCATAGAAGTCGAGCATCACCGGGCGACCGGCGCTGCGCAGCGCGGTTTCGAGCCCGGACACGCCGCGCACCGGCTGGAAGGCGAGCGGCGCACCGGCGTCGCCGTTCCCGCGTCCGGTCAGATGAGCAAGCGGCTGCAACGGATCCGATCCGCCCGACGCCGCTCCGACGAGTTGCATCAGGCCGATGGCCGCGAGCACGGCAGCCACCGCACGCCGCAGCAGGCTCTTCGACCAGGTGCGGCCTCGCCCGCCCGAGACCACGCAGACGGCGGCCGCGAGCGCCAGCGCGCCCCACAGCGCCAAGGTCAACGCCACCGGCAGCACCGGATCGACGGTCCACAGCGCGACCGCGAGCAGCAGCAGCCCGAAGAAACGCTTGACCTCGTTCATCCAGGCGCCGGCACGCGGCAGCATCGCGCCGGCGGACGCGCCGACCAGCAGCAGCGGCACGCTCATGCCGCAGGCCAGCGCGAAGAGCGCCGAACCGCCGAGCCAGACATCGCGCGTCTGGCTCAGGTAGACCAGCGCACCCGCGAGCGGGGCTGCGACGCACGGACTGACGATCAGCGCCGACACGCCGCCCATCGCGAACACGCCGGCGACGCGCCCGCCCGGCAAGCGCTGCGACGCGTCGGTGAGCCGGCCGCTGAGCGCGGTCGGCAGCTGCAGTTCGTAGACGCCGAACATCGACAGCGACAGTCCGACCAATCCCGCCGCGAACAGCCCGAGCACCCAAGGGTTCTGCAACGCCGCCGCGAGGCCTTCGCCGGCCAGCCCGGCAGCGATGCCGAGCGCCGTGTAGACCAGCGCCATGCCGAGCGAATAGCTGAGCGCCAGGCTGAAGCCGCGCGCCCGCGATGCCGTGCCGGCGCTGCCGCCGCGCCCGCTTTGCCCGACGATGATGGACGACAGGATAGGCAGCATCGGCAGCACGCAAGGCGTCAGCGACAGCAGCACGCCGGCGACGAAGAACACGCCGACGATGGTCCAGAGGTGGCCGCCGTGCAGCGCCGCGGCGAGGCCGGCAGCGTCGTCGGATGCCGGTGCCGCTGCATCGATACGCGCGGGCGCGGGCGTCGCAGCGACAGGCGCGGCTGCCGTGGCGGAAGCATCGGGCGTGGCAGACGCGTCGGCGTCGCCCAGCAGCCGCGTCGTGCCCTTGCCGCCGAAGCCGGTCAGGCTGATTTCGACCGCGCGCTGCTGCGGCGGATAGCACAGGCCCTTGTCGGCGCAGCCCTGGTTGGTCACCGCGAGACGGAACGTCGGCCCGGCCTGCTGCACCGGCACCACGATGCGCACGCCGTTGTGGAAGGTCTCGACGTTCTTCTGGAAGGTCTCGTCGAACTTGATCTGGCCGGGCGGGAATTCGGGCGTGCCGAGGGTGGCGCCGGTCGCGGAGAACGCGAAGCGCTCGCGATAGAGGTAGTAGCCGGGTGCGATCTCGAAGTCGACCTCGACGCGGCGCTCGTCGAGCGCACGCGCGCTGAGCTTGAACGCGATGTCCGGGTCGAGAAAATCGTCGGCGGCTCGTGCCGCCTGGAAGGCCGTGCCGGCCATCAGCAACGCGGCCGCCAGCCGCAGCAGCCAGGCGGGTAGGAACGAGGGTCGCAGCATGCCTAATGTCCTCGCGTGTCAGGGCGCGCCAAATGGATCGGGAAAGGGCCGGAACGGTTCCGCATCGCGTCGCCCCTCGCGCCCGCTAGGTGCGGCGTTCGACACTGTGCGGCACTGAATGAAACCGATGGACTAGCGTAGCGGAAGGCGATCAGGCGCGATGCCGGCAGGGGCGAAGCCGTCACCTGCCGCCGCAACGCAAAAGGCCGGCAATGCGGCCGGCCTTTTTGCGGGTTCGAGGCACGTCTCCAGGCTCGGCAGACGCGATGTGCCGTCAGGCCGTCGCGGTGCCGTCGGTTTCGGCCGGTACCGGTTCCGGACGGTCGACCAGCTCGACATACGCCATCGGCGCGTTGTCGCCGACGCGGAAGCCCATCTTCAGGATGCGCGTGTAGCCGCCCGGCCGAGCCTTGTAGCGCGGGCCGAGTTCGTTGAAGAGCTTGACGACGACATCGCGGTCGCGCGTGCGGTCGAACGCGAGGCGGCGGTTCGCGAGGGTCGCTTCCTTCGCCAAGGTGATCAGCGGCTCGACGACGCGGCGCAGTTCCTTGGCCTTCGGCACGGTGGTCTTGATGGCCTCGTGCTTCAGCAGCGAATTGCACATGTTGCGCAGCATCGCCTGGCGGTGCTCGCTGGTGCGGTTGAGCTTTCTCAGCCCGTGACGGTGACGCATGGTGCGGTTCCTTTCTTTATCGAACCCCGGCCGGATCAGGTACCGGGGCTTGCACCGCTGCCCGAAGGCAGCCTTTCCGTTAACGCTTGTCCAAGCCTTGCGGCGGCCAGTTCTCGAGCCGCGCGCCGAGCGTGAGGCCGCGCGAAGCCAGCACTTCCTTGATCTCGTTGAGCGACTTGCGGCCGAGGTTCGGCGTCTTCAGCAACTCGGTCTCGGTGCGCTGGATCAGGTCGCCGATGTAGTAGATGTTCTCGGCCTTCAGGCAGTTCGCCGAGCGCACCGTCAGCTCGAGCTCGTCGACCGGACGCAGCAGGATCGGGTCGAAGTTCGGCGTGCCGCGGGAGGTGTCGCGCTCGACGATGCTGGCGAGGTCGCTGCCTTCGAGCTGCGCGAACACCGCGAGTTGCTCGACGAGGATCTTCGCCGACGAGCGGATCGCTTCCTCCGGCGTGATCGCGCCGTTGGTGTTGATCTCCATCACCAGCTTGTCGAGGTCGGTGCGCTGCTCGACGCGCGCGCTCTCGACCGTGTAGCTCACGCGCGCGACCGGCGAGAACGACGCGTCGAGCACGATGCGGCCGATCGACTTGGTCGGCTCGTCGCCGTAGCGGCGCAAGGTGCCGGGCACGTAGCCGCGGCCCTTCTCGACCTTGATCTGCATGTCGAGCTTGCCGCCCTGCGCCAGATGCGCGATGACGTGCTCGGGGTTGATGATCTCGACGTCGTGCGGCGTCTGGATGTCGCCGGCCGTCACCGGGC
The DNA here is from genome assembly GCA_018241265.1 of Pseudomonadota bacterium. Taxonomy (GTDB): domain Bacteria; phylum Pseudomonadota; class Gammaproteobacteria; order Burkholderiales; family Burkholderiaceae_C; genus JAFEEF01. The sequence goes on along the minus strand of JAFEEF010000102.1, from coordinate 1,679 downwards.
CTTCGCCTTCCTTGCGCAGCACCAGCGTCACTTCGTCGCGGTTGTGCAGGCGGAACACCACGCCCTTGAGGTTCAGCATGATGTGAACCACGTCTTCCTGCACCCCGTCCACCGTCGAGTACTCGTGCAGCACGCCGGCGATCGTCACTTCGGTCGGCGCGTAGCCGACCATCGACGACAGCAGCACGCGCCGCAGCGCGTTGCCCAGCGTGTGGCCGTAGCCGCGCTCGAACGGTTCGAGGGTGACCTTGGCGCGATTGCCGCCGAGCGGCTCGACATTGATGGCTTTGGGTTTCAGCAGATTGGTTTGCATTGAAGTCCTGTACGTCTCAATACCCTCGGCTCGTTACACCGATAAGGCTGATGGACAACGCCGGCTCGTGATTTCTGCCGCCCCGTCGCCGGCACACCGGGGCGAAAACGCCGAAACGGGACGACGGCAGTACGACCGTCGCCCCGGGATCCGGACGCGCGTCAGCGCGAATACAACTCGACGATCAGCGCTTCCTTGATGTCGGAACCGAACTCGTCGCGGTCCGGCGTCTTCTTGAACACGCCCTCGAGCTTGCCGGCGTCCACCTGGACCCAGTTGGGCATGCCGATGCCTTCTGCAAGCTTCACCGCATCGGTGATGCGCAGTTGCTTCTTCGCCTTTTCGCGCACGCCGATCGTGTCGCCGACCTTCACCGAGTAGGACGCGATGTTGACGACGTTGCCGTTGACCGTGATCGACTTGTGCGACACGAGCTGGCGCGCCTCGGCGCGCGTCGAGCCGAAGCCCATGCGGTAGACGACGTTGTCGAGACGCGACTCGAGCAGGGTCAGCAGGTTCGAGCCGGTGTTGCCCTTGCGGCGCTCGGCCTCGGCGAAGTAGCGGCGGAACTGGCGCTCGAGCACGCCGTACATCCGCTTGACCTTCTGCTTCTCGCGCAGCTGCAGGCCGAAGTCGGAGGTGCGCGAACCCGAGGTGCGGCCGTGCTGGCCGGGCTTCGTGTCGAACTTCGCCTTGTCGCCGATCGGGCGGCGGGCGCTCTTCAGGAAGAGGTCGGTGCCTTCGCGGCGGGAAAGTTTGGCCTTGGGGCCCAGGTAACGTGCCACGTCGTGTCCTTTTCAGGTTCGTGCTGACGCAGGCGGCGGGCAGCCGCTTGCGCGAGTCCGGCGAATGTTGTTGGAGTGCGCTCGGACGGTGGTCTTCAAACGAGGCTTGCGATGGGCTCGCCTCAACGACAAAGCCGGCGCAGGCCCGTGGCCCCGCCGACCGGGGAAGCCGCCGCGCCGCTGGTCGGTCTGCTGCGACTTCGGGAACTCAACTGCAACGGCTCAGGTGCGATGCCTCGAGACTTGCGTGCGACGATTCGGATGCGACGACGACTCAGATGCGACGGCGCTTCTGCGGCCGGCAGCCGTTGTGCGGCACCGGCGTCACGTCGGAGATCGAATTGATGCGGATGCCGAGCGAGGCCAGCGCACGCACCGACGACTCGCGGCCCGGGCCCGGGCCCTTGATGCGCACGTCGAGGTTCTTGATGCCCTGGTCCTGCGCGGCACGGCCGGCCGTTTCGGCAGCGACCTGCGCGGCAAACGGCGTGGACTTGCGCGAACCCTTGAAGCCCTGGCCGCCGCTCGACGCCCACGACAGGGCGCCGCCCTGGCGATCGGTGATCGTGATGATGGTGTTG
>JAFEEF010000101.1 GCA_018241265.1 Pseudomonadota bacterium | reverse complement strand
CACCGCCACGAGCCCGAGCGCACCGACTGCCTGGAGCCCGGCTGCGGGCGTCCGATGAGGCGCATCGGCGAAGACGTCAGCGAGCGGCTCGACATCGTGCCTGCGGAGTTCTTCGTGCACCGGCACATCTACGGCAAGTGGGCCTGCCGCTGCTGCCAGACGCTCACCCAGGTGCCGGCCGTCCCCGAGGTGATCGAGGGCGGCATCGCTGCCAGCGGCCTGGTCGCGCACACCCTCATCAGCCGCTTCGTCGATCACCTGCCGTACTACCGGCAGGAGTCGATCAACGCGAGGTCGGGCGTGCACACGCCGCGTTCGACGCTGGCCTCGATCTCGGGCCAGGCGGGCGCGGCGCTGGAGCCGCTGTTCGACGTGCACAAGCGCTTCGTCCTGGACTGCCGGGTCCTGCACGCCGACGAGACGCCGGTGGCACTCCTCGATCCCGGAGCCGGCAAGACGCGCCGGGCCTACATGTGGGCGTATGCGCGAAGTTGGCACGACGCTGTCCCCGGCGTGGTCTACGACTTCTGCCTGGGGCGTGGGGCACAGTACCCGGCGGGGTTCCTCGGCGGCGAGGCGGACGGGCGAGGATGGTCGGGGACGCTGCTCACCGACCGCTACAAGGCCTACGACACGGTGCTGGACCCGCGGGTCTACCCCGGCCGCATCGGCGCTGCCTGCGCGGCGCATGCCCGCCGCCGCTACGAAGAGCTGGCACGCGACGGCACGAGCCCGCTGGCCGAAGAGGCGATCCGGCGCTTCGCGCGCATCTACGAGGTCGAGGGCGAGCTCAAGGGCAGGAGCGACGAGGAGCGCAAGGCGCTGCGCCAGGAACTCGCCCAGCCGCTGTGGGCCAGGCTCAAGGGCTGGCTCGAGCTCGAGCGGCGGCTCGTCGCCGACGGCGGCGCCGCGGCCGCAGCGATCGACTACACGCTCAACCATTGGGCCGCACTCACGCAGCACCTCCAAGACGGGGCGGTCGCGATCGACAACAACCACCTCGAGCGGCAGATCAAGCCTTGGGCGATGGCTTGCTCATAGTGCCCCACCTCTTCAAGTGCTTGAAAACATTGGGATCTGACTCCCGTCGTCGATGCGACACGGGCGACCTGTTCGGGCGACCGCGTCGATGATCTTCTGATCCATCAGGTCACACGCACGAATCTGGTAAGGCGCGCACGGGACTACCTGCTCTGCGGGCAATAGTCCAGCCTTGATAAGGCTTCGAATGCGGTGGTGCGAGACGCCAAGCTTGGCAGCAGCCTGCGACATGGTCAACCACTCGCCGTCCTTCTGCGCAGGGCGGTAGGCGTGGATGTCACGGACCCTGCGTAACGATGCGACGCGATGCGAGGTCCACGTCTTGCCTTGGCCAGTAGGCATGGCCATGCGGTTAAGCGACGCGGCGATCTGTTCGTCGGACCACCGGCCGGCCATGGTTCGAATAACAGCCACGGCTTCGTCGGACGTTCGACATCCGTGCTCGCCCGAGCGAGGCTTGGGGACGCGAAGTTCGGAGTGCTGTCCGCCGCGCCAGTGGATCACGAGGACGATCTCGCGCGTACGCTCGTCCACGTCGGCCACGATCTCGTTGACGAGCGCGCGCAGCAGCTGTTGCCGCGCTCGCGTCGTCACCTCCGGCGCATTCCATGCGGCGTTCAAATCGTCGGCCAGACCGCTGAAGTCCGGATGCGCGGCCGTTGAATGCTGCTGCTGCAGCGCGGCCAGCTGCTGCTCGCACGCGCACACGCGCTGTAGTGCTGCCTCCCAGCTCTTCTCGAGCTGTGCGGCGATCAGTCGATTGTCGGGGTCGCACGCGGCATAGCGTCGCTCGGCCAGCGACGCGTCGTACCGCGCCTGCTGCAGATCCAGCTCACGAATGCGACACTGATCGGTCTGTGCTTGCATGAACCGTTGTTCGGCTTGTTGCGCAGCCTCGATGGCCATCGGCTCCACGGCCCGAAGCAGTTCGCGCGCCACGGCCTCGTCGGGCCTTCCGGCCCCAAAGGTACAACATCGCGGGCGACCGAGGTACATGGCCGAGCGATCGCATCGATACACCGGCAGTCCCGGCTGGCGGCCGCGATAGGCCACAGACACCCGACGTCCACAACGACCGCAACACAAGATCCCAGCCAGTAGCGCGCGGCCACCACGACCCGACTTGACGCCACCGGCGCGTCCATAGGCGTTGATCGCCAAGAGCTTCTGGTTGCGCTCGAACTCGGCCCAGTCGATGTAGCCCTCGTGATGGTCCTTGAGTACGACCTCCCACTGATCGAACGGCTTGGGGTGCTTGTAGGTCTTGCGCGGCCGACCGTCAACCAGCGTCGTCCGCTTCTCGGTCTTGCCGTAGATGTAGGCTCCTGCGTAGAACGGATTCTTGAGCAGACCCATGACGCAGCGGTAGCGGATCGGTGTCCAGTCAAAACTGACGAGCCTCTTGCCATCGGATGGCCGCGGGAATTACACGTGGTCGGCCGCAAGGGACAGCAGCGCCTGACGGGCGCTTCCGAGCTGACGGAAGCGCTCAAAGACGAGGTGAATGACTTCCTGAAGCCGTCGATCCGGATCGAGGGTAAGGCCGTACTCGCGATGCCAGACGTAGCCGATCGGCACGCTGATGCGCAGCTCGCCGCGTCTGGCCTTGGCGCGAGCGGCATCGAGCATGCGCGAGCGCAGCACGCCGAGCTCGAACTCGCTGATGCTGCCCTTCATGCCCAGCAGCAGGCGGTCGTTCGGTCGACAGGGATCGTAAACGCCGTCCAGGTCGATGACGCGCGCGTCCACCATGCCGCAGAGTTCCAGCAAGTGATGCCAGTCCCGACCGTTGCGAGCAAGACGCGAGGCGTCAAAGCACAGGACGGCGCCGACTTCACCGGCGCATAGCCATGCGACCAGGCGATCGAACCCGGGACGGGCGACCATCCCGCTGGCCGAGCGGCCCAGATCGTCGTCGATCACCTCGACGTGCTGGAAACCGCGGCGACGCGCCTCCTCGACGAGGTCGTACTGCCGCCGCTGACTCTCTGTGTTGATCTGCACCTGCGTCTGAGTCGATTGCCGCACGTAGACGACAGCCTTGCGCCGCAGGACGGTCGCTGGCAAGAGATCATTGCTCGCCATCATCGGCCTCCGTCAGTTGGATTCCGGCCGCTCGAAGCAGCAGCTCGGCCAGCGCTCGGACCGTCGCGGTTCTCTGCTCGGCTGCAAGGCCCAGGAGCGCCGGTGTCTCGAAGGCGATGCTCAGCTGCCTCGGTTGCGCATGTCCCGGTGCCGGCGACATCGCCAGCGCCGGTGCTGGCCTCGTGGTGGTCTTCATTGCGATCCTCACCGTCGGTGTGATGAACACCGCGGGAGCTTCGCCGATGACCGCGCTCGACCAGGACGCGATGCAGTTCCGTCAGCGCCTCGATCGACGCCTGCGGCGGCCCCAAACTCAAGCTGGCACACGCCGCAGCGTCCAGCATCCAGGCGGCCACTGCGACGACGACACCCGTCGTCACCTCGACATGAACGATCTCACCCGTCGCTCGGTCCTGGCTGTACTGCCGGCGCACCCGGCGGCCGTACAGCGGGTGCCAGCGGTAAAAGACCTCGACTTCCTGCCCGACATGGGCAGAATGACCGCGCGATGGCCATGGGACGCCGGGCATGGCTGTTCGTCGGCAGCGAACTGGCCGGGCAGCGCGCGGCCATCGTGATGAGCCTGGTGCAGTCGGCAAGGCTCAACGGGCACGAGCCTTGGGCTTACCTGCGCGATGTCCTGGCGCGCTTGCCGACGCAGCTCAACAGCCGGATCGAGGAATTGCTGCCGCATCGGTGGCAGGCCGCAACGAGCGCACCGCAGTCAGCATGAAGAACATCGAGGCGCTGATCGCCGAGGGCGGCCAGATCACGATGGGCGCGAACGACTCGATCGACTGCGTCGCCACCGCCGCCGACGAGCACAACGCGCTGGCCATGCTCGTGCGACGCGACGGGGAGACCCTCACCGCCCTGCTCAAGCGCCTCGACAGCGCCATCGCCAAGTTCTACGACGACGGCGAGGTAACCGACGAGGTCAACGATCCGTAGGCGATCACCGGGCAAGGTGGAACGCCTGGACGCTCACATTGCGGCGCCGAAGGCGCCATTG
>JAFEEF010000100.1 GCA_018241265.1 Pseudomonadota bacterium | reverse complement strand
GGGACGGTGAAATATCCGGGCTAGATCCGCACTAGATCCGCACCGGATCTGGCCCGGGCGGGGCGACCGATGCCCGCCCGTAGAATCCGCGCTGGCCGAATCGGCGCCGCGGCGCCTGGTGCATGACCCTTACTCCGCCTCAACGCCGTACCCTCAGCTGGATCGTCATCGCCGTCCTGGTGATGGCATTCATCTGGCTGCTCGGCCCGGTGCTGACGCCGTTCGTGATCGCGACGGTGCTGGCCTACGCGCTGCATCCGGCCGTCGAGGCGCTGGCGCGACGGCGCGTGCCGCGGGTCGTCGCGGTGGCGCTGATCGAGCTGGCGGTGATCGCCGCCGGCCTCGCGGTCGTGCTGCTGATCGTGCCGGTGATGGCCAAGGAACTGCCGCTGTTGCGCGGGCAGATCCCGCTGCTGGCCGACCGGCTGAACCACGGGCTGTCGCCGTGGCTCGAGCAATACGGCATCCACGTCTCGCTCGACACCGCGAGCATCAAGGATTTCGTGCTGAAGTACCTCGATGCCAATCTCGACGACTGGACCGCCAAGGCGCTCAGCTCGGTGCGCATCGGCGGCAGCATCGTGCTGGCACTGGTCGGCAACGCCTTTCTCGTCCCGGTCGTGCTGTTCTACCTGCTGATGGACTGGTCGCAGCTGGTGCAGCGCGCCACTGCGCTGGTGCCGCCGCGCATGCACGATTCGGTGCGCGACTTCACCACCGAATGCGACACCACGCTCGGCCAGTACCTGCGCGGCCAGCTGTTGGTGATGATCGTGATGGCCGCCTACTACAGCATCGGCCTGACGCTGTTCGGCTTCGACCTCGGACTGCCGGTGGGCACCTTCACCGGGCTGGCGGTCTTCATTCCGTACGTCGGTTTCGGCATCGGCGTGTTCCTTGCGCTGCTCACGGGCCTCTTGCAGTTCGCGAGCTGGTATGCGGTGGTCGCGGTCGCGGTCGTCTACGGCATCGGCCAGGTGATCGAGAGCTTCTTCCTGACGCCGCGGCTGGTCGGCGAGCGCATCGGCATGAACCCGCTGACGGTGATCTTCGCGCTGCTCGCATTCGGTCAGCTGTTCGGCTTCGTCGGCGTGCTGATCGCGCTGCCGGTCAGCGCGCTGCTCGTCGTCGCGGTGCGGCGGGTGCGGGCGGCGTACCTGGAGAGCCCGCTCTACCGTGGCTGACGGCGGCGCTGCATGAGGCAGATACCGCTCGCGATCGGCGCGGCGGCGCAGCGCAGCTTCGACACCTTCCTGCCCGGCGGCAACGCCCAGGTGCTGGCGCATGTGCGCGAGCTGCCGCTGCGGCCGACGCCGCTCTACCTCTGGTCGCCGGCGGGCAGCGGCAAGACCCATCTGCTGCAGGCGCTCGCCGCCATGGTGCAGGCGCAGGGCGGCCGCGTCGCCTGGTTCGATGCCGACAGCGCGACGCCATGGGAATTCGATTCGGGCGCGGCGCTGATCGTGTTCGACGACTGCGACCGCTACGATGCGGCGCGCCAGCAGGCCGCGTTCGCGCTGTTCGTCGAAGCCACCGCGCATGCGATCCCGATCGCCGCGGCGGCGCGGGTGCCGCCGGTCGACCTCGTGATGCGCGACGACCTGCGCACCCGGCTCGCCTGGGGCCACGTCTTCGCGCTCGAGCCGCTCGGCGAGGTCGATGCGCGCGCGGCGCTGCGCCGCGAGGCCGACCGGCGCGCGATCTTCCTTTCCGACGACGTGATGGACTACCTGCTGACGCGCTTCGCGCGGGATCTCAAGCACCTGATGCAACTGCTCGACCGACTCGACGAGTTCTCGCTGGCGACCAAGCGCCCGATCACCGTGCCGCTGCTCAAGCGCATGCTGGACGAGGAAGGCCAGCCATGAACCTGACGCTGTTCGATCTCGACGAGACCTTGCTGCCGATCGATTCGGACCACGCATGGAACGAGTTCGTGATCGGCCTCGGCTGGGTCGACGAGGCGTCCTTCCGGCGCGACAACGAGCACCACTATGCGCAGTACAAGGCCGGCCGGCTCGACATCCATGCCTACATCGAGTTCGCCACCGCGCCGTTGCGCGCCCGGTCGCCCGACGAAGGCGCCGCGGCGCATGCGCGCTTCATGCGCGAGGTGATAGCGCCGCAGATCCGGCCGGAGGCGCGTGCATTGGTGCGCCGGCATCAGGAGCGCGGCGACCGCACCGTCCTCGTGACCGCCACCAACGAGTTCGTCACCGCGCCGATCGCCGCGGCCTTCGGCATACCGGAGCTGATCGCCGTTCGGCTCGAACGCGGCGCAGGGGGTACCATCACTGGTCGCATCGCCGGCACGCCGAGCTACCGCGAAGGCAAGGTCGCACGCGTAGGCGAGTGGCTCGCCGCGCAAGGCCTGGTGTGGGCGGATTGCGAGCGCATCGGCGTCTACAGCGATTCGGTCAACGACGTGCCGCTGCTGGAACGGGCCACCGATCCGGTGGCGACCAATCCGACACCGGCGTTGCGCGCGGTGGCCGAGCAGCGCGGCTGGCGCATCCTGCAACTCTTCGCATGATCAAAAAATTCATCGACAAACTGCTCGGCAAGAGCGATGCCCGCGCCCCGGCCGGCAAGCGCGTCGAGGTGCCGGCGAGCGAGCACCGGATCGACCGTACCCTGGTCGACGATCGTGCGATCAAGGTCGTCACGACGCTGGTCGAGGCCGGCTACGAGGCCTACATCGTCGGCGGCGCGGTGCGCGACCTGCTGGTCGGCTTGCGGCCGAAGGACTTCGACGTCGCGACCAACGCGACGCCGGAACAGGTCAAGGGCCTGTTCCGGCGCGCCTTCATCATCGGCCGGCGCTTCCGCATCGTGCATGTCGTGTTCGGGCGCGGCCGCCAGGACCGCGGGCTGTCGGAGGTGATCGAGGTCTCGACCTTCCGCGCGCTGGTCGACCCGGCCGCGGCCGAGGCGGTCGCCGGCAACGAAAAGACCTCGAAGGCCGAGCTTGCCAACCGCAGCCATGCGGTCGATGCGAGCGGCCGCGTGCTGCGCGACAACGTCTGGGGCCCGCAGATCGAGGATGCCGCGCGCCGCGACTTCACGGTCAACGCGATGTACTACGACCCGGTGCGCGAGATCGTGGTCGACTACCACGGCGGCATCAAGGACGTGCGCAAGAAGCTGCTGCGCATGATCGGAGATCCGGCGACGCGCTACCGCGAGGACCCGGTGCGCATCATCCGGGTGATCCGCTTCGCGGCCAAGCTTGGCTTCGCGATCGAGGCCAAGACGCGCGCGCCGATCAAGGAGATGGCGGCGCTGCTCGACAACGTGCCGGCGTCGCGCACCTTCGACGAGATGATCAAGCTGCTGCAGACCGGGCATGCGCTCGCGAGCGTCGAGGAGCTCAAGCGCCACGGCCTGCACCGCGGCGTGTTCCCGGTGCTCGACGTCGCGCTCGACGAGGCGCAGCGTCACGACGGGCGCGAGAAGTTCGTGCGGCTTGCGTTGGCCGACACCGACCGGCGCGTCGGCGAGGACAAGCCGGTCGCGCCGAGCTTCATGCTCGCCTGCATGCTGTGGCACGAGGTACAGGGCGGCTGGCAGAAGCTGCAGGCCGGCGGCATGGCGCCGTTCCCGGCGCTGCAGCAGGCGATCGATGCGGTGTTCGATGCGCGCATCGGCGACATCTCCGGCCGCGGCAAGCTGGCTGCCGACATGCGCGAGATCTGGCTGATGCAGCCGCGCTTCGAGCGGCGCAGCCCGAGCTCGGCGCACAGCCTCGTCGAGCAGCCGCGCTTCCGTGCCGGCTTCGACTTCCTGCGGCTGCGCGCCGATGCCGGCGAGATCGATGCCGCGCTGTCGACGTGGTGGGAAGGCTATTCGCTCGGTGACGACGAGGTGCGCCGCCGCTTGCTCGACGAGGCGCGGCCGCGCGACCACGTGCGCCGCGTGCGCGCGCCGGCACCTCCGGCGGCGCCGGCGGGCGATGTCTCGGCCACCGACGGTGCAGACGGCGAAGCCGTGGCGACCGATGCGCCGCGCAAGCGCCGGCGGCGCCGTCGCAAGCCCGCGGGGGCGGGAGAACAGGGAACCGTTGCCGCCGCGCCGGCAGGCGACGCGTCATGACGCCGGCGTCGCCCGATCTGGACAGCCCGGCCACGCCCGAAGAAGCGGGCTTCGACCGGAAGGCGCTCGGCCGGCTGGCCGGCGCCTTCGCTGCGCAGGTCGATGCAGGACGCCTGCCCGGGGCGGTCTGGATGGTCGCGCGCCACGGCCGACTTGCCGCGTACGACAGCGTCGGCCGCCTCGATCCGCGGCGCGACGCGCCGATGCCGCGCGATGCGATCTTCCGCATCTACTCGATGACGAAGCCGATCGTCTCGCTCGCGGTGCTCATGCTGCTCGAACAGGGTCGGCTTGCGCTGGCCGATCCGCTCGGCCGCCATCTGCCGGCCTTCGCGGCGACGCAAGTCGGCCATGAACACGATGGCGCGCTCGAACTCGCGCCGCCGGCCAAGCCGATCACGATCCAGGATCTGCTGCGCCACACGTCCGGGCTGACCTACGAGTTCCTCGCGCCGTCGCGCGTACGCTCGGCCTACAACCGGGCACGCATCTTCGGGCGCGAGCTCGACGGACCGGCGTTCTGCACGACGCTTGCCGGCCTGCCGCTGATGCACGAGCCCGGCACGGTATGGGACTACAGCCGTGCCACCGACGTCCTCGGCCACCTGATCGAGGCGATCACCGGCGAGCGCCTCGGCGCTTACCTGGAGCGCACGATCTTCGGGCCGCTCGGCATGCGTGATACGACCTTCCAGGTACCGGAGCGCGAACGCGGCCGTATCGCCGAGCCGCATGCGACCGATCCGGACACCGGCCAGGCGGTGTCGTTGCTCGACCCGTGTGCGGTGCCGGCGCGCGATTCGGGCGGCGGCGGCCTGGCCGGCACGGTGCGCGACTACGTGCGTTTCCTGACGCTGATGCAGCAGGGCGGCAGCCTCGACGGCGTGCGCCTCGCCGGCCGCAAGACGATCGAGTTCATGACGGCCGATCACCTCGGCAGCCTGCCCGTCGCCGGCGACCTGCTGCCGCCCGGTCACGGCTTCGGCCTGGGCGTGGCGGTGCGCCTGCAGACCGGCGTCGGCACGATGCCGGGCTCGGCCGGCACGTACGGCTGGGGCGGCATCGCCGGCACGGTGTTCTTCGTCGATCCGGTCGAGCGGATGTTCGCGATCCTGATGACGCAGGCACCGGGCCAGCGCATCGAGTACGGCGCGCTGTTCCGCAACCTCGTCTACGCGGCGCTCGCCTGACGCGGCCGCAAGCAGCGGCTCATGAGCGATCCCATCCGGGCCTACATCGGCATCGGCGCCAATCTCGGCGACCTCGCCGCAACGATCCGCCGCGCCTGCGACCAACTGGCAGCGCTGCCCGAGACGCGCTTCGTGCGGCGCTCGTCGCTCTACGCGACGGCGCCGCAGCAGGCGACCGGGCCCGACTACCTGAACGCCGTCGTCGCGCTCGATACGCAACTCGGCGCGGCCGAGCTGCTCGCGCTACTGCATCGCATCGAGGCCGAGCACGGCCGCGAGCGGCCCTATCGCAACGCGCCGCGCACGCTCGACCTCGACCTGCTGCTCCACGGCGACGCACGCATCGAGACGGCAGCCCTGCGCGTGCCCCATCCGCGCGCGCATCTGCGCGCGTTCGTGCTGCTGCCGCTGCTCGAGCTCGACCCCGCCATCGTGATCCCGGGGCTGGGCGCCGCGGCCGCATGGCTGCCGGGCGTGGCGGATCAGCGCATCGATAAACTGAGCGCATGAAGGTGTCTCACGATCTTCGCGGCGAGCGCACCGGTTCGCCGCGCCGCAGCGCCGGCGGGCGGCGGGCGCGCTGATGGCCGCGCTCGACCCGCGCCGCTTCAGGCACATCGCGATCGAAGGGCCGATCGGGGTCGGCAAGACCTCGCTCGCGCGCCGGCTCGCGGCGTACCTCGATGCCGAGCTGCTGCTCGAGCGCGCCGACGAGAACCCGTTCCTCGCGCGCTTCTATGCCGACATGCCGGGCTATGCGTTCCAGACCCAGCTCTACTTCCTGTTCCAGCGCGTCAAGCAGATGCAGACGGCGCGCCAGCCGGGGATGTTCGTCAACGCGTTGGTGGCCGATTTCCTGTTCGCCAAGGATGCGCTGTTCGCGCGCCTGAACCTGAACGACGACGAGTACCGCCTCTACACGCAGATGTACGCGCAGGTGGCGCCGCAGGCGGTCGAGCCCGACCTCGTGATCTGGCTGCAGGCCGCGCCCGACACGCTGTTGCAGCGCATCCGCAGGCGCGCGATCCGGATGGAGAAGGACATCGATGCGGCCTACCTGCAGCGGCTGTGCGATGCCTATGCCGAGCACTTCCATGCCTACGAGAGCGCGCCGCTGCTCGCGATCGGCACCGAGCAGTTCAATCCGGTCGACAGCGACGCCGACTTCGCGACCCTGCTCGAACGACTCGCGAGCTTCCGCGGCCCGCGCGAGTTCTTCGATTCGCACGTCGAGATCGCGCTGGGCTGACGCGCGGGCGGCCCCTATACACTCCACTCGCCGCTGCAATGACCGCCGCATGCGCCGCCGCAGCGCAGACGGCTCCTGGAGACCACCGATGTTCTTTGGCAAGCTGCTGCCCGCCGAAGCCAGCTTCTTCGACCTGTTCAACCAGCACGGCGAGCGCATCGTCTCCGGCGCGCGCTCGTTCATGCTGCTGATCCAGAACTACGCCGACGTCGCGCAGCGCGAGAAGTACGCCGAAGAGGTCGGCACCTACGAGCGCCAGGCCGATCGCATCACTGCCGAGGTGAACCGGCAACTCCACAAGACCTTCATCACGCCGATCGACCGCGAACAGATCCATGCGCTGATCAACGGCATGGACGACATCCTCGACCTCCTGCAGGACGCGACCGAGACGATGTCGCTCTACGACGTGCGCGAGATGAACGACGACATCCTGCGGCTCGGCGAGCTGAGCACGAAGTGCTGCGAACGGGTGCGTGCCGCGGTCGCGCTGCTGCCGCGCATCAGCCAGGCCGAGAGCGCCGAGGCCGCGATCAAGACCTGCGAAGAGATCGACCAGCTCGAGTCCGACGCCGACCGCGTGATGCGCTCGGCGATGTCGCGCCTGTTTCGCGAGGAGACCGACGTGCGCGAGCTGATCAAGCTCAAGGAGATCTACGAGCTGCTCGAATCGATCTCGGATCGCTGCGAAGACGTGGCGAACATGATCGAAGGCGTGGTCCTCGAAAACTCCTGACGCGCGCGGCTCCCGTCCATGGCATCCGTCCAGGCCAGCTTCTGGGTCGTCGCGCTGCTCGTCGTCCTCGCGGTCGCGTTCGACTTCATGAACGGCTTCCACGACGCCGCCAACTCGATCGCGACGGTGGTGTCGACCGGCGTGCTGAAGCCGCAGCAGGCGATCGTCTTCGCGACCGCCTTCAACATCGTCGCGATCTTCGTCTTCAAGCTGCATGTCGCGTCGACGGTCGGCAAGGGCATCGTCGCGCCCGGCGTGGTCGACTACCACGTGGTGTTCGGCGCGCTGATCGGCGCGATCTTCTGGAACGTCGTGACGTGGTGGTACGGCATACCGTCGAGCTCGTCGCATGCGCTGATCGGCGGCATCGTCGGCGCGGTGATCGCGAAGACCGGCGTCGGCGCGCTGATCCCGGCCGGGCTCGGTCTCACGGTGCTGTTCATCTTCGTCTCGCCGTTGCTCGGCTACCTGCTCGGTTCGCTGCTGATGGTCGGCGTCGCGCACCTGTTCCGCCGCTCGTCGCCGCTGCGGGTGGACAACTGGTTCCGCCGCCTGCAGCTCGTCTCCGCCGGGCTCTACAGCCTGGGCCACGGCGGCAACGACGCGCAGAAGACGATAGGCATCATCTGGATGCTCTTGATCGCGACGGGCTACTCGGCGCCCGACTCGGCGATGCCGCCCTACTGGGTGATCTGGGCCTGCTACATCGCGATCGGCCTGGGAACGATGTTCGGCGGCTGGCGCATCGTCAAGACGATGGGTCAGAGGATCACGAAGCTGAAGCCGGTCGGCGGCTTCTGCGCCGAGACCGGCGGCGCGATCACGCTGTTCCTGGCGACCGCGCTCGGCGTGCCGGTCTCGACCACGCACACCATCACCGGCGCGATCATCGGCGTCGGCTCGGTGCGCCGCCCGTCCGCGGTGCGCTGGGGCGTGGCGCGCAACATCGTGTGGGCGTGGCTGCTCACGATCCCGGCGGCGGCGCTCGTCGCCGGCGTGTTCTACTGGATCGGCGTCTGGGTCTTTCCGTGACCGCGGGACGCTGTCGGCGGCGCGGTCACAAGCGCGATTCGGCGCTGTACTCGAAGTAGCGCTGCGCGCTGAACGCGAGCGTCGCCATCAAGACGCCGGCGCCGAGCACGAGCGCGACGATCACGCCGAGCACGTTGCCCCAGCCGGTACGCCGTTCCGGTGCGGCGGCGTTGTAGCGGGCGTTCCAGCGCTCGTCGGGCGTGAGACCGTACACGATCGCGCTCAGCATCGTCGCCGCCAGCGCGATGCCGAGGACAGGCGTCAGCACCCAGGCGAGGTGATCGTCCATCCCGTAGCTGCGCATGCGCAGCACGCCGAGCAGGCCGATCAATGTCGGCAGCGGCAGCAGCCAGCCCCACGGGTCGCGCCAGCCGTGCAGGTAGAAGCGGTGCAGCCCGAGCCCGCCGCCGAGTGCGGCCAGCCACGTTGCGACGGTTTTCGAGCGGTTCGGCAGGTCCATCGCGCGCATCATGCGGGCGCCGTGTTGCTGCCGTGCGCAAGCGACCGTTGCATCATCACGACATCGAGCCAACGCTCGAACTTCCAGCCCGCGGCGCGCAGCGTGCCGAGCGGCGCGAAGCCGAGCGCACGGTGCAGGCCGATCGAGCCGAGGTTGGCCGAGTCGCCGATCACGGCGAGCATCTGGCGCGCGCCGGCCGCCTCGCAGCGCGCGACCAGTTCGGCCAGCAGCAGGCGCCCGACGCCCTGGCCTTGCGCGTCGGGCGCGAGATAGACCGAGTCCTCGACGCAGAAGCGGTAGGCCGGGCGAGGCCGGAACGGGCCGGCGTAGGCGTAGCCGAGCACGCGGCCATCGCGCTCGGCGACCAGCCACGGCAGGCCCTTGTCGAGCACGCCGTCGCGGCGTTGCGCCATCTCGGCCACGCTCGGCGCGTCGAGTTCGAACGTGCCGGTGCCGTGCTCGACGTTCCACGCGTAGACGGCGGCGATCGCGGAAAGGTCGGCGCTGCGGCTCGGACGGATCAGGAGAGGCATGGGATGCTGGATCGGTGCGAGTCGGCGAGTTTATAATGCCCGGTTTCGCTGTTGGCCGGCCGGGGACTGCTGTCCGCTGCCTGGCGTATCTACAGCGGCGAATCGAGGGGCAGTGCGGTATCCACGGTGCCGGTCCACGCCTCACATTCCGATCTGCTCGGGCTGGGTGTCTCCTGCTGCGGTGGACGATTAGTCAGCGATACGAAGGAAAAAGTCATGGTCGTCATCCGACTCGCACGTGGCGGCGCCAAGAAGCGTCCGTTCTTCAACATCGTCGTGGCCGACTCGCGTGAGCGCCGCGATGGCCGCTTCATCGAGCGCGTGGGCTTCTACAACCCGGTGGCGGCGGGCGCCGAGCAGCCGCTGCGCGTCGCGTTCGACCGCGTCGAGCACTGGAAGGGCCACGGCGCCCAGCTGTCGCCCACGGTCCAGCGCCTGATCGCCCAAGCCAAGGCCGCGGCCTGAGGCCGTCGTCTCTCCTGTGAGCGTGGGGGCGCCCGGCTCGGCCGACGAGCCGGCATGGCCGGCCGATGCGGTCGAGGTGGGTCGCGTTGCCGACGCCTGGGGCGTCAAGGGCTGGATCAAGGTGGCGTCGTTCGCGGCTGATCCGCAGGCGCTGCTCGGCGCGCGCCGCTGGTTCGCGCGCCGACCGGACGACGGTCCGCTGCCCCGTCCGGGCAGCGCGCCGTTCCCGTCGCTGCTCCGCATCGTCAACGTGCGCCGCCAAGGCGACGGCCTCGTCGCCCAGGTGCATGGGATCGAAGACCGCAACGGCGCCGAGGCGCTGCGCGGCGCGCGGCTGTTCGTTCCCCGCTCGAGCTTCCCGTCGGCCGGCACGGACGAGTACTACTGGATCGACCTCGTCGGCCTCGCCGTCGCCAACCGTCGGGGCGAGGCGCTCGGCAGCGTCGTCGGCCTGATCGATACCGGCCCGCAGAGCGTGCTGCGCGTCGCGCCGCGGCCCGACGCGCCGGCCGCCGAAGAGCGGCTGATCCCGTTCGTCGCCGCCTATGTCGACGACGTCGACCTGGCGGCGCGCCGTATCGTGGTCGACTGGGAACTGGACTACTGACCGCCGGCCGGCATCGTGCGCTTCGACGTCGTCACGCTGTTCCCCGAGCTGTTCGCGCCGCACCTGACGCAGGGCATCACGCGGCGCGCGTTCGACAGCCGCCAGGTCGACGTGCGGCTCTGGCCGCTGCGCGATCACGCCGAGGATGCGTATCGCCGCGTCGATGACCGGCCGTATGGCGGCGGGCCGGGCATGGTGATGCTCGCCGAGCCGCTGCTGCGTGCACTGACCGCGATCCGGAACGAGCGGCAGGACACCGCGCCTGTCGTGCTGTTCTCGCCCGCCGGGCGGCGGCTTGAGCAGGCCGGCGTGCGCGAGTTCGCTGCCGGGCAGGGCGCGGTGCTGATCTGCGGCCGCTACGAAGGCGTCGACCAGCGCTTGATCGATCGGCATGTCGACCTCGAGTTGAGTCTCGGCGATTTCGTGCTGTCGGGCGGCGAGCTGCCGGCGCTGGCGCTGCTCGATGCGGTCGCGCGTCTGCAGCCGGGCGTGCTCGGGGATGCCCGCTCGCACGCGCAGGACAGCTTTTCGGAGGGGCACCTGCTCGACTGGCCCCACTACAGCCGCCCCGAAGTCTGGCGCGATGCCGCGGCCGAGCTGCCGGTGCCGCCGGTGCTCATGTCGGGCCACCATGCGGACATCGCGCGCTGGCGCCGCGAACGGGCGCTCGAGCTCACCGCGCGCCGGCGGCCCGATCTGCTGGCCGCGGCGCGCGCCTCCGGCGAGCTCCGACCGGCCGACGAGTCGTACCTGGCGTCGCTCGGGCTATAATCATCGGCTTTTCGATCCTCTGCCGCGTCATACGTCGGGTCGTGCGCTGAAACGCGTTGCCCGTATCCATCGAACCCATCGCGCGCAAGATCGCTTCGGAGCCCACCTTGGATCTCATCCAGACCCTAGAGCGCGAGGAAATCGCTCGCCTCAACAAGACTGTCCCCGAGTTCGCGCCGGGCGACACCGTGATCGTCAACGTCAACGTCGTCGAAGGCACGCGCAAGCGCGTCCAGGCGTTCGAAGGCGTCGTGATCGGCAAGCGCAACCGCGGCCTGAACTCGAGCTTCATCGTCCGCAAGATCTCGAGCGGCGAAGGCGTCGAGCGTACCTTCCAGGTCTACAGCCCGCTGATCGCGTCGATCGAAGTCAAGCGCCGCGGCGATGTGCGCCGTGCGAAGCTGTACTACCTGCGCCAGCGCTCCGGCAAGTCGGCCCGCATCAAAGAAAAGCTCGGCTGACGCCAGTCAGCCTTCGGCGCAGCCGAAGCCGCGCGCAGCGCGGACCGAGCTTTCGTCGTCAGGCAAAAGCTCGGTTGACGCCAGTCAGCCTTCGGCGCAGCCGAAGCCGCGCGCAGCGCGGACCGAGCTTTCGTCGTCAGGCAAAAGCCCGGCTGACGCCATCTCACGTCTCCAATCCCCACCAGCCGCCCTCGAGGCGGCTTTTGCGTTCCAATGCCCCGATGGCGCTGAAATTCGATCCGCAACAGCTTCCGATCCACGCAGTCGACAAGCACTTGCCCGCCGTGCCGGCGGCGTCGCGGAGCATCGAAGCGCTGCGCACGCGCTTCAACCGGCCCCCGGTCTGGTCGCCGGAAATCCAGATCGAGCGTCGCTTCAACGACCGCGCGCCGGCGGCCGCGTCGGTCCTGATACCGCTCGTCGCGCGCGACGAGCTCGGCGTGCTGCTCACGCTGCGCACCGATCACCTGAACGACCATCCCGGCCAGGTCAGCTTTCCGGGCGGCCGTGCCGAGCCCGAGGATGCCGATGCCGTGTCCACTGCGATGCGCGAAGCACAGGAAGAGATCGGTCTGGAACCGAGCTATGTCGACGTCCTCGGCAGCATGCCGACCTACACGACCGGCACCGGCTTCGTCGTCACGCCGGTCGTCGCCCTGGTGCGCCCGGGCTATGCGCTGAAGCCGGATCCGTTCGAAGTCGCCGAAGTGTTCGAGGTGCCGCTCGCCTTCCTCATGGATCCGGCGAATCACCAGCATCGCGCCGTCGAACTCGACGGCGTGCGCCGCGAGTTCTATACGATGCCCTGGCAGGGACAGAGCGACGGCGGCGCGCCGCGCGATTACTTCATCTGGGGTGCGACCGCCGCGATGCTGCGCAATCTCTACGGCTTCCTGAGTGCCTGAGAGCGGCCCGGCGTTCCTCGAGAGAGGGAGTTTGCACGGCGCGGCGTTGTACGCACGCCAATCGGCGCTCGCCGACGTACGCGACGGGCCGGGACGCAGAGACCCGTCGCTATCATCGAATGCGATGAGTTTCTTCGCTGTACTGTTCGCGCTGCTGATCGAGCAACTGAAGCCACTGCCGCGCGGCAACGTCGTGCACGACGCGCTCGTCGGCTGGATGCGCTGGACGGGCAGCAACTTCGACGCCGGGCGCGAGCGCCACGCCTGGGTCGTCTGGATCATCACGGTCTGCCTGCCGGCGGTCGTCGTCGGCGCGATCCACTACGCGATCTCGCGCTACAGCCTGCTGCTCGCGCTCGTCTGGGACGTTGCGGTGCTCTACCTCACGCTCGGCTTTCGCCAGTTCAGCCACTACTTCACCGACATCCGCGATGCGCTCGAGCGCGGCGACGAGAACGAGGCGCGCCGCGTCTTCATCGAATGGCGCAACCTCGACACGGCCGAGTTGCCGCGTACCGAGCTGCTGCGCCACCTGATCGAGCATTCGCTGCTGGCCGCGCACCGACATGTGTTCGGCGTGTTCTTCTGGTTCGTGCTGCTGTCGACCTTCGGTTGCGGGCCGGCCGGCGCGGTGCTCTACCGGATGGCCGAGTTCGCGAGCCGCTACTGGGCATTCAAGAGTCGCACGATCGACGCACCGGTGAACGAGCGGCTGATGACCCTGTCGCAGCACCTGTTCAACCTGCTCGACCACGTGCCGGCACGGTTGACGGCATTCGGCTTCGCGGTCGTCGGCAACTTCGAGGAAGCGGTGAACTGCTGGCGGCGCGACGCGGGCCTCTGGCGCTATGCGAACGAGGGCATCATCCTCGCCGCGGCCGCCGGCGCGGTCGGCATCCGGCTCGGCGGCGCATCGGCGCCCGGCGGGCCGCAGGCGCGCACCACGCCGTTCGGCGCCGGCGCGCCGCCCGAAGCGATCGCGGCCGACGGCTCGACGCCGGGCGTACCGCCCGAGTTCGGCCACCTGCGCAGCGTCGTCGGCCTGGTGTGGCGCTCGGTAGTCTTGTGGATGCTGCTGCTGGCGCTGTTGTCGCTCGCCAACCTCATCGGCTGACGCGCCTCAGATGCGTGCCAGTTCCGCGCGGATCTCCGCATAGATGCGGTAGCGCGTCTCGCTGATCTCGCCGCGCTCGAGCGCCGCCCGCACGCCGCAGCCCGGTTCGTGCAGGTGCGTGCAGTTGTAGAAGCGGCACTGCGTCGCGGCGTCGCGCAGGTCCGGCATCAGCGCCGCGAGCTGCTGCACGTCGATCTGGCGCAGCCCGAACTCCTGGAAGCCCGGCGTATCGATCAGCGCGCTGCTGCGTGCGTCGTCCAGCCAGTACCACTCGCTTGCAGTCGTCGTATGGCGGCCGGAATTGAGCGCCTGCGAGATCTCGCCCACCTGCGCGCGCGCATCCGGGGCCAGCAGGTTGATCAAGGTGCTCTTGCCGACGCCGCTCGGGCCGATCGCGAGCGTGGTGCGGCCGACGAGCAGCGGCTGCAGCGCGGCGCGCGCCTCCTCCGGGCGGCGCTTCAACGCCAGTTCGACGATCTGCGTGCCCATGGCCGCATAAGGGCCGAGGCGTGCGCGGGCCGCGCTGATCGCCGGCAGATCGGCCTTGTTGAGGATGATGCGCGCCGGGATCTCGGCCGCTTCGGCAGCGATCAGCGCGCGCGCCAGTTGCGATTCGCTGAACACCGGCTCCGCCGCGACCAGGACGAGCAATTGATCGAGGTTGGCGGCGAACGACTTCGTCTTCCATTCGTCCTGCCGGAACAGCAGGTTGCGGCGCGGCTCGACGTGCTCGATCACGCCTTCGTCCCCCGAGGCCTGCCAGCGCACGCGGTCGCCGACGACGATATCGCCGCTCTTGCCCCGCCCCTTGCCGCGCGGATGCGCGATCAGGCGCCGGCCTTCGGGCGTCTCGACGAGGTAGTGGCGGCCGTGGCCGGCGACGACCAGGCCGACATCGAGCGCGTTTTCGCGTGCCAAGCGCGAGCGGTCAGCCTCAGCCGACGAAGGCGACGAGCGCGTCGGCCTTGGCCGCGCAGATGAAGTCGTTGATCGAGATGCCGCCGACCTCGTGGGTATCGAAGCGCACGACGCAGCGGTCGAACGTGACCTTCAGCTCGGGATGGTGGTCTTCGGCGTGGCAGATCCATGCGAGCGCATTCACGAACGCGATCGTCTCGTGGTAGTTCCGGAACGCGAAGGTCTTCTCGATCGCGCCGCCGCGCGCCTGCCAGCCGCTCACCTGGGCGAGGTGGCGATGGATCTCGCCATCGTCCATCGGCTTGCCGCCGTCCTGGGCGAGGCATCGTTGATGCGACAGATCGGTCATGGCAAGTCGTCAAGCGGGTTGGGGCACGGCGGTCAGGCGGTTCAGCGCGGCAAGGCGCTCGGAAGCCGGCGGGTGCGAGTAGTAGAAGCGGACGTAGACCGGATCGGGCGTCAAGGTCGCGGCATTGTCCTCGTGCAGCTTGAGCAGCGCCGCCGCCAGTTCGCGGCGGTCGGCCTGCCGGCACGCATAGGCGTCGGCTTCGAATTCGTGACGGCGCGACAGCTGCGCAAAGAGCGGCGAGACGAACACGCCGAGCACCGGCGCGGCCAGCATGAAGAGCAGCAGCGCTACCGCGTCGTTCGGTGCGGCGAGCGACGGCTGCACGCCGAGTCCCATGTAGAACCACGAGCGCGACGCGAGCCAGCCCAGCACTGCGAAGCCGACGAAGCTGAACGCCGCCATCCACAACACGCGCTTGGGCACGTGCTTGCACTTGAAGTGGCCGAGCTCGTGCGCCAGGACCGCTTCGATTTCGCCCGGCGACAGCTGCTTGAGCAAGGTGTCGAAGAAGACCACCCGCTTCGACGAGCCGAAGCCGGTGAAGTAGGCGTTGGCATGGCCGGAGCGGCGGCTGCCGTCCATCACGAACAGCCCCTTGGCCTTGAAGCCGCAGCGGTCCATCAAGCGCTGCACGCGCTCGCGCAGCGCTTCGTCCTTCAGCAGCTCGAACTTGTTGTAGAGCGGCGCGATGACGGTCGGCACCAGCACCTGGATCAGCAGGCTGAACGCCATCCATGCGCCAAAGGCCCACAGCCACCACCAGCTTCCGGCCGCGCCCATCAGCCAGAGGATCAGCGCGACGATCGGCAGCCCGATGATCGCGCCGATCACGAGGCCCTTGATCGCGTCGACGATGTAGAGCTTCCAGGTCATGCGATTGAAGCCGAAGCGCTGCTCGAGCCCGAAGGTGCGGTACAGCTCGAGCGGCAGGTCGAGCACGCCGTTGATCACGGCGAACGCGGCGATCAGTGCAAGCTGATAGGCCATGCCGCCCCAGCGCGGCACGACGGCATCGCGCAGTGCGGCATTCAGCGCATCGAGCCCGCCGAGCAGGGTCCAGCCGACCAGCACGACGGCGCCGAACGCCATGCCGAGCACGCCCAGGCGCGCCTTCGCGAGCGTGTAGTCGGCAGCGCGCTGGTGCGCGGCCAGCGGGATCGTGCCGGCGAATGCCTCCGGCACGCGGTCGCGGTGCGCGGCCACGTGGCGCATCTGGCGCGTCGCGAGCCAGAGCTTGACGGCCAGCGAGCCGATCAGCGCGGCGGCGAACACGACGGTGAGGAGCGAGGCTTGCATCGGCGGAAGTGTAGGCCTGCGCCACAATCCCGCCGAAGGAGTCGTGACATGTCCGAGAGCCCCGCGGTGCCCGAGCTGCCGAGCAGCGACCAGAACCTCGTCTGGATCGACCTCGAGATGACCGGGCTGCTGCCCGACAGTGACCGCATCATCGAGATCGCCGTCGTCGTCACCGATGCGCAGCTCACGCGGCGTGTCGAAGGGCCGGTGCATGCGGTCTGGCAGAGCGATGCGGCGCTCGATGCGATGGACGCCTGGAACAAGGGCACGCATGGCCGCAGCGGCCTGATCGATCGCGTCAAGGCTTCGACCGTCGGCGAGGCGGCGGCCGAAGCGGAGGTGATCGCGTTCCTGAAGCGCCATGTGCCGAAGAGCACGTCGCCGATGTGCGGCAACAGCATCTGCCAGGACCGGCGCTTCCTGGCGCGCTACATGCCGGCGCTCGAGGCGTACTTCCACTACCGCAACCTCGATGTCAGCACGCTGAAGGAACTCGCCAAGCGCTGGAAGCCCGGCATCCTGGCCGGCTTCAAGAAGGCGCAGGCGCACACCGCGCTGGCCGACATCCACGAATCGATCGACGAGCTCGCTTACTACCGGCAACACCTGCTCGCGCTCTGATTCGCATGCGCCTGGCGATCGCGCTGACGCACATCCTCGAGGCGATCCATACCCGGCGCATCCTGCATGGCGACGCGCATCCGGCCAACATCCTCTACAGCCGCACCGTGACGAGCATCGCGCTGGCGCGAGAAGGGTTGAACGACAGCGGTCAGATCGCCTTCACCGCCTACTTCGCCGACGGCGGATCGGCGGTCGTGCTGGCGACGCCGGTGCCGGAAGGATCGACGGCGTGGCTGCTGGCGGCAGGGTTGCTCGTGATGGGCTTGCGCATTTGGAAGCCGCGAGGAAGCCGCGAGCCTCGAAGCCACAAGCGGGCCCCGTATTTACCCGAGTGTGTTAGAGTCGCGGCCTTCGCGGCATCCCGATGCCGCGTTTTCGCTCATCCCCTCTGACCACGCCGGCCGCAGCCTTGCGCGCCGGGCAGCTCGGCAAGCCGCCATGCGGCATCCCTGAACGGTCGGCGGCGATGCCGTCGCTTTGACTGTTCCCGAGGTCCGGCAGCCGACCGTGTTGCCGGTTCGGACCTTCTTTCCAGCGACTGACCCTGCGTCTCGCACCGACGATGTCGTGCGAGGCGCGCCGTTGCCCGCGTGGCCGCGGCGTGCAAGAGAGCTATCCGTCATGAGTTTCGAATCCCTGGGCCTGCCCCCGGCGCTGCTGCGCGCGGTCGCCGACGCCGGCTACGACAACGCCACCGACGTCCAGTCGCGTGCGATCCCGCCGGCGCTCGCCGGCACCGACCTGATGGTGTCGGCCAGCACCGGCAGCGGCAAGACCGCGTCGTTCATCCTGCCGGCATTGGCGCGCGTGCTCGCCGCGCGCGGCGACAACACCAAGCGGCGCGAGAAGGGCGTGGTCTACGGCCCGCGCATCCTCGTGCTGGCACCGACCCGCGAGCTCGCGATCCAGGTCGCGAAGTCGGCCGCGACCTACGGCCGCCATGTGCAAGGCTTGCGCGTCGCGACCGTCGTCGGCGGCGTGCCGTACGGCGCGCAGCTCGCCGCGCTACGCGGCCCGCTCGACATCCTGATCGCAACGCCGGGCCGCCTGCTCGACCACCTGCAGACCGGCAAGGCGGTGCTCGAGAACGTCGAGATGCTCGTCCTCGACGAGGCCGATCGCATGCTCGACATGGGCTTCATCGACGACATCCGCACCGTCGCCGACCACCTGCCGGCGGCGCGCCAGACCGTGATGTACAGCGCGACCTTCGCCGGCCACGTCGGCCGCCTCGCGCAGAACCTGCTGCGCGACCCGCAGCGCGTGGACGTCGCGTCGCACACCGACACCCACGTCAACATCGAGCAGCGGCTGCATTGGGCCGACAACCCCAACCACAAGAACGCGCTGCTGGACCACATCCTGACCCAGCGCGAGATGGAGCAGGCGCTCGTCTTCACGAGCACGCAGCGCGATGCCGACTGGCTCGCCGACCGCCTCGCCGACATGGGCCACCATGTCGCGTCGCTGCACGGCGGCCATCCGCAAGGGCGGCGCAACCGCGTGCTGCAGGGCCTGCGCAACCGGCAGCTGAAGATCCTCGTCGCGACCGACGTCGCGGCGCGCGGCATCGACGTGCCGACGATCAGCCACGTCATCAACTACGGCCTGCCGATGAAGGCCGAGGACTATGTGCACCGCATCGGCCGCACCGGCCGGGCCGGCCGCAACGGTCTCGCGGTGACCTTGGCCGAGCGGATGGACACCGGCATGATCCGGCGCATCCAGCAGTTCACGACGCAGGCGATCCCGGTGGCGACGGTGGCAGGCCTCGAGCCGCAAGCGCCGGCACCGAAGCTGCATGCGGCGCGTCCCGATGCGCGTGGTTACGGCCGTCCGCCGACGCACGGCCGCCGTCCGGCCCCGCCGCATGCCCATGCCCATGCGCCGCGCGGCGGCGATCCGTTCTCGCCGCGTCGCGAGGCCGGCGCGTTCGAAGCGCCGCGCCGCGGCGGCGATACGCGGCCGAGCGGCCATGCGCCGGCACGGCCGCACGCCAAGGCCGGCTTCAAGCCGCACGCCAAGGCCGGCTTCAAGCCGCACGCCAAGCCGTCGGGCAAGCCGCGCGCCGCGGGCTGGAGCCGCTGAACTTCAGCGCCGCCGCACGGTGACGTCGACGCTCATCCCGAGGTAGTCGTCGGCCTCGCCGTACCAGACGCCCGCCACCGGCGCGGCCTGCGCCGGATGGCGCGCCACGCCGACCCGGATCAGCGTGTTGCCGCCGAGCAGGTTGTTGGTCGGATCGAACGGCACCCAGCCGGCGCCCGGCAGATAGGCCTGCAGCCACGCATGCGTGTAGCCGGCGCCCTGCGTGCCGTCGGCGCTGCCGCCGTCGAGCGCCGGGTCGTAGAGATAGCCCGACACGAAGCGCGTCGCGATGCCGAGGCGCCGCGCCGCTTCCATCATCAACAGCGCGTAGTCGCGGCATGAGCCGCTGCCGAGCTCGAGCGTCTCGAGCGGCGTCTGCGTGCCTTCCTCGTCGCGCACGACGTACTGCAAGGTCGAGGCGATCGTCTGGTTCATCGCGACCAGCAGGTCGCGCGTGCCGGTCGGCCCGTCGGTGCGCACGAACTGGCGCGCCCATGCGGTGAGACGGCCTTGCGGGTCGTCGTGGCATGGCCGCAGGTAGTGCTCGAGATCGAAGCGATCCTCGATGCCGTAGGCGAACGGATAGAGCTCGGCCGCAGGATCCACCCGCAGCTCGAGGTTGTCGGCGTGCGCATGCTCGATCGTGAAGCTGCAGACGATCTGCAGCGCCTCGGCGGGCACCAGCGGCTGCACCAGCGCGATCGAGTTCGAATGTGGATCCTGGATCATCCGCACCTCGGCTTGCGGGCTCACCAGCAGATCGGTGGCGAGCACGCGCAGGTCGTGGCTGTCGCGCGGCCGGAACATCACGCGGTGCTCGCCGAACGAGACCTCGCGCCGGTAGCGGTAGGTCGTCGTGTGGACGATGTCGTACTGGATCGGAAGCGGCATGTCCGAGGCTCGGACCTCAGCACTTCAGCAGCTCGACCTCGAACATCAAGGTCGCGTTCGGCGGGATCACGCCGCCCGCGCCGCGCGCGCCATAGCCGAGCTCGGGCGGGATCACCAGCACGCGGGTGCCGCCGACCTGCATGCCTTGCACGCCTTCGTCCCAGCCCTTGATGACCATGCCGCGGCCGAGGCCGAACACGAACGGATCGTTGCGGTCCTTGCTCGAATCGAACTTCGAACCCTTCTGGCCGTCGTTGTAGAGCCAGCCGGTGTAGTGCACGGTGACCTGCTGGCCGGCCGCGGCGGTCGCGCCGGTGCCCGGGACGGTGTCTTCGTATTGCAGGCCGGAGTCGGTGGTTTTCATGATGTTGCCTTTCGTTGGAGTCGAACTCCGAATGATGCCAGTGGCGCCGCGCCGGCCGATGCCGACATGACGGTTCGGAAGTTTTTTTGCCGCCGGGCTGAATGCCGACGGTGAGTCTTTGGGCCATCAGGAATCCGTACGCTGCCGTGCATAGCGACGCGTGGTGATGCAGGCCGCGCCAGCCTCTTCCTTCGTAGTGGCCCAGTCCGAGCTCCTGCTTGAGATCCTGGTAGGCGCGCTCGATGCGCCAGCGCAGGTGCGCCGCGTTGACCAAGTCGTTGATCGCCGTGCTCTCGGGCAGTGTGGACAGCCAATACTTCGTTGGCTCGTCCTGCCCTGGCGGCCACTCGATGAGCAACCACTCCTGTGGCTGCAGCCGAGCCCGCCCCGAATTGCCTCCCGCACGGCGTACGCGCAAGGCGGCGAAGCGACTGCTGAGAGTCTCGTTGGTGCCCTCGCGCCAGCTGATCGTCTGGAACGCACCGGCCGGCAGCGCCTTGGCCAGCGCCTTGACGTTCAAGGGCTGCCGCCGCGCCGTGCGCCGCGGCATGACGGGCGGCCGCCCGAAGCCGTTATATGGCTTGGGGGGCAGCGGCTCGACGCCTGGTGGCCAGACGACCACCGCCGAGGTGATGCCGACCATGTAGGGCAAGCCCAACTCGCTCAGCCGCAGCCGGAAAGCGGTGTCGACCCCATAGCCGGCGTCAGCCAGAACACAATGTCGGGGAGCGCCGTCGGCCAGCAACGCCTCGAGTTGCTGCAGCGCGATCTGTGGCTTGGTCGCGAACTTCACCTCTGTCGGTACGCCGGCCTTCTTCCGGCGCGCAGCGTCGTCGGCCCGTTCGTGGGGCAAGTCCACTCTGCCTTCGCGACGAAATGATGCAACGCCTGATGCCTCGCGCTCGCATGCAGCGGGTCCACGCGGGCTGCCATCGGCTCGACGCTCTTGCGCGACAACGGCAGCATCAGGCCAGTGCAGTAGCCCTGCAGCCCTGCGTGACGCGTCATACGAGCAATACCGCCGGCCGACCAGGCGCGATGTATTCCTCGCGACCATGGAGCGGATCGTGCCGTGGGCGGCGCTGTGCGAGGTGATCGAGCGCACTACCCCAAGGCCGGCAATGGCCGCCCGCCGGTGGGCCTCGAGCGCATGCTGCGGATGTACTTCGTGCAGCACTGGTTCAATCTGGCGGACGCGGCGTGCGAAGCGCATTGCTGGACAGCACCGCACTGCGCCGCTTCGTGGGCATCGACCTGGGCCGCGAGCGCGTGCCCGACGCGACGACGCTGCTGAAGTTCCGCCGCCGCCTAGAGAAGCACCACCTCGGCGAGGCGCTGTTCGCCAAGGTCGGCGAGGTGCTGCAGTCGCATGGGCTGAAGGTGGGCACCGGCACGATCGTGGACGCCACCATCATCGGCGCGCCGAGTTCGACGAAGAACGAGGAGAAGAAGCGCGACCCCGAGATGCATCAGACCCGCAAGGGACAGCAATGGCACTTCGGGATGAAGCTGCACCTCGGCGTGGACAGCACCACGGGGCTGGCGCACAGCGCCGTCGTCACTTCGGCCAACGTGCACGACAAGCACCCGCTGCCCGATCTGCTGCACGGCCAGGAGCAGGAGGTCTATGGCGACTGCGCGTATGCCTCGCAGCAGGCGCTGATCCGCGTCAAGGCGCCGCGGGCTGCCGACCTCACCAACCAGCGCATGCGCAAGGGCAGCGCGACGGAGGGCTTGGATCGCCTCGTCAACCGCCTCAAGTCCAAAGGGCGATCGCGCGTCGAGCACGTGTTCGGCGTCGCACGACCCGCCGCGAGGCCCGAAACGGGTCTCGAAGGGTCGCAAAGCCAAAGAGCCCGCACCGAATCGGGGCTCCCAGCGGCCGAATGGACCGAAATCTCGTCAAGCAGCGCGTGCTGACTACTGGACGGCGAGATCCGAGGCCTTATTCAGCATTGCCTTAGGACAATGGGGCTTGTGACGCTGTGGACCGAGCTGACTGTTCACCTTGATCCACCTTGATCGTTTGTCACCGGCTCTACCGAATTGTCTGGCAGGAACGTGAATGTCGAGAATCCCTCTGTCAGCAGATCATTCGATCCAACGTGCATTGCATTGGAATGGTGTCGGCTTGTGCTGATACAGAAATCGCAGCACCAGCGAGAACAAAGCCAGTAAGGACCATGGCGCGTTGCGGCATCGGGTTTCCCTCTAGAGGTCGAGGCTCACGACGCGATGTCGCAGGCGATCGCCAAGAAGGCTGCGACCACTTCAACGGGCGTCGTGATGTGGCCGCCCCGCTGAATCGCCTTAGGGTAAGCCGTGACAGGAACCCCTAGCAGCATCTTGCGGCGATGCATGCGAACCATCCAGACGCCGAGAAGCACGGCCGCGAGCATCCAGCTAGCGGTGTGGGCGGCGCCACGGATAGGCGATCGGGGGAGCGATAGCAACGATGCCACCATGACCGCGTAGGGCAGCGCATTCAGTAGAAATTTTCGCATGAGACGGAAACCGGTGTCAGTGTTGCTGATACGGCCCGCATGCCGAGCGGGGGGTGTGGGCACAGCTAGAGCCGACGAAAGTCTGCTGCGGCTGCGCGGCAGTATAGTCCCCACCGAAGTTGCTCATGTCGCCCATCTGCGTCTGGTTCAGCTCGAACGGCCCGTTCATCTGTTGCTGGACTTGCCCGGCCTTCACGATGCCATCGAGGTTGTAGACGTTCACGAAGTTGTCGACCATCTGCGCCACGGTGCCCCCGATCGCGTCCCACAGGTCGGGGTCGTTCTGCTGGATCAAGCCTGCGAGAACCGTGCCCGCGTCGGTTCCCGCCGTCCATCCAACCCATATGCCGAGACCAATGGGGCTGGCTGACTCGAACAGTGCGCCGGTAGGATTCATCGAATACGGCGCGGCGCGGAACGTCTGATAGATTTCCTGTGGAGTGTTGTACAGAAACTGTCCGAGCATGCCCCATGGCGTCGCCATGACGATGCCGCCTGCCTCGGCTTGGAAGGCATACAGCTTCTGCGCATCCTTTATATCGGCCGTGAAGAAGTCCGCGCCGAAGCCTCGGGCCAGCTTGGACAGCCGGTGCGCGTCGAGCCGATCAGCCATAAGCCGCGCGAGCCGCGGCGTGTGGCCGGTCTCGTAGGCTGCTACCACGTAGAGCGCGCCAAGCTCCGTAAGCTCGTGCTCGGACAGACTGTCCACGAAGGCCGCCGCCTGCTCCGGGGTCTTCTGCGCCCAGCCGTATTCGATCAGGCCGGGGAAGTTGCGATGAAGCGCGTAGTTGTAGTAGTGCTCGCCGGGGCGTACGCCGTCCCATATCTTATGGAACGGGTGGGCGAGAACCTCCTGCGTGGTGGGGTCGGTGCTGGCGTCAAAAGACTCCGCCGAGGCGCAGAAAGAGGCGACGGTGAGGGCCGCCGCCAAGAGGGCTTTGTACACGGACTGCATCCTTTTTGTCGAACGCGCCGCAACGTGGCGACGCCATCCAACTATGAGCCGAAATGAGAGGATGCGAAACCCTTTTGCAGCGAACCTGTAAGGTCTTACAGGGGGGACTTTCCATCACTTCGAACGCAGCTTGCTTCTCGCTATTGGCTTCACTTCTGCCTCGGTGGCGGAGCTGATGTCCGGCTCGCTCTGCCCTGCACAAGGCGGGCCATCGCGACCGACCGCAACTGGCCGAACCGCGCCAGCTGGATCATCGGATCATCAAACTTGATGATAGGTGTTTCCCTGAGTCCACCGACGCCGTCGCTCCAGCGAACTAACAGACTAGATTCCTTGACTGGATGAAACTCGAACCAAATGAGTCAAGTTCTATTCGGCGGTGACAAAAAACCCCCTACCCCTATGTGCCGGGGAGGGGGCTCAGTTCAGCGATGTGCGGACCGAAGGCGTTCGACGACTGATGGTTGTTGGCTTGAAGGCCGGCGTCCCACTGAAGGGAGTCGCAAGACGCTCCTCTTTCGAGGACCGGTAGTGGGTCGTAGCTGCGTCGGTCGAATTCCGTCACGACGTACATCGCGCTGTCGAGGATGCGAATCTATCACTCGTCGGTCTGAGGCGGAGCCTCGTTAGGCTGGTTTCCGTTATTCGACTGCGGCGCCGGGACGACCGATGAGTGTGTGACACCTAACGTCCACGGTTGCGATCGACGGAAGCCCTTGGCCCCTGCATCGGCCTACGCGTACTGCCGACCTTCAGCGACATCCACGGCCTTAAATTCAACGCTCCGAAGCCGCCGGTCAGAGCGAAGCGCGAACCGCTAAGAGCGGAGTTCGATTTTGTGAGCAGCAATTTTTTGCGTGACGCTGAATCCTTTTCGGCGCCTCGACGCTCCTTGCCTTCGATGCCCGAACCGACGGGGCAGATCGAGGGTGAAGAGATGCTGTGCCGTAAGAACATGGGTGCCAAGGAGCGGGCGGCCCGCCTTCTGGGCGGCGCGCTGATCGTGGTCTGCTCGATCACGCAGATCGGGTTCACGCCGCTGGGGCTGATGCTGGCGGGGCAGTGGGGTGATTGCGGCGTTGACGGCGGTGTTCGGCTTTTGCCCCGCCTGCGCGTTGGTTGGCCGACGGCCGATCGAGGACCCGAAGTGATCCGGCCCGACCAGGCGGTCTTCGCGGCGGCCCAGGCGGGCGATCCGGTCGCGCTGGACCGCCTGCTGCGGGAGCTGCAGCCCGATATCCGGCGCTACGCGCGGCGCCAGTGCCATCGCAGCGCGGCGACCGAGGACGTGGTGCGGGAAGCGCTACTGGTGGTGTACCAGCGCATCGGCAGCGTGCATGATCCGCTGGCGCTCGCCGCGTGGGTCTTTCGCATGGTCACGCGCCTGTGCATGCTGCCATTGCTGGCGCTGATGCGCGGCACCGAGGAGCTCACCGAGCGCCACGAGACCGCATTCTTCGCCCGCCTGCCGACAGACGAGTTGCGACTTGACTTGGTGCGAGCGCTCGAGTCGCTGCCGGCGATGTACCGCGACGTGATCCTGCTGCGCGACATGGAGCAGCTGACGATCTCCGAGGTCACCGAGCGCCTGGGCATCACCCGCGAGGCGACCAAGAGCCGGCTGCTGCGGGCGCGGGCGCTGGTGCGCGAATTCCTCGGCCCTCGCGAGG
Organism: Pseudomonadota bacterium; assembly: GCA_018241265.1. Classification (GTDB taxonomy): domain Bacteria; phylum Pseudomonadota; class Gammaproteobacteria; order Burkholderiales; family Burkholderiaceae_C; genus JAFEEF01. The sequence goes on along the minus strand of JAFEEF010000100.1, from coordinate 922 downwards.
CGACGGCGCGATGATGAAGCACCTGCTGGGCAAGAGGCTCGACAGCCTCTTTGCAACGCGCACGCTGAGCGGCCACCAGCTGCGGGGCGCGGCGGCGTTCGGCCTGCTGGCCATGGCCGTCGGCCTGCAGCATGCGCACGGCGCGCTGTCGCTCGAGGTCGGGCTGCTGGCGCTGGTGCTGCTGCGCGGCTGCCCGATGTGCTGGCTGATCGGTCTCATTGAAACAGTGCGGCAGCGCCGGCACGGCGGCGTTGAGTAAGCTCGTGTCGTGCAGCGCGCCGCCGCGATCATCGGTTCCGCGATCTTCCTGGTCATCGCACTGGGCACGCTGGCCATGTACTTCCCTTGGATCCTCACGCACTGGCACTTCGCACCTTCACTGTTCCCGACCGCGCGCGTGCTCGGCGCGGCCCTGATCGTCGCCGAGTTGCCCATCTTGCTCGATTCGTTCGCTCGCTTCGCGCTGGAGGGCCTGGGCACGCCGGCGCCCGTGATGCCTCCCAAGCGCCGCGTCGTCACCGGGTTCTATCGCTTCGTCCGCAATCCGATCTACGTCGCGGTCACGGCGTTGATCGCCGGCCAGGGCCTCCTGTTCGGCAGCGTCACGGTGCTGGAGTACGGCGCGATCGTGTGGGCCGGATTCGTCTTGTTCGTTGTCGCGTACGAAGAGCCGGCGCTGGGCGAGCAGTTCGACGACGAGTACCAGCGCTACCGGGCGAACGTGCGGCGATGGTTACCGCGCATCACCCCATGGCGCGGGTAGGCCACCCCGAAGGTGCCCTCAGCGAGCGGCCTGAACTGGCCGAGCGACGCCAGCCCCATCATCAAACTTGAGATAGGGTGTTCCCGTGGGTCTGCCGACGCTGTCGGCCAGCGAACTGTCGGACCAGACTGTTTGCGGTGTGCGCCGTGCAAAGGCGGC